>CAYOHP010000004.1:0-124366 GCA_964403795.1 uncultured bacterium | reverse complement strand
CGTCCCGGGCTCTCGGCCGCGGCCCTGGTCGAGAGTCCCCGGGTGGAGCTGATCGCGGACGGGGCGCACGTGCACCCGGTGATGTTGCGGCTGGCCCTGGACGAGCTCGGCGACCGGGCCGTGGTGGTCTCGGACGGGCATCCCCTGGCCGGAATGCCCGAAGGTCGCTACCACCATTGGGGGGTCGAGTACGCGGTCGGGCCGGACGAGGCCGGGATCCTGTTCGGGAGCACCCTGGGCGGTTCCTCGCTGCCCCCCGAGGGTTTCCGGAGGCTCCTGCTGGGGAGGCTCGGCCTCTCGACCGAGCGGGTGGCATTCCTGATGAGCGAGGGGCCGGCCCGCCAGCTCGGCCTGGAGGAGGAACGGGGGCGCCTGGCTCCCGGCCTGAGGGCCGACGTGCTGGCCTTCGACGAGACCGGGGCCCTCTCTGGCGTCTGGGTGGGGGGCGTACCGATCGGGTGACCGCGACCCAAGAGCGATCGCGAACACCAAGGGGCTACCGTGTTCCCGGTCGAAAGGATTCCATGCGCCCTGCCCCACTCGCCCTGCTCGGCCTCTCCCTGACGCTCGCGGCGACCTCCGCCGAGGCCGCTCCTCCCAAGATCTCCGTGCCCCCGGCCCTCGCTTCCGGAATGGCCAGGATCGGAGCCGGAGCCAGGAGCCTGCTCCAGGATGCGGCCGAGCTGGGAACGGTGTTCCTCCAGCACCCCAAGGGCGACACCCTCTCCCGGCCCTGCGAGCACCGGACGCAGAATCACCCCGACGGCGACCCGGGCGGGAACGGCCCCTGCCTCCACGCCCCGGTCCAGGAGCATCCGGGCGGCCACGAGGAGTGGACACCATGCGCCGACCCTCGCCATGCCACCCGGAGCGGCCCCTGCGGGGGCCATCGCAGGACGGTCCCCTGTGTCCACATGAAGAAGCCGCACGGGAGCGATCCCCTGCCCAGGGTGCCCTGCGTCCACTTCCGGGCCGAACACCCCGGTGGCCACCCCGAGACCGTTCCCTGCGCCCATGAGGTGAATCCGGTCGAGAACGACACGGTCCGGGGGCTCGTCTTCTACGAGTGCGACGCCGGCTTCCGGGCCAAGGTGAAGGCCTGGGCGGACCGCCTGCGCGGCTGGGGCGTGAAGTTCGGCAATCCTCGCCCGCTGCACGTCTTCAACCGCCCTTTCCGGGACGGTCCCTACCCGGATGCCTACGCGGGCGACGCCGTCCGCGACCCCTTCTGGAGCCACTACTCGCCGATCGAGAAGAAGGGCCGGCACTACCTGCAGGTCGCCCGGGAGCACGGGGACGCGACCGCCGCCCACGAGCTCGGCCACGCCATCACCGGCGACAAGTGCGTGGTGCTCATGAGTCTCGGCGGGTCCCACAAGATCGAGGACGAGGCCGAACCGGGACTCGCGCTCTCCGAGGGATGGGCGAACTTCGTCTCGGGGGCGCTGCTCTTCTCCCCGGGCGCCCCGATGGTCGCCTGGCCCTTCTCGCCCACCACCAGCTTCGACCTCGAAGCAGGGCGCAAGGTCGGCGAAAGTATCGATCCTCCCCGCAGCCAGAAGCGGGAGCTCTCGGTGGCCTACGCCCTCTGGGACCTCTTCGACACCCGGAAAGACGGAGTGGACACCGATTCGCTCGGCTTCGCCGAGCTCTTCAAGGTCTTCCGTCCGACCCTCGCCACCCTCACCTCGGGACCGGTGGTGCCCGACTTCCGCGACTTCGCCGAGCGCCTCTCCAGAAACGAACCCAAGAAGGCCGCCTGGATCCGCGCCGTCCGCGACCGCCTCGCTCCGTAACCCCCACCTCCACCGGCGGGAGTAGAGTGCGGCGTCCTCGGAAGGAGGTCGTCGTGAAGCTCGAGAATTGGATGTCGTGGGAGGGCGGCGTCGACCTGGTGGCCTGTACCCGCAAGGGGCTGACCCAGCCGGACCTGATCCTGCACGTGGCCCGCATGGTCCACACCCCGGTAGGCAGCGCCCCGGCCGGGATGGTGATGTTCCAGCCCGACGCGGGGAAGCCACCCCAGGTCATGGGGTTCGTCTCCACCAACCGCACCGTGGGCGCCTACTTCGGTCCCCGGATCTTCGCCGGGACCCCGTTCGCGGAGGCCCCGGTGTTGTCGGCCTGGATCGAGATCGAGACCGGTGCCGGCTCGGCCGGGTCCCGGATCGAGGTCGGGGGACATGTGTTCGAGACCCGTTTCGAGAAGCTCGGCGGACTCGAGCGCGTCGAACGCGCTCCGGGTGGGATGACGCCCTTCTTCCAACAGGGCCTCGAGGCCGTGCCCGGCAAGGTCGAGGTCCGGATCGACGGCCAGACCGTGAAGGTGGAGATCCCGCCGGTCGGGATCTCGGGCGGGCCGGCCGCGGTGTTCGCCCCCGCCGGGCTCTACGCCCGGTAGGCGAAGACCCGGCGAGCCCAGGCAGCGAGCGAGGCCCGTGCCCCCCCCCAGGGCCGGGCCTCGTTCGCGGTGCGCCCCTCGGTATCGAAACGCACCCTCCGTCTCCGGTGCCTTCCGGTCGCCGATAGAATCGCGGGCGAAGCGCCCGCCGCCTCCGCGGGGACCAGGAGCCCGGGTGCATCCGGGCCACATGGGTCCGTGGTGTCGCCCTGGCCGACGGGCCCGCCGCGGAGGCCCATCATGTCCGGATCCGCTTCCCACCCTAGCAAGCGCCGCCCTGCCTTCCCCCGCCCCTGCCGCCCGGTGCTCCCTGCGGGTCCGGCCCTGGCGTTGTTCCTCCTGGCAGCAGCCCCCATTCCGGCGCCCGGAGCAGGATTCACCGCCCCGCCCCCGATGGATCTCGCCGGGATCACGGGCGAGCAATGGGCCGGGGTGGTGGCCCGCGCCAAGGAAAGCATGGCCAGGATCCAGGGCCCGCTCGATCCCGAGACCCAGGCCCGGTTCGACGCCGAGTGGGCACCCCGCTTCGCCTTCCCCTCCGAGCCGGTGCTCCGGTACTTCGAGCAGCTCGTCCCGCTGGTCGAGGAGTTCGCCATGGTGCAGGCCGCCTGCGTCCAGGCCGCTTCCGCCGCCGACCACGCCCAGTTCCAGCTGGCGGTGGCCCACGGCAGCGACGATCCCGAGAGCGTGGTCTCGCTGTCCTACCAGGCCAAGCACCGGGCGGCCCTGCTCTCGACCCTGTCCCGGCGACTGTCCGAGCTGGCCGGGGCGGTGACCGCCCTGGGACCGGTCCCCGACGCGTCGGCCCTGGCCAAGCGGGCACGAGCCCGCCACGAGGAAGCCTTCGCCCTCTTCGCCCCCCCGGTCTCCACCTCACTCCTCGAAGGCGTCTGGGAAGGCGAGGAGATCGGGACCTGGGAACTGCAGATCCTCCGCGACCTCGGGCGCGGCCTCTGGCTCGCCGACCTGAACGAGAACCGGATCGTGCTCGAGACGCTGCCGCTCCCCGGGACCTGGCTGGCGCTCCTGGGGCGACCCGAGGACGGCCCCGAGGAAGCCACCCTCTACCAGTTGGCGAGGGTAGGCGACCGGCTCCGCCTCCGGAGCTTCGAGCCCTCCGACCGGGAGGGACGCGGCGATCCGGGAGAGTTCGAGACCCAGGTCGGCACCCGGACCCGCGGCATCGAGCGACGCCTCGCCTACCGCGACGACTGGGATTCGGACTCCGACGGCAAGCCGGTGGACTGGGCCGGGTGGCTCCGGACCGTGACCGAGGCGAAGCCGCTCGTCACCATGGTGCTCCGGGACGGAGGGCTCCCCCGGGAACGGGAGGGTGCCCGCCGACGCGAGTGGGCGACCGCCCGGGCCGACCGCGAACTCGGCGACACGATCGAGCGCATGGCGGCCGAACTCGATGTCCGCACCGACAAGGTCGAGAGGGAGAAGGCGGAAGGCCGGGCGCTGATGCGCATGCTGGCGGTCCAGGACTACGACTACGGGAACGACCCTCCGGGCTACGCCAACCCCGGGGACTGGCGGACGTTCGACGAATCGCTCCTGCTCCCGGCCGAGCGGGGAGGTCCTACCGCCGCGGCAGTCCGGGAGCGTCGCCGGGAGATGCTGGTGTGGAACCTGAACCAGCGCCTGGCGTTGAAGATCGCCCAGGAACTCGACTACCAACTCGACCTCCACGGGATGAAGGAGGAGCAGCGCGAGCATGACCGGGCCGTCCTCGAAGCCGCCCAGCGCGAGCGAGAGGCGGACGTCGCCCGGGCCGGGGAACGGAAGACCGAGCTGGTGGCGGAAGTCCGCGACGACATCGCGGCGGACATCGCCAAGGAACAGGGTCGCCAGCAGGACGACCTCCAAGCCCTGGCCGAACAGCAGGAAGCCACCCGCAAGCGGATCGAGGCCGAACTCGCCAAGGTCCACGCCGAGATCGCCCGGCTCCGGGGCCAACCCGAGAGCCGTTCCCGGGAGCGCGACCTGGAGCTGGCCCGCTTCCGGGTGGAGAGCCTGCGACGCGACCTCGCCGGGCTCCCCGCCGAATTCTCGGCCATGGCCGAGGACCGGCGCCGGACCACGGACCTCCGGGTCGGGGAACTGCGGGCCGGAGAAGCCGTGCCGGTGGCCCGGATCGACTCCGTCCACCAGGAGCGGGTCCGGGCCCTGGAGAAGGAGAAGCGGATCCTGGCCGACAAGCAGGCGGCGTTGGCGGCCCGCCAGGTCCGGATGGCCAATGACCGGGGAGGATTCGACCTGGTGTCCATCGACTCGATCCTGGCCAAGGCTCGCCGGCGCGTGATCGACGAGTTCGACGTGCCCGCCTACGCCCGGGGGGTGGCAGCCCGACTCGATGCCGAACTCCCGTCCACGAGCGGCTCGGGCTCGTCGATGGGGTTCCCCGATCCTCCCGGCCGGCCGGGAGGTGGTCCGCTCGAACTCCCGTGGGACAGGGCGCGGGTCGAGGCGATCCCGGCGACGGTGACCGAGGCCGATCGGCTGGCGGCGGCCAGGGCCGCGTCCGCAGCCGAGGCGCGGCGTGAAGCCCAGCGGGCCCATGCCTCGGCAGCGGCGGCCGCGGACGCGGCCCGGGTCGAAGCCGAGGCCAGGGCACGTGCCGAGAAGATCGAGTTGTTCCAGGAGGAGATCGCGGCGCTGACCCGCTCGCTCGATGGGGTGCGACGGACCGAGGCCGAGCTGGCCGCCGACGATCCGGACCGGGCGAGCAAGCTGGCCGGCCTCGGGCGGGACCGGCTCTCGCTCGAAGCCTCGATCGCTGCCGCCAAGGACCAGATCCGCTTCGTGGAGACCGGCACCTACCAGCGCACCCGGACCCCGAGCGATGACCTGAACCAGGCCATGATGGCCGAGGACGGTCGGACCATGGCCGTCTACTGGCAGAACGTCGACCGGAAGATCTCCCGCATGGACCGCCTGATCGAGGCGGCGCGCCCCGAGGACCAGCTCGCCCTGCGGCGGCGCTGGAACGACGAGGTCGAGGCCGCGATCGCGGACGGCTGCCGCTTCGAGCGTCTCGACCAGGCGGCCAGGAAGCTCGGCGACGAGGTCGTCGCCACCCATGCCGCCACGGGAAGGGCCGCCGACCGCGAGGCCGCCCGGGCCGAGACCGCCATCGCGGTGGCCGAGGGTGTGAAGACGGCGACCGACTACGCGGTGTTCGGGATCTCGCTCTGGGCCACCGCGGGCCTCGCCTCGCCGGCTTCGATGCTGCTCCCGACCTGCGCCGAGTCGGGCCTGGCCGCCGGCTACTCGATCGCCACCGGCTACCTCGAGGGCGGACCCGAGGCCGCCGTGAAGCAGGCGGCGGGGAGCTTCTCCCAGGCCGCCGGACTGTTCCAGACCGCCATGGACTCCTACCAGAAGGGGGTCCTCGACCACCTGGAGGCGGCCGCCCGGGACCCCCAGAAGGTGAAGGGCGGCGAGACCGGGGCCGGGCTCTCGGCCATGGCCTGGGCGCTCGGCCTCGAGGGCCTGAAGCAGGGCGCCCAGGAACTGATCGTGACCCCCGTGCTCACCAGCGTGAAGCAGAGCATGCGCCCGTCGGCCAAGGGGTACTTCGGCAAGGAGGAGATGCGCTTCCCCACCCTCGCCGAGCGTCGCGAGGAGCGACGGTTCAAGGACCGCGAGATCATGGGCAAGCACCTGGTCGAGAAGTTCCGCACCGCCAGCCGCAACCTCGCCAATGCCGAAGGCGCCGGCAAGTCGAGCCGCGAGCTGGCTCCCTTCGTCGAGCAGGTGGAGATCGCCTACCGGGCGGCCAACAGCGACTTCCACGCCAAGAACCGGATGAAGCGAATGGCCCGTCTCGACGAGGGCCTGGGCCGCACCTGGGCCGAGGTCGACTCCCGGGAGAAGGGCCGCCTGGTCCAGGAGGTCCGGGCCGACCTCTCCCGCCAGGGTCTCTCCACCCCGCCGATGCAGGGCTTCAGCAACAGCGCCAGCCGCGGCGGCGTGGGCATGGACCTCGACCTCGGGTTCGTCGAACCTCCCCGCTGGGTCCAGGTCCCCTCGCACCAGGATCCCGCCAAGC
Organism: uncultured bacterium; assembly: GCA_964403795.1. Classification (GTDB taxonomy): domain Bacteria; phylum Muiribacteriota; class UBA6191; order CAZXTJ01; family CAYOHP01; genus CAYOHP01. Next base: position 117,911 of record CAYOHP010000004.1, on the reverse strand, counting down.
CGATGCTCGTCCCCAATCCCGAGTACCTGGCCTGGCGCCGCAGCCTCACCCGCACCGATCCCGCCACCGGCAGGACCACCGTGATCGCCCCCCACGAGTACGCCCGGATCGCCAAGACCGCCATGGACGAGAGCTATCGCCGGGTCTACGGCCACTCGCCCGACGAAGCCTTCCTCGAGTTCACCTGGAGGGACTCGCCGGAGGCCTACAAGGACCCGGCCTGGCTCGGAGTGCCCTGCGATCCGTCCCGCCCCTGGGCCGACTTCGCCAACGTCGACCCCCGCTGGGCCGGCCAGGCCGCCGACGTGACCGGCTTCAAGTCCAACCGGCTCGAGAAGATCCGCGGCAAGCCCGACGAGCTCCCGAGCATGCCGAAGTACTCGGCCCTGGTGGAGTCCGCCCGCGGCCTGCTCAAGGACTTCGACACCAAGCTCATCGGGGGGAAGGCGGACACCGGTGCCTTCGGCAACGAGGCCGGCTACCGGATCACCGTGAACCCCGCCTCCCCGCTGGGGACGGCCACTCCCGCGGTGCGCCGCTACTTCCTGGAACTCCGTACCGTGCTCTCCGACCTCACCAACGGCCGGATCACGCCCTCGGAGGCCGAGCGGAGGCTCTACGCCTTCACCGGCGGCGAGGGCCTGACCGGGGTGGCGGAGCGCCTCCGGGTGGTGATGGCGGCCCGGCCGGCGACGGGCCCTTGACCCCTGGCTACGGCCCGGCCTTGGTGGCCTTCTTCAGGATCAGGCGGGCCCCTTCGATCTCGATCCGGAGTACGCCCGGCTCCAGGGTGAAGGGGGCCTCCTCCGGTCCCAGGAAGGCCATGTCGGGACTCACCAGCACGAGCTTGCCCGGCTGCCAGGTCCAGGTCTTCCTGTCGGTCATGGTGTAGCCCTCGGCGCGCTGCTCGATGCGGGCGATCCCCTCGGGCTCGATCTCCAGCACGAAGGCTTCCTCGCCCTGGCTCCACTCCCAGCGCCCGAGGAGCTCCGGGGGAGCCACCGTGTCCGCCGGGGGCGGAGGCGGTGCCGCCGCGGTCCGGACGAGATCGACGGTGGCGCCCCCGACCAGCGGTCCGGTGAGGCGCAGGCGGTCGGGGGCTCCGTCCTCGCCGAGCCGGTGCTCCGCGCTCTGGCCCCCGGCCGGCGTGAGCACGAGGACCCCGGCGAGATGCCGCCATCGCCCCTCCAGTTCCCGGGACTGGTTGCCCTTGGTGATCGTCACCGCGAAGGCACCGCCACGATCGAGGGTGAGGGCGAGCGTCCCCGCGCCTGCCACCTCGGTCCGCCAGCCACCCAGGAACCAGGGGTCAGCGGCGGCACCGGCCTCGGGCGGCCTGGTCCCCTCCGCATGCCCGCTGGCGGCAAGGGCCAGGCACAGCAGCGCGACGAGGGTTGGGCCAGGCACCGGTTCTCGATCTCGTTCCCTCATCGGGACCTCCTCTGCCGATTGGTGTCGATCCCGGCCCGCGGGTTCCGCCGGCCAGGCTGCGGCTCACTTGGACGTCCCATCGTTTCGGGTCCACTTGCCCTGCCGGATCTCCTCGGCGACGGCGTGGGCCCATCCCCAGACGCCGGCCAGGGGAACCGTCGCCAATCCGCTGCTGACGAAGGCCGAGGACTGGTCACGGAGGGTCTCCGTGATCTGGCGGTGCAACGTCTCCAGACGGCCCGCCAGCAGGAGTGCATCCTGGCACCGGACCCCATGGTGCCAGCTCTGGCGGATCTCCGCGGCAGTCGCCTTGCGGGTCGCCAGGGCGGCCAGCTCGGAGTCGAGGGTGGCGAGGCTCTCGCGGGCCCGAACCAACCAGGCCAGGTGGGCCTTGTGCATCTCCTCGAGCCTGACCGCCCGTGCCTTGCGGACGGTCGCCTGGTCGCCCGCGGCGAGGGCGGCCCCGGTGGATTCGGAGCGGGCGGCGATCTGGAGCCTCTCGCTGACCCTCAGGGGCGGGAGCCGGGGGCCGTCGCCCCTCGCCCCCACGGCCAGCTCGAGACGGTCGGCCCGGAGGTCTTCCCACCCAACCAGGGGATCCCGCTGCTGGTGCCGGTGGATCCAGGTGTGGGGATCGGCCCGCAACCGGGAGATCAGCCCGTGGATCCGGGCGGTCAGCTCGGAGCCCACCCGCTCGTAGGCACCGGAATCGAGGTAGTAGAGCTTGGCCAGCAGCTTGGCGATCCGGGCCAGGGTACCCGCTGGATTCAAGGCGCAGCGGCTCGTCAGATAGGCGATCTGCGAGGGGTAGTCGGCCCAGTTCCCGACCTCCTCCGCCACGCTCCGTCCCACGCCGCGAAGGTCGGCCGTGCCATCGTCCCCCAGGTCGCCGAAGAGCTTGTCGGCGAACAGCATGGCACCCTGCACCGGGTCGGAGCCGAGGACGTAGCCCGCCGCGCGCTTCCAGAGTGGCGAGTCCGGGAGCGCACCACCAGCATTCCCGACCGCGTCCTGGGCCCTGCCGAGGGCCTCGCCGTCGGCCCCCAGGACCTGCTGGACCTCGGGGTGGGAGTTCTTCCTTACCTTCTCGATCCGTTCGATCGTCTCCTTCGGGATCCCCAAGGCCTGGAGCTGGTCCCTCGACATGCGGGACAGGGTCAGGTCGCGGGCCTGCTGGCGGGCGCGCCGCTCGATCTCGGGCAGCCCCAGTCCCTTCTCGGCGTCCACCGCTCGCTTCCACCAGGCATCCATGGTCGAGTCCATCGCCTTCCAGGCAGAGGCGTCGTCGGCCCAGCCGAGCTGCTTGGCGCTCGGGTGGCGGTACAGGGCCTTGGCATCCGCCAGGTTCTCCTTGAGGAAACCGAAGGCCTTGGCGCCGTCCGCGCCGAGCTCCTTGCCATACGCCCGGCCGAGGTCGTCGGCCAGCTTCCCGAACCTCCTCGCCGCCTCCTCTCCCGCCTCGCCCGAGGCGAAGCCGGCCTTCTTGGCCTTGAGGAATCCGGCCAGCTCGAGCGCCTCCCGGGGAGGCAGGGGGAGCTTCCCCCCCGGCTCGTTGGCGAGCTTCGCCACCACCTGGAGCACCAGTTCCTCGGGATCCGCCTTGGGATGGACCTTCGCCAGGTCGTCCCAGAGTCCATCGAGCCGCTTGGCCACGGCCGGGTCGAGGGCCATGGCACCGAACGCTCCCCGGGCCGGGTACTTCGCCACCTTGTCGGCGCTCTTGCCGAAGCCGCGGTTCTGCATGGCGAAGGCCCGCATCTCCTGGATGATGTCGACGCCGTCCTCGACCGCGAAGGTGGTCCGTCCCCGGAGGTGGGTCAGGGACTTCTCGGCCTCGGCGGAGACCTTCTCGAACGTGCCTCCGGCCTTGGAGAACTCGCCCCGGAGCATCTTGCCCACGAACTTGCGGCTCCCCTTGGCGACGAAAGCGCCGTCCCCGGTGACCTCGGCGACCCGGAGGAGCGACTTCAGGCTGGTGGAGGCCTCGCGCATGCTCGGGGCCTGCTTCGCCTGCCGGAGCATACGATCGATGTCCTGGGCAGCTCCCGGGAAGCGCTTCCTCAGGAAGTCCTGCACGTCCTCGGTCCTGCCTCGCTTGAGCGCGTCGTTCAGGGTCTGCGCCAGGTCGCTGCCGGCCTGGGGAGCGGTCTCGTTGACCGACTTCCAGGGGAGGCTCTCGATGAGGCGCTCCACCACCTCCTCCCGGCTCGAGTGCACGGGGTTGGCCGGGAAGTACATGCTGTCGAAGGCCAGCGGATTGATCCCGAGCGGCTCGGTCTTGCCACCCGCACCGGGCATGGGGTGCTGCCGGAAGTTCTCGCCGAGTTCCCGGGCCACCTGCCGTTCTGCCACCATGCGGGTCAGGTCGTCGTTCCGCGCGAGCAGATCCTTCTTCTTGAGCAGCTGGTTCTCCCCCAGGTTCTTCAGCTCCCGGGCCACATCCTCCGGCTGCATCTGGGTGATCACCTTCTGGATGGTCTCGGGGGGGAGCGCCAGGTTCAGGTCGAAGTCGTTCTTGACCGGCGTCCACACCTTGGGATCCGGGAGTTCTCCCTCCTTGCCTGGAGCCTTGGTCCTCCAGTACTTCGCCACCTGGTTGCCGGAACCGATCGGCTGGACGTGGACGTCGCCGTACTTCTTGGCGACCTTGTCGAGCGAGCCGCCGATGGCGTCGAGCATGGTCCTGGCGGCGTGGTCCCGCCCCTGGGAGAGGACGTCGAGCATCCGGTCGATGTCCTTGGCGGGGACTCCCGCCTCCCGGAGGTGGGCGAGGTGCTTGGCGAAGGCCTGGGCGTTCTCGTTGGCCGGTCCGTAGATCTCGTCGAGCTTCCCCGACTTCCGGCCGTCCAGGAACTTGTCGACGATCCGCTCCAGGGTCTTGGGGTCGGCCCCCATTCCCTGGAGCTGGTCGGCGATCTTCCAGGCCGCGGTCGCCTGGGCGTCGCCCTTGCCGAGCTTCCCGATCATCTTCGCCACCGCCGCCCTGGCCGCCGCCTCGTCGCCGGGCTTGAGCCAGCGCCGGGCCTTGCCGGCGGCCCATCCCACCCCCTTGGTCAGCATGTGCAGCAGCTGGCCGAGCTGGGCGTAGTCGATGACCTGGATCAGGGCGTCGAGGTTCGGCGTGCCGGCGGCCCGGTCGAGGTCCGCCAGCCGGAGCAGGAGGCTCGCCGCCTGGTGGGCTCGCAGCTCGATGTCCTCGGCGGCGTCGGCGAGCTCCTCGTGGAAGGCATCGAGGAGGGCGTGGCGACCTTCGATCGCCTTGCGGAACGCCGCCAGGTCGGTCTCCCACTCCTTCTGCACCGCCACCACCTCGTTGGTCCAGCCCTGGACGGCCTCGTCGGTACCGTCCTTGACCTGCTGGACCAGGCACTCGACGAGGGCGGCGTGGACCTGGGTGCGGCTCGCGTCCGCGTTCCGGGCGAGACCCATGGTCCGGGAGAGCAGGCCCTCGAGGGCCCGGTCGAGCTGGTCCAGGGCCGCGAGGGGTGCGGCGGCAGCCGCCACGAATCCCGGGTGCCCCTCGGTCCGGCAGGCCCCCAGCAGGCTCCGCAGGGCCACCAGCCGGTCCACCTCGTCGGCCGCCAGCTCCAGGGCCGAGAGGGACTGGCAGGCATCGTCGGTCTGGCGGCGCCAGGCACGGAGGTCCGACCAGCAGGCCTCGGCAGCGGAAGCCAGCGCCGAGCGCTCGACGGAGCCCAGCGGTCGGGTGAAACGGACCACCTCGGAGCCCGGGGTGAGCGCGACCAGATCCCTGTCCAGCCAGGGCCTCCCGCCGGCGCGTGGCGTGACCGTGAGCTGCTCGTGGATCGTCTTGCCCGGGGACATGGCCGCGGGACGGCTTCCGGCGCTCCCCCTGCGAATCTTCGACAGGTCGACCTGCAAGGGATCACCGGGCAGGCCGGGAGGGGACGGACAGAGCGAGAGGGCGTACTGGATGGGCTTCTCGACGAGCGTCTCGTGCAGGAGGTTCGAGACGGCGGAGACGAGCCCGGAGAGCTTGTCCGCCACTCCCGGGGCGGTCCCGGCCCCGACGATCTGCGGGAGCCGGCTCTGGATCATCGAGAGAGGCCCACTCGGGCCGGCGACATGCCCGGCGAGGCCTGCGACCGTGCCGACCGCCTCGACCAACTCGTTCACTCCGGACTGGGCCAGGAAGCCCAGGGTCCCTCCGTCGCGCTTGTTCATCTCGCCGAGGAGCTTGATGCTCTCCAGGAAGACGAGGCGATCCGGAAGGGGCTTGGGCATCATCCCCTCCAGCGCCTCGATGGGGTTCGGGGGGTGCTTGGCGTACCGCGCCAGCTGGCCCCGCAGGGTCGCCACCCTGGCCCTGAGCCCCTTCACCGCTTCGCCACCGGCGAGCAGGGTCGTCGCCTCGTGGTCCCACTTGGCTGCCAGCTTGGCGAGCTCGCCGCAGTCCTTGGGCGGCAGGAAGAGCGCGCCCGGCACCAGGTGTCCCATGACCACCATGGGGTGCGGTCCGGGCGGAGCCTGCTTGTCGACCCAGGCGGTCACGGACATCCTCGTGCCGCGGTCGTCGGCCGAGGCGCTGCGGAGCTTCAGCCTCTCGTCGAGGAACCGGATCGCATAGGGGTAGTCGCGGCCCGAGACCTCGCCGAATGAGACCGGGAGGTTCCTGCCCTCCAGTACCAGCGTGGCCAGGTCCGGCCCGGTGGTCTGGACCGAAAGGGGCTCGGCCTTGGCGTAGCTCGCCTCGGGCGCAACCCGCTCCCAGCGGGTCGAGTACTCGGCCTTGGTATTCCAGGCGTAGCCCGCCTCGCCGAAGATCTTGCCTTCAGGGATCCCCCACTCCAGGACCCGGAAGGTCCCCTCGGCCTTTCCCCAGGCGGTGAAGCGGAGCTCGAGCTCGGTGGGTGCCGAACCGTTGGTCCCGGTGAAGGCGACGATCCGGCCTTCCTCCGGGTGCTGTTCGACCGTCAGCCCGCCCATCCAGTAGGCGATGTCGTCCACGGGTGCGAAGCCCGACTTCTCGGGACGCGAGGAAGAGGCGGCGACTCCGAAGGTGTTGGCGGCGGGATCGTGGCGCACCACGAACCAACGGATCCGGTCCCCGGCACCGTCGTCGATCGTCACGCTCCGGTAGAGCCCGCTCATCCCGAACTCGTCGAAGCCGGCCTCGGGAGGAGGAGCGAAGCCGGCCGCCATCCCGACGGATGCGAGCACCAGGAGGACGGCACCCGCCCACGGGACCCGCTTCGCGGCGCGCCCCGGAGCTACCTCCGCTCCTTGGCGCGACCGGCGTGGTCCCGGCTCCGTTTGGCCCCCGATCCCAGACCCTCGGATCCTCCCCATGGATCGAAGTCCCCTTTCCCCTGCAGACCTAGGCCGTCAACGTACACCGGCCGGAGGCTCCCGAGATGGGCCTGGAGGAACTCTCAGCCCGGCATCAGCGAGCCGTTGTTCACGTCCAGGGTGGCACCGGTGATCGAAGTCTGGACGCCCGAGACCAGGAAGGCCACCAGGGCCCCGAGCTCGTCGGGGGTCGCCATCTTCCCGAGCGGGACCATGGCCATCTGCTGCCGGCGGGCCTCCTCGGGAGTGGTCCGGGTCGCCTTGGCGAAGCCCTCGATCCCCTCGCTCGCCATGTCGGTGTCGACCCATCCGGGACAGATCGCGTTCACCAGGATCCGTTCCGATGCGTACTCCGCGGCCATGGCGCGGGTGAGTCCCAGGAGCCCCGCCTTGGAGGCGCAGTAGGCCTGGTAGCCGGGTACCCCCAGATGGGCGAGCACGCTCGACACGATCACCACGTGCCCGTAGCTCTCCGGGTCCCTGGCCCGAAGGCGCGGCAGGCACTCATGCACCGTCTGGTAGGTGCCGGTCAGGTTCACCCGGAGGATCACGTCCCAGCGATCCTTCTCGCCGTAGGCGTTGGGACCTCCGACCCCGGCGTTGGCGACCACTCCGTCGATCGGGGCGTCTCCGATGGCGGTCGCGAGAGCCGCGGCCAAGGCCCCGCGCTGCGAGACGTCGGCCGGGGCGATGGCGTGCCCCTCGCCGGCCAGTTCCCCGACGGCCGCCTCCAGTCGCTCCGCCTTGCGTCCCACCAGCACCATCCGGGCGCCGCTCCCTGCCAGATGGCGGGCGACCGCCAGCCCGATCCCCGTTCCGCCCCCGGTGACCACGAAGCGCTTGCCATGCATGGGGAATCCTCCGGCAGCGACGGTACCGCGAGGCCCGTCCCGGGAGTCTCAGGGACTGGTCGTTGCCGGGATGCGATCGTTCCCGGAACGGAGCATGCGCTCCCTGGCCCGCTCCAGATACGGCTTGAGAGGGCCCGTGAAGAAGGGTTCGAGGCGCGGAGGAACCTCCCCGGACTTCTGGACGAGGGCACTCCACATGGACCAGGCGGCGAACTCCGCGATCTCCGCGGGTACGCCCGAGAGCATCGGGACGAGATGCTCCATCAGGCTCGCCAGGGAAGCCACCTCCTCGGCCCTGGTCCGCCCCGTGAAGCGGGCCCAGAGGGCCATGCGCCAGGTGAACCAGCCGAGCGGACTGCGTGCCGGCGCGAGCAGGGACCGGTCCAGCCTCCGGATCTCGTGGACTCCCTCCTCGACCCAGCTCCCCCCGCACATCCAGAGCCGGCTTCCGGCCAGGAAGCCCAGCACGTAGTCCACCGAGGGGCCGAGGCTCCCGGCGGGGTCGGCGCGTTCGGGGGGCAGGCGGAGGAGCCAAGGAAAGTAGGCCACCGACGCAGGCTGGAAGACCTGGGCGAAGTAGGCGGCCGACCTCTCGGCGGTGGACGGATCCCGGAGCCGCCGGAGCCATTCCACGAGGACCCGGCCCGCCTCGCGGTCGACCTCCCTCAGGTGCCTCGTCATGGCGAGCCGCACATGGGAAGGCATGGGTCGCAGGGCCGACATCGCCTTGTCGAGGTACGGGTACTTCTCGTAGCTCCGGCCCCCGGACGCCAGGCGCGAGACGGCCAGCACGCTGCCCAGGCCATCATCGGGAGCGGTACCGTCCTCGGCCATCTCCCGGGTCTCGCGCTCGAGCTGCTCCAGGAGCCGTTCGATCCGCTGATGTCCCCGGATCAGCGCCGCCATCGGCCCGGCGACCCGGAAGGGACTGCCCTCGACCCGCAGGACCTCCCACCGGAGCTCGGACTCCTGGGCAGGATCCGGATCGAAGTCGACCAGCTCCAGGAGCGAGACCCGTTCCAGCTCCGTCTCCTCCCGGGCCAGGATCCGAAGCTCCTCGCGCCGGACCGGGTCCAGGTCCTCGAGTCGCCCTCCGGCGAGGAGCCAGTCCAGGAAGGCCGCCTGGGGCGGATACTGCAGGAGTCGCGTCCAGACGACCGGATCGACATCGAGCTTCTTGTACTCGCCCCGGGCCTCCTCGCCGCTCCGCCGCAGGGCTTCGGGCGAGGCCTCCTCGGGGTAGGCGGGTCCCCGGGGACGGACCACGGTCACCGGCAGGGAAGGCGGCGAAGGCGGCGGTTCGATCGCAGGCGGGGAGGCCGGCCCCGTCAGGCCGAAGCCCAGCGCCAGGGCAAGTCCGGTTGCCACGCAACCGGCGACGATCCTCCCCGGCCCGCCCGATACAGCCGCGGAGCCGGCGCCGACGGCGGCTCGACCCCCGGTGGGAGCGAGGCCCGGCCTCGGGGTGCCCGACGGGCCGGAGCCTCTCCGCAGCTCCGCGGAGTCGAGTCGCGAGACCTCGAGGGTCGCCGCATCGCCCGAGGTCGGATCCGCGCCTCCCGGCCCCGGCGCCGCGTCGAGATCCAGGAGCGCCTCGCCCGCGTCCCGTGGCCGGCTCCGTTCGGCCTTGGCGAGCATGCGGACGACCAGCCGGGAGAGCCCCGGATCGAACCCGGGAACCAGGCGGTCCAGGGGCTCGGGCGTGAGCCGGGAATGGCGGGCCAGGGTCTCGGCCAGGTCCCGCCCCATGAACGGGTTCGACCCGGTCCCCATCTCGTGCGCCACGATGGCCAGGGCGTAGAGATCGTCGGCCGGGGTGGCCGCCCGGCCTTGGATCCGCTCCGGCGAGAGGTACGAAGGGGTCCCGGCCACCATCCCGGTGCCCGTGAGACTGGTCCCTACCTCCAGGCTCCGGGCCAGACCGAAGTCCAGGATCCGCAGGCAGTCCCGGTCGTCGATCAAGAGGTTGGCAGGCTTCACGTCCCGGTGGATCACGCCCAGCTCGTGGGCTTCGGCCAGGCCTTCGAGCGCCTCCCGGAACCAGGTCCTGGTGCGCTCCGGCGTCAGGGTCATCTGCTCCCGCAGCACACCATGGAGGCTCTTGCCACCGGCGAACGGACTCACCAGGTACCCGTGGTTCCTGCCTGCCCCGTGCTCGATCAGGCCCACGACATGGGGACTCTTCAGGCGAGCGAGCAGCGACGCCTCGCGCTGGAACCGTTCCCGTCGCTGCTCCCCGGGAGGACCATCGAGCGCCACCAGTTTCAGCACCACCTGGCGCGCCAGGTCCGGCTGTTCGACCAGGTACACGATCCCCTGGGCCCCCTGCCCCAGCACCCGGACCGGCACGAACCTCCGGGCCAGGGCCTCGCCCAGCTCGGGATCATCGACCAGGATGGACCTGAAGGCGCTCACCCGTCAGGGAGCGAAGCACCCTTCCCGTCCGACGGCAAGGCAGCCCCACCCTCGGCACCGGGCGCGGCCTGGCCGCGGAGCGAGTCCGCCTCGGCGGCGTCGACCCGCATGCGCTCGACCAGCGGGACCTTCTGGGTGGTGGTCTCCGTGGAGGTGTTCCCCTTGGGGTCGGTCACCGTCCGCTCCGATTCCTGGTGGATCTCGGCGGTCAGGTAGTCGCTCTCGCGGCAGGAGGGGCAGGCCCAGAGGCTGACGACCAGCCGGCAGTTCCCGGAACCCGGTTCCTCCTTGGCGTGGAGGCAGGCGAAGTCCCTCGCCTTGAGCGTCTCGCGGAGCGCGTTGCGGGCCTCGAAGTCGGCGGCCCCGGATCCCAGGGTCCGCAGGACCTTCTCGTCGCACTCCTTGTCGCAACGTTCGCAATAGGGAGTCGCGCCTACTCCTGCCGAGAAGGAGCTCGAGAAGAACAGGACCCCGACGGCCTCCACCACCCAGGGGCCCCGGAGGAACATCCCGTCGACGGGGTCGACGTGACCGGTCCTCCCGGTCAGTCGATGGGTCGGGTGCCCCTTCCCGGAGGCTCGCACGATCGCGTCCCAGAGGTCGGGAGGAGACCAGGGCGCATCCATGCCGTGGAGGTCCAACCAGAAGTGCCGGCATCCGGCGAGGTAGGCCAACCCGACCAGCGGGGCCAGCAGCTTCCCGACCCCGGGACCGCGGCAGCCGGAGACGGCCGGGAAGCACGACGCCGCAGCCGCCAGCCATCCGATCACCATGGCTCCCCAGGTCCTCCACCCGGGCTTCGCGGAGGACCAGCGATCCCTTCGGGGCCGCATGCACGGCACCGGAGACCAGGATCTGTCCGCCATGGCCGGCCGACCCCACCCGGGCGGAGCGGTTCACCCTGGGACCGAAGTAGTCCATGCGCCCGGTGAGGGGATCGGGCCGGCACTTGGGACTCCCCGAGTGGAGCCCGATCCGGACCCGGAGGCCGGCGAAGAGCCGGTCGCCCCCGGATCCCCGCACCTCGGCGGCCTGGGGGCGATCCAACAGGGCCGGCGGCCACTCGGCCCCCAGGAGCTCCCGCTGGACCTCCAGGCACCAGGCCAGGGCGTCCTCGGGACGGGGGAAGGCCACCAGAAGGCGTCTCCCTCGGTCTTCACCTCGTAGCCCCGATGCCTCCCCAGTGCCTCGCTCATGGTCCTGTCGTGCACCGCAAGGCCGGTCCGCATGGCTTCGGGATCGCGCTCCCAGAGGGCGGTCGAACCTTCGACGTCGGTGAAGGCGAGGGTCACGGATCCGGTCGGGGGCGCGTCGACCGGCATCCGCGCAAGGGTGGCACGGGGCGCGTCCGGCGCACAACGCGGGACGCGACCGGGGGCGCCCTCCGCCCGCGACGGCGGGACAGGACGCCCCCGGCCCTCACCGGACCGACCTGCCGGCGAGCCCGGTCAGCGCCTCCGGTGGTGTCGACCGGGACCTCGGCCCCGGCCGCGCTTCCCGGCCGCGCAGGCCCCGGGGCGGTGTCCACCCGCGGCTCGCGCCTTCCAGGCCTCCCTGCCGGAGGAGCCGCCGCGGAACCTGCCCGGGGCCGACCCGGGGTGTCGGCGGCCCGGGCCCTTACTCTTCATGCGGGACCGCATGCCGGCGAACCCGCGACCTCGGCCGGAGCCCCATTCGGCCCCTCCGGGGCGGTTTCCACCGGAGAAGGATCCCCGGTCCCGGGAGCCCTCCCGACGCGACTGCCAGGGGCCGGTCTCGGCCGTGGCGAGGACGGGGATCGCCAGCATGGCGATCAGGGCGAGGGTCGTGGTGCGCATGGTGCGGACCTCCATTCGCACGCTTCGGTGACGGCGCGGAAGAGGAAGTCGCGCCCCGTGACCACAACGTGACAGGCCGACCGCGTTCCGGCTCCCCGCCAGGCCGGGGCTCAGCGACCCAGGAGCGTCGGGCTCCGCACCACCTCGAGCACGTAGCCGACGACCAGGCGGAGGATGGCCCGGGCCAGGCCCCGATCCAGGTTGGCCACCGCGTCATGCCCGGTGTGGTCGTGGGGATTGCGGTGGTACTCGCCCTCGATGGGGAGGAGCGCCTTCACGCCCCGGTCGAGGAAGGGCACATGGTCGGAGCCCCAGGCATCGGTGGAGATCGCCACCTGGACCTCCCCCAGCACAGCCGCGACGCCGGCCATCCGGTCGAGCTCGGCCTGGGCGAAGCCCTCGGACTCCAGGGTCACATCCAGCGGGTCGGTGTCGTCGAACCCGATCATGTCCATGTTCACCATCGCCGCCACCCGGGAGAGTTCCCCCGAGGCGGCCATGGCGGAGGCCATCGCCTTGGAACCGTAGAGACCCTGCTCCTCGCCGCTGAAGAGCAGGAACCGGAACTCGTACCCGGGATCGTCCATGCCGGCGAACACCCGCGCCAGTTCGAGCACTCCGGCCGACCCGGAGGCATTGTCGTCGGCGCCCGGCGCCTGGTCGTTGTTGGAGAAGTTGATCGAGTCGAGATGGGCACCGATCAGCACCAGCCGACGCGGCACGGGCTCGTCGCGCCTCGCCTCGAAGAGGCGGGCCACCACGTTGGGGGCCTGGCTCGACCCCATGGAGAATCGTTCCACCACGGTCCGGAGGCCCATCGCCGCCAGGCGCTCCCGACACCACTCGGCCGCGGTCCAGATGCCGGGCTTCCTGGTGTGGCGGGTCCCGATCCCGACCAGATGCTCCACGTCGGCCCACCATCGATCCGGGTCGACGGACTCGACCAGCGGATCGACCGAGGTGACCGGCGACGCGGGTTCCGAACGCAGCCGTCGGACCAGCACCCGGTCCTCGGGCGCCTCGTCCACCCGGGTCTCGTCGTCCGCCAGGCGGGCCAGTCCGGCCCGGCCTTCCCGGTCCGCGGCCACCACGACCCGCCCCGAGTCGTCGGCGAGGATCCGTCCGAGGCGCTCCAGCTCGGAGCGCGGATCCTCATGGCGGAACCGCACCAGGACGAGTTCCTCGTCCGCGCCGAGCGTCACGCTCCGCACCGGCGCCAGACCTCGGATCCGGGCTGGCCCCTCGCCCACCTCGGGTCCCGCCGGAGGCAGGCGGTAGATCCGGACCTCGGCGCCGGACCGATCCAGGAACCACTCGCCGAGCTCGAGCCAGGCAGCGCCCGCGGGTCCCGCCAAGGACCCCAGGGCGAAACCCACGGCCGCGGCCAGCACCGGTCCCGACCCGGTGCGCCGGGTCATCGCTCGGACCAGCGGGCCGACAGGGTCCGGCGCTGGGCCTCGGCGGTCCCGGCGGCTTCCAGCATCGCCCCCATCAGGAGCTTCCGGCCCTCGGCCGTGGCGACACCCTCGAGACCGAAGCCCAGGTAGACGACCCGACCGGGTCCCACCAGGTTCACCACCGCCGCGCCCTCGCCACCGCGGTACTTGAGCCAGAGCGAAGCACCCTGGGCGGCGTTCAGGACGTCCGGGTACTTCTGGTTGCCGGCGCCGTCGCCGCCCTCGAGGGAGAACGAGAGTCCGGCCCCTTCGACTTCCTTGCTGCCGGCGGTGTCCTTCACGAAGCCCGCACCCAGGACCTCGGTGTAGAAGGGCGTGCTCTTCAACCCGTACCCGATGTCCTGGCCCGAGACCAGCAGCCGACCGCCCTCGGCGAGGTACTCGCGGACCGCGGCCTGGGTCGCCTCCGGGAAGATCCCGCTGTACCGGTCGCCGCAGAGCCAGATCACGGCCTCGAAGGGGGTGAGGTCGTCGACCCCGAGCCCGCCCTCCCCCGTGAGGGTGGCGGCCTGGAACGAGTGCCCGAGGTCGGTCAGGGCCGCCTGGAAGAAGGTCTCGTAGGGCTTGGAGCCGTCGTCGTCGACCACCAGGAAGCGGGAGACCGGGTCCACCACGATCTCGAGGCCGGACCCGGGGATGGCCACTCCCGGGAGCTTCTTCCCGGCGAAGCCCACCGCCGAGACCGCCAGTTCATAGCTGCCGGCCGGAGCCGACAGCGTGAAGGACCCGTCAGCCTGGGCCTGCACCGGCGCCATCCCGGTGCCCATGAGGCGCAGCCGGGCCGCCACGCCGCTGCCCGCCGAGGAGCGCACCCGGCCGGTGAGCTGGGCGCTGGGCGCCGCCTGCAGGGAGAAGGTCTCCTTCTTCGTCTCGTCGTCCCCGACCGTGACGGTCCGGTTCTCCGGAGCCACGAAGCCGAAGGCCGAGACCGCCAGCGTGTAGCTGCCGGGCGCCACCTTGCGGAGTGCCACGCCGGTCGAACCCGGGACCACGAAGGAAACGCCGGTGCCGACCAGCTCGACCTTGCCTCCCACCGGAGCACCGGCCGCGTCGCGGAGCGTCACCTCGAGGAAGGAGCTGGACTCGAGAATTCCCCGGGCCATGAACACCGAGCGGATCAGGTCCCGGTGGCTCCCGCCGAAGAGCTGCTGGTCGGCCTGGAGCATGGCTTCGGCGGCCTGGGGCATGGTCGCCCCGGGGGCCAGCAGGAAGTGGTGGGCGAGCACCAGCTTCAGGCTGTCGTCGGGTGCTCCCATCCCCTGGTGGATCTGCCACAGGCAGGCCGACCAGATCTCGCCGTCGGCGTGCTCCTGGCCCTTCAAGTCCTCCGGGAAATGCTTGGTCGAGTCGAGGCGGCGCAGGCAGGGCGGGTTGGCGTTGGAGTACGAGACCCCGTCCCAGTCGCCCACGCACTCGAGCTGGAAGGACTTCTTCCTCTGGCTGAGAGCTCCGCCCAGGTAGTCGCCGAAGGCCTCGCCCATGGCCCGGGCGTGCCCGCCGCTCCCCCAGCCCGGGACCTGGTTGTCCTGGGTCGAGTGCCCGTACTCGTGCCAGATGATCTCGGCGTCCTCGGCGTCGTCGACCCCGCCGTCGCCGAAGGTCAGCTTCTTGGTCGCCGGGCTGTACCAGCTGTTGTCCTGGGTCGTGCCGTGGGCGCCGAGGACCTGCTGGCGGTTGTTGGCGTTGGTGATCCCCACGCTCTGGAACATCCGCTGGGCGAAATCGATGTGGTGGTAGGTCATCACCTCTTCGAAACGCAGGTCGGCGCGGTCGTAGAGGAAGTTCCCCGAGGGCTCGTTGGCCCGGTTGGCGGTATCGGCGGTGCTGCAGTAGGCCCCGGTCAAGGTCCCGCTGCCGTCGAGGCCCAGGAGTTCGACCTCGGTGTAGGCCGAGGCCGGAACCGCGGCCGCGGCGTCGTTTAGGTCCTTCAAGCCGGGATTCTGGGTTGCCACCACCGCGTTGGGGGCGAAGACCCTGCCCCGGGCGTACCACAGCCGGTCCTCCCGCGAGACGATCCGGCCATCGGCAGCGATCCGGTAGAGCCAGTCGCCCAGCGGGTCCGAGGAGGGAACCAGCACCTCGGTCACGGCCTCCGCCTTGCCGGCCCGGGTCGAGACCACGGCCCGGGTCGTGGGTGCGGCGCGCAGCGCGCCCCGGGGGGCCAGGTCGGAGAGCGCCGCGGCGATCGCGTCCTCGTCCCGGATCCGGGCCAACCGGCCCGCGGGGAGGGGATCGGTGGAACCCTCGTGGGCGACCCAGGTCACGGTGCCCCGGGGATCGAGCTGGACCACGACGGTCCCGGGATCGAGCGGCAAGCCCTCCACCCGGCGCTCGAAGCGCACCGTGGTACCGAGCACCGTCTCCCGCACTTCCTGCAAGGCGAGCGACCCGACGTCGGCCTCGATCCCGAGGAAGCCGCGGGCCCCGGCCACGAAGGCGCGGGCCCGGGCCTCGGGCGAGTCGCCCTCCAGCGCATGTCCGTCGGCGAGCCGTCCCCGCAGTACCCGCACCATGCCATCCGGTCCGGCGCGCACCCCGGAGACCTGGGCGCCGGCGGAGGCCAGCTCGGAGAGGGCGTTCGCAGCACCGGGGTTCAAGAGGCCCTCGGCCGAGACCGCGGCGGCGCGGGCTTCCCCGGAACGGGCGGCTTCGGGTCGGGGAGAGAGGGCGCTGGCGCCCTGGACGGTGAGGGCCGCCAAGAAGGCTGCCAGGACAGGAACGCGGGGGCTCATCGGTACCGCTCCTCCTCTTCTCGAGTTCTGCATGCTCCGGAGTCGGGTGGAGCGCCGGACACTATCCCGGAGGCAGCGATCCGGGCAACCGGGACCCGCCCACCCCTCGCGGCCGCCCGGACACGGTCCCCCCCCGGCTCGCGCCTAGGACTCGACCCAGGCCTGGATCCGGCTCCAGAAGAGCTCGGTGAACTCCTCGACCTCGTCCGCGGGGTAGCCGCTGGCGACCTCGGCACGCACCGCCTCGCGGGCATGCGCCGACCTCAGATATTCGCGCCCCACCGCCTCCAGGTCCCCGAGCTGCTCCGAGCAGAAGTCCTCGAAGGCCGCCGCCTCGAACCTCTCGGCCGCCAGCGCGGCATACCCGGCCAGCTTCTCCGGGAAGGGCGCCTCCGCTCGCGCCAGCTCGTAGAAGGGCTCCCAGTCGAGGTTGCGACGCATCCTGCGCTCCGTGGCGGCGCAGAACAGGGTCCAGCGGATCTTGGCCAGCACCACCCAGGGCAGGTGGAAGTGGAGCGAGGCGGCCCGGGCATCCGGGCAGGGATTGGCGAAGTCGATCGGGTACCAGGTCCCCCCGGACAGGATCGCCTCGCAGGAATTGAAGTCCCACCCGAAGAAGGCGTCGATGGTGAGCATGGTCCGGCGCAGGTGCAGGGCGTCGCCGACCGGCAGGAAGTCCTCCTCGGTCCCGTAGCGGTCGTGGAAGGCCGCCTCCGGGTGGTACCGCACGATCCGAACCTGGGGCCCCATCCCGATCACCCGCACGAAGTCGTCCCGGGGCTCGACCGCCCGCTGCAGGTGCATCACCTTCCGCCCGCTCTCCTCGTAGGCCTCCCGCAGTTCCCGCTCGTCCTCGACCCGCACCACGCTCTTCCAGCCCATGCCGTCGTAGGGCTTCATGTAGAGCGGGTAGCCCACCGCCTCGCCGACCGCACCGAGATCGAAGAGGCGTGCGTAGCGTTCCAAGGTCGGCTGCAGGTCGACGTCGTAGGCGTACTCCTTGGGCGGCACCAGCCAGGTCTCCGGGACCGGCATCCCCAGCGCCAGCATGGCGCAATAGGTGGTCTGCTTCTCCATCGACTGCACCGCCCACGGCTGGTTCAGCACGTAGGTGCCGTCCATGAGCACGGCCTTCTTGATCCACTCGCGGCTGGTGGCATACCAGTGGGTCAGCCGGTCGACGATCAGGTGCCAGGGGCAGGGCGAACGCAGCGAGAACGGCACGATCGGGCAGCGCTCCACCTGGAAGCGCACGGTGCGCCCGCCGATCCGCGGCCGCGGGTCCAGCCGCCGCACGATCTCCTCGTACCAGACCGGCCAGCAGAGATCGGACCCCAGCGAGAGCCCGATCCGCCGGACCACCTCCGCCATCGCACCCTCCGGAGCGACGACACTACCACCCGCCGTCCCGACTCGGATCCCGGTCCCCGTCCAGGTCATGGAGGAGGCGCAGCGTCTCCGCCAGCCTCTCGGTCCCGGCCCAGCTCCAGTCCATCCGTGCCAGGGCGGCATCGGAGAAGCGACGGACCGCGGCGTCGGGCCTGGCTTCGTCCGGGACGAGGATCCCCTGCGCCATGAGCGCCGACCAGGTCATCGGACCTCCAGCTTCCGACCGTGGCTGTGATCCCGGGATCCCTGAGATCTCGCGGAACCGGCGGTGCGTACCATGGTGGGGATGGCGACCGGATCCGACGGCCTTCCCCGAGACCTGGCGAGCCGCTTCCGTGTCGTCGGCACCCTCGGCGAAGGCAGCTTCGGGAAGGTCCTGGAGGTGGCGCCCCTCGCCCGGGGACCGCACCTCGCCCTGAAGCTGGTCCCGGTCGGCGACGACCCGGCCCGGGTGGAACGCGAGCTCCGGGCCTCCATGATCGTCACCCATGACGCGGTGCTCCGGCCCCACCAGGTCGGGGTCGAGGCCGGGCTCGCCTGGCTCCTCATGGACCGGGCCGACGGGAGCCTCGCTCCCCACCTGGAGGCCGCCGCCGGCCTGGCCGATCCGGCGCAGGCTGCCGTCGTCTGGGAGCACCTCCGGCAGGTGGCCCGGGGTCTGGCGGCCCTGGCCGACCGGGACCTCGTGCATCGCGACCTGAAGCCCGAGAACGTGCTCCTCTTCGCCGGACGGCCCCGGATCGCCGACCTGGGCCTCGCCAAGGGCGGCAGCCTCGAAACCCTGACGGCCACCGGGATGCTGGTCGGGACCCCCGCCTTCATGTCGCCGGAACAGGCCCGCGGCGAACGGCTCACCCCGGCTTCCGACCTCTACTCGCTGGGCGTCATGTTCCACATCCTGCTGGAAGGCACCCCGCCGGGAACCGGGGGCTCCCCCCTCGACCGGATCCGGTCCCGGGCGGCCGCCACCCTCCCCGGACTGGCCAGCGCCCGCCGCCATCTGCCCACGGCCACCGTGGACGCGGTCGCCAGCCTGCTCGCACCCCGTCCCGAGGACCGCCCGGCCGATGCCCGCGCCTTCGCTAACTCCCTGGGTCCCTTCGCCCGCGAGCCCCCACCGCACCCCGCCCCTGGTTCCACCTCCCTCCTCGAGAGGGCCTCGCAGCTCGGATCCACAGGAGCCAGGACCTCCCGCCTGCCCGCGCCCCTGGCCCCCTCCGCGACGACCCTCGGCTCGCCGCCCGGGTCGGACTCCCGGCCGACGCGAGGCGTCGGGACCGGGCGCGGACTCGCGGCCGGACTCGTCCTCGGCCTGGTGCTGGCGGTCGGGGCAGCCCTCCGCCCCCGCCCGGGGCCGCCGCTCCCGGCCTTCCCCCAGGAGTCCTCGTCGGCGCTCCCGACCGAACCGGAGACGAACCTGACGAGCGGGATCGAATCCCTCCTCGAGGACCTCCGCGACCGTTCCGCCACCGGCGAACTCTCGACCGATCCCGGCATGTGGGGGGAAGCCTTCGCCGCCATGGGACCTCTCCGGCAGCGGCTGGCCGCGCTGGTGGACCACCGGATCTCCGCCGACGAACGCCCCGCCCTCCTCCGCCTCGACGCCGCCCTCGCGGGACTGGAACTCCCACCCATGGCGCGTCCCTTCCTGGAGACGGCCCCCCTCCCCGCGGCCCCGGTCCGGCTCCTGCTGGCCGAGGCGGCGCCCCTGGGGGGAGCGGGACTCGAGGCCCGCCGCTACCTGCACCAGCCGCCACTCGGCCTCCCGGATCCGATCGAAGGCTGGGCGGCCACGGCCTTCTCGCTGGCCGTCCGCCTGGATGCCCGGGCCCGGGTCCTGGCCGCCCGCTACATGTGGCGCTTCCCCGAGCGCCGGCCGGCACTCGAGGCCTGGCACCAGGCCTCCGACCTGCTGCGGCAATTGCTGCGGGCGCTGGACCGGTGCCTGGTCCTGGAGCCGGCCCACCAGGAGCGGATCGCCGCCTGGATCTGGGACCTCTCGGTGGTGATCGAACCCCTGACCTTCGGGAGCGCCTTCGACGTCGACCCCCGACTCGTCACCGCACCGCCGCGGACGCCGGCCCACGCCTACGCGGCGGCCCGCCTCTTCGCCATCCATCGCGAGATCCGGCAGGCCGCGGCCGAGAGCCTGCAGGGGGACGAAACCGTCCGGGACGACCTGCTGGAAGCCGCCCTGGGCGATCCTCGCGAGCCTCTCCCGGCCGACGGTTGGAGCCGGGGCGGATCCTCGCTGCGCTACCTGTCCCAGAACCTGCTGGCCAGGGACCTCCCGGGCGATGTCTACCGGATCCTCGGGCTCCACCTCGACCGGGTCCTGGCGGTGACCTCATGGACCCTGCTCTCCGACCTGCAGGACCTGTGGTCCGGTCTCGCCGATCGACCCGCCGACCGACCTGTCGAGGCCGCGATGCGCGCTCGCCTGGCCTCCTCGCTGCGTCGCCAGGCCGCCACCGCCCCGGCCCGGTACCGCGACCCCTGGTGGCCGGCCCTCGAAGGCTTCCTCTCCATGCTCGACGAACCCTAGCGTGGGAAGGCCGCAAGCCGCGTCCCCGGCTCCTCCTACAGGATGCTCCGCAGCCAACCCATCTTCGAGAGCAGGCGCACCCAGGCGCCCGACAAACCGGAGAGGAAGTCCTCGGGTCCCGAGACCGAGACCAGCTTCCCGTCGGGCTCGATCCGGATCCGGCACTCGACGCCCCGGAAGGCGTCGGCCTCGATCCTCCGCCTGAGCCGGGCCGCCAGCGAGGGGGAGTGGAAGAGCGCCACGAGCTCGCCGTTGGTCCGCTCGCTCATCGGGTCGAGGTTGTAGGAACCCACCGCACAGAGCACGTCATCGATCGCCATGGCCTTCGAATGGACCAGGCGGGGTCCTGGCTCGAGGAAGATCCTGAGCGTCGGCATGTCGCGCAGCAGCCGCTTCCAGTCCCTGAGGAACATGGCGGTCATGACGCGGGTGTCGTTGGAGACCGGGCTGTTGGTGTGGAGCACGATCTCGACCCCGCGGGCGGAAGCCCGCACCAGCGCGTCCCGGACCGCGTCGGGGATCGAGACGTAGGCGTTCTGGATGGTGATCCGCTCGGTGGCGGCCTCGATGGCGGCCAGCAGCGCCGGGGCGATCTCGTCGTAGGGCGTGGGATCGGAACGCTTGTCGAGGATCTTGGTGGGCACCAGGTCGGAGCCGGCCCAGGGCTCGGCCGCGAAGGCCGGATAGCCGGTCAGGGCCGGGAGGTTCGCCACCTCCGAGACCAGCCGGGCGATCAGGCGGCGGTGCGGACCCTCGGGCGGGAGCGAGCCCTGGCCGCGGGTCCAGCGGTCGACCACCATGCGGGCCAGGTCGAGTTCGATCGACTGGTCGCGCCAGTCGCCGAAGAGCGGTCCCCCGATCTCATGGTTCTGCTGGTGCTCGAACTCCTCGGCGAAGGCCGCCTCGATCCGGGTGGCCGCGGCCGGCGACTCGAGGAGCACGTCCTGGTCGAGGTAGCCGCGAGGTGGCATGGCGGTGGCGATCAGGTCGGCGGGACCGTCGCCGGGGGGCGGCGGCTCGGGCGCTGCCTCCTCGCGGAAGTAGGGGTCCCAGAGGTTGCGCCCACCCAGCACCGCCAGGCGCCCATCGACCAGGATCAGCTTGTCGTGGTTCGAGGCGATCAGGGTGCGGATGCTGCGGGGCAGGTCGAGGAGCTTCTTGTGCCAGGGGCGGAAGACCCGCACCGTCACGTTGGGGAGCTCGGCGAGTTCCTGCAGGTAGGCCTGGGCCCCGAGCCGTCGCACCAGGTGGGCGGACCCCCGGGCATCGAGCATGAGGCGGACCCGGACGCCTTCCCGCGCCTTGTGGAGGAGCAGTCCCAGGAGCGCCTTGCCCAGCACCCCGTCGTGCATCTCGAAGTACTGGACGTCGATGGTGCGCTCGGCCTGGAGCAGCGTCCACCAGCGGGCGTACCAGGCCTCGCCGGCGCCGGCCAGCAGGCGGATGCGGGCGGGCTCGCCGTCCCGGCCGCCTCCCGCTTCGGCGTAGATCCGGGCCAGGGCCGGAGCGCTCGCCGGGAGCGCCGGCGGACCCTCCGGCGCGGCGCCGGCCGGGGCCAGGGGGCCGCCGAGGCCGAGACCGAGACCGAGTGCCAGGGCGACCAGCGACACCAGGGCGGGAAGGCGCGTCGAGAGCCGGGACAGCCCGCTCCTACCGAGATGCGACACCAGGGATCAGCTCGCCTTCTTGTCCGGTCCACCCGCAGTCGACCCGCGCCGGCATCCTAGGGACGATCCCGTCCCCGTCAATCCATGAAGGGCGACTCCCCGGAGGCGGAGCCTACTGGCCGAGGACCGCGGGATCCGGCTCGGGTACCCGGATCGGCTCCGGGACCGCCGGCGTGACCGGGATGACGGGCCCGACCGGTGACGCCTGGGCCGCGGGGGCCGGGTCCAGGCCCTCGACCCGGGGTGCGTCCCCACCGGCGAGACCCCCGGGCAGGCGTCCCTCGCCCACCAGGGCGGCGAGGTCCTCGGCCCCCGGGGGCGCCCGATCCAGGGTCGCGAACAACCCCGCGACGACCCCGGCCACCGCCTCCCGGTCCTGGGGTCGGGCTCTCGCATAGCTCGCCAGGAAATCCCCGAGGTGGCGGCAGCTCTTCCCGTTGCCGTCGAGGAAGGCCAGGTCCACCGCGCCCCGCCCCCCGGGCAGGGCCTCGAGCCGGAGCAACACCCCGGCGACGAAGTTCTCGTTGGCCAGGAAGTGCTCGGGCCGCAGCGCGGCCTCGGGGATGGCCACGTTCTCGGGCTCGTCCCGGTCCCGGGTCTCGCAGTCGCGCCGGGCGTGCTTGGGGCTGCGCCGGTCCACCACCAGATCGCGAGGAGGGGCCTCGGCCTCCTTGCGGCTCGAACTCGCCGCCACATGCGAACCCTGGTAGTTCCCCCAGCCTTCCGAGAAGGCGGCCGCCGGCGACAGGACTTCCTCGCCGTAGTGGTGCTGGTCCGGGCCGTAGTAGTAGTCGGGATCGCACTCGCCCTTCTCGACGGCATGGGCCAGCTCGTGGACCATGGTCGAGAGGGCTTCGGCCCGCTCCTCCTGGGAGAGCCAGTGTTCGCCGACCCGCACCACATGGCCGCCGTCGTCGTCCTCTTCGGCGGTGGGCCAGACCTCCAGGGTCCCGTCGTTGGCGTCCAGGATGTCCTTGACGCAGACCCCCCAGCGGGTCGCCAGCTCGTCGAGGGTCTGACCCCGCGTGAGCCGCACCGAGTACCCGAACCGGCGGGCCCGCTCGGGGACCTTCACGACCTGCCCGGGCACGACCTGCCCACGCCCGTCGGCCGGGTGGAACTCGAGCCGCACCGGGGCCCGGGCCAGGTCGGCGACGTGGTCGATTTCGTAGCGGAGCGCCGGAGACGCCCCGGCCATGTCCCGGATCACGCTCCAGGTCACCGACTCCTGGTAGCCGCCGCCCAGGATCGCCACCAGGGCCCGCTGGGCCCGGGCCACCCCGGCCGGCGAGAGGTCGAACGGGGTGGTCCGGCCGGCTCTCACGATCTCGAACCTCAGCCGGGAACGGAGCTGAGCGGTTGCCTCTCCGGCTCCCAACGTCGTGAGCAGCAGGAACAGGAGAGGGAGCCGCACCGCCGGGGCTCGGGGGAGCACCGCGATCGGGTTCCGGGGGGGCGAAGGTGCGGGCAAGGGTCTGGGATCCTCGCAGAGCCTAGAGCACGAGGCGTGCCGTCTGCTGCAGGAGCGCAACCTTCGGCCTGGAACCGGCATGCCGTGCGAGTTTCAGCCTCGTCCGCGAGGGGACCTCACCCGGCTCCGAGGTCTCACGAGGCTCCTCTCCGCGGCCCGGGAGACTCGGGATCGGCGAGTGGGTCAGTCGGCGGCTTCGTGCAGCCCGTCGAACAAGGCCCTGGCCCGCACGCCCCGGCTGGCGGAGTCGCCGGTGAACGGGTTGTCGAGGTAGCTCTGCGAGAAGCCCTCGGGTACCCGGTAGTGCTCCCGGACCATGCGGGCCGGATCCAGGAAGAAGGTCCCCCGGGGCAGTCCTTCGGCGGCCCAGCCCCAGGGGGCGTTGGCCTTGTCGTCGCCGTAGCGCCGACCGAGCAGGGCATACCCGTAGGTCTCGCCCCCGAAGTCGGCGGCCTTCCCGAAGGTCTGGCCTTCGCCGACCTCGAAGCGCCGGGCCCAGAAGCTCGACTCGATGTCGAGCAGCCGGTACGAGACCTGCCGGTCGTTGGCACTGGCCGGCACCTCGGCCTCGGCGCCCAAGCGGTAGACCACCCCGTCGCCACCCGGGAACTCGCTCCCGTCCCAGGCCGAGACCCCGTGGCCCTTGGCCTCGATGAAGAGCACCGGCCGCTCTCCCTCGCGCCGCAGCGTCCCGTCGCCCTTCACCACCGGGTAGCCGCCCTCCACCTGGTAGCGCAGGAAGTCGAAGTGCGACACGGTCTCGATCGCCACCAGCTGCGGCCCGGCCTCGCCCTTCTCGAGCACCACGAGCGCCCCCTCGAGGTCGTTCTCGTGGGACAGGATCGGGTTGTTCACGACCGTCCAGTCGCGAGGATGGAAGAAGGCGTAGGTCAGGAAGACGTGGGTCCCGGTCTCGATCCCGGCCCAGTACACCCAGGCCGTCTGGGGGAACTTCGGATGGTTGTCCCAGTTGTCGTCGCCGGCCCAGTTGCCGTCGAAGTCGAAGCGGGTGATGTAGTCCTCGGTCGAGGCCGTGTCCTGGCGCAGCACCGGGGCGAAGCGCTCGGCGAGAGCGAGCAGCCCCTCGGCCTCCACCGAGCCCTGCATGCAGAGTCCCAGGACCGCCACCAGAACCGCTCCGAGCGCGCGCCGAACCATCCGCTGACTCCTCGATGAGGGTGGGAAGGCCGCCCGTCGCGCCTCGCGCTCGAACCGACCGTTCCCTTCCGCCGTCCGCTACTACGCAGGGGGGCGACCTCGGGTTGCGGGGAGGCCCCGACCGGCCTTCCCGCCGTCGGACCGGAGGGATCCTGCGGCTCGGCGCGGGAGCCGGCTATCCGGGAAGGAACGGTAGCCGGGAGCTGGAACGCCGCTGGGCGTCCGTCTCGCGCCAACGCGTCCAATAGCCGCCGAAGGTGGCCAGCATTCCTCCGACCAGGAGCAGATGCCCGCCGACGTTGCACCGGCCGCAGGACCTCGCCAGCTCGCCCAGGCTGGCCATGCACCCCAGGGCGATGACCGCGACGGTAGTGGCCACCAGGCCCCGGCTGCCTGCCTGGAGGCCCGCCCTCAGCAACCACCCGACCGCGAAGGCGAGGAGCACCGTCACCGCGATCGGGATGCCGCCCAGGCCGGTGTCGGCGAGCAGGCCGGCGTCGCCTCCGGGAAGGCAACGATCACACATGAGCGGGGTCGCGCCTGCCGTACCGACCAGCCCCAAGGCGATCGCCACCTCTGCGGCCCACCCCATGCGCCTGCCCCCTGGTTCCCGAAGGATAGCCCATCCCCGGGTCTGTTCTTTCTAGACTATCGGCATGAAGATCTACCTGAGCGCAGACATCGAAGGCGTGACCGGGGCGGTCCACTGGGACGAGTGCGCCAAGACCCACGCCGACTATGCCGAGTTCCGGGCCCAGATGACGCGGGAGGTGGCGGCCGCCTGTCGCGGCGCCCTGGCCGCCGGTGCCCAAGAGATCCTGGTCAAGGACGCCCACGCCACCGGGAGGAACCTCCTGCACCGGGAGCTGCCTCCCCAGGTGCGGCTGGTGCGGGGCTGGGCCGGCCATCCCCAGTCGATGGTGCAAGGCCTCGACCCGAGCTTCGCGGCGGTGATGATGATCGGCTACCACTCCCCGGCCGGCTCGGGAGGCAACCCTCTGGCCCACACCATGTCGGGGAAGTTCGTCGAGTGCCAGCTCAACGGCGCCCCGGCCAGCGAGTTCCTGCTCCACGCCCACGTGGCCGCCGCCTCCGGGGTCCCGGTGGCCCTGGTGGCCGGCGACGCCGAACTCTGCCGCCAGGTGAAGGAGACCCACGAAGGGATCGCCACCGTGGCCACCGGTCGCGGGATGGGGAACTCGATGGTGGCCGAGCACCCCGACGAGGTGGTGGCGCGGATCGAGGCCGCCGCCGCCGAGGCACTCTCGGGGGATCCGTCGCGCCTCGTCCTTCCCATCCCGGACCGCTACGAGCTGCGGCTCCGCTTCCGGGAGCCGGCCCACGCCTTCCGGGCCTCGCAGTACCCGGGTATGGCCCTCGAGGACGACACCACCACGGTGCTGGTGGCCCCCGGGATCCTGGACGCCATGCGGGCCCTCATGTTCGTGGCGTAGGAGCCTGCTCCCCGCCTTCCCCCTGCGGCTCGACGCGGGCATCGCCTCCATGTTCCAGTGCAGGCGACGGAGGTCCCTCCATGCAGGATTTCGAGAAGCTCGGCGTCTTCTACCTGGGACGGGAGTGGGACCCGGAGGCCGCCCGGAGCCGGGACGACCTGCTGCTCTACGAGTCCGCCGACCTGACCACCCACGGCCTGATCGTGGGCATGACGGGCTCGGGCAAGACCGGGCTGGCGATCGGCCTGCTGGAGGAAGCGGCCATCGACGGGATCCCGGTCCTGGCGATCGATCCCAAGGGCGACCTCGGGAACCTGCTGCTGAAGTTCCCGGATCTCTCGCCCTCGGACTTCGAGCCGTGGGTGGATCCGGCCGAAGCGGCCCGCCAGGGGATCAACCCTGTGGCGCTGGCACGGGACACCGCGGCCCGCTGGGAGAAGGGCCTCGCCGGATACGGCCAGGACCGGGCCCGGATCCGACGGCTGTGCGAGTCGGCCTGCTTCGAGATCTTCACGCCCGGCTCGACGGCGGGACGGCCGCTCGCCCTGCTCTCGGATTTCGCGCCGCCACCTCCCGGAGTCCTCGAGGACCCCGAGGCGTTGCAGGACCGCATCCAGGGCGCGGTCTCGGGACTGCTGGCCCTGGCCGGGATCACGGGCGACCCGCTCACCAGCAGGGAGCACATCCTGGTCGGGCAGCTCCTGGCCTCCGCCTGGGGAGAGGGCCGTGGGCTCGATCTCGCCGGAATCCTCCATGGGATCCTGAAGCCGCCCTTCGAGCGGGTCGGGATCTTCGAGCTCGAGGCCTTCTTCCCGGGGGCGGAGCGGGCCAAGCTCGCCATGGCGCTGAACAGCCTGCTGGCCTCGCCGGGCGCGGCGGCCTGGACCCGGGGCGAGCCGCTCGATATCCCGTCCTTGCTCTACACCCCCGAGGGACGTCCCCGGGTCTCGATCCTCTCGATCGCCCACCTGTCCGACCCGCAGCGCATGTTCTTCGTGACCCGGCTGCTCGGCGAGCTCACCTCCTGGATGCGACGCCAGTCGGGGACCTCGAGCCTCCGGGCCCTCGTCTACATGGACGAGATCTTCGGATACTTCCCGCCCAGCGCCAACCCGCCCTCCAAGGCCCCGATGCTCACCCTGCTCAAGCAGGCACGGGCGTTCGGGGTCGGCCTGGTGCTCGCCACCCAGAACCCGGTCGACCTCGACTACAAGGGCCTGGCGAACTGCGGGACCTGGTGGATCGGCCGGCTCCAGACCGAGCGCGACAAGCTCCGGGTGCTGGACGGGCTGGAGGGCGCCTCGACCTCTTCAGGGGCGGCCTTCGACCGGGCGGGGATGGACCGGCTGCTGTCCTCGCTCGGGAGCCGGGTCTTCCTCCAGTCGAACGTGCATGAGCGCCAGCCGGTCCTGTTCCAGACCCGCTGGACGCTCTCGTTCCTGCGGGGGCCGCTGACCCGGGACCAGATCCAGCAGGCCCGCTCCCTCCCTGGAGGCCCCGGTTCGGCAGCCGGCGGTCCGGCGGCGGCGGGTGCGGCGGTTCCGGGACGGGTCTCGGCGGCGACCCCGGTCGCCCCGGCGCGCCCGGTGCTGCCGGCCGACCTCCCCGAGGTCTACCTGCCCGCCCGCCCGGGTGCCTCCGGGCTCGCCTTCCGTCCGGCCGCGCTGGGCACCGTGCGGGCCCACTACGTGGACGCCAAGCTGGGGCTCGACCACTGGGCCGACCTCTCGGTGCTGGCCCCGGTCGCCGACGGCGATGCCGCCATCGAGTGGTCGGGCTCGCGGGAACTCCCCGGCGGACTCCCCGGCCGGGCCGGTTCCTCCCCGCCTCCCGGTTCGGAGATCGCCGAGGTCCCCATGGTCTTCGCCAGCGGCCCCAAGGTGGCGAGCGCCCGGAAGAACCTGGCGACCTTCCTCTACCAGGAGCGTCCCCTGGTCCTCTTCCACTGCCCCGGTCTGCGGCTGGCGAGCCGGGCCGGGGAGAGCCGGACCGACTTCGCTGCCCGGGTGGCGGACTCGGCCCGCCAGGAGAAGGAGCGGCTCGCAGCCGAGCTCAAGCAGAAGTACCGGCCCAAGTTCGAGGCCCTGCAGGACAAGCTGCGGCGGGCCAAGGAACGGGTCGCCCGCGAGCAGGCCGACGTCTCGCAGCGGACCATGGACACCGCCCTCTCCTTCGGCGCCACCATGCTCGGGGCCCTCTTCGGGCGGCGGGCGGTGTCGGCCACGAGCATCGGGCGCGCCAGTTCGACCCTGCGTTCCGCGGGACGGGTCGCCAAGGAGCGAGAGGACGTCGGGCGGGCCGAGGAAGGAGTTTCCGAGGTCGAAGCCAAGATCGTGGCGCTGGAGGCCGACTTCTCCTCCGAGGTGAAGGCTCTCGAGGCCCGCCACGATCGCTCCGGCTTCGCCCTGGAGGAGAAGCGGATCCCGGCGCGCAAGGCCGACACCGAAGTGGTGCGGGTGGCGCTCGCCTGGGTCCCCCATGCCAGGGACGCCCGGGGGTTCCTCGAGCCGGCCCTGGACCTGCCGGTCGGGAGCGGCTGACGAGCGCGGGCGGCGGACCGCACGAGCGCACCGGCCCGGTTGCAGGCAGCTCGGTGCGGGGGTAAGCTCCCGGCGCCGTGCGCGCGCTCCTGATCTCGGTCTTCATGGTCCTGGCGGTGTGGGGAACGGGTTCGATCCTCGGCGCCGCGGCCACCGACGGCGGCCTGGCGGACCCCCACGAGAGCCGCTCCCTGCCGGGCTCGGTCGCTTCTCCCCGGGCCCTTCCCGCCATCGCCGCCCCGGCCCCGGTGCCGCCTTCGGTCTTCACCCCCGACCCGGAACCCGATCGGACCGTGACCGCGAAGGCACCGGCCCTGGTCGACACTCCCCTCCCCCGGAGTTCCCGCCCCGGAGCCGACGCCCCGGTTCGCCTGGCCTCGCGCCCGGCGGTGCTGCGACGGGCTCCGCCCCGAGGACCGCCGACCGGCGTCTGATCGCGGACTTCCTTTCGCAGGGTCGGGCCCCCGGCTCCCGGGATCTCCCGACCGCTCCGGACCCGTTCTTCGGGTCTCCCTCTTCCGCATTCGTCCTTCGTCCCCTCCGACGGGCCGCCCCGGCCCCGGAGGCGCGGGAGCCGCCGCGCCGTCCTCGGCGAGGCCGCTCCGGAAAGCACTTCCCATGCAGCCTGTACTTCCTGCGCGGCGCGCCGCGGCGCGCCGCTCGTCCTGGTTCCTCCTGCTCCTCGCCTTGGCCTGTCTCTGGGGCGCGGCCCCCTCGCTCGGCCTCCTCCCCGGCTGGATCGCCGGTACGCCGCTCGCCGCCTGGACCGCCCGACCCGTCGAACTCGGCCTCGACCTCGCCGGAGGTCTCGAGCTCGTCTTCGAGGCTCGTCCGGGTACCGGATCGCCGACCCCGACGCACCGCGTCGAGGAGGCCGCCGAGGTCCTCCGCCATCGCCTCGATCTCTACGGGGTCCCGCTCGCCACGGTGGTACGGGAAGGCGCCGAGCGCATCCGGGTCCAGGTGCCGGGCCGGGAGGCGGCGCGCCTCGACCGGTTGCGCACCGCCATGACCCGGACCGACCTGCTGACTCTCCACGAAGTGCTCGCCGCCGCCCCGGATCCCCTCTCGCTTCCCGCGGACATCCCAGGCCTGCGGGTCCAGGGAGCACCGCCGGTCGAGGCCCCGGAGTCCCGACCCGATCGCTCCACGCCCGGGACCGTCGAGGCTCCCGATCGGGATGCAGGCCCGGCCCCGGAAGCCGACACGGCCGCCTGGTACCTGCTCCGCACCGAGCCGGTCCTCTCGGGCGCGGATCTCGCGTCCGCCCGGATCGACTTCGACCCCCTGACCGGCTCGCCCGGGATCGCGCTCGCCACCAACGAGACGGGCAGGGAACGCCTGGCCCGGGCCACCGCCGCCCTGGTGGGTCGCCCCATGGCGATCGTGCTCGGAGGCCGGGTCTACTCGGCGCCGGTCGTGGAAGGCCCGATCCGCGACGGGAGCGCCCGGATCCGGGGGAGCTTCCCGGTCGAGGAGGCTCGGCGCCTGGCCTCGCTGATCGAGGCGGGGTCGCTCCCGGTGGCGCTCGCCAAGGTCGCCGAGCACCGGATCGAAGCCAGCCTGGGAGCCGACGGGGTGGCCCGCACCTCGCGGGCCGCGGCGCTCGGCCTGGTGGGCGTGGTCGCCTACGTGATCGCCGCCTACGGTCGCCGGGGCGCAGCGGCCGGCCTCGGCCTGGCCCTGAACCTCGGGCTGGTGGTCACCACCATGCAAGCCACCGGCGCGGTGCTCACCCTGCCGGGGATCGCCGGGCTCGCGCTCTCGCTCGGGATGGCGGTGGACGCCAGCATCCTCATCCTGGAGCGGATCCGGGAGGAGGAGGCTGCCGGGGTCCCGCTCCGCACCGCCCGCAGCAAGGGCTTCGGGAAGGCCTGGAGCGCGATCCTGGACTCGAACCTGACGACCCTGCTCACAGCCGGCGCCCTCTACCTCTTCGGCCAGGGACCGGTGCGGGGCTTCGCCATCACGCTGTCGCTCGGGGTGGTCGCCTCGCTGGTCTCGGCGGTCTGGGCGCTGCGGGTGCTGCTCGAGGCGGGGGAGGCTGCCGGGGGGCAAGCGGCCTGAAGCGCGAAACCGCCCGGCCCCTTCGGGCCGGGCGGTGGCGGCGGGTCCTCCCTAGCGGATCACTTGCCGTCGAAGACGCTCAGCACCCGACCCATCGAGTACAGCCAGGTCATCGGTCCCCACCCCTTGTTCGTGCCCCAGGCTTCTCCGATGTCACCCGCACCGTTGGCGAGTTCGGAGACACCGGCAGGGCCCGTGACGCTGCGATTGGCCTCTCGGGCCCGGGCAAAGGTCTCCATCGCCTGCCGCCGCTTCTCGTCCCGGTCGATTTGCTGGAGCTTGGCATCCTTGGACATCGTCATCCATTCGAGCCAGTTGCGAGGGTCGTCGCCGCCCTCTGCGAGCATCGAGTCCGGCGGAAGGTCGGTCCGGCGCCCGTCCGCCATCGGGAGGAAGCCGTCCCCGTTGAACCCCTGGGAGTCGCCCAGGCTCAAGGCTCCCACTCCGTCATCGCCGCTGGAAGATCCCTGGCTGAACCACGAGTTCAGGAAACCTCCCCACGACGGCGCCGGCTGCGAGAAGCCGGGGTCGACGTCGCCCCCGGAGGGAAGGGAAGGCGAAGCATCGAACGGACTCTGCTGCTGCGACCCCCCGCCGAAGCTCGGCATCCATCCCTGGATCGACTCCCAGCTCGGCAGGTAGGAGCTCCAGCCGCCTCCACTGCCGCCGGTGTCGCCCCCGCTGCTCTCCACGTTCACGGCCACCTGGTCCATCCCGCCCTCACCCGACGAGAAGTCGACGCTGCTCTCCGAGGACACGTCGAGGTCGCCGCCCGCCGGGATCGCCAGCGCCCCCGCCACCGGCACCAGGCCCATCGAGGCCACCAGGATCCAGGACCGCACTCCGCTATGGATCGCCTTCACGGTTCCACCCTTCCGCCGCCGCTCCCGGGTTCCCGGGGCGGACGGGATGCCTCTTCGCAGGGCCCGTGCCAGACCCGGAAATCAGCTCCAGATGCGGTCCCAACCGGGCTTCCCCAGGCCCCGAAGCACCCAGGTACCCACCTTCGTCCGGAATCCCGGACGGCCGGACCGGTCGATCCGCCCCAGCCCGCGTGACAGCGCGTGTGGGTGGAGCCAGCCGCTCCCGGGCGAGAGGATCCGGCCCGCGACCGAAGGGGATTCGTGGCCGGGAGGAACTATCATGGACAGGGACCGCGACCGTACCCCCGCCAGTCCGGCGCGGGCAGCCGGGCCGGCCGAGGGGAGCCGCACCATGGCGAGCCTGATCCGGCCCGACTTCCGCTCGCTCGGGCCGATCGAGTACCCCGAGTTGGACGGTGAGCCCTTGGCCGAGACCTCGGTCCATGTGCGCGCCATGTTCGGCCTGTTCGGCGCCCTCGACTGGCTCTACCGCGACCGGCCCGACGGCTTCGTCGCGGCGGCCATCATGCTCTACCACGAAGAAGGGGTCCCTTCCTCCTGCGTCTCGCCGGACATCCTCGTCGTCCCGGGAATCGATCGCAGGGAACGCCGGGTCTTCAAGCTCTGGGAGGAGAAGGTCGGTCCCTACTTGGTGATCGAACTGACCTCCAAGTCCACGCGGGTCAACGACCTGGGCCGGAAGCGCTACCTCTACGAGACGATGGGCGTGACCGAGTACCTGCTCTTCGACCCGCTGGAGGAATACCTGGTGCCCCGGTTCCAGGTCTATCGGCGGACCGAGGGCTCGCTCGTCCGGGTGAAGCGGGAGCCGGAGGCCGAGTACCCGATCCCCGACCTGGGCCTCGCGCTCGTGCCTCAGGGCACCTGGCTCCGGGTCCGGGACCTGGCGACGGGAAGACTCGTCCCCCACCTCGAAGAGGCCACCGCCGCGGCCGAGGCCGCCACCGCCACCGCCGAGGCCGCCATGGAAAAGGCCGAGGCCGCGGAGCTGGCCGCCGAAGAGGCCGAGCACCGGCTCGCCCGCGAGCGGGAACGGGTCCGGCAACTCGATGCCGAACTCGCCCGGCTCCGGTCCCGATCGCCGGGAAGCCCTCGAGACCCCGACCCCGACGCCGGGGTCAACCCGGAATAGTCCGCACCGGCCCTCCGCCGGAGTATCCTCCCCGACCACGGCGGGACCCGGGAGGTCGGACATGCGACGGGTAGCGGCAGCGGCGAGGCGATCCTTGGCAGGACTCTCCCTTGCGATGGCGGGCTGGCTCCAGGCCCTGCCCTTCGCCCTCGACGGCAGCCTCGCCACCGGGCTCGGCCCCAACGTCTCGGTGATCGCCATGCACGGCTCGATGCTGGTGGTCGCCGACGGCGACTCGGGAAGCCTCACCCGTGTCGACCTCGCCACCGGCAGGGTGCTCGCCCCGGTGCCGGTCGGTCAGGTCCCCCTGGCCATCGCCCTCTCGGCGGACACCGACACAGCCTACGTCGCCAACTTCCGGAGCCAGGACGTGGCGGTGGTCGACCTGGCCGCCGGCCAGGTCCTCCGCAAGGTCGCCCTGGGGGTCACCCCGCGCAACCTCGTGCGGGTCGGGGATACCCTGATCGCCAGCGGCTACTACGAGGGCAAGCTGGTGGCGCTGGGGACCTCGGCCGACGCGGTCGGCGGACAGCTCGACCTGTCCCCCGGTCTCGGCCGGATCGTGGCCCACCCCGACGCCCGCCGCGCCTATGTCCTGAACACCGGGCGGGACGGCATCTACGAGATCGAAGTCACGCCCACGCTACGCGAGCTCTCCCGGATCGAGGAGGACCTCGAGGGCTGGAGCGGCTGGGACATGGAGCTTTCCCGGGATGCCTCGATGCTGGTCGTCTCGCAATGGGGCGGCGACCGTCTGGCGGTGCTGACCACCGAACCCCTGCGCCTCCGGGCCCTGGTGCCGACCCTCGGTGACGGTCCCTGCGCCCTGGCGCTCACCCCCGATGCCCGGCTGGCGGTGGTCGCCCACAGCGAGTCCGACGACGCCGCAGTGGTCGACCTCGAGCGCATGGTCACGAAGAAGGTCCTGCCGGTCGGGAAGTTCCCGTTCTCCGACGTCGAGATCACCGCCGACGGGCGCTACGCCCTGGTCACCGCCGACGACGTGCGCAGGATCGCGGTCCTCGACCTCGCCCGCACCGAGACCCTCGGGGCGGTGGCGGTCGGCAGGATCCCGCACCACATCACCGCCGGCCCCGAGGACCGCTTCTACGTCAGCAACACCGGCGAGTCCTCGGTCAGCGTCCTGGTCCGCACCGGCACCCGGGGCGAGCTCTTCTCGCTCCTCCACGCCCTGCCGTAGCTCGTCTTCCACGCCTGGTACCCCGGCATCGGACCCGGCGCCCCCGGGAGTACGCTGCCGACCATGCTCTCCCCCGGTCGCGCCGCCGCTTGCCGCATCCTCGGGATCGAGCCCGGCGATTCCCGGGTGCTCGGCTGGGCCGGCCTCGCCTGCTTCCTCCTGAACGCCGGCGAACTCCTCGCCTGGAACACCCTGCTCGGCCGCTACCTGGCCGAGCTCGGCCCGGCCTGGATGCCGACCATGTACATCGCCACCAACCTCCTCTCGGCCGCCCTGTTCGTGGCCATCGCCCGCTTCGGCGAGTCGGCCGCGGCCGCCGCCGGCATCCGCACCTGGGCGCTGGGCGCGGTCGCCTGCTTCGTGGCCGTCGGGATCCGTCCCGCCAAGGACGAGGCGGTCTGGGTCTTCGTCTCCTTCCTGGTGGCCTGGGGCTACGAGATCGTCTTCGAGCCCGAGTTCTGGGGCTGGACCGGCCGCCTCCTCCCGCTCCGGCTCCTGAAGCGGGTGACCCCCGGGATCGGCTCCTGCGGCCTGGCGGGAAGGCTGGCCGGCGCGGTCCTGGCCACCGATCCCTTCGGCCTGGCCTCGGTCCCCGCCCAGACCCTGCTGGCGGCCGTCCTCACCCTGGGGGCGCTGCCGGCGCTCTCGGCCGGGGAACGGGCCGCCGCCGCCCATCCCGACTGCCGGGCCGGGTCCGCATCCGGGACGGCGGCAGCACCCGCGCCGAGTCCCTCCCGGGAGGGGTCGGCGCCGGCCCCTCCGTCGCCGGCATCCGGCCCAAGTCCCCGCCCCGCCGCATCCCAGGGACTCGGGGACGCCCTCGCCTTCGTCCTCGGCAGCCCGCTCCTCTCCCGGGTCCTGGCCGGGAGCCTACTCATGGGTTTCGCCATGGGCAGCGTCGACTACCCGCTCTCGGCGCTCGCCAAGCAGGCCTACCCCGACGCCGCCGCCCTGTCGGCCTTCTTCGGCCAGCTCTGCCTGGGGATCTACCTCTCGGCGGTGATCGTCCAGGCCCTGGGCACCGGCGCCCTGCTCCGCCGCCTCCCGCTCTCGGCCGCCTTCGGGGTGATGCCCGGCTACGTGCTCCTGGCCGGCCTCCTGGCCGCCTGGCGGCCCACCTTCACCCTGGCTGCCGCCTCGACGCTCGGCCTCTTCGTGCTGGTCCGGGCCTTCCACACCCCGGTGACCCTGGTGCTCCTGGGACCGGTGCCGAGTCGCTTCGCCGACCCGGCCCGGGCGCTCGCCTACGGCCTGGGCTCGGCGCTCGGCTTCCTGGTGGCCGGGCTCGGCCTCGAGTTCCTGGGCGGCGGCTCGCCCGAGCTCCGCCACGTCTACCTGGCGCTGGCCGCCGCCGGAGGACTGGGCCTGGCCTTCGCCCGGGGCACCGATCGGGCCTATCTCGAGGGTCTGCGCCAGCGGATCGAGGAGTCCGACGCCGACCCCCGACTCCTCGACGTCGAACGGACCGGGGCCGGCGAGGCACTCCTGGCCCTGGCCGAGACCGGGGATCCGGAACTGATCCGGGTGGTCCAGGACGCCCTCGCCGGGGGTTCCGGGACCACCCCGGAAACCCTGGCCGCCGGACTCGCCGGGCTCCCGCCCGAGGCCGCGGCCCGGGCCTTCCTGGCGCTGGCCGTCCACGGCCTCCGGGGCGAGCCCGCCACCTCCCTCGGCCTCCGCCTCCTCGCCGACCCGGATCCCGGACGGGGCTGGACCGCCGCCGAAGCCTCCCTCCGGCTCTGCGACCCATCGCTCGCCCCGGGTCTCGCCGACCTGGCGACGACCGGTGCGTCTCCCGTGGTCAGGCTCCGGGCCGCCGGCGCCCTGCTCTGGCTCGGCGATCGGAACACCGACCTCGACCGGGCCGTCGCCACCCTCTCCGCCGGGCTCACCGATCCCGACCCTGGCACCCGGGCGGCCGCCCTCCGGGCCCTTTCGCTGCGCCCCAGCCCGGGTCTGCGCCGCCGGCTGGTGGCGGGTCTCGCCGATCCCGACCCGGCCGTGGTGAAGGCCGCGGCCCGCGGCCTGGTGCGTTGCCGGGTGCCCGCCTCGCTCGCCGAACTCGAGGCCGCCCGGTCCGCGGCCACCGACCCGGAGGCCGCCGCGGAACTCGATCGGGCACTCCATCAGCTGCAGGACGAGACCCTGGCCCGCATCACCCGGGTGCTCGGCAGCCTCGACGACCGGGCCCGCCACGCCCTCTCGCAGTCGCTCGCCTCCCTTCCTGCGGGTCCCTCCCTTGCGCTGGCCGCCCCGGCCCTGGAGCTCGAACCGGCGACCCGGCGGGAGGCCGCGCTCGCCGCCCTGGCCGGTGCCGAGGCCGGCGGCTGGCTGGAGGCCCTCCACCCGCTCCTGGTCGCGCCCTCAGGGACCCCACCGGGGCCCGTGCCCCTGGCCGCTCGGATCCGCGAGCTCGGCCTTCCCCCCGAGTCCCCGGCGGCCCGCCTGCTGGTCGAGATCCCGCCCGGAGCCTTCGCCCCCGATCTCGCCCGGGTCGGCGAGGCCGCGGTCCTGGCCCTCGAGCATGCGGCCGACCCGGAGCCGGCCGCCGACACCTTGGGGACGGCCGCCTTCCTGGTGGGCTACCCGCTCGGCATGGCCGACGCCCTGGTGGGAGCGGTCCACTCCCTGGCCGACCCCGATCCCCGCCAGGCCTCTGCCGCCGAGGAATTGCTCGAGGCCTCGGGTGCCGACCGGGACCTCACCCGTCGCCTGGTGGCCGCGGCCCGTCGCCCCCACCTTTCCCGCGCACCGACCGGAGCGCCAGACCCATGAGCATGAAGCCCAGGCCAGCGCCGGTGGCTTGCCGGGTGTGGGCGACCCCCCGCAGGTAGTAGGGCACCCGCTCCGAGCGCACCGTGTAGAACTCCTCGTCGCCGTCCCGGATCACGCCGTAGGTCGTGCGCATGTACCGGTCGTAGCCGTGGATGGTGAGGATCATGACCAGGCCGAGTACCACCGGCAGCCACCAGGGGATCGCCTCGAAGGGGTTCCGTACCATGCGCTCAGGGTAGCCCGGCTCCGGCCGCCCGACCGTTCGCCGGCACCGTCACCCGGTGCCCCGCGACCCGCCTTCCTCCGGCCCCGATCCAGGCTCGGTCCCAACGGCCCCGAAGGCCCGGTCGACCAGCTCCATGCGTTCCAGCACGTCCACCAGGTGGTTGAACTCCCGGGCCGCCTCGGCCACCTCGTCGTCACCCTCGACCGGCACCCGGTGCGACCATGCGCCCTCGCCCACCCGGAGGATCCCCCGGGTCAACTGCTCGAGCGGCCCAGCCGTCCGGTCGCCGAGCCAGATCCCCAGGAGGGCCGCCAGGGCCAGGGCCGCCAAGGTGGCGAGCCCCATCACCCCGATCGCCCTCGGGAGTCCGGCCAACGCCTCGGCCCGGGGCAGGACCACCAGGACTTCGAGACCGACCTCGGGGAGTTCGGCCCGCCCGCCCAGGGCCGCGCCGGTCGCCCCTGCGATCTCCCCCCCGCTTTCCCCGACCGCCAGTGCGAGGCGCACCGGCTCCCCCAGGGCCAGACCCGAGGGACCAGCCACGGCCAGGAGCCGCCGCTCCCGGTCGAGCAGGGCCACGAAGCCGGTCCGGCCGGGGGCCTGGCCCTCGAGCATGGCGGAGAACCCGAAGCCCGAAGCCGAGATCGCACCCGAGAGCAGCCCGGCCACGCCGGCGCCGCTCCGGACCGGCGCCAGGCACGGCAGGAACAGGGTCCCGGCCGGCGAACGCCGGACCGCCAGCAGTCGCCCCTGGCCGTCGGCGAGCGAGGCCATCCCCGCTTCCCGTAGATCGCGATCGGACTTCTCCGAGAGGTTCCGGCTCCGTCCCTCCTCCGGCTCGGCGCCGCCGCCGTAGCGCCGGAGCACCACCTCGCCCCGGGGGTCGTAGACGTAGATCGAGTGGAAGAGCGGGTTCCAGGCGAGCACCGACCCTACCAGGGGGTCGACCCTCC
The DNA here is from genome assembly GCA_964403795.1 of uncultured bacterium. Classification (GTDB taxonomy): domain Bacteria; phylum Muiribacteriota; class UBA6191; order CAZXTJ01; family CAYOHP01; genus CAYOHP01. The sequence continues at coordinate 80,436 of CAYOHP010000004.1, read as the reverse complement.
CCGGCTCCAGCGGACCCTTGGCGACCTCGACGGCGAGGCGCTCCAGGAGCGACTGCCCTGCCCCGATCGTGCCGAGCACCCGGTCGGCCACGGCCCGGGCGCGGGCCTGGCAGGCTTGGACCACCTGGCGCTCGAGTTCCTGGCCCAGCATCCAGGTTCCGACCAGCCCGGCGGTCAGTCCGGCTGCCGCCCCCACCGACACCATGGCCCGCACCAGGCGGGAACGGATCGCATCACGGCGCACCCGGTCACGGTAGCAGGGTCCTCCCCGCATCCGCCGGATGCCTACCGCCTCCCGCCCGAAACCCAGCGGTTCCCCTCCAGGACGAACCGCCATGGCCGGCTCCGCCATGGCTCCCCGGCGTAGTCGATCCCGATCCGGGGCGAAGCGACCACCGTCCCCACAGCCCCCTCGCCCGGCTCGAGCCAGAGCCCGCTCGCCTCGGAGAGCGGCATCCCGTCGAGTCCCCGGTCGATCCCCAGGGCCCGGGTCAGCCGCCCCGGCCCGTCGGTCCGGCCCTCGACCCCTTCGCCGGGCTCCAGCGCCCGCACTAGCACCGCCGCCGCCGTCCCCTCTGGGCCGGTCACCACGTTCACGCAGTGGTGCATGCCGTAGATCAGGTAGACGTAGGCGTGCCCCGGCGGACCGTACATGGGGCGGGCCCGCCCGGTCGGCCCGTAACGGGCGTGGCTGGCGGCATCCTCGGGTCCGGCGTAGGCCTCGACCTCGACGATCCGTCCCCGGACCAGCGTCCCGTCGCCCCGGCGCCGCACCAGCCAGGCACCGAGCAGGCGGGGAGCCACCTCCTCGACCGGTCCGACCACCTCGTCGGGCCCGACCACCCCGACCGGCCTGGCCCGACGCCCCCTCACCGCGCCAGCTCGTCGTAGAGGGCTCGCAACGCGGTCCGGACCCGGGCCCGGGTCTTCCGGTTCCCCCACATCTCTTCGTGGGTGTCGAGCCAGGTGGCGAGCAGTGCCAGGTCCTCGGCCTCCGGGACCTCGCCGCCCCGCCGCTCCGCCAGCACCTCGGCGATCCGACCCAGGATCCCGCCCACCACCCGGCCGTCGGCCGCGAACAAGGCGTCCTTGTGCTGGTGGAAGGCGGCCAGCGCCGCCCCGACCCCTCCCCGCGAGAGCTCGGCCTCGACGAGTCCGTCCAGGGCCAGGAAGAACCTCGCCTCGCCCGGTCCACCCCAGGCCGCGGGAACCACCGCGGCGATCGCCAACGCCTGGCACGCCAGGGCCTCGTGACCGGAGCGTTCCAGTCCGGTCCGCAGCCGAACCTCGACCTGGGCCCGGGCCACCAGCCCCTGGAGCAGCCACTCGGCCGGCGAGCCCGGCGATAGCCCCAGCACCGTCTCGGGTCCGAGGAAGCCCACCCCGTCGAACCAGAGCGCTTGCCGGTCCCGGAGTTCCCGGGCCGCCTCGATGATCCGTGCGTCCGCCCCGGCGGGATCCTGGCGCAGGGCCCGGGCCAGCGAGAAGACGTACCGCCCCAGGGCCTCGGTCCCGGGCCGGAGCCACCGGGCCACCTGCGACCGCGCGGCAGGCACCGGTGCCGCGCCTCCCGCCAGGTCGACCATCGAGAGGTCTCTCGAGACCGGGATCCGGTCCAGCAGCCGGGTCGGCAGTTCCGGCGCGCCGGGCTCCCCTGCCAGAGCCGCGGCCCGCTCGGCATCGAGCCGGGCGAAGACCGCACCGAGCTCGGTCCGGGCTGCTTCGGCGGCCCCCGCCCACCCGGTAGGTCCCAGCGGCGCCAGACCTGCGCCCGGGACGAAGACCCGCGGAAGGTCGAGGGCCGCGAGTTCCCCGTCGATCGCCGCCATGGTCTCCCGCACTTGGAACCGGAGCCCGGCCGGCTCCCCACCACCGCCGAGCCAGCGGGTCCAGACCGAGAGGTCGCCGAGCCGGGCTCGTACCTCGCCCCAGCGCACCGGATCGGGGTCCGCAGCTCCCGGCCCCTGCCGGGGCAGGGCCGCGACCGCTGCCTTCACGCCGGCCAGCCAGCCGGGCGGGAAGGGATCGATCCCCGGGTCGGCCTCCTCGGGGGAGGAGGCGAGGGCCTGGGGAGGCACCGTGGCTCCCCCCGACCGAGGATCCCCTTCGACCCGGCCTCCTCCGATCCAGAAGTCGAGCATCACCGCCAGGAGCGTCGCACCGGCCCCGGCCAGGACCGCGATCGAGGCGGCCGTCATGAGCTGGGCAGGGCGCACCTTGCTCCGGGGCCTGGGCTTCCCTCTCATCGGCCCGGACCGGGTCCCGGGGCATCCCGGAGATGCGATGCCTGGATTCCCTCGAATCCCATCTGACCGAGGAGAGCTCCCATGTCCGCCGGATCCGCCCGCTCGATCCAGGCCCGATCGTCCTCGGGGAACCGGTCGGCCAGGCGACGCCACGGGAGCAAGGCCTGCCACCAGGCGAAACGGGCCGCCTCGACCAGCCGGGCAGGGTCGAGCCGGATCCGCAGGCCCTCCAGCACCATGTCGAAGGTCCCGAGCAGGGACCCCACCTCCTCGTCGGCCGAGACGCGAACCGCCTCGATGGCATCGAGGAGTCCCGGCATCTGGCTCCCACTGCCACCGAGCTGGGCGATCCGGGCATCGACCCGGTTGTCGGCCCGGACCCGGAGTCCCCTCGCAGCATCGAGGGCAGCCTCGGTCCGATGCCGGAGCAACCAGATCTTCCGCGCCAGGTCCTCTTGTCGCGATCCCGCCAGCCAGGCGTCGGCCCTCGGCATGCGTTCCCCCTCGGTTGCCGCCAGCAGGAGATGCCACGAGCCGATAGCGGGAGCCACCAGGTCGGGAAACCTGAGCTGCGGACCCCGCCTGGGATCCCCGGTGTAGCCCTGCACCTGGCGCCGGTACTCCAGGGTCACCTGGTTCCAGTCGCGGATCTCGTCGGAGTTCAGCGGGTACTCCCGGAACCCGCGGGGGAGCATCATCCAGTCGGCCGAGAGCTGGCGGCGGCGTTCGCTGCCGGTCGCAAGCATGCCGGCGAGCTCGCGCTGCTCGGCGAAGTAGCGCTGGTGCCCCCAGGCGTGGACCGCCAGTTCCAGGGCCCGCCCCCGTGCCTCGTGGGCCGCGGCGGTGAGGAGTTCCAGGTTGGACCTGGTCCGGGTCACGAGGGTCCGCCCCCGCAGGGCTGCCAGCGCGGTCCGGGCACCGATCTCGTCCGAGGCCCTGTGGACACGGAGCAAACCCTCGCCCGCCGAGGCAGGCGCCTCGGCCCGGGGCAGGTCCGGCTCACCCAGGGCCTCGTCGGCTTCCGCCCGGAGCCCGTTGCGCTCCTCCAGGGGACTGAAGCGGTGGAGCTGGATCCGGTGCACCACGTCGGCGGCTGCCGCCGCCGCCGCCATGGCTGCGGCCGGGATCAGGTAGCCCTGGCCGGTGGCCCCCACTGCGGCCGAGGCGACCACCATGGCGGCAGCCTCGGCGAGCAGGACCTGGTAGTCGGTCCTCACCGGATCGAGGGCCTCGAGCAGCAGGTCACCCTTGGTGGTCGCCAGGTACCGCGCCGAGGCTTCGGTGGCAGCCCGGGCCCGGCTCTCCCGCAGCCGGCTCCGGATCCTCGCCAGGCGCCCCTCCTCGGCAGTCTCCTCCCGCCAGGTCTTCCAGGTCTCCAGTCCCACGCTGGAGACCACCAACCCGACCACGTTCCCGGCACCACCGATCGCGGTTCCCGCCTTGCGCAGTCCGACCTCGGCCAGGGCGGATCCGAAGGCTCTCTGGAGGGCACCCCCAAGGGCCTTGCGCATCGCGGCCTGGGCCCCGAGATCGGCGCCCATGAAGAGCGCCAGCCCGCCGATCGCCTCGGGCGAGAAGACCTGGCTCGCGGCGGTGGCCAGGATCTCGGAGGTCGACAGCGTCGGATTGTCGGACGCCAGCCGCACCAGCGTCATCAGGTAGGCGGTGACGAAGAAGTCGAGCTGGCCGCGGGCGAAACGGGCCGCCCGGGCGCCCCGACTCGGCGGCTCCCCGGGATTCCGGGGCTGGCGCGCCAGCTCCTCTTCGAGCCGGATCCGCACCGCCTCGGTGAGACGGGTCCGCAGCTCGGCCACCTGGGCCCGGGCCCGGGCGATCCGACCTTCGGCGTTCCTGGGAGCAGCCTCCGGCGCCGGCTCGGACGCGACGGGGGAAGGCCTCCCCTGGGTGCCGGGAGCAGCTCCCTCACCCGGGGCTCCGCCGGACGAGGTCTCCGGTCGCCCGGGCCCTCCCGAAGCCTCCCCCGTCCCTCCACCCGCGGCGCCCGATCCCGGACCCGATGCCGTCGGTGCGCCACGACCAGGGCCGGGCGTCGGCGCCTGCCGCCCCGGGCGAGGCATCCGGGTGGCGGGCTCGCTGCCGGCAGGGCGAGCGGGCCCTCGCGCCTCCGGGTAGATCAGTTCGGCCCTGCCCCTCTCCCGGAGCACCGACTCGAAGTCGGTGGGGACCGTGTCGGCCCGGAGCCCCCGCTGGCGAGCCAGGTCGACGAATTCCCCCCACTGCCTCTCGAGCCCGGAGCGCATCGCCTCGGCGGCCCGTTTCTGGGCCTCGTCGGTCGGCAAGCCGCGGAACCCCCTCCGGTTGGCCTCTCCGGGGGCCAGGTCGACGCCCGCCAGCTTGCCGCCGATCAAGCGTTCGAGCAGCGCATGGCGGGCCCGGAAGTTCCAGCCGATCTCCCGGGCGAGCTGCGTCTGGGCTTCCCCGGTGGCGGTCTCGAAGGACTTGGAGAGTTCCCGCCCGTAGCGCGACCGGAGCGCCTGGATCTGCTTCTGGGTCTCCCGCACCAGGGCGGCGTTCCGCTCCCGGACCAGCTCGGGGAGCGACCGGGGATCGGCCCCGGGCCGCACCGTCCAAGCCCCCCGCGACACTGCCTCGAGTTCGGCCAGGACCTGCTTCCGGACGGCTTCGACCTTGGCCTCGCTCTCCCCGTTCCGGTACCGCCCTCGGGCATCCCGCTCGGCTCTCTCCACCACGTCGATCGCCTCGAATCGGACCCGGGCAGACCCCAGGTCGCGTCGTGCTCCCAGGGTGGCGGCCTCCTCGGCGACGAAGAGTTCCTGAGCCACTTCCGGGAACCACCGCTCCACGCCGCTCCGGAACTCCGACCAGTCTCCGATCGGGACCGGCTCCGCCGCCGAGGGCAGACGCGCAGCCTCGATCGGGGCCGTCAGACGGAGCACGTCGAGCACCACCTCCCGGCCTCTCAGGGTCCTCCCCATGCCGTCGGGGACCGCAACCCGATCCACCGCCCGTTCGAACTCGGTGAGGACATTGGCGAGAACGGCCTCGGTCCGGAACATGGCTTCCGCCTCCCGGAGCTGGAACTGCTGGCGGGCCGAGATCGCCTCCCCTTCGCCGGCCCGCATGTCGCCGGTCGAGTGGGTGCCATCGGAACTCCTTGAGCCCACCTCGTCGTAGCCCTTCAGCAGCGCCTGTCGGTGCTCACCCCAGGCGGTCCAGTCGGTCCGGGCCCCTTCCGCGTCGGTGGTCACGGCCATGAAGTGGGCGAAGGCCTCGTTCACCGGCAGGGCCCCCCGGTAGGACTGGAATCCGTAGTGGCCTCCACCGTCGGGAATGATGGCCCGACGTAGCGCCGCCAGGGTGTGCCCGAACTCGTGAGGGATCACCGCACCCATGCGGTCCAGGGACGAGAAGTCGTATCCATGGCGCACGCCGGTGTTCTCGACCGGCACCAGCACCACCTGCCGCACCGGGTCCGCCATGAAGGTCCCGCCCGAGAGGTCGACGAGGGCGGTCTTGGCGGTCGGACAGGCGCCCGACCCATGCTCCGCTCCCGAGCGGACATGGAGCCGGCTCCCGGCCCAGTAGCCGGAGGATTCGCCCGGCTGGGTGCGGGTCTCGAGGACGAGGTCGACCTGGGCCCGGTCGATCGTCTTCCCCATGGCGATGGCTTCGACCACCCTGAGCCGGAGCGCCTCGGAGATCGCCGGGTCGAGCATGGCCTCCCGGAGACGGTCCATCCCCGGCGTCCTGTCATGGGCAGGCTGGATCACGTTCACCGTCCAACCCCGCCGGAAGCGGGCATTGGTCCGGCTCAGGCCGCGATCGTTCATGTGACGGAGCACCTTCAGCTTGAACCGACCCTCGAGGTAGGTCCGGACCTCGGGCGGGAGATCGGAGAGGGCCACGTCCTCGAGCACCACGGTGCGCCCCTCCCGGAGCGGCGTCCCATCCGGCCCCACCGCCACCCGGCGGACCCGCGGCTCGAGGTTGTCCCCGACCAGGTCGACCCGATAGCGGGTCTGCTCCCACACCTCGACCGGGATCTCGACGCCCTCCTGGGCGAACCCGACGCCGACGCCCAGCGCCAAGGCGGACGCCACGGCCATCCCGAGCCGCACCCGGCCTGCCGGCCACCCAACCCCCCGCCTCACGTCGCGCCCCATGGCACCCTCCTACTTCGCCACCACGCCCCGGATCCCGCCCCCGATCAGGGCCCCGATCTGCACCACGATCCTCGCCAGCTCGCTCCCGCCGGGCGCAGCCAGGTAACGGGGCGACCACACCGGGTCGAATCGATCCTTGAAGCGGCGCAGCCCGTGGAAGTTGTAGAAGCCCTCGCCATGGTCGCGTACCAGGGCGGCCAGCCGGTTCCAGGCGGGCGCCCCCTGGCGGTCCTCGATCCCGGTCAGCGGTGCCATCCCCAGGCCGAACCAGGCATAGCCCTGCTCCCGTCCCCAGACCATGAGGGAGACGATCAGGAACTCCATCACGCCCGAGGGGGCGTCCTCGGGGAAGCGCATCAGGTCGATGGTGAGCTCGTCGCGGTCGGCGGCGCCCAGTACGTTGGCGAAGGCCGCGATGCCGGTCGGCCCGCGCACCACTGCCAGCGGCAGGCGTCCGAGGTAGGCCGGATCGAACCGCCCCAGCGAGAAGCCCTTCTCCCGGGCCCGCTTGCCCCCGAGCCAGGCTGCCGAGACTTTCGCCAGCTCGGGGACCAGCTCGGCCACGCCGGAGGCCGGCACGACCTCGAGGCGGTAGCCGGCCTCGGCGAGCTTGCGCAGCACCCGGCGGCTCTCGCGACGGGGCTTGCCCTCCAGCTCGAAGCCGGCGAGCGGCACCCTGGCCTCCTCACCGAGCTTGCGGGGAGTCAGCCCGAGTTCGAGGTAGAGGTCGAGGTCCTCGGGCCGGACCTGGTAGAAGGCCACCCTCCCGCCGTGGCGATCCGCCAGCTCCGAGAGGCTCCAGGCGAGTTCCCGGCGCACCTCGGGCGGTCCCACCGGATCGCCCAGGGCCACGAAGGTCCGCCCCGTCACCGCGTAGGCGAGGAAGCCCCGGCCCTCCGGATCGAAGAGCACGGCCTTGTCCCCCGAGAGCGCCAGCCGGGCGTCGGCCCTCCCGGAGCGCTCCAGGATCGCCTGGACCCGGTCGAGCTCCCCGCAGGTCGCCACCTCCGTGCGCGGTCTCGTCGGGCGGAAGGCTGCCAGCAGCACCCCCAGGTACAGGACCCAGATCCCCGCCACCGTGAGCCGCACCCCGGCCGGGGCCGGTCCCCGGCGCAGGAACGCGGCCAGCGACATCTCCTCCGCCTCGGGATGCCGCGCCAGCCAGCCATGGGCCGCCAGCAGCGCCGCCACCAGGAAGGTCGCCGAGAGGAGCACCCGGCCCCGCGACCCGGACTCGAGGAGCGCGCTCCGGCGCGGGAAGCCCGAGACCGCGAAGACCGCCGCCACCGCGGCCGCGAACCCGGCCAGGCCGAAGCCGCCCCGACCGGTGGCCGAGGACCAGACCGCGAACCCGGAGAGCACGGCCACCGAAGCGGCCCAGGCGGCCCGGACCCGACGCCTCAGGCCATGGGCGAGCACCAGCAGCGAGGCCCCGACCAGGCTCCCCTCAAAGGGCGGCAGGACCGGGATCCGGCCGGTGGCTTCCAGCGCCTCGTGTACCAGGGCCGAGGAGGCGAGCAGGCAGACCGACCCGAGGATTCCGGTCGCCAGAGCCACCAGGTCGGGGACCAGGCTCGCCACCAGCGGGCTCGCATGGACGGCGAGGTTCCGGACGCGGGACCGGTCGCGAATCGCCTCCATGCGAGCGCGACTGTACACTCGCCGGGTCCGGGGCCCGGACCGGGGCAGTGCGGCCCCGGGAGCCGTCCCGCCAAGGAGTGCCCATGCAACTCGGTCGCGAGCTCCTCTACCTCTCCCGGGCCGACGTCGAGGCCGCGGGCGTGACCATGGACTCGATCATCGACGCCCTCGAAGTGATGTTCCGGGAGAAGGGCGAGGGGCGGACCGAAATGCCCCCCAAGCCCGGGATCCACCCCCGACCCGACTCCTTCGTGCACGCCATGCCGGCCTACATCCCCAGGCTCGAGTCGGCCGGGATGAAGTGGGTGTCGGGCTTCCCGGCGAACCAGGCCAAGGGTCTCCCCTACATCACCGGGCTCATGATCCTGAACGATGCCGGGACCGGGATCCCGACCGCGGTCCTGGACTGCACCTGGATCACCGCCCAGCGCACCGGGGCCGCCACCGCGCTGGCCGCCATGCACCTGGCCCGGCCCGAGAGCTCTACGGTCGGCATCCTGGCCTGCGGGGTCCAGGGACGCTCGAACCTGGAAGCCCTGGCCTGCCGCTTCCGGCTCCGCACCGTGAAGGCCTATGACACCCACCCAGGGGTGGCCCGCCGATTCGCCGAGGAGATGGGCCGCATGCTGGACCTGGCGATCGAGGTGGTGGACCGCCCCAGGGACGCGGTGGTCGGCATGGACCTGGTCGTGACCAGCGGACCGATCCTGAAGCAGCCGACCCCCGCCATCGAAGCGGGATGGCTGGCCGAGGGCGCCTTCGCCAGCCCGGTCGACTTCGATTCCTACTGGACGGCCGGGGCGCTGGCCGAGGTCGACCGGATCGCCACCGACGACCTGGCCCAGCTCGCCTACTACCGCAAGGAAGGCTACTTCCTGGCTACCCCCGAGGCCTATGCCGACCTCGGCGAGATCGTGGCCGGCCGGAAGCCGGGCCGGGAGCGCCCCGAGGAGCGGCTCCTGGCCATCAACCTCGGCCTGGCGCTCGACGACATGGCCACCGCCCCGCTGGTGATGGCGGCAGCCCGCGCCAAGGGCCTGGGCACGGTGCTGCCACTGTAGGAGCCTGCGTCAGGGCAGAGGAGCGGCCGCCCGCTCGACCTCGACGACGACCACCTCGAAGACCGCCCGCACGCTCTCGAGCACGGCCTTGGCCTCGGCATTGGGTGGGTCGGTCGGCATCATGGCGATGACTTCGTTGGCCCAGCTCGCCAGGCAGTGGAGCGAGTCGGGGTTCAGGGCCTTCATCCCGGCCACCACGGTCGCGATCCGGGGCCGGCCCTCCTCCACGGTCTGGGCCGGGATGGGACCGGTGATCGGGAGCCGGATCTTGAAGAGGTCGAAGACCATCTGGGTCTTGCCCTCCCGGGCCTCGAGCGAGTCCCCACAGGCGACCTCGGGCTTGGCGAGGATACGGGCGATCTCCGCGATCGCCTGCGCCTCGATCTCGGCCTCGGAGGGCGAGGCCACGGCCGCAGCGCCCGTGCCCGTGCCGGAGAGTTCGCGATCGGGCTCGCCGCCCTCCATGCCGAAGGGTTCCTCGGCGAGCACCCGAGCCGGGTTCGCCACCAGGAGTCCGAGCAACAGGGCCAGAGCTGCACCCAGGTTACGAAGCTGCATAGCGAGGACCTCCGGGCACCTCGCAAGCAGCTCCCGTGCCAGGCATTCGGCGCCTTCCCGAGCGGGAATCGAGCCCCTGCGTCGTGACCTTGACACAGGCGAGGCCCCATCCTCGGGACACGCGAGACGCCTGGGTCACCAGGCCCGGGGCTTCGCGACCCTGTTTCGGGACATGCCCCGGGGGCCGGGCGAGGTCCCAGAGTATCGGTCCCACGGACGCGACGAGGGCCGGGTCGGCCCCGGAACCTCTCGGGTTCCCGCCTTCCCAGCCCTCGGATCGGGTCGTCGCTCAGTAGCGAGGGCCGCGACCGCCGCGACCACCGCCGCCGCCGCCGAAGCCGCCGCGGCCACCACCGCCGCCGCCGCCTCCGCCGCCGCCGCCCCGGCCTTCACGGGCCTGGGCCTCGTTCACCCGCAGGGGGCGACCGGAGACCTCATAGCCGTCGAGGGCCCGGATCGCCGCCTCGCCCTGCTCGCGGGTCGCCATCTCGACGAACCCGAAGCCGCGGGAGCGCCCGGTCTCGCGGTCCGTCAGGACCACTGCGTCCACGATGTCACCGTGGGCACCGAAGATCTCCCGGAGGTGATCACCATCGACGGACCAAGGGAGATTGCCTACGAACAACTTCATCGGAACCGGACACCTTTCGATCGGCAAAACGACCCCGGACCCCTACGAAAGGATGGACACGAGCGCGAGCCGAACTCTGGTCGAAGGCCTCTCGCTCCCCGGCTGCGGGGATCGAGGCCCCGGGTCGCTTCCTAGGAGCGATCCGAGGTCGAGCAGGCTTGCCGAGACCTTCACACGATCACTCCGAATCCTCGCACGCCGGCGACTTTTCTGCCACATGAATCGAAACCGCACCCCCCCCGAAAGGATGGGTGCGGTCTCCGGATCCGGACCAACCGGGAGCGATCAGTCGTGGCGTCGGTCGCGGTCGCGATCCCGGTCCCGATGGTGCCCGTCGTCGTGGTCGTCGAGGTTGTCCCGGTAGTCCCGGTTCTCCTGGCGGTACTTCTCCTCCAACCAGCGGTAGCGCTTGAGCCACAGGTCGGCCAGCCGCCGGTCGCCTTCCCGGGAGTAGTGGGTGAACTTGCGGTAGGCCATCTGGACCCGCTCCCAGAGCTCGAAGACGTCCCGGTACTGGTCCCAGAGTTCTTCCCGGTCGTCGTCGCCGCGGTCGCGGTCGTCCCGATCCCTGGACCCCCGTGAGCCCTCGTCGTCGTCATCCACGGCGATGGCCTTGAAGATCGGGAGACCCACCGCGCCCGCCACCGAAGCCCCGGCGAGGGCACCGATGGGACCGAGTCCGGCCGTCGCCACCGCGCCCAGGAGTCCGAGGCCGCCGACCGCCAGCAGGCCCAGGGTCTTCCGGTCGTTCATGTCCCGGTCCAGGAACCTGTTGTAGAGATAGGCGAACAGCGGGGCTGCCACCGCCGCCGAGCCCCACATCAGGGCCTGGGGAAGGAAGGCGATCGGGCCCACCACCGTGGGCAACAGGAACGAGAGGGCCACACCCGAGAGGACCACACCCAGCGAGATCAGTCCAGCCTTGAGGACCGCCTCGCCCTTCGAGGTCTCGCCGTCGTCGTCGTTGTCGTGGCGGTCATCCCGATCACGGTCCCGGTCTCGGTCTCGGTCCCGATCTCCGTCCCGGTCACGACTCCACTCGGAGTCTCGATCTCGATCTCGATCCCGGTTCCCGGAACGCGACTCCCGGGTCGACTCGGCGGCCACCAGGGTGGAAGCGACCGGTCCCAGGCCCACGGCCAACACCAGCGCCAAGGACAGGAGGCTCCTGGCGAAGACCGGCATGCGGCGAAGTCCCAACATCGCTCTCGTTCCTTCCTCGAACATCCCCGAGCAGGGGGCCGCCTGTGGCGGTCCAGCATGGACTACGGGCGACCCTGCCTCCAGGTTTCCTCCGGCACCAGGGCCTACCCAGGCCCCCGTCTCCCGTTTCCGGTCCGCCCGTCCGGGTCTCGGCCCCAGACCGCCCGGCCCCCCACGTCGCCCGCCTCCGAGGGTACAGTCCGGGCGACCGAGGAAGGACAAAGCCATGGAGATCGGCACCGGACTTGGCGAGAAGGACAGGAAGAAGCTGGCGAAGGGTCTCGCCAAGCTGCTGGCCGAGAGCTACGTCCTCTACCTGAAGACCCACAACTTCCACTGGAACGTGAAGGGTCCCCACTTCTCTTCCCTGCACCTCCTCTTCGAGACCCAGTACACCGAGCTGGCGCTGGCGGTGGACCTGATCGCGGAGCGGATCCGGGCCCTGGGCGAGCCGGCCCCGGGCACCTACGCCGAATACATGAAGCTCTCCTCGATCCAGGAGACCCCCGGGGTCCCCAAGGCCATGGACATGGTGCGGCTGCTGCTCGAGGGCAACGAGACCGTGATCTCCACCTGCCGGGGCCAGATGGAGGGAGCCGAGGCCGCCGGGGACGACGTCACGGTCGACCTCCTCACCCAGCGCATGCAGGTCCATGAGAAGTCCTCCTGGATGCTCCGGACCATCCTGGAGGAGTGACGCCCCCTTCCCCCCGGACCGTCGCCGGCCAGGCCCGAGGGGGCCTCGGGAATCCCGGGCACGCCCGGTAGACTCGGCCCATGGCGCAGTTCTTCATCGGCGACGTGCACGGCTGCGCCACGGAGCTTGCCGAGCTCCTGGAGCGGCTGGCTCCCGAGCCCGGCGACCAGGTCTTCCTGACCGGCGACATCCTGGACCGGGGTCCGGATCCCCTGGGGGTCCTCGATCTGGTGCGGGAGCGGAACCTGCTCTCGATCCAGTCGAACCACGAGCTGCACCTCGCCCGGGTGCTCCGGGAGGAGGACGAGCGGGGGATGCGCCCTCCCTGCCTGCCCTATATCGCGGCCTGCCTGGACCGCTGCGCCGCCCGTCGGTCGGAGCTGGCCGCCTTCCTCGAAGCCCTGCCCTGGTACCGGCAGGGACCCGGCTGGCTGATGGTCCATGCCGGGATCCATCCCCGGGAAGGCCTGGCCGGGACCACCCCGAAGATGATGGTCACCATGCGCCGGTGGCCCGACGAACGCCCCGCCGACCCTCCCTGGTACGAGCACTACCAGGGGGAGACCCTGGTGATCTTCGGGCACAACGCCCGCAAGGAGGCGGTGCTCCACCGGGTCGGGGAGCGGCTGGTGGCGGCCGGGCTCGACACGGGTTGCGTCTACGGCGGTTCGCTCACGGCCCTCCACCTGGAGGAGGAGCGACTGGTCCAGGTACCGGCCCGCCGGGACTATCTCAAGGACTGAGAGACCGTGAACCCTTCCCCGGCGTAGGCCCGAGAGCGACCCAGCGCCCCGACTGCAAGGCGATCGCAGGTCCGAGGGGCGAAGCCCCGACGGAATGCGGTGAGGCGGGCAGCGGATCCTGCCTGCGAGGAGAGCGCTGCCGCAGGCGGGGATGATGGGGCGCTCGAAGCCCGCCGGGGAAGGGTTCACGGTCTCTGAGAGCCCCCCGGCAGGAGCGCCCGGGTCTCGGAGGCGTAGCTCCGACCCTCGCCATCCCGGCAGGAGAGCCGCATCCGACGGGGGTCACGGGAACCGGGCAGGGCCGGCACCTCGAAGGCATGGCTCTTGCCACCGGTGGTGGCCGCCTCGATGCGGGTCCCGAGGTCCTCGCCCTCCCCGACCAGCAGCCCGCAGGTGCTCGGGTCCTCGGTCCGCACCGTGACCCGGATCCGGTCGCCCTCCCGGGTGGCCCGCAGGCCCGAGAAGGCGGAACGGACCCCGGACCCGCCCCCCGAGGTCGGGATCCTGACCCGATCCGTGAGGGTGCTCGTCGGGGGGGCCCCCGGTCCGTCGGCAGGATCCCGCAACCGAAGGGTCCACTCGACCTCGGCGCCGGGATCGAGGCCATCGACGGCTCCTACATGGTCCGAGGTGGGCACCGGGGAGATCAGGACCTCGGGCCCCTCACCGACCCGGAAGCCCGCTCGCACCGGATACGAGGTCCGGAAGGAGACCTCCAGGCGACCCGGCAAGGGCTCGACCAGCAGGTCCTCGACGGCCAGCGGGACCGTCCCGGAGGAGGCGATCCTGCCCTGCCCCGGGGCCCGGCTCCAGGCCAGCAGCGCGACCGCGACCCCGAAGGCGAGCCCGAGCGTCGCCGCCACCCAGCGACCGGGGCCGGGCGCCCCGAGCACCAGGACCGCGGCGGTGGTCCTCCCCCCCCCACGCCGGGGTGCCTTCCCCGGGGTGGGCCGGGTCTCGGGATCCAGCCGCCCGCCCCCCGCTCCCCGGGACTCCGGGTCCGGGCCGCCCGCCGACGAGCCCCGGACCAGGGCCCGGGGCACGGGCGGCCCGGGCCCCCCGCCGGCCCCGCCCCCTAACCGCGGGGGGCGCCCGCGGCGCGCCGCGGGCCGCCGCGCCCGGCCCGCCCGCCCCGCCCCCCGGCCCCCGGCCCCGGCGCCCGGCCGGCCGGGACCCACCGGCTGCCACTCCCGGAACCGGCTCGGGGCCCACGGTGCGCTCCGCCGGCAGGCCCGGCAGGTCCGCCCCGGGGAGCAGCCGGCCGGTGGTGCGGTCGAGCCTCATCAGGTCGCCGAGGAGTTCCCCTCCGTCCCGGTACCTCTCCTTGGGATCGGACCGGAGCGCCCGGAGCAGGATCCGGTCGAGTCCCGGGGGGGTGATGGGGTTGGCCCGGACCGCCGGCGGGACCGGCTCCCGGGTCCGGCGCATGGCGGTGGCGAAGGGACTCTTGTCCTCGAGCGGCAGGCTCCCCGTGAGCGCCCGGTAGAGCACCAGGCCGGCCTGGTAGACGTCGCTGCGGGCGTCCGCCTCCTTGCCCATCACCTGCTCGGGCGACATGTAGCGGGGCGTCCCCATGATCACGCCCTCGGCGGTGAGCTCGCTGTGGTCGAGCGCCTTGGCCAGCCCGAAGTCCATGACCTGGACCGACATCGCCTCGCCCACCAGCAGGTTGTCGGGCTTCAGGTCCCGGTGGCAGATGCCCCGGTCATGCAGGTAGGCCAGGGCATCGGCCAGGGTCCGCCCCAGGTTCAGCACCTCGCGGAGCTCGAGGGTCCCGCCCTTCCCCAGGCGGCGCTTCAGGACCTCCTCCAGGGACTCCGAGCGCGAGTAGGGCATCACGTACCAGAGGTCGCCGTCGGTCACCCCCGAGTCGAGCACCGGGAGGAAGCGGGGCGAGTCGAGCCCGGCCAGCACCGCGATCTCCCGCTTGAAGCGGGCCACCGAGTCGGCGGTCCGGCCCTGGCGCCGCAGCACCTTGAGGGCGACCTTCGTCCCGCCGCCGGCCCTTTCGGCCAGATAGACGACCGCGTTGCCGCCTTCCCCCAGCACGCTCTCGATCCGGTAGCCGGCGAACTCCTGCACGGCGGGCCTTTCCCCGTCCCCGAGGGTACCAGGGGCACTCAGGAGGACGGGGGCCCCGGAGGGCGCCGGATCCGCGACCGGGGCCTCGGAGGGGATCACGGCGAGGGCCCGTCCGGTAGCGCACCCTCCACCCGCACCGCTCCCTCTGCCAGGACTCGCCCGGCGGGCGGGAGTCCCAGGGTAGCGACAGGGCTGGTCGCGGGAACGGCCACGATCTGGGCCAACGAATGCCTCGCCGGGCCTTCGAGCTGGTCTCGAGGCTCGTCGCGGGCGATGGCCTCCAGCAGGATCCGGATCCTGGGATTCAAGGCCAGGTCCCTGGGGAGGGTGAGGTCCTCGGGTCCGCCGCCCTCGATGCGGTGCTCCTCGACCCGGAAGGACGAGAGGAGTACGCCGGCCATGCGGCGCCCGTCCCGCCACAGGCCCAGGTTCCCGTGGGGCCCGACGGGACGGGCCTCGTAGATCAGGGGCCGTGCCACCGCCTGGTCCCCGGCCAGTTCGACCTTGAAGAACGAGAGGCGGCGTCCCGCGAGGCCGATGGCATAGGGACGAGGGCGCCCGTCCCCGCCCGGGGGCAACATGGAGCGCAGGTCCCCCATCAGGGCGCTCATCGCCAGCTCGCCGCCGGCCACGGCCGCCTGGACCGTCTCGGTCCGTCGGGCGCCCTGCGCCCCCAGGTGCAGAAAGGCGTAGGCGAGGGCCACGACCAGTGCCAAGACCCCCAGGGCCAGGAGCACCTCCACGAAGGTGACCGCAGCCCGGCGTGGGGTACCGGCGAGGGAAACCCGCATGCCTCTACCGTATACCCCTCTAGCCACGACTCCGATTTCCCGGAGCCACCGAGCCTCCGCACGCCCCGACGTTCACCTGGCGGCGGTGCCAAGACCAGCTCAGGGAGCGCCTCACGAGTCTGACGTCCACCCTGGCACGGCGCCTGCTTGACGAGGGTCGGAAGGACCCCGGATGCACACCGTTCCCCTCGCTCGCCGGCACGCGCTCCTCGCCCTGCTGGTCTCGGCTGCCGTGCTCGTGCCGGCTCCCGACGCCCGCGGCCAGGACTTGCCCGACGACTCCTCATCCTCCCGCGGAGCGAGCCTCAGCACCTCACCCACAGGCGAGGTCGATCCCGTCCTGGCGCGCCTACTGGAAGAACTTCCCGATTCGGACCCCTTCTTCGAGGGTTCCTCGGAGCTCTCCGAGTCCGACATGGCGCATCTGTTCGAGCGCATGGACGGCGAGCTCGAGGTCGAGGACCAGGGACTGACCGACGAGCAGCTCGACGCCCTGGCCGGCGAACTCGGCCACGAGCTCTGGATCAGCGACCGCGACCTCTACGACCGCCTGTTCCGTCGCTTCGCCGCCGAGCGGATCGAGCTCGACGCCGACCAGGAGTACTACGTCCGGGTGATGATGGACCGCATCCGCCACCTCGAGCGGCCCCACACCGACGAGCTGGAGAAGCTCTTCCGCTTCTACGTCTATCTCTGCGCCTCCCACGAGGGAATGGCATTCGGCGGCGCCCGGCGCTACGAACCCTTCGGCCGCAGCTATTCGGCCGGCGTCGGCCACGGAGCCTATGTCCCGGGCGTGCTGGAGCAGTACGAGACCAGTCTCTCGATGCTCGTGAAGCTCCTCGGGAACACCCGTGTCCGGACCCGTACCGAGCAGACCGGCTCCTACCGCCACATCTTCGGCGTGAGGCTCTGGGACATCACTCGAGAGGTCCCGGACACGTCCCTCGGCTATCACGACAACCCGATCTACGCCAACCGCGTGGGATCCTTCCTCAGGCGCTTCGAGCCCGGCAACGGTGCCCGCGGGATCCGCGAGAGCGACCTGCTGATCGTGTGGATGCTGCGGGTCTACGCCCGCGACTTCTTCACCGATCGCCTGGCGGGTATGGCCGGGGGGCAGGCCGCCGGGGGCGTCCGGGATCCCCTGCGTCTGGCCGACGACATCTTCACCGCCAAGACCACCCCCAGCCTGGCCTTCAACAACGAGGTGGCCCGGCGCCTCGCCGAGCCCATCTCGTGGGAAGCGCTGGGTATGCCCTCCGACGGGATCTACAACCGGCTCGCCCGCTTCTCCTACGAGCACCCGGTGCTCACCAACCTGATCCCCGTCTACGGGGCCTGCTGGAGGGCGGCCAACGCCCTGCTCAACGCCTACGAAGGTCGGGACGAGCAGGGCAACGCCCTGGGGGCGGGCCGCCGCAGCCTGGAAGTCGGGAGCTTCCTTTTCAACTGGATGATGGCGGTCTCGGACGTCTACCTGGTGAAGGGGCTGGCCCAGGTGACGGTGAACGGTACCCGGGCCGGCCTGCAGGCAGGCGGACGCATGCTCCCCCAGGGCGCCCGCGAGGCGCTCGCCTCTGGCAACGCTGCCACCCAGCGCCTCTTCGGCCGCATGCTCCAGACGACGCTGGCCCGGGTTCCCCAGGGCGGCGTGCGGGCGGCGGGAGCGCTGCGCAACGTGATCGCCCGCCAGCTGAAGATGATCCGCAATGCCACCGTTGCCCCGCCGGCCCGCCTGGTCGCCCAGGCCAGGGAGGCGGCCCAGCAGGCCTTCCGGAACATGAAGGACACCGTGCTGCGCGCCCAGAGGGAGATCGCCCCCCTGCTGCGGGAAGCCGGCGAGGAGGCCTACCACCTGCGCTCGACCTCTGCCGCGGTCAGCCGTACCACGGGCAGGACCTACACCGGGATCAACGCCAACGGCGGGATCCGCGGCGCCGTCCGCGAGGGCGGGGCCACCGTCACCCACCCCAGGCTCGCCTTCATCCGGCGCTGGCTGGAGCGGGTGACCGGCCGGAGCAGCCTCAAGCCCTGGAACTTCGAGAACTGCGCCGAATGGGAGGCCATCAACAACGCTCTCCAGAACGGCGAGAAGATCGAGGACCTGGTGGTCTTCACGGCCAAGAACGTGAGCGGCAAGCCCTTCCCCTGCTGCCTCAACTGTCGCCTCACCACCCTGGGTGCGGCGGTGGCCAGCAACAGCGAAGCCTGGGCGGGCCAGGCTCTGGCAGGGGCCTCGGCCCTCGACCTGCTGGGACATGGTTCCACCTCGCTGGTGGCCGACCGGGACGGACCGGCCTCCGAGTGACGCGCCCAGCCCCCACCCCCGTCCCCGCCTGTGTCCGTCGCCGGCGGCGGGCGATGGCGATCCCGCTCGTGGTGGTCCTGCTGGCGATGCTGGCCGGGTTCAGCTTCGTCGCCGGACGCCTGCGACGAACCCACGAGAACACCCTCCTCAGCGCCCTCGTGGGAGCCGACATGGAGGCCCTGGTGCTCGCCGGGATCGAGGAGGTGCGCTACCAGCTGGCCATGGCCCACCCTCCTGCGGGCTCGTCCTCGGCGGCCCAGGCCCTGGTCGACCGGGCCGCCGACCTCGGCCCCGACGGCGAAGGCTGGGAGGGTTTCCCCGCCCCCGGTGAGGGTCGTGAGGTCCGACCCCGGTCCCTCGACCATCGCTTCGCCAGCTTCCTGCTCGAATCCGACGACACCCTCCACTACGCCCCGGTGGCCATGGCTGCCACCCTGGCGAAGGGGGCAGGGATGCAGCTGGCCCCCGTCGAAGTCCGGGTGGTGCGCCGGGAGGTGGGCCGACTCGCAAGCTCGCCCTTCGCGGGCGACCTCGTCCCCTCTCCCGCCGTCCGCGCCGCCCTGGGACTCCCTCCCGAGGTGGACGCGCTTCGCACCACCTGGGGAGTGCTCGAGCTCCGGGGAAGGGCTCGCCGGGGCTCGTTGTTGCGAGGCGTGACCCGGGTCGCTGCCCAGCGCCACCTGTTCGCAGTGGTGGAGTACACCCCCAGCGGCGAGGCCCCGCGGCGCTACGGTCACGTGTTCCCGGCACCCCTGGCCCTGGCGGTTCGCCGTGGCTGAGGGCCGGCGCCGCGGCCTGACGCTGGTGGAGGTGCTCCTGGCTCTGGCGATCCTGGTCACCGGCGCCATGGCGCTGATGAGCGCCGCGCCCCAGGGTTCGCTGCGCTACGGACCCCGCCTCTCGTCGGCCAAGTACCTGCTGCGCGAGACGCTGGAGATCTGCCAGCTGCTTCCTCGTGCCCAGCTCGAAGCCCTGCTGGCCTCGAGCGAGGAAGCCGGGAACGGATATCGACGCCTGGATCCGGGAGCGATCGGTGCCGGGGAGCCCCCCGCGAGCGCGCCCCAGGAGAGCGAGGAAGCCGCAGCCGGGAGCGACTGGCGTCGCGATCAGCTCGGGGCGCTCGAGGCGAGGGTGCTGGTGCGCCTGGTGCCCCACGTCCTCGGGCAGGTGGGGCTCGACCGGATCGACGTGGCGGTCGGCTACGCCGGAAGAGGCGGAGAGCAGTGGGTGCGCCGCAGCGGCCTGCGCAGGGACGAGACCCTGCTCGACGCACTCTCCGAACTCCGCTTCCAGGGAGTCTATGACCAGCTCGACGAGGTCCGCACCGACGAGGCCCTGGCCGGGACCATCGAGAGCCTGGGTCCCATGGTGGTGGCCCGCCGGCTGCCCAGCTCCCCTTTCGTGGTCCCGGTCCTGCACCACCGTCTCCAGGCCCTGCAGCCCCTGGACCTCGACCCCGAGCACCTCGAGGGTACGAGCGACCGCTGGCTCGATTTCCAGGGCTCGGTGGTCTATCTCCAGAGCGGCACCCGCCCCACCGGTCCGGTCCCGCGCCTGGCGCTGGCCGAGGGCGTGGAGGCGGCCTTCTAGGGGCTCCGCTACTTCCCGCGCTTCTTGAACAGCCGCTTCAGGCTCTCGCCGTCGATCCCCCCGGACAACGGGAGATCGGCGGTCAGCTCGCCCGCCATGGCCTCGAGGCGTGCCCCGGCGGCCTTGGAGACCCGCTTGCCGAGATCGAGGTCGCCGAACCCGCGAGCGGCCGCCAGCTCCTCGGCCCCGACCCGGAACTCGAACTCCAGCGGGAGCTCGTCCCGCCGCCGGACCAGCTCCGCCATGGCCGGCCCGAGCAGCAGGCGGTTCTCGGTGGTCTCGTCGTCGGGGACCTGCGACTCCATCTCCCGGAGCAGCAGCAGGAAGCGCATGGTCACCCCGTCCCCCGGGAACCGGGTGCCCGACTCGACCTCCACCCGGGCATCCATGGTCCCGGCCACGATCCAGGAGAGGATCCCCTTGAAGTGGGGCGTCCAGTGCTCCGCCGCCAGCCCCTGGGCCGTGATCCGGGTCACCACCCCCGTCCCCCCGGTCCGGCTCTCCAGGGTGTAGTCCCGCCCGTCGATCCGCCCCCTGGCCCTGGCTCCGAGCGCGAAGGCCCAGACCGGGAGCCCGCTGTGGAGCGGGGCCGCCTCGCAGGCCGCCACCTCGAGGCGGTGCCGGTCGACCGGGATCTCGACGCCGGCGATCCGGAAGCGTGCGATCGTCGGCATGGCAACGTCGGCCACGGGTCCGGGGACGGTGGAGAGCTCGTCGAGGGCGGGCTCCCCGCCTTCCCCTGACGCCGCCCCGTGGAGCGAGACCTCGCGCAGGGCCTCCCCCCCGGACAGAGCCGCCCAGGGCGAGAACCCGAGCACCGCCCGGTCCAGTTCGAGGGCGACCCGCACCCCGGCGCGCTCCCCGAGCTCGGCCCGGAAGCCGTGCACCTCGGCCCGACCCGAGAGGAAGCTGCCGGTGATCGGCCCCACCTCGAAACCCTCGGCGGCGGGCCCCAGGTCGGCCAGGCGGCCCCGCACCATGGGATCGACCATGCGCCGATCCGCCTGGTAGACCCCGGTCAGGACGGCGACGAGCACGACCAGGAGGATCCCGGCGAGCCGCCCGCGCCGAGGACGTGGACACCGGCCCGAGGTTGCCGCCTGCCGTCCCGCCACCACCCGATGCCTCTCCCTCCGCCACCGGTTGGTGCCGGAGCCCGAGACTCCTACGATAGCGGAGTGAACCGCGCTCCAGGGTGCCGGGTGGGGATCCCGGGTCGGGCGACCTCGCTGGCGCCTCGACCCGGGGCCGGTCCCCGCAGCACCACCCGCTCCGGCT
This sequence comes from uncultured bacterium, assembly GCA_964403795.1. Taxonomy (GTDB): domain Bacteria; phylum Muiribacteriota; class UBA6191; order CAZXTJ01; family CAYOHP01; genus CAYOHP01. The sequence continues at coordinate 59,459 of CAYOHP010000004.1, read as the reverse complement.
ATGCCCTGCCGCTGGTGCTGGTCCTCGCCCTGGTCATCGCCGGCCTGATCCACGCCGTGCACACCGTGGTCTCCGGGTACCGGGACCACACCTCGCTGTTCCGGGACGGGGAGATCGCCTTCCACGCCGCCTCCGGGGGCCTGGCCCTGGTCGAGCGGGGACTCGAGGCCCTGTTCTCGGGACCGCCGCCGCTCGACGACGCCGAGCGCGAGCTCTTCGAGTTCGTGACCCGCTCGCTTCCCTCCGACCTCGACCGCCACGAAGAGGTGCTGCGCCCCGCCCTGCTCGCCGACCTCGTGCCCCGCGACACCGACGGCACGGTCGGCGCCAAGCTCCGCTTCCTCGAGGTGAGGCCGCTCGAGATCCCGATCCCGGCCGGCTTCCGGGCCGACCCCTACGACAAGACCGGCATCCTCGAGATCGAGGTCGAGGCCCGGGTGGGCGCGGCGATCCGCCGCCTCTCGGTGCGCCGTCCGTTCCGCAGCTTCTACCGCCTGCCGCCGGTGGCGGGACGCTTCTCGCTGTTGCTGGGCGAGCTGGTCGGGGACAGCGAGGCGGCCAACGTGCTCGCCTACGCGCCCCGCTTCGGGATGTTCCATCGCGCCGGCACCCGGGACCTGGCCTGGCCACTCACGGTCTACCCGATGGCGGCTCCTGCCGAGCCGCGGACTCCCCGGTCCCGCTTCGGCGACGATCCCGCGCTGCCGGTGGCCCAGGGGGGATGGATCGGCCTCCTGGGGCCGACCCCCTGGGTCCTGGCGCTGGCCTTCGGCCCCGGGCTCGCCTCGCCCATGGAAGAGGGCTTCCTGGTCCGCAACTTCGAGGCCACCTACCCCTCGAAGGTGCTCCCCGGGACCTGGGAGAAAGGCGCCCGCCACGGCTACGCCCGCGATGTGCTCGACCTCCCGGTCTTCACCGGACTCGGGGGCGCCGAGATCCCGGAAGCGAGCTCGATCCTCCACCTGGCCGGGGACTCCCGTCATCGGGTGCCGCCGGTGGTGCTGGGGCGGGCCTATCGCCGCTTCCTGGCCTGGTCGAAACTGGGACGCAGCCCCGACGGACCCTTCACGTCGCTGGCCGCGGTCCCCGACGAGGCCGGCTTCGCCGAGGTCGCCGACGTGTTCGCCCTGGCCGGCGGCAGCGGCGGCTTCGCCCGCTACCAGGAGCTGATGGCCCGCTCCGTGCTGGAGCCGGCCAACCGCAGCTACGACTTCGCGGTGAGCGACGACGAGACCGTCGGCGAGACCGGTAGGATCGAAGCCGGCGAGACCCCGTTCACTCCCAAGCGGCACCTCACCGCCGACGCGCTCCGCCCCTACCTGGCGCCGGCCGCGGGCGGTTCGCCCGGGTTCATGTACCCGGCCCTGGACGCCCCCGCCGCGCCCGCGGTCAGGATCGGCACCGAGGACGAGGCCACCCTCTTCGAAGGTCCGCCCGACCTGCTCTCCGAGGGCCTGGCCACCCTGGTCGAGGCCCGGGCCGTCTGGAAGGTCGTCGCCACCCCCGAGGCCACCGCCGAGGAGCACTTCCGCCGGAGGTTCCTGGCCGACGGCCGGACCCTCAGGATCGGCACCACGGTCCACGTGGCCACCGAGCGGCTGGTCCTCGGCGAGCTCGAGATCGAACGGGGCGGCACCCTCTCGGTCGACGGCGAGCTGGTGATCGGCGGTCCCGTGATCGCCCGCCCCGGCGAAGCCCTGGCCCTGGTGAGCCTCAGGGGCAATGTCACCGTGGCCGGACCCCACCCCATCCAGGCCGCCCTGGTGGCCTGCGCCGGCGAGGTGGTCCCCTCCCCGGCCGGACTCGACCTCCGGGGTGCGCTGGTGTCCCGCCGCTTCGACCCGGCCCGCTGGCTCTCGCCCCGGGCGCCCTCCCGGGTGGTCTGGGACGAGGCCCTGAACCCGGCCCGGGTCGAGTTCCGGGCCCACCAGTTCCGGGTCCACCTGGGCTCCGACCGGGAGGTCCTGGTGGAACGCCGATGAGGGGCTTCCTCTCGCTCCCCGGTCCCCGGCGCGCCGTCTCGCTGGTCGAGGTACTGGTCGCGACGGCAGTGTTGGCCGCCCTGGCGGTGCCCCTGGTCTGGAACATGGCGACCTCCAAGCGCCGCCTCCACTCGACCGTCAAGGACTCGGAGGCGGTGGTGCTGGCCAGCCGCCTGATGGGGCTCCTGGCCAAACAGCCCGAGGAGCGGCTGCCGACGGTCCCGGCCGGTACCCCCAGCGATCTCGCCGGAACCGAACCCGGGATCTACCGTTCCCGCTGGCGCAGCGTCTACCCGGGTGGCGGTGGAAGGTTCGTCGACCTCGTCGAGCTCCTCGGCGAGTCCGACCCGGAAGGGTTCTCGTCCCATGTCTGGATCGAGGACGTGGCGGAGTCCCGGCGCGGCATGGGCGCGGTCCCGGCCAAGCTGCTGGTGGTCTCGGTGACCTACCAGGGATCGGGGCCGGATCTCGAGGTGCGGCGGCGGTTCACCCTGCGGAGCCTGGCGGTGCGCCGTGTCGAATGACCCGCGTCATGGGAAGGCGGGGAGCCCGCGCCCGGGGTACCCGGCGAGGGTTCCCGTGAAGGGTGCCAGCCCCCGGGCCGGCTTCTCCCTGGTCGAGTTCATGGTCTCGGCCGCGGTGGGCGCCGCGGTCATCTACGGGATCTGGACCGTCACCAGCCTGATCGGGGCCGACGCCGGTCGCCAGGACCGCCAAGTCATGGTGGCCCGCAAGCTGATGGGGGTCTACGAGCACCTCCAGCACGATCTGCGCAGGGCCGCCGGCTTCGTGCGGGACGGCGAGGGCTACCGCCTCTCGGTGCGGGTGCGGGGAGCCGGCGGCAAGCCGGAGCTCCAGGACGTGCTGTGGATCACCGAAGGCGACGCCCTGGTCCGGACCGAGGCCGGGGGGGCGGCCCAGCGCTTCGATCTCACCGAGGAGCTGGGACCGGGGAAGCGGCCCCGCCTGGTGATCCGGGAGGTGATCGGCCCGGACGGTCGACGACGGCTGATCTACGAACTGGTCTTCGGCGAGGGCGGGGAGGACGAGTACCGGTTCGCCAGCGATCTCGAGCCGGAAGGGACCGACCTCGACCCTTCCCGGGCCGTGAGCGACGCGCTCGACCCCGAGCTCGCAGCCCTGGCTCGGGGAGTGGTGGTGGCCCCGACCTCGCCGGCTGTCGCGGCGGCCCCCGCCGAGGCCGAGGTCCAGGGCGTCGCGATCCCCAAGCGCCCGGCCCAGAGCCTGGCGGGGATGTGGATCCAATTCGTGGCCGGTGGCGACGAGGAGGCGATCGCGGCCGACCGCGGGCTCTTCCGGGGGCGGACCTCCATCGAAGGCGTGAACGGCCCGCCGGTGATCTTCCGGACCGGCGACCCGCTGGATCAGGAGGACGGGCCTTCGCCCCGGCCCCCGGCCCGGGGCTCGCCCGAGTACGACGGCCTGGTGGGGGCCTCCAGCGACACCGAGGGCTACGTGGTCGCCACCGTGCCGGGCGGTCTGCTCGGCGCCCCGGTGCTCTCGGTGGCCAGCCCGCGCATGCAAGGCGCGGCGGGGAACAGTCGGGAACCCGGAGAGCCGAGCTACCCGGTGCCGCTTGCCGAGGGACGGCCCGGCGGCATGGCCACCGCCTCGACCTGGGGCACGGGGGACCCGGGCGGTGTGCTGCCGGGGGACCGGACCCCGATCCCGGGCCTGCCCGAGACCCCGGGTGCGCTCGAGCCTCCGGGCGCCTCGCCGGGAGCCCCGGCCCCGGCCGGACCGGCCGTGGACACGGCCAACGAACCCACCCCCGGCGACGTGATCCTGATCGACGACATCGCCACCTCCGCCGACGAGGTGGGGACGGTGCTGATCGATCCCCGGGACTTCCCCCCCTCGCCCATCGACCGGGGCCAGCCCGGCATGGGGCCGACCGGAGGCGGAGGCGGCGGGAACAACTCCGGCTTCCTCGACTTCCTGGTGGCGGTCTGCATCCTCTTCGACTGCGCCGGCACCCAGGGCACCCAGACCGGCGGCACCTCCACCATGGGAGGCACGAGCACCAGCAGCACCTACGGCGGACGCCGCCGCCGCGGCCGCCATCGGGACGGGAGCCACACCTCGGGCGATTCGACATCCACCGGCGGCGACTCCACTTCGACGGGTGGGGACTCGACGTCGACCGGAGGCGATTCCACGTCGACGGGTGGGGACTCGACCTCGACCGGAGGCGACTCGACCTCGACGGGCGGGGATCGCGGTGGCCGCCGCGGCGGCGCTCGCGGCGGGCGCCGGGGCGGCCGGCGCGGAGGGAGCGTGGCGGGGCATCCCAGGCTGAGGGGTTGGGCGGACCGTTCGGCGCTGGCGGGAATCCCCCGAAGAGGCCCCGGCATTGGCGCGGACACCGGGGGCCCAGGCGACCACCCATCGGAGCAGCGATGCCCCGGTTACGATGCCCGGCGAAGAGGGAGACCCACGCATGCAGAAGGTCACACCGTTCCTGATGTTCCGCGATCAGCTCGAGGCCGCCATGGAGTTCTACGCCTCCACCTTCCCGGACTCCGAGATCAGGAACATCGCGCGCAACGGCAGCGATGGCCCGGTCACCTCCGCCGAGTTCGTCGTCGGTGGTCAGGTCTTCATGGGCTACAACGGTGGTCCGTACTTCACGTTCTCCGAGGGCTTCTCGCTCTTCGTGGATTGCGAAGACCAGGCCGAAGTCGATCGGTACTGGGAAAAGTTCCTGGCGGCCGGTGCGGCGCCGATGCAGTGCGGCTGGATCAAGGATCCGTTCGGGCTCGCCTGGCAGATCGTGCCGCGACGGTTCATGGAGCTGATCCGCGATCACGACTCCAGGAAGGTGCAGGCCGTGATGGACGCCATGATGACGATGGTCAAGCTCGACGTGGCTGCGCTCGAACGGGCCTACCAGCAGGCCTAGACCCTACCCATACCCCGGTCCCAGCACCAGCGGCAGGAGCTGGATCCCGAGACCCGAGGCCACCAACCGCATGCGGCGGTTGGCCGTGAGTCTCGCCATCCAGTCGAAGATCCCCAGGTCCCCGATCTGGAGTCGTCGCCCCTCCGGCCCGTCCAGCTCGTAGAGCACCCGCAGTCCGTCGTAGTAGGCCGGTGGGGGCTCGCCCTCGGCGAGGTCCATGTGCGGGAACTCCCCCGCCAACCTCGCCAGCAGCCGCGCCTTCAGCACCGATCGGCCCGCCACGGAGCGGACCACCAGCCGCCGTCCCCCGACCCGACCTCCCGCCGAGGCCCAGGCGTCGAGGATCCGGTCGAAGACCCCGACCTGGCGCACCAGGGCCTCGACCTCGAACCCGTCCTCGGCCCTGGCCTTCCCGGCCTCGCAGGCCGCGAAAAGTCGGAAGTGGCGGGTGAATCCCTTGCCGGGTGGCAGCGGCTGGGCCCTCACCACCTGATGCAGGGTGCAGGTGCGGACCGTGGCCTCGGCGTCCGCCGCCAGGCGTCGGGCCGCCAGGAGCGCCAGCACGTTGGTCGGATCCGACACCACCTCGGTGCCCCGATTGGCGGTCAGGACCCGGTGTTGCCCGGTGAGCGCCACGGACGAACAGGTCCCCAGCGGCGCCACCGGGGAGAGCAGCACCGCCTCGAACTCCCGGGCCGCCTCGAGCGCCATCCCGTCGAGCCGGTGGACGGTCCGCAGGTCGAGGGCGCCGGGAGCCACGTAGAGGTCGGTCCCCATCTGCCGCACCAGCTCGGCCGGTCCCCGCCGCGCCGCCTGGCCCCGCGCCAGCTCCAGCAGGACCGGCGTGGTCTCGCTGGGAGACGAAGCCAGGAACGCCTCCAGGCCGGGCGGTGCACGGAAATCGTTACCCACGGTGCCCGCAGCCTACCGGCGACTCGAGGCGGCCCACCAGCCCGAGTGACCTCACCGCCCCGGGTACGGCCTCGAGCAGTCCCCGGCCGCCGGAGCGAATCCCTCCCGAGCCTCCCCTCGTGGCGACGGGAGTCCGACCCCGGTCGCCCGGGCCGACACGCCGGGGCCGTACCTTCCCGGCCTTCCCCGGTCTACCTTGAACGGGAACGGAGGCGCCCCGTGCCCTACACCGTCAACGGGATCGGGACCCACGTGGTCCAGGGTGTCGGTCTGGTGCGCTGGGACGGAGAGGAGGACGGCGACGCCCTCGAGTGCATCGTCGTCTTCTTCATGCCCGTCTTCCCCTACAAGGCGATCCACACCTTCGGGTGGTCGGGAGACAACTACCGGGCCTTCCCGATCCGGTGGTCGCCGGCCCTGGTGGTCCGGGCCTTCGCCCGCCGCTGGCTCTGGGTGCCCATGGTGGCGGCCATCGTGGGCGTCGTGATGGGCCCTGTCCTCGGCTACGAGGCGTACCAGAATCACGGGATGGCCCACGCCGAGGTGATGAACGGGGTGAAGGTCCTGCTCGGCAGCCTGGCCGGGATCGCCACCGTGATGGGCCTGTGGAGGTTCGTGGATTCCTTCGATGCCAGGGACGCCGACCTGCGGAGGGTGCTCGGTCCCCATGACCGGGGCTCCAGCGATCCCGCCACATGGAAGGACGACATGCGCGCAGGCCTCCGCTCGGCCAAGGATCTCTACGGGACCGAGCGTTTCCTGGACGCCGCCCCCGCCCTCCTCGCCTCCGGCAAGTACTCGGAGGCCATGTGGGCGGCACGGCTCGGAGCCCTCACCGAGGACCGCGGTCAAGCCGAGGCGATGACCAATCGCATCCTCCGCGACCCGGGAGTCGAGGCGGCCCTCAAGAAGGTGCGGGCCGACCCGACGACGTGGAGGACGGAGATGGCCAAGGCCACCGGCTGAAGCAACGCAGCCGTCCCCCACCCGATCGGCACCGGCAGGTGGCCGCGATCCTCCCCGGGATGCTAATGTCCCGCCGCCTCCTGGCGGAGGACACGAGACACCGATCCATCGAGGTCGGGAGGACGTCACACCGGCCCCCGGTTGGGGTGGGGCCGAAGCCCTCGGAAGGAACCGAGAGATGCTTCGTTCGCTCTCCTGTCTTGTCGCGCTCATGCTCCTCGCCCCGCACCCCACCGGTGCCGAGATCCTGGAGATCCCGTCCCTTGCCCCCACCCCCCTGGTCCCGGCGGGATGGAGCATCGTCAGCAAGACCCTGTCCTGGGACTCCCAGGGGCTCATGGTCCGGGCCCGTACCGAGGGCAACTGCCGCATCGAGTACGAGGAGGTCTGCTATCCCGCTCCCGGCGGCGGGACCATCTGCCGCAAGGTGCCCCACCGGGTCTGCGACGAGGCCGTCGCCAAGCTGCGCTTCGGTCCGGAACTGGTGATGGTGCAGGACCGCTGGGCCTATCTGGTTCGCGACCAGGGCGCTCCGGTGGTCTTCGGCGAGGGCTTCAAGGTCATCACGGGCTGGAGCATCGTGACGTTCCGCGGCGCCACCCTGAAGGTCGACGTCGAGACCGGTGCCTCGCTCACGCTCGACACCGAGGTCCTGGGCCAGGGCCGACGCCAAGCCTTCTTCGAGGCCCTCTACCCTACCCTCCCGTGCAGCCGGACCGGGCCCGACCTCCGGCAACGGGGGACGGGTCCCGGCCACCGGAGGGGGCTGCGCCCCCGTCAGTCCGCGATCCCGGGCCGGAGGGTGCGGCCCTTCCGGCGGCGGTACTCGTCGATCTACCACTGGACGTCGCGCTCGAACACCGGGGCGTAGCGCAGCGTCCCGGCGGGCATCGCCAAGCCCCGGTCCACCAGCAGCTGGGTACCGCCCTCGACGTCCTTCCAGGCAGCGGACTGGGGGAACCAGCCGATCACCGCGAGCTTCTCCTGGTAGCGGGGCTCGAAGGCGAACGCCCCGGTCCCTTCGGGGTTCCGGAGCAGCAGGATCTGCTGACCGTCGACCTGGGCGAGGGCGTCCGTCGCGGAGCCCAGGGGAAGGTTCGAGTCGTAGCAGGAGAGCGAGACCGCAGGCACGCCTCGTCCTCCGGCGGTGGCGATCCCGACCCGGGCCCGGTACACGACCAGGGCGTGCCCCGGGGTTCCCCCGTTGCCCATGCGGAACCAGAACCCGATCACCGCCAGCCCCCGTTCGGGATCCCGCACGTCCTGGACGACCTTCCGGGCCGTGGGCACCTGGTCGCGGAAGTCGAGCCGGGTCGTTCCGGTACCGTGGAACCCGATCCGAGGAGGTCGTGCCATGTCGGGAAGGTCGTCGCAGTCCATGGCGGGAGTCGCGGGCTCCCTCGTTCGCTGGCTCTCCCTGGCCCTCGCCTGGCTCCCGCTCGCATCGCTCCCGGCCGACGAGATCCGCCTCTCCGATGGCCGCTCGCTCTCGGGCCAGATCCTGGGCGTGGTCGCGGCCGATGGGGAAGGCAGGGTCCACGCCCTGACCCGGGAGGAGGTGGTCTTCGCCGCCACCTCCGCCTCGGCAGCCGCGCCTGCGGCCACCTGGGGGACCCGGGGCGGTGCGGCTCCCGGGACCCCGGCCCAGCTCGAGCGCCCGGCCTTCCCCCCGGGCTCGGTCGCGCTCTCGATCCGCCTGGAGCACGAGTCGGCCTCGGTGGATCCCCGCAGTCCCGAGGCCGCCACCGAGAAGGATCCGGGACCCGTGGCCGAGGTCTTCGCCTACCGCCACGAGCAGGCCAAGACCCCCGGGACATGGATCCGCCTGGGGAATGCCCCGAGGATCCGGGACGAACGGGTGACGAACTTCGACGACCAGGCGGAGCTCGAGATGGTCCGCGGTCTGCTCCGGGATCCGGCCCAGACCCGGGAGACGATCCTGGCCGCGATCGAGCAGGCCAGGACCTGGCGCCGCCGGATGGAGTACCGCTTCGACGGGCACGGGCAGCTCGCCCCGGGCACCTGGAGCATCCACGTCTCCATGCCCGGTCTGCGAAGGCACCGGATCTGGCACGGGGTCCGGATGGCACCCGACGCACCCGCGGAGCTGGAGTACCGATGGACGTCCCACTGGTCCTTCGGCCAGTGACTCCGGCCGGACACCGAGGGTAGCGCTCGCCTCCGACCCGCAGGGCCGATCGGGAGGGTCAGGGCAGGATCCGGATCCTCGGTCGCGGCGTTCCCTCGCCGGGGCGAACCTCGACGGACCGCACCTCCCCACTGCGTCCCCGTCCGCCCGTGGTCCCGGCCGGCATCCCCGAGCCGCCCGGCCCCGGCACCCTGCCGGCCCTCACCTCGGCGAGCGCGGCCTCCAGGGTCGACAAGCGCGCCGGGTCGTACTGCGTTCCTCCGGAGGCGGTCTCCGCCCGGAGTTCCGCGGCCCGGCGATCGAGCCATGACGCGAGCGCGGGATCCGCGGCATGGCTGCGCAGCGCCTCGATCTCCGCCACCAGGCGCGCCACCCGGGGCTCGCCGGAGCCGGGAGCGCCACCCGACTCCGTTCCCACCCGGGGCCCGGGAGCCTCGCTCTCCTGCCCCAGGAATCCCGCGCCCTCGCCCTGGCCCGGCGCGGGGACCGCTCCTTCCCGGGGGCGGAGCCCGGCGCGCACCGTGCCCGGCACCCGGGGCGGCATGCCCACCATGGCGCGCAGCGCGTCCCCGACCTCGGCCAGGAACCGCATGAACAGTCCGCGGGGAGTGGTCACGGGAGGAGCCTCGAGACGTCCGTCCCGCACCGTCACCGTCTCCGAGATCCGGTGCACGCCGTCCTCGCCCCGCACCTCGACCCGGAGCACCCGCTCGCCGGGGCCGCCCGCGAAGGGATCGGCGAGCACCACCAGGGTCTCGCCGGCCCGCAATTCGAATCGTCCCCGCAGTTCCTCGACCACCCGCTCCAGCTCCCGGGTCTGGCCGGGCGCCAGCTCCCCGCCCCAGGGGTTCCTGCCTTCCGCCCCCGCGCCGGTCACGGTCGCCTCGGCAGCCGTGACCCCGAGCGGGAAAGGGGCCGGGCCCCTCACCCCGGCGGCCTCGGTGGTCGGGGCCCGCAGCCAGGTGTCGACCGCTCCCCTCGCCTCGCCGGCTTCCACCCGGGCCTCGGCCGCGCCCAGCACTCCGGCCTCGAGGGCCACGCCTTCCCGGGACGCCAGCGCGGTCACCACCTCGGTCGCCCGCGCCGCTTCCAGGCCTGCCGCCCGGAGGTGGAAGTAGGCCGCACCGGGATCGAGCCGCGCCGGCGCCAGGAGGTTCTCGACCAGGTAGAGGCGCTCCCGGGCTCCCAGCCGGAGCCCGGCGAGACCGCCCGGCACGGCGCGTGCCATCCGGTCCCCGGCCGCCCTGGCGCGAGGCGAGAGCAGGACGGTCTCGGCGAACCACCGGGCCAGCGCGTCCCGGCGCGCCTTCACCAGGCGGAGGATGTCGGCCCGCCGACGGGACCGTTCCCGGGTCCCGATGTCCTCGTCGGGCAACTCGGACACGATGCGCTCGAGCCAGGCATCGTCGAGGACGCCGCGGAGGTGCTCGGCGATCCGCACGTAGTCGACCAGCGCCTCCGGGTCCCGGAGGGCCAACTGCAGGGCCCGGTTGTAGGCGCGGTTCTCGTTCATCATCGACTCCGGCATGCCTGCCGGCCCGACCTCGCGCAGGAGACGATCGGGAGGGACCGGCGGGCCGAGCGATTCCCGCAGGCCACGGACCACCGCCAGCTCGTTCAGCTCCCCGGTGACCAGCGCCCAGTCCCCGTCGAAGGGGATGGGGACGAGCGTCTCGCGCCCCGCCCGGGGCAGGAGCAGGCGGTCTCCCTGGCGGGCCAGGCGCAGGTTCCCTTCGTTGCGATCCTGGTTGCCCATGATCACGTCGAGGAGCTGGAGGGTCCGGATCTGAACCATGTCGAGGCGCGCCCGCCAGCCGCGCCCGGTCTCCCAGGGGGCGAGCAGGCGGCCTTCGCTGGCGCCGAAGGCGGAATCGATCAGCTCCATCTGGAGGTACACGCCGGTGCGCCCCTCGACGTTCACGGTGCGGAGCGCCGGGCTCAGGAACCCGACCCGTCGCAGCATGCGGGCGGAGAGGATCTCTCCCTCGTAGTTCGGGTACATCACCCGCCCGCTGCCGTCGGGATAGGCGAAGGGCTCGGGCAGCAGCTTGAACACCCAGTCGCGTCCGTCGACGCGGGCCAGGAAGAGCTTCTGGGGGCGGCGGGGATCCAGCAGGCGCACGTCCGAGACCCGGACCGTGGGTCGGGCCAACCCGGCGCTCGCCACCAGGGCGAAGACCAGGATCGAGAGCCAGGGGCGGAGCCCTGGCCGGTGTCGAGACCGAAGGCGCGATCCCAAGACGATCCCTCCAAGAGATCGGACCGCTCCCGCCGGTAGCCCCGCCTGCACAGGTCGGGCCAGGTGAGTGGGACCCCTCTCCGGAAGCGGATCCCTACCCCGCGACCCGGCTCCCGCCTGGAACCGGGGCGGCTACCCCGGTACCCAACACGCGGGTCTCGACGCACACCCCGCCCCCGCCCCCTGCGGACGCCCTCCACCCGGACCGGTGCACCCCCGGACGCGACGCCGGCCCCCGGCGAGTCCGTCAGGACCGGGTGGGGGCCGTCGCCGAGGATTCCCGGGGTCGCACCCCGGGATCCGGCCGGGTTCAGGGAACCAGGCTCGAAGCGGTCAGCAGGTGCTTGAAGTTGGTGGCGATGAAGCGCCCGTCCCGTCGCACCAGACCCACGCCCTTTGCCAAGTACATGCTGAAGTTGGAGACCTCGAGACCCGACTTGGTGTCCTTGTTGCGGACGTCGAGCTGGAGGCACTGGGTGAAGTTGGCCTTGGGGGTAGCGATGTCCTTGAAGCCCTTGATGGCGACCGTCCATTGGAGGTTGCCGCCGGTCACCGGGTTCACGAACTTCTTGGGGGTGGCGGTGTACACGTCGCCGACCTTGACGGTGGTTCCCTGCGAGAAGGGGACGGCGTCGTCGGAGAAGTCCATCGGGCCGTTGTTCTCGTCCATGCGGAAGACCAGCTTCAGCTTCCCCTGGTCGACGATCATGTCGTAGGAGTTGGTGGCGCCGACCTTGGCGACCTTGACTACGGGCACGCCCGCGTAGGTGGTGCGACCCTCGACCTTGAGGGTGAGGGGCTTGTCGCCGGCCGCCTTGTCGACGTAGGTCCAGCTGGCGCCGTTGGGCAGCGGGTAGTACTCGAGGATGTTGATCTCGCCGGCGCGGTCGGCCAGGGGCTGGACGACGGCGCCGGTCAGGTCCCCGTAGATCCCGGCGAAAATGGCGGCGCGGTCGGCCGCCTGGGTGGTGCCGGACAGGCCCACGGCCAGGACGGTCGCGAGCAGCGGCCGGAGTGCGAGTCGCATGGTGAGGAGTCCTCTCTATCTGGTCGCCGGAGGTTCCCCCCCTCGGGGTCGGTCTCGCGAGCGAGCCGGCGAGGCTAGCAGGACACGGGTCCTGGCGACAACCGGCACCCGGATCGGTGTATCCTCGCCGGCTCGATCCTGGGAGGCCCTTCGTGATCCTCGTACCCCGGAGCCTGGCCCTCGCCGTGCTGGCCGCCGCCACCGCGGCCGCCAGTGCGGTCGCCGACCATCGCTGGTTCCACGCCGACAGCCCGGTGGTACTCCGCCTGCGCGGCCTCTACCCCGAACGGGTCCACGTCCACTCCGCCGAGGGCACGACCTTCACCGTGGAGAACCGGCGTGACGCCATGACCGTGGTGCCCGGAGCCGAGGGCGACCCCTACCTCGAAATCACCCTCGACGCCGGGCTCGAGTCGGCCATGGGCGAGCTGGTGGCCGGCGGCGCCCCGGCCGGTCCCGAGGTCCGGGTCCGCATGGCGGCCCTGATCGCCTGCGCCTCCGAGGTCAACATCGCCAACCCCGCCTCCTCGGATCCCCCCACCCCGGGTCACGACCACCTCTCCGGGGCGCTCGAGTCCCTGGTCCACATGCGCCATTCGCTGCGGACCATGATGCGGTACATGGCCAAGGCGGGCGCCGCCGGCAACCAGGCCACCCGGATCTACTGGGGTCTGCGCGCCAAGCTCGAGCTCTCCACCTTCGAGGACTGGAAGCGCACCGCTCTCGCCGGCCTGCTCGCCGAGTTCGAGGCGGATCGCCGGGCCGGCCGGATCGAGCTTGCCGGCGATGGCTGGTGGTCGGGACTGCTCGACCTCCATGCCTTCTCGGAAGCCACCCGGAGCGCCCGGGGCGAGACCTCCAGCCTGCTCGAGACCCTCGAGGAACGGCTCCAGGGCGAGGCCCTCCACCCGCACCGGGCCGACGATCCGGCCGGCGTGACCGAGGCCCGATTGGCGCTGGTCCGTCTGCTCCGCCGCCTCTCCGACTCCCCTTGTTCCCTCGACGGGTAGCGCCGACCGGAGCGCCGACCCGCCCCCCACGGCCCCAGGAGGTCCCCCCATGTCCGAGATCACGGAAGGCTCCAAGGTCCCGAGGTTCGCGGCTCGGCAGTCGTCGGCCGGAGGCACGGTCTCCTCGACCGACCTGGCAGGCAAGCCCACCGTCCTCTTCTTCTATCCCAAGGCGGACACCCCCGGCTGCACCCGCGAGGCATGCGCCTTCCGCGACCTGCAGGCCGAGTTCACGAAGCTGGGAGCCAGGGTGCTTGGCGTCAGCAAGGACACCCTCGGCTCCCAGGAGAAGTTCCGGGACAAGTACGGCCTCACCATGCCGCTCCTGGCCGACCCCGAGAAGGCCCTCTGCGAGGCCTTCGGGGTCATGAAGGAGAAGACCCTCTACGGCAAGAAGTCGATCGGGATCGAGCGCAGCACCTTCCTGATCGACGCCCAGGGCGTGATCCGGCGAGCCTGGCGCAAGGTCAAGGTCGACGGACACGCCGAAGAGGTCCTGGCCGCGCTCCGGGACCTCGGATAGTGCCGCCCGTGGTCCCGCCTCCTCCCCGCTTCCTCTACGTCCAGGTGAACCAGCGCTGCAACCTGAAGTGCGGCCACTGCAAGTTCTGGGAACGCGACGACGACGACCGTCCGAACTACCTGCCCTGGCCGAGGATGCAGGAGATCCTCGGCGAATTCCGGGAGATGAACCCCTCTGGCCGGGTGGTGATCTGCGGGGGCGAGCCGATGCTCGACCTCGAGGAGTATTTCGCGCTGACCGGCGAGTGCCTCCGGCTCGGTCTCCGCAGCCTCTCGGTGGTGAACGGCACCAAGATCCAGACCGCCTCCATGGCGGATCGCATGGTGCAGGAAGGCCCCGACGAGGTCTCGATCTCGCTCGACGGTGCCGACGCCGAGGTCCACGACCGGGCCCGGGGCGTCCACGGCTCCTTCCACCTGGCGGTGACGGCACTGCGGCTGCTGCTCGACGCCCGACGCCGCCATCCCGGTCGGACCACCCGCATCTATGCCATGGGCCTGGTCTTCGACGAGACCTTCCGGGACCTCGACGCCTTCTACCATCTGGTGCTCCGGGACATCGGCGCCGACAAGCTGAAGCTGAACTTCCTGCAGCCCTCGTTCGGGGAGGACGGACCGGAGGACGAGTACTTCGCCCGCCACCACCTGGTGGACCCCGAGGCCCTCACGGCCGAGATCGCCCGCTGCGACGAGAAGTACCGCCTCGGCCTGAACCCGGTCTGGCTCGAGCAGGTCGGGATGTACTTCGAGAGCCTGAACCAGGCCGGCGACGTGGAACGGGGCTGGCGCTCCCGGTCCGAGACCCGCGACCAGATCTGCAACACCTACGAGCGCAACATCATGGTGGACCACTACGGCATGGCCAGGCTCTGCTTCTCGACGGCCTTCCGCGGCGAGCAACTGACGCGACCCGGCGACCTCCGCAGGTTCTGGGAGACGAGCGAGGACATCCGGGGCGAGATGCGGGGCTGCAAGCGTTTCTGCGGGATCAGCCACAGCGTCCGGCGCGAGAGCAGCAGCCTGGCCTCCTCGGGTCGGGCGGCAGGGTAGGGAACTTCGCACCGGGTCGTCCCTCCCCCGGGAACCGCGTCGGACCCGCTGGAACTCCGGGACCTCGTCGGTGCACCTTGGTCGGGGAGGTTCCGGCATGACCAGCGCCCGGGCGATGGGACTCCTGTTGATCGGCTGTCTGGGCGTCGGGCCCGGCCGCGCCGAGCTCCGGCTCGAGGAACGGGACGGCCAGCGGTCGGTGATCCGGGTGGAAGCCGGCCGCGAGGTCTGGCGCCGACGCCTGGGTCCCCGCCCCGGCACCCGCCCTCTCGCCATGCCGGTGGCCCCCGGGATCGACAAGGGCGCCCTGGAAGGAGCGGTGATCATGGACGACCCGAGTTCCCGGCTGGAGCAGGGTGCGCTGACGACCTGCGTGTACTGCACCCGGGTGCGTCCCGGCCCGGCCGCCGATTGCCCGGTCTGCCGGGGTCGTCCCACCCGCCTGCGCCCGGCCCGGATGATGGACGGGCCGACCTCGCGGCGCGAGCTGCTCGCCTCGTTGACGGCGCTTTCCGAGCCACTGGAGGCCTGGCGGAACGCGACCGGTGACGCCGACCGGAAGGCCGCCGCCGCACGGCTGCGGGAACGCCTGCTCGGCGTGCTCGCCGACCTCGACCTCTACGGCTTCGACCTGGCCGAGGCCCTGGCCGAGGCGATCCGCGAGCTCGAGGAGTAGCCGCCCGTCGCGAGGCTTCGCCTCCGGCGCGACCGCGAGGACCCGACCTCGGTTTCGCAGTTTCGTTTGACGACCCCGGGTCCCGCGCACTATCGTCCCGGGCGGAGCGCTCTCACCACGAGCGTGCTCCTCGGAGAGGAGGTCGAGATGGAATCCGCGAATCGAACCCCGGCACTTGCCAGGGCTCTCGCCGCGACCGATCCCTCGACCTCCTTCGGGTGCGCCGGCCTCGGGTACGACCGCAAGGTCACCCGGCGTCCCGGCGACCGGATCCAGCAGGGGCTTCAGGCCTTCTGCAACGGGTCCCTCGGGTGGATCGGCCGGATGCAGGGCCCCCAGGCCTTCCGGCGGCCCCCGGTAGCCCAGCAGGCCTAGGTCTGCGCCCGGGCCCGGGCACCCCCGAAGGCACGCCCTGGAACCCTTGTCCGCCTTCCCTGTCTCTCTTCTTTCGACCCCTTCCCCTTTCGGAGTTCTCCGTCATGACCCCCTCGGTCCCCCACAACCTGCATCTCCCCGATCCCGAACCGGACTCCCCGGTGCCGCTCGCGGAGGAGACCCGGATCCAGCTCCAGCTGGCGGTCCCGGCCATCCTCTCGGGCCTGGCGGGCCTGGCCATGGGCACGGTCGACACCTTGATGGTCGGCCGGCTCGGCCCGGTCGCGCTCTCGGGCGTGGCGCTCGCCAACTCGCTCTACTTCGCCGCCGTGGTCCTCTTCACCGGGGTCCTGGCCGCGGTCACCCCCCTGGTGGCCCGCGACCGGGGCGCCGGCGAGGAGACCCGGGCGAGGCGCTGGCCGGTCCAGGCGGCCTGGCTGGCGCTCGCCGCCAGCGCCGTGCTGCTGCCGTTCTTCCTCGACGCCTCGCCGCTCCTGGTCCGCCTGGGCCAGGCGCCCGAGGTGGCCGAGGCGGCCTCGGCCTACCTGGCGACCCGCTGCCTGGCGCTGATCCCCGGCTCCTTGTCGTGGACGCTCCGGGGCTGGCTCTACGGGATGGGCAACACCCGCGCCGTCACCGTGGTGGTGCTGGCCGCCAACGTCCTGAACGCGGCCCTGAACCAGGTGCTGATCCACGGGGCGCTCGGGTCCTCGGGCCTGGGCGTCTCGGGAGCCGGCCTGGCAACCGCGCTGGCCGAGCTGGCGATCCTCGCCGGTCTCGTGCTCTCGGCCCGGACCGCCCGCGGCTGCGGGGGATTACCGGTGCCCGAGCGACCGGACCCGATCCTGCTCCGGGAGCTGACCGCCATGGGCCTTCCCATCGCGCTCCAGCTCTTCCTCGAGACCTCGGTCTTCTCCATCTTCTCGGTGGTGGCCGGGTGGCTCGGGGCCCACGCCCTCTCGGCCCACCACGTGGCCCTCACCCTCGCCGGGATGAGCTTCATGGTGGCGGCCGGGTTCAGCACCTCGGGCTCGGTCCGGGTGGCCGAACTCGTCGGCAGGGGAAGGCAGGGTGCGGCGCACCAGGCCGGCCTGGTGGCAATCGGGCTGGGACTCTCCGGTCCGGCGGCCATGGGACTGGTGTTCCTGGGATTCCCCACCTCCATGGCGGCGCTCTTCACCGATGACCCGTCGGTGCTGGGGAGCTGCGTGGCGGTGCTCGGGGTGGCTTCGATCTTCCAGCTCTTCGACGGGCTGCAGGTGATCGCGGCCGGCTGCCTGCGCGGCTACGGGGATACCCGCACCGCCCTGTGGGCCACCCTGGTCGGCTACTGGGTGCTGGGGCTGCCCCTCGGGGCCGCCCTGGCGCTCCGGGCGGGCCTCGGGCTCTCGGGCCTGTGGTGGGGATTGACGCTGGCGCTCGCAGCGGTGGGAGTGAGCCTGACCCACCGCTTCGCCACCTGGCCGGTTCCGGCACAGGCAGGGAGTCCGTGAGGACTCCCTGCCTGGTCCGGGATCACGGCGAGTAGTCGACGCCGTCCACGCCGTCGCTGCCGTCCACGCCGTCGGCGCCATCCTGGCCATCGACACCGTCCCGGCCGTCAGCACCGTCGGGGAAGCCCTGCCAGCCCCTCCCCCCCCTGCCGCCTCTGCCGCCCCGGCCCCCGGCGCCTCCCTGGCCTGCCTGGCCACCCTGGCCACCTTGGGCACCCTGGCCACCCGGAGGTCCACCGTCGCCGCCGGCTCCGCCGTTGCCGCCGTTCCCGCCTCGGCCGCCGTTGCCGCCGTCGCAGGCGTCCTCGCCATCTTCGCCGGCCTCACCCGGACCACCCGGACGACCGTTCTTGCCATTGCGAGCGTTGGCACCCCGGCCGCCGTCGGTGCCATTGGTCCCATTCTGGCCGGGCGTCCCGTTCCCATTGGGGCCGACGCCGTCGACTCCGGCCACGCCCGCGACGCCGTCGATGCCCGGCATCCCGTCGGCCGCCCGACAGTTGGCGCCGGCCGTGGTCGGCTCGGGCAGGAACACGTTCTCCTCGCCCGCCGCCTCCTTGGCTTCCTGGATCACCGGCACCTCGGCCGGAGGCGGCTGCTCGGCGGAGTCCACGGCGGTCTTGGCGGGAGGGTCGACCCCCGGCGTGACTCCCGGAGGATCGAGGGGAGGCGGTGCGGCCGGCGCAGCTTCGAGTTCCGGCGGAAGGGGATCCTCCGGGTCCGTTCCTGGAGGCAGACCCTCGGTCGCCTCCGGCGGGAAGCTCGAGTCCCCGGGCAGGAGACCCCCGGGCTCGCCGCTCCCGAAGGGCACGGCGCCCTCAGGACCGGATGGATCGTCGCCCGCCACCGGCGCCCGCGGGCCGCCACCGGCAGCCGTTCCCGCAGCCCCCGCCACGCCGTCGCTGGCCACCGACAGGATCGGATCCCCGAGGAAGCCGCCGGGGACCGCGGCCACGATATAGCCCTCGGTGTCCGACGAAGCCGCGATGATCCCGTCGAGCTTGGGATCGCCCCGGGTGGCGGCGATCCTTGACGGTCCCGCCTCCTGGTCGAAGGGATCCCCGGTCTTGAAGACGCCGGGAGTCCCGTTCTCGTCGCGGACGTTGGTGCGGCCCCGGTAGATGCCTTTGTCGGCACTCACCTGCACCTCGTCCCCACCGCAGATGAACTGCACCCACACATCGGAGAGACTGGCCACCGGGCGTCCCCGTACCGGACGTCCCTCGACCGTCGCCTCCTCGGCCCCCGGCCGGAAGGTGGCCGCCGACTCGGCCGGGGCGAGGCTGGTCCCCCCGGTCTCGTCGTTGCCCACGGTATCGACGACCCCCGCGGTCTGGGTCCCCAGGGCGTCCCGGTCGAGCGGGACCGCGTCACCCTGGGCCGAGAAGGTCGAGGACGCCCCCAGGTCGACGTCGTACTCGATCCCCACGAAGACGGCACCGGTGGGATCGGCACCCGGATCCCCGCCGTCGCTCATCCCGGTGGAGGCCGCCACGGTCTTGGGCCGGAGCACCAATCGGACCGGTCCGCCGTCGGCCAGCAGGTCGTCGAACGAGGTCCGGACCACCTTGGGCGTGGGCGGCGATCCCAGCGAGGGTCCGCCCTCCTCCCGGACGAAGGTCTTGCCCTCGGTCCAGTACTTCACCTCCTGGGTCCGGGAGAAGTCGCTCCCGGGCACCCGCAGGGTGAGCACGAAGGCCTCGCCCTCCCTCACGAACCCGACGGCGCGTCTCAGGTCGTGCTGGAGCGACTCCATGAAGTAGACCAGCTTCTGCGCCACCTGCGCTTCGCGGTCCGACCGCTCGCCGTCGCGCATGACGATCGAGATCAGCAGCCAGATGCCCGCCACCACCGCGAACCCGAGCCCGGCGGCCACCATAATCTCGACCACGGTATGGGCGCGACGGGTACTCCTCATGGGACCGGCTCCGCCACCACGGTGCGCATGGAGAGGCGACGCCGCTTGTCGATGTCGGGTCCCGAGGCCTGGTACTCGACGGTGACGGTGATCTCCTTGGCGCGGATCCATCCGAATCCCAGCCGATCTCCCTCGAGGGTTTCGATCCAGACGTGATCAGCATGCCCCTCCGGGTCGGTGTCCCCCAAGAGCTCGACCAGGTCGAGGTACTTCCCTTCGACGGTGGGGAAGGCAGCCCGCCAGGCCGAGCGGGGCACACCCTTCGCCTCCCCGTCGAGGACGTCCCGGGCCGACACGGAGACGGTGGGGATCCGGGCATAGGGCTGCCCGGTAAGCCTCTCCAGCAGTTTCCCCGCCTCGATCACGGCCCGCACGTCGGCGGTCGAAGAGTGGAGCGAACGCTTCGCCATGATCATGTTGGCGAGGATCGGCCCCCCGATCACGGCCAGGATCACCACCGCGATCACGATCTCCAGGAGCGAGAGGCCGCGGCGATCCATCTATTTCCTCAGGAGCAGCAGGCGCCGCTCGCTCCCCAGATGGACCCGGTACTGTGCCTGGCGCATCTCGTCGATCGCCGGGTTCTGGCGAGGGTCGTAGACGATCCGCGAGGCGCCGCGGAGCCCGATCCAGCGGATCGGGTCGAAGCGACTCGAGACCAGCAGACCGCGGACGTCGAGACCCCTCCCCGAGGCCACCACCTCGCCCCGGCAGGCCACCAGCCCGGCCACGATGGGCTCCTCGTTCTGGACCACCACGTTGCCCCCGAGGCTGACCAGGGACAACGCCTCGCCCCTGCCGACGGTGATGGGACCGGTCAGGTAGAGGTCCCCGTCCACGGCCAGGGTCCCGCCCCGGACCACATGGAGGGGGCCCAGGGACAGACTGGCGGTCTTCACATGCACCGAGGTCCCGATCCTGAGTCGGCCCGAGGTGTCGAAGCAACGACTGGCGAAGGTCTGCAGGGCCGGCGCGCCGGGGGCGTCGGAGATCGTCCACACCGATCGGGCCGCCACCAGATCGGGCAGCCCAGCCAGGATCTGCTCCGGGGCGCCCTCCCAGAGCGGGGTGCCGGAAGCGGTCCCGATCACCACCCCGCCGCTGGCACCGGGCTCTGCCACTCCGGCCGGATCCGGGTAGAGGAAGGCGTCGGGACCCCCACCACGAGGCGAGAGCCAGGGGTCGGTCCGGACCGCGGTCAGGTGCCGGGGCGGCGTCCATGGGGTCGTCCCGGCCTCGATGCGCCCTCCCTCGAGGAGCGTCTCGTCGCTGGTGACCACATAGTCGTAACTGCGGTTGTAGGGTTCCACCACGCTGCGGGCCATGACCGAGCTGTAGGCCCCGAAGTCGCTGCCGGGAGCGAGCGGAGCCAAGGCAGGATCGGCCGGATCGAAGGCGCTCGCCTCGAGGCCGCGCAACGAGGTGAAGGGCCCGCCCTCTGCGGCCCCCAGCTTGGAGTAGGTGAGATACCGCCGGAAGACCTGCCCCAGCACCACCGGAGGGATCGGCTCCCGGGCGTCCCCCGCCAGGTGCAGGAGCGAGGAGGTGTCGGGGACCGACGTCGACTCCAGCCCCGTGAACATCGGGAGCTCCAGGATGTTGCGGGCGAAACCGAAGCGACGGGTCTTCTCGAACTTGCCGGGGAACCTGCCCGAGGGATGGATCGCCTCGTAGCTCCGGACCAGGACGCCCTCCTCGAGGGGCGAACCGGTACCGGGTCCGAAGGTGGTGTGGAGCACCCAGGGCACGTCCCCGAAGAGGCCGACCCATCCTCCCCTGGCGAGCGGAGCCAGATCGTCGGAACCGAAGCGCTGGCGAGGCGTGCCCCCGGCCCCGGTGGGCGGCATGGGATAGACCTGGATGGGCCAGCCCAGGGTCCCGGAGGCCGAGCGCTGGAACAATCCATGGCGGGGCGAATAGGTGAGTCCGTTCACCGCCTCCGGGGTCCCCACCAGGCTCCCCAGGTAGAGCGAGAACCGGCCCATCACCGGCGGCAGGCGGTAGAGCGACCGGAACGGTCTCCGGATCACCACCCGGCGGACCGCGGCACCGACCTCGGCCCGGGCCTCGACCTCCAGCATGCCGCGCTTCTCCAGGGGGTCGGCAGCGAAGCCCGGCGGGCGCGGCCCGCCCAGGGGTCTGACCTCCAGGAAACGCACCAACACCTTGACGCTCCCGGTCACGCCCTCGGGGAGGATCTGGGCCAGGTAGGGGATCTCGAGTTCGTCCTCGCCGCCGTCGAGATCCGTCGGGCGGGTGGCCGTGAGGAGCTGGTAGAGGTCCCGACCGCGACCGGCGGCGGGAGGAGGCCCGGCCAGCAGGTTCTCGAGGGAGCGCTCGCCCAGGCCGGCGGCGCTGCGGGCCGCATGGAAGGCGAGCTCGCCGTCACGGAGCAGCGTCGACTGGTCCCGGTAGCCGGAGACCACGGTGTTGACCGCGTAGAGGACCCCTCCGAGGACGAGTCCCAGGAAGATGAGGAGCGGCAACGCCATCCCGCTCCGAGGGGCTCTGCTCACCCGATCTCCCGACGCCGGTGCCAGAGTACACAGAGCAGGTCCGCGACCCAACCCGGACGGGCTACTCGTCGTCGACGCCCAGATCGGACGGCAGGCGCTGCTGGGTGCCTTCCCCCAACGGGAGGACATGCACCGCCCCGTGGCGATCGAGGGCCACGACCTCCCGGTCCCCGGGAACGAACGCGACCGCCCTCACCCAGGCTCCCACGTCGGCCACTTCCCTGTCGGTGCCGGCCGCGAGGTCGAGCAGGCGCACCTTCTGGTCCCAGCCGCCCGAGACGGCCCTGGCACCGGCCCGGTCGAGCGCCACCGACGAGGCGTTGCCCTCGTGCATGGCCAGCACCGCGAGCACCTTGCCGGTCCCCGGCTCGATCCGCCGGACCCTGCCATCCCGGTTGCCGACCAGGAGGACCCGGCCGTCGCCCGAGAACACGGGACTCATCGCCGAACCCTCCGGGGGACCGACCGCGAACCGGACCCCGGCCGGAGCCAGACCCCACCCGGCGAGCCGGTCGTCGAAGCCGGCGGTCACCAGGGCCCGGTCCCCGGGAGCCACCGCCACGTACATGGCCGCGGCCTGGTGGTGCCCGATCTCGGCCTGCGGCTCGAGGTCCGGGATCCGGCTGGCCTGGACGGCACCGTCGTGCCCGACCGAGTAGAGGGTGCGACCGTCACCGGAAAAGGCCAGGCCGTAGACCGTGCCCCGGTGGACGTCCCGACGCGCCACCTCGGCGGGACGGTCGCCGGCATGGAGGGTGATGGTGCCGCCCCAGCCCCCGAGCGCCACCCAGGCGCCTCCGGGCGCGGCAGCCACGCATTGCACCGGATCCGGGTGCGGGAAGGGCGGGCCGGCGGCGGCCGACACCGCGAGATCGAGGCGCCGGGCCCGGCGACCGGGCCCCGGCACCACCAGGCTCCCGTCGGAGGCGAAGGCGAGCGAGCCGAAGCCCTCCTCGGCCCCGAACCAGGCGAAGACGTTCCCGGCGAGGTTCCCGGAGTCGGCCCTGGGTTCGGGCTCCTGGCTCCCCGGCCCGGGGCCGGGGTCGGCATCGACTCCGGGCGGAGCGAGCGCGACCTGCGACGATCCGAGGGCCCCCACCGGAGCGGACGGTGCGTCCCTGGTCGCGGGCGGAGGGGACGGAGCTCCCGCCGACGCGCTTCCCGGAGCCGCTCCGGGATCCGCCGGCCGGCTCGCCCACCAGGTTCCCGACGCCAGCAACCCGGCCAGCCCCACGGCAGCCAGGACCCGGGGAGCCATCGGCGCGGGGGGCGGGGACCCGACCCGGGAGGCCAGTCCGGACCGTCGGCCTGCGCTGCTCGAGGAGAGGGATCCGGCTGCGTGCCCGGGCGCGGCACGAGGCGCGGCCGAAGGCACGGGCCGGGGCGGTACCGGTGCCGCCAGCACGGCTTCGCAGTCGGCCCGGGAGGCGGGGCGGCGACGGGGGTCAGGATCCATGCACCGGCGTACCAGTTCGGCCTCCGGCGATTCGCTCGCCCGGACCTGGAAGCTCGGCTCGGGGTAGCCCCTGCCCTCGGAGGCCTCGATCAGCGCATAGGGCGAGAACGGCGTCCGCCCCTCGAGCAGCACGAACAGGGTCGCACCCCAGGCGAAGAAGTCGGCGGCCGGAGTGGGGTTCCCTCCCGCGAGCACCTCCGGCGCCAGGTAGGCGACCGTGCCGACCAGATCCCCGGTCCGGGTCAGGCGGGTGGAGCCGGGCGCCGCCACCAGGCCGAAGTCGACCAGCACCGGGCTGCCATCGCCGCGTCGGACCACGTTGTCGGGTTTCACGTCGCGATGGACCAGCCCGGCCGCGTGCACCGCCTCCAGTGCCTCGGCGATCGGCAGCAGGTACGGGAGCGGGCCCCCCGGGAGATCCGCTCCGGCCAGGCTGGCTCCCTCGAGCAGCTCGGTGACCAGATAGGGCTGGGAGCCGCCGATCCCCCAGTCGTAGAGGCGGAGTACATGGGGATGGGTCACCCGGGAGAGACAGCGTGCCTCGCGGCGGAAGCGCTCTACCATGTCGGCGTCGTCGACCCGTCGCAGCAGCTTGATGGCGACCGGCCGGTCGAGCTTCAGGTCGCGGGCCCGGAGCACCGAGCCCATGGCCCCCGAGCCCAGCCATCCTTCGGCCCGATAGGCGCCGCGGAGTTCGGCGGGAAGGGCCCCCTCGCCCAGGTCGTCCACGTTCCCTCCCTGGAGCCCAGCGTACCCGGGCTACGCTCGGAGCCTGGCACCCGGGAGGAACCGTTGACCCCCCTGTCCGCCTCGGAACTCCACCGGTGGCTCTCCGACCCGGAGCGCCCCCGACCCCAGCTCCTCGACGTGCGCCAGCCCCGCGAGCTGGCGATCTCTGCTCTCGAAGGCTCGCTGGCCATCCCGCTCGGGACCCTGGCCCAACGCCTCGGGGAGGTCGATCGCCAGCGGCCGGTGGTCTGCATCTGCCATCACGGGGTCCGCAGCATGCACGCTGCCCTCCTGCTGGAACGGGAAGGCTTCCCCGAGGTCTTCAACCTGAGCGGCGGGATCGACGCCTGGGCCCACGAGGTGGACCCGGAGATGAAGAGGTACTGAGAGATCGTGGAGATCTCGGTGCCCATCGTTCTCACCCCTGGGGAACGATCGGCTGCGCCCCGGGGGCGGCCACCCCTCCGGACCGGAGCTCGCCTGCCGCCAGCGGGATGCGGTTCAGGCCGGGCACGTTCTCGGCGAAGACCGCCTCGACCCAGGGGTGGCAGGTGAAGAACACCACCTGGTGGGTGGCGGCCAGGTCGGAGAGGGCCCGGGCCAGGGCCGCGGTGCGGGTCGGGTCGAAGTTCACCGCCAGGTCGTCGAGCAGCACCGGGAGTACCAGGGACCGGCTGCGGGCGAGCTCGCGGACCAGGCCCAGGCGGTGCGCCAGGTAGAGGAGTTCGACGGTACCCCGGGAGAGGTCGCGGGGATCCACCCGTCCTCCCGCGTCGTCCTCGACCGAGAGTTCCCGGGCGAAGGGATCCCAGTGCAGGTCGGGGTACCGGCCGCCCGTCATGGTCGCGAACAACCGGGCGCTCTCCTTGACGACCTCGGGCTGGCGCTCGCGCTCGAAGCGACGTCGGACCCGCTCCGAGAGCGCACCGGCCAACCGCAGCACGGCCCAGCGGGATGCCTCCTGGCGGACCCGGGCGGTGATCGCCTCGCGCTCGGCCAGCAGGGACGCCCTGCCTCCGTCGCCGGCCAGCTCGTCGCGCCGGGCCCGGGCCTTGCCGAGGGCCTCCAGGCAGGCGTCCCGCTCGGATTCGAGCTTCTCGATCCGGCGGTCGGCGGCCGCCACCGCCTCCTCGAGCGCCATCCCGTCGGCCCGCTCGAGCTCGGCGAGCACTTCGGGCAGCGCCGCTCCCACCCGGCGCCGGATCCGCTCGAGGGCGGCCTCCGCCCGCCGGGTGGCGGCCTCCGCCTCGCCCGAGATCCTGGCGAGCTCGGCGATCCGTCCCGGCCCCACGGGCTCCTCGTCGCCGATCAGCCCGGTCGCCCGGGTGCGAAGGCCGGCGAGCTCCGCCTCCAGGATCCCGAGACGGACCTCGATGCGCCGGCTCTCGGACTCCAGGCGGGCCACCTCGCGCTGGCGCCACATGGCGTCGGAGGCCGAAGCGGGTCGGACCTCGGGCGGCAGGCCGAGGTCCCGGACCAGCTCCTGCCACTCGGCTTCCCGGGCCTCCACCCGCGCTTCGGCCCGCCCGCACTCGGCGACCGCCTCGGCCAGGGCCGCCTCCAGCTCGATCCGGCGCCGGCTGCGCTCGGCCAGTCGCAGGGCGGCGTCGAGCACGGTCTCGGCCCGGGACAGCTCCTCGGCGCGATCGACCCCGGCGCCCGTCACCTCGAAGGGGCCGAGGGCCCTCAGGGACTCCGAGACCTCCTTCTGGAGCTCGGCCCGGCGGGGGGCGGTGGTCGCCACCTTGCGGGAGACCTCGGCGAGCTCGGCCGCCAGCCGTTCCGCCTCCCGCTCCAGGCCCCGGCGACGCCTCCCGGACTCCCGCTGGGCGGCCCGGGCCGACAGGCCCAGGGCGGCGGCCAGCGCCACGCCGGCACCCGCCATCCCGCCCATCAGCAAGGTGGCGGCCACCGCGCTCCCGCCGAAAGCGGCGAGCAAGCCGACATCCACCCAGGGCGAGACCGGCGCCCACTCCTCGGCGGCCCGGGCCACCACCTCGTGGCGCTCGGCTTCCAGGGCTGCCCTGAAAGAGCTCTCCCGCTCCAGTTCGGCCTCCACCCCGGCGAGTGCCGCCTCGGCCCGTTCCAGCCGGCGCAGGGTCTCGACCCGGACCCGGATCGCCCCCGGATCCAGCGAGCCGGTCCAGCTCCCCGCCACCCCGGCGGCCAGGGCGTCCTCGGCCTGCCGCTCGCTCCGGAGCTGGGCTCTGACCCCCTGGGCCCGTTCCTCGGCCCGTTCGGCCGCCAGCTCCGCCTCGGCGATCCGGGCCGCCGCGGCCTCGAGGCGCTGGGGCGCCTCGGGACCCGGCTCCCCGGCCCCCATGGCTTCCCGGCCCCAGCGCGATCCGGCCAGCACCGCCGCGAGTTCCTGGCGCCCGGCCTCGGCCTCGCCCCGAAGGCGCGCCACCTCCCCCTCCCGCTCCCGCCACCCCGGCAGCTCCCCGACGAGGCCCGCCAGGCCCTCGGCCGCAGCACCCGCGAGTGCCCCCTCGGCGACGCGCCGCTCGGCCTCGGAGCGGGCCGCCGTCCATTCGGCCCAGGGTTCGACCAGCTCCACCATCCGGGCGGCGTGGTCGCGCGCCCGGCGCTCCGCTTCCACCGCCTCGGCCAGCCGGCCGGCCTGGCGCTCCAGTTCGATCGCCTCGGCCTGGGCCTCGCTCCACTCCCGATCCCGACCCGAGAGATCGGCCAGATCGGAGACCACCTCGTCGAGGCGCCGGCGCAGCTCGTGGAGTTTCTGCTTGCGTCCCCTGGCCAGGAAGAGATCGCCCGCCTCGGCGGCCAGCTCCGCCTCCAGCGCCACCGGCGAGCGGCCCACCGCCAGTCCGGCCGCGAACACCTCCTCGACCGCCGCTTCCCGAGACAGGTCGACGAGCCGCCCCAGGTCGACCGCGAACACCGCCTGGAAGACCTCCCGCCCGGTGCCCACCAGGCGGGCCAGCTCGGACTCGGAGACCGCCCGTCCCTCCAGCTCGGCCCGGAACCGGCGGGTGCGCGCCGCCTTGGGATGCCGCTCCAGGACCAGTGCCTCGCCGGCCCGGGTGCGCGCCACCAGCCTTCCCCCGAACTCGCGACCGGCCTCGTCCTGGCCGAAGCGACGCTCGTCCCGGGCACGGGCGTCGGGGAAGCCGAAGAGCATGCGCACCACGAAAGCGAGCAGGCTCGACTTGCCGGCCTCGTTCGGGCCGACCACCAGGTTCAGCCCGCCCGGGAGGTCGCGGAGGTCGAGCCCCTCGAGCACCCCGAAGCGGTCGACCTCGATGGCCTCGATCCTCATGGCGGCTCCGGCCGCAGCCGGTCGAGCAGGCAGCCCTCGGCCTCGTCGAGCCAATCGGAGACCAGACCCGGGGAAGGCGGTTCGAGGACCCTTCGGTACCGCGGGTCGGCCCAGAGTTCGTCGAGGACCGCGGAGAGTTCGGCGACCGCCTCCGGGTCGGAGCGCAACCGGTCGCGCTCCCGGACCAGTTCGGAGACGAAGCCCTCCCCCTCGGCGAGTTCCTCCCGGCTCTCGGGGGGCCGGGTACGGAGCCGGATCCCCAGGAGCACGATGCCCGGGACCCCGGAGACGAGCGACTCGGAGAGCTCATCGAGGGCGCCGGGCCGGCGCAGCAGGTGATCGAGCGGCGTCGCCCCCTCGAGCCGGAGCCGCAGGGCGAGCACCTCGGGACCCTCGACCCGGGCCACCTCGAGCACCCGGGCCGAGAGGTCGGCGAGTTCGACCAGGGTGGAGACCCCGGTGAGGTCGATACCGAGCTCGTCGAAGCGCACCGTGTCGGCATCCTCGAAGCGGACCGCGGCGGGCCGCCCGCCCCCGAGCTCGATCCAGGCGAAGCCCCGCGGACCGCGCTCGCCGGCGTGACGTCCCTGGGGATTGCCCGGGTAGACGACCAGCGGACCCGCATCCCGGAGCACCGTGCGCCGGTGCACATGGCCGAGCGCCCAGAAGTCGTAGCCCTTGGCGGCGAGGTCCTCGATCCCGCAGGGCGCGTAGGCCTCATGGCCCTCCGCGCCTCCGACATTGGCGTGCAGCAGCCCGATCTCGAGGGCGCCGCCCCGCGCCTCGGGGAACTCGGTCACCAGGTTCTCCCGCACCTCGCGGCGCGGGTAGCTCCGACCGTGGATGCGTACCGGACCGACCCCCTCGAGGTCGAGCTCCACGGTGCCGACCCGATCGCCCGGGAACACGTGGACCCCGGGGGCGAAGGCCCCGAACCCGCTCCACAGGCCGGCATGGTCATGGTTCCCGAAGACCACGAAGCTCCGGATGCCGCGGGCCGCCAGGCGTTCCAGGCGGGCCCGGAACCAGAGCCGGGCCTTCAGGCTCCGGGTCTCCTCGTCGAAGACGTCGCCGGCCACCAGCACCAGGTCGACCGCTTCGTCCTCGGCCCGGGAGAAGATGCGTTCGGCGGTCTCGAAGGTGGCGGCCTCGACCTTCCTGGCCAGCCGGTCGTCGCGCTCGGCGACGCCCCGGAGCGGGCTGTCCAGGTGCAGGTCGGCGGTGTGCAGGATGCGGAGCGGGCGCAGAGGTCCTCCCCGAGGGCTGTCGGTCCGGTCGCTCGCCGGGCGGTGCCTCCCCCGGCCCGGGACCCCGACGAGGCCCGGATGCCACGGGTGGGACTCGAACCCACACGCCTGTCGGCTCCAGGTTTTAAGCCCGGTATGTCTACCGTTCCACCACCGTGGCGCGCCCCCAAGCCTACCACCCGCGGTACGCTCCCCGGGCTCGCTCCGGGCCGTCCCGGGCGGGTGAAGGAGGCGTCCGACGTTGCACCCGTCCCCCGGCATCCTGCCCCGCCAGGACCTCCGTGCTCTGCTCGCCTCGGGAGCCCTGGGGGCGAGCTCGCCCGTCGAGGACCGCCAGCTCCAGCCCTCGAGCCTCGACCTGCGGCTCGGCGAGGTCGCATGGAGAGTGCGTTGCAGCTTCCTGCCCAACCGCGAGCCGGTGGCCACCCGCCTCGAGGAGTACGGGATGTATCCGGTCGACCTGCGGGAAGGCGCGGTCCTCGAGAAGGGCGCGGTCTACGTGATCCCGCTGCTGGAGACCGCGGCCTTGCCGCCCGGGCTCCGGGGCCGCGGCAACCCGCGTTCCTCGACCGGGCGGATCGACGTGTTCACCCGGCTGCTGGTCGACCGGAGCCCCCGCTTCGACGAGGTGCCGGCGGGCTACCACGGACCGCTCTACGCCGAGGTCTTCTCCCGCTCCTTCACGATCCGGGCCCGGACCGGCACCTCGCTCGGACAGCTGCGGCTCATGCGCGACGCCTCGGTGCTCTCCGACGCCGAGGTGGGCGAGCTCCACGGCCGCGACCCGGTGCTCTTCGAGGGCGAGGAGTCGGTGGCCGCCGATCGCCTCCCGGTCCAGAACGGTCTCTTCCTCACCGTGTCGCTGGAAGGCTTCGCGGGCACCCGCCACGTCGGGTACCGGGCCCGCTCCCACGCCCCGGTGCTCGACGTGACCCGCCGGGCCCACTACGACATCGACGATTTCTGGGAGCCGGTGACGACCGACTCCCGGGGCCGGCTGCTGCTCGCCCCCGAGGACTTCTACCTGCTGCGCTCGCGCGAGCGGGTGCGGATCCCCGGCTCCCACGCCGCCGAGATGGTGGCCTACGAGCCCGGCGCCGGCGAGCTGCGCAGCCACTACGCCGGCTTCTTCGATCCCGGCTTCGGCGCCGGGGCGAGCGGATCGCTCAAGGGCACGGTGGCGGTCATGGAGGTCCGGGCCCATGACGCGCCCTTCGTGATCGAGGACGGCCAGGTCCTCTGCAAGCTCCAGTTCGAGCGCATGGCCGGGAACCCCGACGTGGTCTACGGCGAAGCCGGACTCGGCAGCGCCTACCAGGCCCAGGGGCTGACCCCGAGCCGGCACTTCAAGCCTGCGGGCTAGTCCCTGGGAGGTCTGCGATGGGCGAGGCATGCTGCGGCGGGGGAAGGCGGCCACCGACCCCCTGGATCGAACCGGTGGCAGCGATCGTCTCGGTCTCGGTGGCGGGGGTGGTCGGCTACGGCGCGGTCCGTACCCTCTTCGACCGCGTCACCCCCTACGCCGACGGGCTGCCCGAGGACTTCGCCCATGCCACCCTGGCCGTGGTCGTGTTGGTCGTCGTCCTACTCTTTGCCGGCTACGCCGCGCTGCGCGCCTTCCTGGTGCGTGGGTGGGGCAGCCCAGGGGACGTCCCGACCCCGGACGAGCCTCCCCGGCTCATGGTCGGGATCTCGATCTTCCTGCTCCTGTTCCTCGCCCTGGTCCACATTGTGGGCATCGCCTCGATGGCCTCCACCGGCACGCTGTCGGTCGGCCGGTATCTGGTCGGGGGATTCCTGGGGGTGCCGCTCGCGGGACTGGTTCTGGCCTGGATGCTCCCTGGCGACCGGATGCTCCTGTGCCTCTCCCTGGCGGTCTCGGTGCTCACGCCCTACGCGCTCCACGCCCTGTTCCCTGCCGGGTCGGCCGCCCTGCTGGCGCGGCCGGTCTGGATCTGCTCCGGCTCGCTGCTGGTCCTGCTGTGGGCCGCGACCGCCCTCTGGACCCTCCGCTCGTCCCCGGAGGAGCTTCCCCTTCCAGGGGATGGGCAGCCCGCTCCGACCACCCACACCGCCCGCGCCGACCTCCGACGGGAGTTCGCGCTCCTCGGTCCCCGGCTCCTGGTGCCGACCGCCATCGGCCTAGCCGCCCTCGGGGCGCTGTCCCACATCCTGCACCTCGGATACCACCTGGGTTTCGGGATCATCCCCCGGCTCGCCACCATGCTGGAGAGTGAGGCCGGCGGGCGCGACATGCTGGCCGCCTGCGACCGGATCCTCTCCTTCTTCCCGGGGGAGAGGACCAGCGAGCTGTTCGCGGCCCAGGCCCGCTTCGATCTCGGGGAGTTCGAAGGCGCCCGGGCCGGGCTCGAGCGGGTGGAGGCCGACCGGCTCGGGTCCTGGTTCCCCGAGCTCCTCGCGGACAGCATCAGCGGCAGGCTGGAGTCCACCACCCAGGGCGACATCCTGCGCTACTCGGCCCTGCGCCGGACCGGACCCGCCGAGGGCTGGGAGCCCGCAGCACCCGCGCTGGAGCGTTTCCGGACCGCCCTCGACACCTGGTCAGGACGACGTCGGCACTTCTGGTCCATGAAGTGGGGACGAGAGTTCCAGGAGATGCTGGCGATCGCCAAGGCCCATCCAGGGAGTCCGGGAGCCGCCATGGTTCTGGCACGAGCCCTCTACGAGGACCCCCAGGCCCTGGTCCCCGCCTTCTTCCCGGAACGCGTCTCACCTCGGCCGGAGGGGAGTCGCCCCCGCTTCGAGTGGAATCCCTGGACCGACTTCGCCGCCATGCGGACCCGGATCCTCGAGCTGCTGGCGCCCTGGGAAGCGCGCTCCGAGTGGGCAGGACTCCCGGCCCGGCTGGAGCGGGTCATGCCGGCCAGGTTGGTGGTCGCGGCCGCCGAGGCCGCGTCGAAGTCGAAGGAGAGCAAGCCGACGCTCCCGCCCGGCCTCGATCCCGCCGCGCTGTCCGAGGTCCGCTGGATGCCGGATCTCCCTCGCCGGGACGCCGCCTCTTCGATCCCGGAGGACCGCTGGGAGACCCGCCTGGGGGCGAGTCCGCCCCGCTCCCTGGCCGAGTTCCTGGCCGGCTGGCCCGAACTCGACGCTCCCTCCGACCCGCGGGCGATCGCCGCGGTCCAACAGCTCGCGGGACTGACCCGCTGACCGCCCGGTGGCTCGGTGACCCGCCGGCCCGGTCGGCTCGGGTCGGGTGGGCTCACTCTCAGCGCCCCTCGAGCACCTTCGCCACGATGTAGAGCGCCGCCACCCCGAGGAGCCCGAAGCCGATCTTCCGGAGCTTGGAGCGCGCCGCCACGCCTTCCTCCCCCTCGGCCTTGGTGAACGCCTCGGGCTTGAGCACCAGCATCAGACCGATCCCCCCCGGGATCGCCACGTCGATCCAGCCCATCCGTTCCCCCTTACGAGAGCCCCTTGTCCGGCTCGAAGCGTAGCCGGTCGAGGTGGATCGCCCGGGCGAAGATCGAGAAGGCCAGGATCCCGGCCAGGCTGTGGATCCGGGCGAACCAGGGCGGCAGGTAGCGAGGCTTGGTGAGCGTGCCGGCCGCCACCAGGGGCTGGATCTCGAGCACGTCGGGAATCGAGAGGCGACCTGCGAACAGGAGTTCGCCCAGGTCGAGACGCCGGTGGCGCATGCACCAGTGGAAGAAGGCGTAGACCTCGAGCAGGCCGTCCAGGTAGACGGCGTCCTTGGTGAAGACCACCCGTCCCTCCACCGAGCCTCCCCGGAACACCCGCACCGTGCTGCGGAAGCTCTCGCCCTCGGTCTGGCCGTTCTCCACGAAGAAGCGGAAGACCTCGACGAAGTCGGCCCCGGCGAGAGCCCTTTCCACCGCCAGCACCCGGAGCGCGATCCGCTTCATGCGGGCCAGGTCCATGGAGCCCGTGATCAGTTCGGCGAAGGTGGCGAGGCCCTCCTGGGTGGCGGTGGTGCGGGGCGCCCCGGAGCCGAGCGCCGAGAGCATCGGCTGGGCCTTGCCGTTCAGGGCCGTGAGCGAGTGGGTGAGGATCTCGTGCTGGAAGAGCTGGTCGACCTCGTACTCCGAGAAGGTGGCACCGCGCCGGATCCGGAAGCGGGTCCCGGAAGCTGCCGCCTTGGCCACCAGCTCGTCGTCGACCACCACTTCGACGTTCTCGCCCGGCAGGAGCTCCCGGATCCGGGGGACGATCCGAGCAGCCAGCTCCTCGGCGCCGATGTGGGTGCCCTCGGTGTCGAGGTCGTAGTTGGCGTCGAAGTGGTCGGCCTCGGCCACGAAGAACTTGGCCGCCGCCACCCCCGAGTGGTCCGAGCCGGGGATCAGCGAACCGGGACGACCGTAGAGTTCGAGGCTGGCGTCGAGGAAGGCCGGGGTTCCCCGGGCCGCGATCAACTTGCAGGCATGCAGCCAGCTCTCGGCGGTGCGCGCCAGGAAGGGGCCGAGGGGATGGCCCCGGTCGATGCCCCCGAGCAGGGTCGCGAGCGCGGCCGGGGTCTCGCCCAGGTCCACGCGGGGATACTCGACCCGGGGCAGCGCCGGGCGCTTGGCCCGCCAGGCGGCGAGGAATTCCGTCTCTGCGGCCTTGGGCCAGACCAGGCTGGAGAGCACCCGGATCCCACCCGCGACCTTGGCCAGCGCCCGGTCCGCCTCCCGGATCCTCTCGTCGCCGCCACCGGTCAAGGTTCGCCTCCTGCCCGAACCATCGACCATTCCCACTTCCCCTGGCAAGGGGAGGCATGGATCTCCTGGCGGAGGAGGGTCCTAGGGACCGAGCAGCCCCAGCTCGTGGAGCAGCAGGAGGCGGCCGGGCGCCCCGTCGACCGGGAGCGCCGCCAGGGGTTCCTCGCCGATCCCGGCGGCTCCCTCCTCGGGGGAGGTGCGTTCGGAGGCGACACCCACCCCCGGGAACGCCGGCTCGACTCCGGTGCCGATCTCGACGAGCTCGAAGCGGGTCGGGGTGTCGAACCAGGCGCCGGTGAAGAGTACGGTCTGGAAGCTCTGGTAGACGCCGCTGCCGGTGAGCCGCACCGGGCGGGACCGGGCCGCGTCGAAGAGGGCGTGCCCGGCGACCCGGAGCCGGCGGGTCTCGCTCTCGTGACGGACCTCGAAGTCGATGCGGTGGAGGTCGGGGCCGGCCCCGGGCTCCCGGCCCCGGTAGGTCCAGGTGGTCACCGTATCGAGGATGGTGAACCCGCCGGGAACCGGCAGCTTGGGCTGGTGGGCCCGGGTGGGGGCGCTCCACGAGTCGCCGGGCACCAGGGGACGGGTCGGGATGGGCGGGAGCAGGCTCTCGATCTGGCGGACGAAGGCCCCGTTCACCGGATCCTCGAGGGCCTCCGAGTCGATCTGCAGGGAGAGGGGCGTACCGGTGGAGGCTCCCCCCACGATCCTCACCGTGGCCTGGGTGGGACGCACGGCCACCTCGGGCCGACTCGAGGTCCCGTCGATCGAGACCATCATCAGCCGGGGATCCCGGGCGTCGGTGGCCACCTGGTAGGTGAGCTCGGTGCGGACGGTTCCGAGGCCGGTGATCCGGGGGGGCGAGGACTCGGTCACCAGCCGGTACTCCCGCTGCTCGCCGGCCCGCTGGCGGAGCTTCAGGACCACCTCGGGCTCGGCAGCGGCGACCGAGCCGGCGACCGCCAGGCCCAGCACCGTCCGCTTGCAGAGTCCGAGGATCAGGATGGGGCCCTTTCCACACGGCATGGGGCGCGCCCTCGCCGCCTTCCGCCGGACCTGACAAAGCAAGGCCCGTGCCGACCGCACCGGTCCCGCCCTACCCGACCACGACCCGCTCCGGGAGCGGTTCCCTACCCTGCCCGTAAGCCTGGTCCGGTCCGATTCCCCGGACCGCCTGGCACTCCGGTATCCAGTCCCCTGGATAGCCCCGGTGACAACCAGACGACCCGGGAGGAGACCCCGCCGGGGGTCGGACCCGACACCGGGTGAGAGCCGAGACCTTGCTGAGACGGTCGAGACGAGGTCCCCGGAGGACCGTCCACGCTCGGCTGAAACCCGCACCCAGAGAGGCTCCTGACGATTCCGGCGAGACCCGGACCGATCTGGCCCGCGGCTTGCGTTCCGGCCCCTGAACCCGGGGGGATACCACCGATGCTCCAGGACCCGATCCGAGCCGTCACCAGGGCGATGCTCCCCGCCACCCTGAGCCTGGCCCTGGCCGCCGGACCGGCCGCCGCCCAGGCTCCCGGAGGCTGGTGGGGCCGCGGTCCCTACCGGATCCTGGTCAACGAGGTCGACGCTTCGAACTTCCCCGAGGTGGGTGTCGAGTTCCAGGTCTACTCCAAGGACCCCGAAGCCCCGAGCTTCGAGCCCGGGATGACCCTGGCGGTGAGCGAGGAGGTCGTGGCCCTGGGCCAGGGACCCAGGCCGGCACTGGGCGTGACCCCCGCATCGATCTGCCACGAGAACGACGTGGTGATGTCGGTGGTGGCCGACGTGTACGCGGGGGTCGAGACCTTCCTCCCCCAGATGCGCAAAGGGACCGCCGCCGCTTTCCGGCGCCTGGCCCAGGGATCGGGTGCGGGGGGCAAGAGCCGAGGTGCCCTCCAGGTGATCGCCGAGGCCGCCACCCGCTATCCCGCCACCGGCTACTCGGAGAACCTCCAGGAGCTCGCCGGCCAGGCCGAGAAGTCCGAGGTCAAAGGCGTGACCGAGGTCTGGAAGAACGTGGCCGACGAGGCCGAGCGGCTGGCCGACTTCCAGGTCCCCACCCCGGCGGCCCCCGGGGCACCGGCTCCGGTGCGGGTCATGGTGCTGGTGGCGGACGGCTCCGAGACCGGCAGCGACAAGCCCCCGTTCCAGCACATGCGGCGGATCCGGGGCGCGGCGCTGCGCTCCGGGGCGATCGTCGTGACCATGGGGTACGGCGAGGTCTTCGAGTGGCCGATGAAGCGGATCGCCCGCAAGACCGGCGGCTACTTCGTCAACGGGGTCGACCAGTCGATCGAGAAGGCGCTCGGCAACGTGGTCGACGGGGCCCGCCGGACCTATTGCCTCACCTACCGCTCCCCGCATCCCGACGTAGTGAACCAGACCGCCACCGTCCAGATCTCGATCGGGGGCAGCCGGGGCGAGGCCCCCTATGCGCTCCCCTTCGTGGTGCCCGAGGACTCCCGGGACGTCGAGCTCTTCTTCCCGGTGACCGACCGGATCGCGGCCGCCGGCGATCCCTCCCCTCCCCCCGATCTCGAGGCCCGCTTCGCCCTGCTCGAGCGCGACGGTGCGGAGTGGGAGCCGATGGGCCGGCCGGAGCGTCCCCAGGACGACTCCGTGTTCCGGGTGGAGGCCGCCAACTGGATCCTGGTCCCGGACCCCCAGGACCCTCCGGGCAAAGGCTTCCCCAAGAGCTGGGGCACGCCCCCCGGGATGGGTCCTCCCCCCGGCATGGGCCCGCCACCGGGCATGCGGCCGCCTCCCGGTCCCCGCCAGGCCGACGAGTGGTCCGGGTTCTTCGTCCGGCTCCCCGACTCCCTGCTCCGGGTTCCCACCGAAACCATGGATCCCAGCGATACGGTGGCTCCGGTGCAGCGGTTCCGGGTCTCGGTCCGTCCCCCGGCGGGAGCCGTGACGGGCCGCAACGTCTCGGTGGTCGGTCGCCTCTCGGTCCAGGACCGGACCTCGCCGGCGGTCCGGATCCGGGTCATGAACGAGGACGGCTCGGCGGCCCAGGAGGCGAGGATCCACGAGTCGCCCGAGGACGTCGACCCCGGGATCCTGCCGGGACCCGAGCCCGACGACGCCTCGATCCGGATCGCGGGTCCGGGCGCCAAGACCGCCCGCCTCCGGATGCAAGGACGGGAGCCCGACGGCACCGACTCCTCCCTGGACCTTTCCCCGGCTCCCTGGCAGGCGAACCTGGCGCCGGAGCTCGGCCAGGGCCGCCCCGAGGCCCGCCTGCTGCTCTGGGCCGGGGCCCGGGCCCGGATCGAGGTGCTGGCGCTGGACAACCACGCCGAAGTCCACGAGTCCTCCGAGGCGAGCGATCGGGACGTGTTCCTGGGCGGACGTACGGGTGCCACCGGCGAGCCCCTGTACGCGGATCCCGAGCGGGGCCGCGTCCCGCCTCCCGGCGAGGAGCCGGCCCGCCCCTTCCTGCCCCGTCGCTCCCGTCGGGAACTCGAGAACTCGCCCCGGGTGGCGGGCGTCAGCTGGTGGATCGAGGCTCCCGGCGACCCCGGCGATCCCAACCGGGGCCTCGAGCACATCGAGTACCTCACCTACGGCTACTCGGACCGCGCCGTGATCGGCGACGACGGCTTCGACGTGCCCTTCCTCCGGGTGCTCCGGGTGCGGGCCCAGGACGGGGCCGGCAACGTCACGGATCTGACCCTGCCGCTCCGGATCGAGGAAATGAAGTTCGCCCCCCGCCTGCTCGCCTTCGACCAGGCCCGGGCCGGCGCCGACTGACCGGACCCCCCCCCCCGACTATCCCACCGGCACCACCAGGCGGAACCCGAGCAGGGCGTCGCCGTTGGGGATCCTGCGGACCTCCCGCCCGCTGCGGCTCCAGACCGGGAAGCACTTGGTGGGGGCCCAGGTGGCGGGACAGCCCTTCTTCACCCGGCTCCTGGCCCCGACCCAGTGGTACCCGTTCACGCGGGGCAGGAGCTCGAGCCCCCGCGACTCCCACTTGTCGAGGCACCACTGTTCGACGTTCCCGACCAGGTCCTCGACCCCGTAGGGACTGGCGCCGCCGGGACGCAGGCCGACCTCCTCCAGGCACATGTCCCAGGGGCCCGGGACCCTGCCCAGCGGTGCGAAATTCAGATTGGCCCGCTCCCGGGTCGGGGGTTCCTCGCCCCAGGGATAGGCGAGCCCCTCGGACCCTCGCGCCATGGCCTCCCATTCCACCTCGGTGGGCAGCCGGGCCCCGACCCACTCCCCGTAGCGCACCGCGTCATGCCAGCTCGCGAACACCACCGGGCGCTCCGGGCGTTCGGTCTGGTCGCCCTTGTCCCCCTGCCAGACCGCCGGCTCCGGGTGTCCAGTGGCGGAGAGGAAGGCCGAGAAGCGCGCCACCGTCACCGGATGGAGATCGGCATAGAGGCCGCCTACGAGCACGGTCGCGCCCCGCGTCCGGGGAGCGTGGCCGGCCGTCATCGCCGCGGACCCGCTTCCGGGGCCGCGCCGGGCCGCCTTCCCCTCTCCCGGAGGAGGACCCACCACGGCCGGACCCGGCGGCACCAGGACCATGGGCGCGCCGTCCCTGAGCCGGCAGGCCCGGAGCGGGAGGCCCGTGGTGCGGTCGTAGCCTCCGCCCTCGTCCACGCCCAGTCGATCGCTGCCCGCGAAGAAGCGACCCGGAGCCGAGGCGGCAGGAGGGCCCGAGGCGGGTACCAGCCCCAACCTCGGCAGCACCAGGGCCGCGAGCGCCCGCTCCTCGGGGACTCGCGCCCAGAGGTCGAGCAGCCCCGCGAGCGGGAGGATGCGGGCGAGGTCCTCCGGGACCGGAGCCCCGCGCCCGACCTCGCGAGCCAAGGCACCCAGGGCGTCGAGGTCCCCGGGATCACGCGCCAGCTCGGCCATGAAGCGTCGGGTCATGGGTGGATCCCGCGGGCCAAGCCGGAGCGCCGAGGATCCGGCGAGGGCGAAGTCCGCCCGCGAGCGAGGCCCGTCCGCCGGGCTGCAGACGGATTACAGCTCGGAGTACCGGCGCAGTTCCTGGCGCTCGCCCCGCCGATGGTCGAAGAGGCTGATCGCCCGCACCCGGATCCGGGCCAGCCGGTCCATGGTCTCGCCGTAGATCCGTTCGAAGTACCCGCGCTTCTTGGCGAGGGCCTTCTTGGCCTCCTCGATCATGGCGGCGCGGAACTTCTTCAGGTCGTCCTTGGCCTCCCGGAACTCGGGAGCCTCGAGGGCCCGCTTGTACTCGAAGGTGGGCATCTCGTCGGACTCGAGGACCACCATGACCTCGTAGTCGGGGCGTCCGCTCGGAGTCGGTGCCGCGAGGGCGGACGTTCCCATGGCGAAAGTGCAGAGACCCAGGGCGAGGGCCCCGATCACGTTCCTCATGCGAGCCATGGTGTGCCTCCTGGCGACAGTCTAGGGACCGGGCCGCGATCGTCAACCGCATGGCGCGATCCGACTCCATCCTGACATCGGTCGCCGTCGGCTCCGACATGAGCCCGGGACCGACGGGACGGCATCCGTTCGGGCCGATCCTGTCCGGCTCCGGTCCCGCCGGCCTGCCCGGTCAGCCGTCGAGCAGCTTCTGCACCTGGGCAGGCTCCAGCCAGCGCACCTCGAGGCTCCTCGGGTCGGCGAGCACCACCCGGGGCTGGCCCGAGCCCTGCTGGTGGGTGATCACCGAGTTGAACCACTGGAAGACCCGGGTCCCGCCCCGGTCCTCGATGCAGGGCCGGCTCTCGGCGATCACGAAGGTGCCGGTCCCCTGGTGCCGCCAGTCGGCGTGGATGTCGGAGGCCTTGATGGTCTCGGCGATCCGGGCCGGCCCCACCAGCTCGATCCCGCGGGCCTCGAAGTCGAAGTAGTAGACGGTCGGCACCGCCCGGGTCCCGGTCGGGTCGAAGAGCAGCATCTGGGACAGCCCGGCGCTGGTCCCCTCGGGCTCGAGCGCGAAGAACTGGAACAGGCCCGAGGAGCCCGCCACCTGGTCCATCCAGACCGTGAAGGGCTGCTGGGCGGTGTCCTCGGGGATCGAGGTGATCTTGGTGACGCCCCGGTTCCGGATCCAGCCCCAGAGCCCGCGCTGGAACTTCCAGCTCTCGGCGTAGACCTTGGTCACCGATTCCGGCACCAGATTCTGCCCCCTCAGGTAGGGGACCGATTCGATCTCCTCGGGGCGCACCCAGCGGATCTCCCCCTTGCCCCGCTGCGGGCACACGAAGACCCCCCCGAAGCGCGGCAGGGCGAACGGGAAGATCCCGTCCCAGTCGATCACCGCCACCACCATGACCCACTCGCCCTTCTCGTCCCGCCGGAACGAGAGGTCCTCCCTGTCGATCTCCTTGTCGAACAGGTCGAGGAGCCCGAGGCGCTGGGGCAGCAGGTAGTGGCTGAGGTCCTGGATCAGGGGCAGGTCCCGCCCGTAGCCGAAGTCGACGACGTGGTGCTCGATGTCGACGGTGACGCTGGAGGCCGCCACCTCGACCAGGCCCTTCACGCCCTCGAGCGAGAGCTGGTTCACGGTGCCGGCCGGGGTCTTCTGCGCCACCCACTTCAGCTTCCCCTGGTCGAGGTGCATCTCGAACGGCGAGAGCCTCACCTCCGACTGCGTCATGCGGTCGGCCACGATCCGAGTCACCATCGAGAGCGGGTAGATGCGCTCGTGGCGGGTGAGCGGGAGACTGGTCAGCTCCCGGCGGTCCATCGACAGGTAGCAGCCGTAGAGCATCAACTCGTGGAACAGCGGCACCGGCGAGAGGGCGACCGCCAGCCAGCCGAGAGCCAGGGCCGTAGTTCCTCCCCAGCGCAGTCCCGGCCGGACCCCGGCCCGCGCATGCAAGCCGACCAGCACCGCCAAGGAGGCACCGAGCAGCACCAGGACCGGACTCCGGCTGCGGAGCGCCACCAGCCCCGGGTTCACGAACGCCCGCCCCAGCCAGAGCACCAGCAGCAACAGGGGGAAGGCTGCCAGCGCGCCCCTTCGCACCCAGGGACGGGCCCAGGTCCGCCGCCCGAGGTTCACCACTACCCAGTAGAGGGCGCTCCGCCCATCCCCGGATCCGGGCCCGGGCCCGGACATCGGTGCGGATCCGTGCCCCGGCCCGGCGGGATCCCCGCTCATGACTCGCCCCGGCCCCGGCCGAGGATCTCGTCCATGCGGGCGATCTTCCGCTGGCGTTCCTCCTCGGCACTCGGCGGGCGGGGCGCGTCGGGATCCGGCTTCACCGCCGAGGCCACCCGGTCGGCCACTTTGCGCCCCGCCTCGACCGCTCCCTCGAGCAGCTCCGGGGCCTTCTCCTGGAGCTCGTCGACCTTGTCCATGGCCGACCCCAGGGTCCGGGCCCCCCCCGCCAGCAGGGGTGCGACCTGGATCCCCAGGAAGCTCCCGACCACCCCGCAGCCGGACCCGACGATCACGCCCAGCGGGTCGCCGGCCCCCAGTGCCAGGAGCAGGACCGCGCTCGCCAGACCCACTCCGAACGCCCAGGCCAGATGGACCCGGCGTTTCCTCCCGTGGAGGAAGCCCTCCCTGGTGCCCTGGGGTTCCGGGGACGCCAGGTCCACGAGCCAGCCCCGCACGCCCACTCCGAAACGCCGGTCGGCGGCTGCCAGCAGCGCTCCGATGGCCAGGTAGACGAGTCCCCAGGCCAGTAGTGTCCCAAGGTCCATGGCTAGCCTCCCGTCCCGGGTCCAGGCCTTGGGACCCCGGCCTTCCCGACCCCGCCCCCGACCCCGGTCCCCACCGGACACACCCGCTCGCACTCCGCCAGGTAGCGGGCCACCAGTTCCGCGGGCAGGTGCTCTACCGAGGCCGCCAACCGGTCCGGCGCATGTTCGACGCGCCGCGGCAGGACCGCCGGATCGAGCTCGCTGCGGAGGTGCTCGACCCAGGCCCGCGCCTCCGGCTCGGCGGTCCCGAACGAGAGCATGCGAAGCCGCGTCATGGCCGACCAGCCCGCGAACTCGAGGGGATCCTCGGCATCCTGGAGGCGGAGCCGGAGCTGGTCGAGTTCCAGGTAGTCCGACGGCAGCTCGGGCTCGCGCTGCATGGCCCGACGGGGCTCTGCCTGGGCCTCGGGCCCCAGGCGACCGGCCCGCCCCAGATGGTCCAGGGCCACCCAGTCCATGACGCGCTCCAGCTCGACCATGGTCTCCGGCCCGGGGATGAAGCTGGGGACCGCCAGGCCACGCACCACCAGGAAATCGACGACCGTCCCGGGATCGAGGCGCAGCAGCTCGACACCGGCCTCGTCGGCCAGCGACCGCCACGACGCCTCCCCGGTCGGCTCCCGTCGTCCGCAGAAGACCCAGGCCCTGGGTTCGTGCCGGCTCCGCCCCGGCCAGATCCAGGTCCCCCCGAATTCGGGGACGAAGGACGGACCCACCGGCACCCGGTACCCGTCCACCAGCTCCGCCGGGACCTCGGGCCAGCGCCGCGCCTGGCGCGCCGCCTCCCGCATGCGAGCCAGGAAGTCCTCGTCGCTCCAGAGCGAGGCCTCGGTCATCAGCTCCTGGCGGAGCCTGGCGAAGCGGGTGGCGGCCGCCAGGCGTTCGCTGGGGGTATGGATCGAGAGCGAGAGACTGCGCACCATGCCGAGCTGCCCGGGGTGGAGGAAGCGGGTGACCCCGTGACCGAACTCGCCCCAGACCGGTTCCTCCACCGTGAGATCGGCCAGGGCCCTCCGCTGGGACCGGATCCAGCCCTGGTAGACGGAGCGGGCCATGCCGGCGTTGGGCTGGAGGAGCGGGGCGTCGAGCTGGTCGACCGAGACCAGCAGGAAGCACGGATGGCAGGGACCGTGGCCCAGGTAGTGAAGATCCCCGAGCTCGTCCGCGAGCTCGGGGCTGAAGCCGGCGGCATCGATCGAGAAGGACCGGGCCGCGACCTCGCGCCCGGTGGCGCGCTGGAGCGCCATCCGGTAGCGATCGACCAGGGCCGGCGACTCCAGCCGTACCAGGCGGGACCGGAGTCCCGGGGTCGACCAGGGGGCCGGCGCGGTCATGAATCGAGCTCGCCTGCCGCCCGGCTCCGGGCCCGGGCATCCAGGACCAGCTGGCGGGTCCGGTCGTCGAGCTCCCGGTCCTTGGCGACCCGGGAGTAGCGCTCCTCGGCATCGGCGTAGCGGTGGATCTCCTGGAGCACGACCCGGGGCGTGATCTCGCCCTTGAGTTCGCCGAGCATGGCGACCTTCTCCTCGTAGGGCTTGCGGAAGAACAGGGTCGGGTCCTCGAACCACTCCTCGGGCAGGTCGAAATCCATCATGCGGTTCTTGACCGCCTCGGCCACGTTGCGCACCGCCCGCCCGGTGAAGCGCTCGTCATGCTCCTGGAGGGCCTTCAGGTAGTGGCCGAACTCGATCCACGTCCCGATCTTCCCGCCCTTGCCCCGGGCCTCGAAGATCTTCGCCAGTTCCGGCGACTGCGGCCGGTCATGGCCCTCGTACTTGGACCGGATCACCTTCTTGAGCTCCTGGGTCGAGAACGGCGCGTAGCCCGCCCCATGCGGCATGGCCCAGTCCTTCCCGAGCAGCAGGAAGAGCAGGTCGGTGAAGTCCTCCAGGGTCTGGGGACCGTCGACCACGAACCTCGCCTGGGTGCGCTGGCGCAGCGCGTCATCGACCTTCTCGGGGTAGTTCGAGAACATCCCGAAGGTGGTGTTGCCCCGGACCACCGTATTGGGGCCGGCGAACTCCTGCATGAAGACCGCGGTCACCTCGAGCTGGCCGGCCGAGGCGTTCTTGTCGTTGCGGCTGCCGCAGACCTGGTCGATGTCGTCGATGGTCCCGAAGCCGATCCCCTTGGGGTCGAGGAGGGTCCTGCAGAAGCGCTTGGCGTTCTGGCCCGAGCGACCC
The DNA here is from genome assembly GCA_964403795.1 of uncultured bacterium. Classification (GTDB taxonomy): domain Bacteria; phylum Muiribacteriota; class UBA6191; order CAZXTJ01; family CAYOHP01; genus CAYOHP01. Next base: position 16,492 of record CAYOHP010000004.1, on the reverse strand, counting down.
TGGTAGTCGGAGATCTCGTCCACCGAGAAGTTGAGATAGCGGAACGGGATCGAGAGCGTCTTGCAGTAGCGGGCCAGCAGCGTCACCGTCATCTGGATGAGCGTCGTCTTGCCGGTACCCGGGCTGCCGTCGCCCAGGAAGGTGAAGGCGAAGCCCCCGAGGTCCACGAAGGGATTCCGCTGGCGGGCGAGGTCGTAGCAGACCAGGCGCTGGGCCAACCGCATGGCCTCGAACTTGGCGATGTGGTTCCCGACCACTTCCTCGGGCCGCTTCTCGGCGATCTCCACCCGGGTGGCGGCGGCCGGGGCATCGAGGTCGAATCCGGAGAGCGTCAGGTCGTCGGGCTCGATCCGGTAGTGGTAGCGGCTATAGAACTCGACCGCTACGAGCGAGCCCTCTGTGGCGGCGATCCGCTCGGCCACCTGGCGGCAGGCCTCCGAGACGGAGCGCACCAGGCTGGGGTCGTCCTTGGCCGAGGCATTGATCGACTCGACCAGGTACCAGACCAGGAGCGGGAAGGCGGTGGTCGGACTCTCGACACCGATCGACGGAGGCGACGCCACCTCGAAGCTCAGCCCCTCGACCTCCTCGGTCCGGTAGCCGGCCAGGGTCCGCACCACGTACCAGACCGCCGCGAACACGCCGACCGCGGCCGCGGTCTCGTTCTTGGCCTTGAGCTCCCCCTCCTGGCCGCGGGCCAGGGCCCCTGCCTTGTTGGCCGACTTCAGCCGGTCGAGTCCCGAGGCGACCTCGAAGTTCTCGACGATCTGCAGTCCCACCTGGAGACCGCGCCGGATCACCCTGAGCACATGGTGCTCGGTGTCCGAGAACAGGGTGTCGCGGGGATCGATGTCCCGGATGGTCTCGATCAGGCTGAACTTGGCCGGCCCGCCGCCGCCCGCACCGGCGGGAGCTCCGTCCAGGCTCTGGAGCGGTCGGTAGGAGATGCGCCTCCCGCCCAGGGTGGCCGACGAGGGCGCCTCGGCGGGCTCTCCCCCGCGGGGGGGCCGGACCGAGACCGAGAAGACCCGCTGGGTGGCGGCCTCCAGGTGGTCGGCGAGGTCGGCCTCGGAGATGGTGACGACGCTAGCGGATTCCATGGACCGATGCCTCCCCGTCGAACACGTAACGATGGTGGCCCGCGGCCAGGTTCCGGTCGGCGAGCAACTGTCCCAGCCAGTGGGGGACCAGGATCGAACTCTCCAGCCGGCTCACGCCCCGGCTCGAGAGGTCGAGCTCCCGGGGGATCCAGAAGATCTGCTTCAGGCGTCCTTTGGAGAGGAGCGACTTGCCCACCCGGGTCTGGCGGTCCGAGATCAGGGTCTCGGTCTCCCAGCGCAGCACGAAGGGCCCGCGCTCGGCCTCGGCCGCCAGCAGCTCGGCGAGCGGCCCCTCGTCGGCGGTGTAGCCGGGGGCCGAGAACGGCCCCAGGATGACGCGCTTGACCATGCGGGGATGCAGGGCCGGGACCGCGTCGTCGAGGTCGTTGGCGAAGGCCAGCAGGCTCGAGGTCCCCGAGGCCAGGCGCTCGGCCGTCCGCGTCAGCAGACGATGGTCGGGGGTCCCGAACCCCGGGACCTCGTCCCCCTCGTAGCCGAAGTACAGCATCCAGAGGAAGGGCCGGTTCAAGGCCCGATCGTAGGTGGAGAAGGACCAGAACCCGCTCGCCTCCCCGCCGCTCGACGCCAGCCCGACCACTTCCCCGGGCCGGAACGGGGCCGGGAGGTCGGCGCCCTGGAGGCTCTCGAGGTAGATCCTCCGGGAGATCTCGACCTGCAGGTCGCGGACCGGCCCCTGGTGCTTGAGGATCCGGTCGGCCAGCTCTGCCTTCAAGGCCGGGACCGGCGGGATCCCCTCGAGCACGGCCCGGCTCCCGCGCTGGTCCGCCGCCAGCTCGAGCATGGTGGTGAAGTGCGGGAAACCGGAATCGGTGGTGTCGATCTTGAGCGGCTCCGAGTCCCGGGCGTAGAAGTGCCGGGCGCCGAGGATGCGGCAGGTGGCCGAGAGGCGCGCCACTTCGTCGGCGATCGCCCTCGCCTCCAGGTTGTTCCCGCCCGCGGCCGCGGTCACCGCCCTGCCCAGGAGGTCCACGGCCAGGGTGAGCTGGGCCAGGTAGAACCGGGCCCGGTTCTCGTCGGTGACGCGGTGGCAGTTCTCGTCGAGGTTGAAGTCCGCCCAGATCCGGTCCCCGGCGGTCATTTCCCCGAGCCGCCCTCCCCGTAGGCGTCCTCGAGGAACTTCTGGGCCACCTCGGCGAAGCGCCGGGCGAACTCGGCGTCGGCCCGGGCGACATCGGCCTGGGTGGCACGCCGCTTCTGGATGTCCTTGGCGTGGCGTTCCAGCATCTCGACGATCTGGCGATCGGCCGCCGCCCCGATGGCGGCCATGGTGCGGGATGTCTCCTGGTCGACCTGGGTGCCCGCCTCGTTCAGGGTATGGGCCGACTCCTGCTGCGCCGCGGTGCGCAGCGACTCGACGGTGGCCGCGTACTGGACGATGCGGTTCTCGGTCGAGATCCGCAGCTTGTCGATGAGCACCCGCTGGGCCGCTTTCTGCCGGAGCAGGCTGTCGAGCGCGATCTTGTGGTTCTCGGCGAAGAGCTCGTGGGTCTGGGCGTTGGAAAGCGCGGTGTTGCGGGCCTCGGTGAGCTCGTTGGCCTGGTTCACCAGCGCCTGGAGCTCCTTGTCGGCCGCCACCCGGTCGGCGCCCACCAGGTCCCCGAGCCGGTCCCGCGCCTCCGCCACCTGCAGGTTCAGTTCCTCGAGCTTCAGGTCGGCGGCCTCGAACTCGGTGGTGCAGGCCTTGAGCTTGGCCAGCTGGTCCTCGAGGGTCGCCTTCACGGTGTCGTACTCGCGGTTCAGGGTGGTGAGATGGTCGGTGAGCAGCCGGTTGATGGCCTGGGTCTGGGCCACCAGGTCCTGGAGCTGCACGTCGATGTCGGCGGTCTGGACCCGCTTCTCCCGCATCTGGCGGGCCCGATTCGAAGAGAACATCCCCACGAAGGACTCGAAGATGGTGAGGTCCTTCATGGAATCGATCTGGCCGCCGAGTGCCGAAGTGAGCGCGTCGTAGCCGGCGATCAGGGCACCCACGGTCTCCTGCAGGCGGGCCTTCTCCCCGATCACGTCGCGCAGCCGCGCCTTCTCCACGTCGAGTTCGGCCCGGGCGGCCTCCACCGACCCGGCCTTGTCCACGACCTCCTGGGTGCGCATCAGGACGTCCACGACGGACTGGGACGACCCTGCGGCCTGGCTGACCGCCTCGAGGGTCTTCTTGGTCTTGTCCCTGAGCTTCTGCGAACGTCCCTGGGCCATGGTCCACCCTCCCGATCCCGGTCCACCCTGGTCGGCCGCCCCGCGCGCGCCGTCCCGCCTCGAGTACGTGTTGTAGTCCAGCAGGACCCCTCCCGTCATGGTCCGTGTCGCATCCCGTGCCCCGCGACCGGCCGGAGCGGCAGGCACGGGTGGGACCGGGTGCACGCAGGCAACGACCTTTCCGGTCGCCGGCTCGCTCCAAGCCCGGATCCGGTACCCTGGCGTCCCCAGGAGGTCCACCGTGTCGTCCAGCCGCGCCGCCGATTTCCCCCGCGAGGTCCTCGAACTCTTCGACCACCTGGTCCACGGGCGGGTGACCCGCCGGGAGTTCCTCGATCGGGCCGCCGGCTTCGCTACCGGTTCCATGACCGCCGCCGCCATGCTCGCCGCCTTGCTCCCGGACTACGCCCGGGCCGTCCAGGTCGAGGAGTCCGACTTCCGGATCTTCGCCGGTGACTTCGAATACGACTCGCCCGCCGGCCACGGACGGATCCGCGGCCACCTGGCGGCGCCCGCCGACGAGGGCCGCCACCCGGGCGTGGTGGTGGTCCACGAGAACCGGGGTCTCAATCCCTACATCGCCGACGTGGCGCGCCGGCTGGCGGTGGCCGGCTTCGTAGCCCTGGCCCCCGACGGGCTCACTCCCAAGGGCGGCTACCCGGGGACCGACGTGCGGGGACGCGAGCTGCAGGCCGAGCTGGATCCCGAGAAACTGGTGGCCGACTTCGCGGCCGCGGCCCGCACCCTGGCGAAGCACCCACGGTGCACCGGCAAGGTCGGAGTGGTGGGCTTCTGCTTCGGGGGCTGGGTCTCGAACCGGCTGGCGGCCATGCTCCCGGAACTCGAGGCCGCGGTCCCCTTCTACGGGCGCCAGGTCCCGGCCGCCGAGGTCCCGGCGATCCGGGCCCCGCTGCTCCTCCACTTCGCCGAGACCGACCCCCGGGTGAACGAGGGCTGGCCGGCCTACCGGGCGGCCCTCGAAGCCGCCGGCAAGCGTTTCACGGCCCACACCTACCCGGGTACCAACCACGGCTTCCACAACGACTCGACGCCCCGGTACGACCGGGCCGCCGCCGAGCTCGCATGGGAGCGCACCCTGGCCTTCTTCCGGGCGGAGCTGCGGTAGGGCCGGGCGCCGGGGATCCGGCGGGCTTCCCCCGCGCCTACGGCACCACCAGCCGGGCACCCCCAGGCACGATCCCGATCTCGATCGGGGTCTCGCCCCAGGGATCGCCGTCGACCTCGACCGGGATCGGCCGGCGGGATTCGAAGCGCACCAGGTGGCCGGCCTGGTAGCTGCCCCCGCCCCAGTCGGCGCCCTTCCCGAGCAGGCCCGCAGCCATGATCCGGGGAACGAGCAAAGGGCTCGCCTGGGGGAACAGGCAGACGTCGAGGTGCCCGGAGTCGAGCCGGGCCCGATCGGCGACCGTGAACAACCCGGCGTAGCAGCGCACCTTGGAGACCAGGGCGTAGCCGCAACTCTGGGGCGGCCCCCCGTTCACCGAGACCCCGAACCGGGGCCAACCGTACTCCGCCAGGGTCCGCGCCAGGGGCGCCAGGTAGCCGTGGTACCCGAGCCGGGCGCCCCGGCTCGCATGCACCGCCCGGGCCACCGCCCCGTCGAAGCCGGCCGAGACCACCATGAGGAATCGCCTCGTCCCGTCGGCTCCCGGGCCCACCCGGCGCACCGTGCCGTAGTCGACCACCCGCTCCCGGCCCTCGATCGCCAGGCGGGCCACCGCCCCGGGGTCCCGGGGGAGGCCGAGGTCCTTGGCCAGCAGGTTGGCGGTCCCGGTGGGGAGCTGGAGCAGGGCCACCCGGGAGGGGTCCGGCAGGCCGTTGAACACCTCGGCCACGGTCCCGTCCCCGCCCACCACGACCACCCGGCGCACCGCCTCGCCGAGCTGGCCCACCAGGGCCGCGCCGTCGCCGGCCCTGCCGGTCAGGAACAGCTCGCAGCGATGGCCCCGGGCCAGGATCCGGGCGGCTACCTGCTGGGCCAGGCGACGCCCCCGCCCGCCACCGGCCACCGGATTGGCGATCACCAGGAAGTCCATGCGCCAACCAGCGTACCAGACGAAAACCCTCGACCCGCCCGCCTTCCCTGTCGATGGACGGGACAGGCCCTCCCTCGCGCCGCGGGATTCCCCGCGACGCGGCCGGTCGGCCCGCCCCCCGGACCGTCCGGGAAGGCCCGAACCGAGAAGGATCCGCATGGAAGCCCGACCCATGGTCCCCGATCCCGACGAGATCCTGGCGCTCGGGGGCGAGCGCGAGATCCTGGCGCGGCTCGCCGCGCTCCATGGCGAAGCCGCCGGCGACGCCGGCCTGGCCCTGCTCGGACACACCTCGCCCCGGGTGGTGGCCGCGGCCGTACGCATGGTCGGAGTCCCTGGGCTGCGGCGGGCGGTACCGCCGCTGCGCGTCTTCCTCAACCCCACCACCGCCCCCGAAATCGCCCGCGAGGCCATGCGGAGCCTGGCGAGGCTCGGCACCGAGGAGGCCCACCGGGCCCTGGCCGGGATCGTGGCCGACCCCGGGGACCCGCTGCACCGACCCGCCCTCGAGGTGCTCGCCGAGGTCGAGACCGGCCCCCTCATGGTGGCACCCCTGCGCACCAACCTGCTGGCTCCGGGTTACCCCTTCAAGACCCGGATCCTCGAAGTGCTGGCCCGCTTCCGGGGCCCCAGCGTCGAGGCCCTGTTCCAGGAGTTCCTGGACCAGCCCGACGAAGCCCTCGCCACCGCCGCGGCCCGCGGCCTGGCCCGCTTCCCCTCGCCCGACAACTACCGGCGCCTCTCCGACCGCATGGCGCTCGGCCCCTGGACCGTGGAAGCCGCCTGCCTCGAATCCATGGTGGCGATCGAGCCCCGGCCGGCGCTCTCCGACCTGGCTCCCGCCCTGGCGAGCGAACACCCCGAGGTGGCGCTCCAGGCCCTGGCGATCCTGGGCCGCAAGGTCGGCCCCGAGGCCCTTCCCCACCTGGAGAACCTGACCCGGAGCCCCTCCTGGAAGATCCGCGGCGAGGCGGCCCGCCTGCTCGGGACCTCGGGCGACCCCCGGGCCATCCGCCCTCTCGAAGCCCTGCTGGTCGACGAGCGCCCGGTAGTGCGGGCCGCCGCCTTCAAGGCCGGAATGGGCCTCCCCGGTCTCGACCACGCCGCCTGGGGCGCTAGGGCCGCCACCGATGCCGAGCCCGAGGTGCGGGCCACCGCTCCCGGCCACCTGGCCGAGTGCCGCAGCAACGCCCATCGTTCCCGGCTCGCGGGGCTCGCCCGCGACCCGGCTCCCGAGGTCCGACGCGAGGCCCTGGGGGCGCTGGCCGGCTTCGACCTCCGCGGCCTGGAGGCCGAACTCCTTCCGCTCGCCGAGGACCCGGTCCCCGAGGTGCGGGCGCTGGCCCGGGAACTGCTGCCCGCCACCGGGGCGCCGCCCTCCGCCCTGCGCCTGGAGAAGGCCCTCGAGAAGCTCGACGCCGGCGACCGGGAAGGCGCCCGCGAAGACCTCCGGCGGCTGGCCACCGCCACCCCCGGCGACGCCCGGATCCTCTACGAGCTGGCCCGCGCCTGCCGCCTCTCCGGCGACCTGGCCGAGGCCGAGGTCTACCTCGTCAAGGTCGTCGCCGAGGCCCCCGACCACCTGGGTGCCTGGAAGCAGCTCGCCGAGGTCCGCCTCGAGACCGGCCGCAAGGCCGAGGCGGTGCCCGCCCTCAAGGAGGCCTGCGGCCTCGACCGGGGCAACTGGAAGCTGTGGAGCGCCTACGGCGAGCTGCTCTTCGCCGAGGGCCATGCCCGGGCCGCCGCCGGCGCCCTGGAAGAGGCGCTGCGGATCCACCACGGCCACGAGCCCGCCCACCGGACGCTGGCCCGCGCCTACCAGGCCTCCGGCCACCCCGACGGGGCCGAGCGGGAGTGGCGGATCCTCCACGAGAAGAACCCCATGGACCCCGAGCCGCTGGCCAGCCTCGGGTCGCTCTCGCTCGCCCGGGGCGAGGTCCAGGCGGCCGCCAGCTTCCTGGCGCGGGCCCGCGACCTGGGGGACGACCGCGTCGAACTCCAGCGGGAGCTCGCCACCGCCCTGACCCGGCTGGGCGACCAGGAGGCGGCCCGGGTGCTGTGGGAGGAGCTCGTCACCCGGGGCGACGCCCGCGCCGAGGACCGGCTCGCCCTGGCCCGGGCCCGCCTCGCCACCGGCGACCATCCCGCGGCCCTGGCGCTGGCCCGGGCGCTGGGGCGCGAGGTTACCCCCTCGCCGGACGCCTTCGATCTCGAGGCCGACGCCCTGGAGGCGCTCGGCGAGCCGGAGGCCGCGCTCGACGCCAGGGTGCGGCTGGCCGGGATCGCTCCCCAGCACCCGGGATCCCGGCGCAAGCTGGCGGCGCTCCTGGCCAAGACCGGCCGGTCCGACCAGGCCCGCCACGCCATGACCGAGGAACTCGGCCGCGATCCCCTCGACCTCGAGCTGCGCCACGCCCTGCTCGAACTCGAGATCGCCGCCAACCGGAGCGGCGCCGCCATCCAGATCCTCCAGAAGGGCATCGAACTCCACCCCCGGGAAGTCGCCTTCCACGCTCGACTCTCCCGGATCCTCCACCGCCGCGGCGACCTGGCGGGCGCGGTCGCCAGGATCCAGGCGGCCATCGAACTCGAACCCGACCAGCCGGCCCACCGGGTCTTCCTCGGCGAGCTCTACCAGGAGCTCGGCAGCCCGGCCTCGGCCCGCGAGAACTACGAGGCGGCGCTGGCCCGGGGCGAGACCCGTGCCGAGATCCGCTTCCGGGTCGGTCGCATGCTCCTCGAGTCGGGCGAGCCGGCCCGCGCCCTGCTCGAGCTCGAACGGATCGCCGAGACCGAGATCGCCGATCCCACCGAGCTGGCGCTGGCCCGGGGCACCGCCCTCTTCCGGCTGGGAAGGTTCGACCGGGCCCGCTCGGCCCTGGCCCGGGCCGCCGACCATCCGGTCCGCCCCGAGCCCCATGCGCTCCTGGCCTGGATCGAGACCGAGCACGGCGACCCCCGCGAGGGCCTGGCCCACCTGCGCGAACTGCAGCGGCGCGCCCCCGCCCATCCCGAGATCCCGCTGCTCGAAGGCCTGGTGCGCCGGCGCCTGGGCGAGACCCACGCCGCGGCCGCGGCCCTGGAGCGGGCCCTGGTGAGCCGGCCCGGCGACCCGCGTCTGGTGGCCGAGCTGGCGGCCTGCTGGTTCGAGCAGGGCGAGTACCGCAAGGTGGTCGACACCTGGCCCGGCTCGCCCTTCCTGCCTGGTACCGACCCGGTCCTCCGGGTCGCCAAGGCCGAGGCCCACGCCCGGCTCGGCAACCACGCCAAGGCCTCCGAGCTGGCCACCGCCATGCTGGAGGTCGAGCCCGACAACCTCCCGGCCCTGGCGGTGCTCGCCCGTTCCAAGCGCACGCTGGGCGACCTGACCGCGGCCGAAGTGGCGGCCCACCGGGGGCTCAGGATCGACCCCGATCACCTGGAGCTGCTCCGGGAACGCGCCGAGCTCCACCTGGCCCGCCGCTACTTCGACGCGGCCCTGGCCGATGCCGCCCACGGGCTCGAACTCCCCGGCCGCGAGCCGGTGTTCTTCCGGATCCAGGCCGCCGCCCACCTCGGCTCGGGAAGGCCCGAAGCAGCCCTCTCGGCCCTCTCCGGCTACCTGGTACGGGAACCCCGGGACGCCGAGGGCCACCTCCTGATGGCCCAGGCGCTCTCCGCCACCGGTCGCCGCTCCGAAGCCGCCGAGTCGCTCGGCAACGCCCTCGAACTCGACCCGACCCGGGAGCCGGCCTACCTCGAACTGGCCGAGATCCACATCGCCGAGGGCCGCCCCAAGGAGGCCGCCCGGATCCTGGAGCGCTACCTCGAGATCTCGACCCGCCGGGCCCCGGCCCTGCGCTCGCTGGCCAAGCTCCACGAGGCCCAGGGCGACCTCACCGCGGCCGCCCGCCGGATCGGCGAGCTGGTCGAGTGCGAGGACGGCGAGGAGGCCCGCACCCAGCTCGTCGACCTGCTGCTCCGCCGCCGCGACATGGGTGCGGCCTGGCCCATGCTCGAGCGCTCCGCCGACGTCTTCCCAGGGATGCCCCTGAAGCTCGCCCGCCAGAAGCTCGAGGGCGGCGATCCCCAGCTCGCTCGCGACCTCCTCGGCCTGGCCCTCTCCCGCAATCCCCACGACCTCGAAGCCCAGCTCCAGATGGGGATTTGCCACTTCCGCCTGGGCAGCTACCCGGCCTCCCGCCGCATGCTCGAGAAGGTCCTCGACCAGGTGGCCGGGCACCCGGTGGCCCACTTCCACCTGGGTCTGCTCGGTCTGATGGAAGGCAGCCAGGCCGCGGCCCGACCCCATCTGGAGGCCGCCGTCCGGGGCGACCCGTCGAACCAGGTGGCCCGCCGCCACCTGGCCCGGATCGAACTCGCCGAGGGGAATCACGACCAGGCCCTCGCCTGGGCCAAGGACGGACTCACCCGGGAGGCCACCGATCGCGAGCTCCTGCTGGTGGCCGCCGCCGCCAACGAAGCGGTGGGCCGGGAGGACGCCGCCCTGATGGCCTATCGGGAAGCCGCCCGCCTCGGTTGCGACGAGCGCAGCCACCCGCCGGGGATGCGCCTGGCGCTCCGGCGCGGCAACCCCAAGATCGCCCGCGAGCTCGGCGAGGCCTACCTGGCGGCCCGGCCCGAGGACGACGCCGGCTACCGCCTGCTCGCCAAGGCGGCGGCCGCCGACGGCGACCCGGCCCGCTCCGTCGAGGTGCTCTCGGCGCTACGCGAGATCGGCGCCGCCTCGGCCGCCGACCTCCGCGAATTCGCCCGGGCCGCCTCCGCCTGCACCCGCTTCGACGAGGCCGCCGACGCCCTCGAGCGCTGCCTCGAACTCGAACCCGGGAGCGACGAGACCTGGGTCCTGCTCGGCCACATCGAGATCGCCCGGGGCCGGGTCCCCGACGCCTCCCACGCCTACCGGAGGGCCACCGAACAGAAGCCCGACCGGGCCGACGCCTGGCGCGGCCTGGCCGAGACGGCCCACGCCATGGAGCGGACCCGGGAAGCCCTCGACGCCTGCGAGACCGCGGCCCGGCTCCGCCCCGCGGATCCCCGGATCCACCTGCTCCTGGGACGGACCCGGCTCGCCGCGGGAGCGCCGGCCAAGGCCAGGGAAGCGCTCGAGACCGCGCTGGGCGTGAAGCCCGACGCCAACCTGGCCGGCGAGATCCGGGTGGAACTGGCCCGGGTGCTCCGCAAGCTCGGCGAGCCGGGGAACGCCCGCCGGCTGCTGGAAGCCGTGCCCCGCAGCATGGGCCGGTCGGCGGCCCGCGAACTGGTCGAGATCGCCTTCGAGGCCGGCGACCACGCGGCCGCCGTCCACCACGCCAAGGGCTACCTGGCGAGCTGGCCGGAGGAGCCGGCGATCCTGGAGACCCTGGGACGCTCGCTGCTCGCCGCCGGCATGGACCGGCAGGCCCGCACCTGCCTCGACCGCCACCTGGCGATCTTCGGGACCCCCGAGGCCCTGGCCGAGGAACTGGCCCGGGCCAGGCTCGAGAAGGGCCAGGCCGGGGACGCCCTCCAGGTACTGGTGGCGGCCATGGAGAAGGCGCCCCGCTCGGCCCGCCTGTGGATGACCATGGCCGATGCCCGGGCCGCCAAGGGGGACGCCGCCGGCAGCATCACCGCGCTGGAACGGGCGGCCGACCTCGATCCGGGCCGGGTCGACGCCGCCCGCCGCCTGGGCGCCGCCTACCTGGAAGCCGGCCAGTGGGACAAGGCCCGCGCCGTCTATCAGGACGCGTCCAAGGCCAATCCCTACCTCTCGGACCTCCAGCTCGGACTGGGCCGGGCCCTCTCGGGCCAGGGCGAGACCGAGGCGGCCAGGAGCGCCTTCGAGCGGGCGGTGGAGCTCGAGCCGGGGTCGGGCGATGCCCAGCGCGAGCTGGGGCTGCTCTTCGCCCGGGTCGGGCTCAGGGCCCGCGCCATCGAATGCCTGAAGCGGGCGGTCCAGGTGGATCCGGGCGACCTCCCGGCGCTCCACACCCTGGCCCGGGCCTACCGGGACCTCGGCGAGAAGCACCTGGCCGAGGCCTGCTTCGAGCGTCTGCTCCAGCTGGCCCCGCCCCGCTCCAACGAGAGCAAGGCGGCCCGGGCCTACCTGGCGGCCAACGGCCAGGCAGCCTAGGAGCCTGGAACCTCGGTTCCAGGGGACTCGTCCGCGGCTACGGCGTCGGGCCCCCGGGACCGCCGGAATCGCCGACCACCCTGGCGAGGACCATACCGGCCAGGCCCCAGCCGACCAGGAAATCGAGCAACTGGAGCAGGACGAACCCGCACGGCATCCCCCACCAGACCGACATGGGCCAGGCAGCCACCGTCCAGGAAATCAAGGCCAGCCCTTCCACGAAGAGTACCCGGCCACGGAAGCCGAGGCCCGCGGTCTGCAGCAGGAGCAGGGTGGCGATCCCTGCCGAGACCAGGTTCCCGGCGATGGAGCGGAGCATCTGGCCGCCCAGCGACCCCAGGCCCCCGACATGGACCGAGCCGGCGAAGAAGAACTCCGAGGAGATCTTCTTCATCCGCGCCTCGGCGAAGGTCCCGGGGTCGAGTCCCTTGGGGGTGTAGGCGGTAGGGATCACGTAGTACCCGGGGGTCGGGGCGTTCTCCTTGAGCACCCTCTCGACCGCCCCCTCGTCCTTGAACTCGGTCAGGCCCTTGATCGGGATCCCCGAGACCGCCCAGTACACGAAGCTCCACAGCCAGAGCACCAGCCCACCGCAGAGCGCACCCTTCACGACCTTGCCCGCCATGTCCGCCCTCCATGTGTTGCGTCAGCAGCTCGCCCGCAAGCGGGACAGTAGCCGGTGGGAGCCGACCCGGCCAGAGCGGACCGGGCGGACCGGGTCCCCCGACACCCGCCCCGGGGCGCGGCTCCCGGCCTTCCCCTACTCGACCCCGAGGCCGTAGAGACCGAGGGACCTGAGCGGTTCCCGGGGAACCAGTCCCGACCAGGGACGGGCCAGCTCCCCGACCACCGCCACCGAGGCGCGCCACAGCTTCCCGAGCTCGGTCGGCAGCTCGTCCTCCCGACCCCGGCGGGCCAGCTCCGCCAGGGTGCCCAGATCCCTCACCACCTGGGCCATCACTCGAGGATCGCGGAGGATGGAGACGTGGTCCAGGTCGGGCCAGGTGCGGCAGGCCCCCAATTCGCAATGGCTCTCGGCGAAGGTGCCGGAGGCGTAGTGGACGATCGGGTCGACGTTCCTCCAGCGCGGGTTCACCGCCTCGATCGCCCGGCGCTCCCGCTCGTCGGGGGTGGGACGCATCTCCCGGGGTGCCGGCTCCCGGTTCCCGAAGAGGTTCACCCGCTCCAGGAGCGGCGGCGGGACCGGCTCCTCGCCGAGGTCGGAGACGTCGCCATGGTAGGCGTAGATCCGCCCCACCCGCGGATCCCGCTCGTTGAAGGTCCGGAGCGGGGTGTTCTCGATCATCCCGAAATCCCGGATGTCCTCGGGCGTGATGGTGCCGTCGAAGTTGTCGAAGGCCAGGCTCTCGAGGACCCGGCAGGCGGGGTCGTCGCGACAGGCGATCCGTTCTCCCGGATCGCTCGCCCAGACCCGCGGGTCGACGCCGTTGCCGCGCCGACGGGCGTCGAGCAGCCTCAGGTGTTCCCGGGTCACCCCGGGGCGACGGTCGAGATCGCGGGCTGCCACCAGGCTGGCCTGCACCGAGCCCCGGTGGATCCCCGCCAGGGTCACGATCCCGGCCACCCGATCCCCGAATCCGGGCTCGGCCGAGGCGTAGCGCGCCATCAAGGTGCCCGCCGAGTGGGCCAGGAACACCACCCGGCGCGCCCCTTGCCGGACCAGGAGCTCGTCCCTGAGCCGTTCCGCCATCTGCCGGGCCAGCACCGGATACGGCTCGACCGGCCGGTAGTGGTAGTAGAACACCTTCATGGCGGCGGTGCTGGCCGGATCCCGACCGGTCGCCTCGGCGAGCGCCGCCCGGAACGGGCGCCAGGTCTCCGAGGCCGCCAGCTCCAGGAGGTTCACGTAGAGCCTGGAGTACCCGTGGACGACGACCACCGGGACCCGGTCGCCCAACGGCCGCGGGCGTCCTTCGGCATCGACATCGACAGGATCGGGGATCAGGTGGAAGGCCGGGAGCCGCGTCTCCGGCAGGGCCTCCTCCGACCCCGACCGGCCCCCGTCGCCTTCGATCCCAACGGGAGCGGGGGCCACCTCCTCTGCGCGACCGGGGCCCGGACCAGCCGTCATCGTCATCGCCATCGCCAGCGCCAGCGGCAGCGGCAGCGGCAGCCAGCCGGCCCACCGTGAGCCTGCAGGTCGCCCGCAAGGGGCTCGCTTGCGACGGCCTCCGCCTGGCTCCTCGAGGGGAGCCTGCCCGCTCGGGGGTTTGGGGGTTCGCCCCCCAAGCCAAGCCCAGCAGCCCGTAGGGCTGCCGCTCTGGAGGAGGCCCATCGGGTCTCCTCCAGAGTGGATCCCCCTGGCGGAGCCAGGGGCGCTCCGGCTGCGGCCGTGTCCTCGCATCGGTACCTCCGGGATCGTGAGTCGATGGCAGCAAGAGCCGTGCCCAGCCCCGATCCGCCTGGTCTCGGCCTCCCCGACCCGGCCCCTGGCAAGTGGGCTAGCCACCGCTGGCACTTGCCGCGCACCGCGCCCCGATCTGGGGTATCGTGTCCACCTCCCGGCCCCCCGGCCCCGAGCGGCCCGGACCGGCAGATCGGAAGGCCGTCTCCATGCGCACCGTCTTCTCGGGAACCGGCATGTACGTCCCGCCCAACGTGGTCCCCAACGCCAGGCTCTCCCGCGTCATGGACACCAGCGACGAATGGATCCGCCAGCGCACCGGCATCGAGGAGCGCCGCTTCGCTTCCCCGGGCCTGGGCACCTCCGACATGGCGGTGCCGGCCGCCGAGGCCGCGGTGCGCGACGCCGGGATCGACAAGGCCGAGATCGACTACGTGGTCTTCGCCACCATGACCCCCGACCACTACTTCCCGGGTGCCGGCTCGGAGTTCCAGGGCAAGTTCGGGCTGGATCGGGTGCCGGTGCTCGACATCCGCCAGCAGTGCGCCGGCTTCCTCTACGGGATGCAAGTCGCCGACGCCCTGATCCGCTGCGGGCAGCGGAGGACCGTGCTGGTGGTGGGCGCCGAGGTCCACGCCGGGTTCATGCCCTGGGACTGGGACGCGGTGCTGGGCGACGCCACCGTGTCCGAGGCCGACTTCCAGGCCAATACCGAGGTCCGGGACCGCACCGTGATCTTCGGCGACGGGGCCGGGGCCTTCGTGCTCCGGGGCGAGGCCGGAGGCGACCGGGGCCTGATCGACGTGACGGTCTTCACCGACGGCCGGAACTGGGACAAGATGCACACCCCGTCCGCCGGCAGCGCCTACCGCCCCTACATCCCCGACACCTCGAACCGGCTCGACCGGGTCCCGATCGTGAAGGGCCGGGAGGTCTTCCGGGTGGCCTCGACCCTGATGCCCGAGGCCATGCTGGCGATCCTGGAGCGCAATGGCCTGGGGATCGGCGATCTCGACCTGCTGGTGATGCACCAGGCCAACCTGCGCATCAACGAGATGGTGCAGGGCAAGCTCGGGCTCCCCGACGACAAGGTCTACAACAACATCCAGAAGTACGGGAACACCACCGCCGCCACCCTGCCCATGGCCTTCCACGAGGCCCGCACCGCCAGGGACCTGAAGCCGGGCAGCCTGGTGGGGTTCGTGGCCCTGGGCAGCGGATTGAACTGGGGAGCGGCCCTCTACCGGGTCTGATCCGGGAAGGCCGCCACCGCCCCCCCGGGCCCCCGGCGAGGGTGCCCGGGATCCGGTCCCACCCTCCGGAATGCGGTCGTGCAGGCAGCCGGGACCGGTGGTACGATTGCCGCGGAGGGCCCCGGCGTCCCGCCGACGGTCCATGGGATTGGCCTGGGCCCTGGCGCGGACCCCCAGGCACGAGGAGCCGACCGGGCATCAGCCCGGGGCTCGGACCGGGCCCACCGGAGAGGCAGGACTCGACCGTGAAGATCATCGTCAGCGCGCGGCACTTCGACCTGACCCAGCCGCTCAAGGATTTCGCGCACGAGAAGCTCGAGCACCTGAAGAAGTACTTCGACCAGGTCATCGAGGTCGACCTGGTCCTCCGGGTCACCGAGGGCGCCTCCAAGGAGAACCAGGTGGCGGAGGCCACCCTCTGGGCCAACGGTGCGGTCCTGCACGCCGAGGCCAAGGCGATCGATATGTACGCCTCGATCCAGGCCGTGGTCGACAAGCTCGAGAAGCAGCTGAAGCGCTACAAGCAGAAGCTCCGGGACAACCGCCACCGGCGCACCAAGGGCGGCAAGGGCGCCCGGGCCGAGGGCAAGGAGGGCGCGGCCGCCACCCACTCGGTCTTCCAGGTCGACCACGAGGCCGAGGAAGAAGCGGTCAACATCGTCCGCGAGTCCGACTTCGTGCTCCAGCCGCTGACCGTGGAGGAAGCCTCCCTCCAGCTCCAGGAGCTGAACCAGAACTTCGTGGTGTTCTCGAACATCGAGACCAATGCGCTCGGCGTGGTGTACAAGCGCCCCGACGGCGCCATCGGATGGATCGAAGCCAAGAGCGGCGCGAGGTAGTCCGGGGCCTCCCTTGGAGGCCGGGGGGCGGGCTGGTGGCCTTCCCCCTGCCCTCATGGACTTCGATGTCCGGACGGGGGTAGGGTGAGCCCGTTCACGAGAGGCGAATCCCCGAGATGTTCGAAGCACTGACCCGGGCCTTCCGGTTCTTCGTCCCGGACTACAACACGAGGTTCCTGCGCCGGGTCGAGCCGATCCTGTCCGACATCACCGACCTCGAGCCCAAGCTGAAGAAGCTCTCGGACCGGGACCTCCAGAACAAGACCAACGAGTTCCGCAATCGCATCGCCGACGGAGCCGCCCTCGACGACGTCCTGCCCGAGGCCTTCGCGGTGGTCCGGGAGGCCGCCGGGCGGGTCCTGTCGATGCGGCACTACGACGTCCAGATGATCGGCGGCTACGTCCTCCACCAGGGGATGATCGCCGAGATGAAGACCGGCGAGGGCAAGACCCTGGTCGCCACGCTGCCCATCTACTTGAACGCCCTCTCCGGCAAGGGCGCCCACCTGGTCACCGTCAACGACTACCTGGCCCGGCGGGACTCGGAGT
>CAYOHP010000003.1:45998-134542 GCA_964403795.1 uncultured bacterium | reverse complement strand
GTGTGGACCACCGGCTCCCGCGCGGGGAGAGCCGCCTTCCAACGGTCGCCCAACATGGCGGCCACCACGGCCTCCCGCACCCCCGTGGTCCCGTGTTCCGTGGCGGAGAGCTGGATCCGCCAGGTGGCGTCGGGGCAGTAGACGAAGAGCATCCCGAGGTAGTCCATGGCGAGGCTCCCGGGTTTCAAGGAGCGGTACTTGAAGACTCCCCCGGCCCAGTGGCGGTCCTCGATCCGACCCATGCGGAACCAGACCATGACGCCCCCCTCGTTGCGGCCGCAGCCTTCGAAGAAGGCCGCGGCCTGCTCCGGGTCGTCCCGCGGGAAGGGCGGCGAGGACTCCGGGGGGAAGCGCTCCAGGCGGATCCCCACGCCGGACTCGTCGTACCAGCAATCGACCTGACCCGCCACCGGCGTGAACCCGGTCCGGTCGAACTCCAGCCCCCATCGCTCCGCCATGGGTACGCTCCTCGCAGGCCCGGAGAGAGACGCCCACGCAGCGCCGCTCCCGGCCGTCGGGTACTGCGACCGAGCCGACGGCGAGGAAGTTCCCCGCCGACGAGGAGCCCGGGAGCCTGTCGGCGTGACCGACGTCGCATCGAGGCGGCATCCGGCGCCCCACCGGCTGACCGAGGTACCGGGGGATCAGGTGCGACAGGCTCCTACGGCACCCAGTCGGCCAGGAAGACGTTGGTCTCGCCCCGCTGCTTGCCGTAGCGGTTCGACGAGAAGAGCAGGCGACGCCCGTCCGGGGAGAAGATCGGGAAGCCGTCGAAGCTCTCGTCCCAGGTGATCCGTTCGAGCCCGGTGCCGTCGTAGCCCACCGAATAGATGTCGAAGGCCCTTCCCTTGGGGTCGTCCATGTTGGAGGCGAAGAGCATGCCCTTCCCGTCCGGCCGGCCATAGGGGGCGAAGTTGGCGGCCCCGTTGCCGAGCACCAGGCGCTGGTTCCGGCCGTCGGCGTCCATCACCCAGAGATCCATCTTCGAGGGCCGGACCAGCCCCTCGGCGAGCAGCGCCCGGTAGTCGGCGGCCTGGGAGGCGCTCATCGGCGAGGTCCTCCGCCACACGATGCGCTTGCCGTCGGGGGTGAAGAAGGCGCCCCCGTCGTAGCCCTCCTGGTCGGTCAATTGCCGCAGGTTCCGGCCGTCGGCGTCCATCACCCAGATCTCGGGATCGCCGCTGCGCATCGAGGTGAACACGATCCGCCGGCCGTCCAGCGACACGGTGGCCTCGGCGTCGTAGCCCGGGCTCCTGGTGAGGCGGGACAGTCCCAGGCCGTCGGGCCGCTGGGTCACCAGCTCGTAGCTCGGGTACAGCGGCCAGACGTAGCCCCGCGACCGGTCGGGTGTCGGTGGGCACGCCTTGCCGCCTCCCAGGAGCGTACTGGCGTAGACCAGCCGGTCCGGCCCGAGGAAGTAGGCGCAGGTCGTCCGACCCAGGCCGGGCGAGACCCGTCGCACCTCCGAGCCGTCGGTCCGCATCACGTAGATCTGGTCGCAGCCGTCGCCTTCCCGGGTGGCCTGGAACGAGATCCACTCGCCGTCCAGCGACCAGTACGCCTCGGCGTTCTCGCCCCCGAAGGTGAGCTGTCTCAGGTTGGCGAGATGGGTCTCGCTCGGGTGCGCCGCCACCGCCACGGCCTGGGCACAGAGCCCGGAGGGAAGCAGCAGGGCGAGGAGGAAGGCCGGGAGCCGCCCCCCGAGCCGGGTACCGGAAGGGACGAGCCACGCGAGGACTGCGATGCCGAGGTGTCGGAGGGGGTTCATGGTGGCGGCGAGCCTACCAGGCTCCCGGTCGCCGAGGGGAGACCCTCGCTCCACCCCTCCCCCGGGACGCCGCGGGCAGCCTTCCCCCACCCTGCCGACATGCTAAATTCGCCCCACCATGGCTGATCTCGCCCACCTCCCCGGTTCCGCTCCCCATCCCTTCCACGGCCTCACCCCCGCCGAGCTGAAGGCGATGTACCGCACCATGTACATGTCGCGGCGCCTCGACGACCGCGAGATCACCCTGAAGAAGCAGGGGAAGGCCTACTTCCAGATCTCCGGGGCCGGTCACGAGGCCGTGCTCACCGCGCTCGGCAAGCTGGTCGACGGCAAGAAGGACTGGTTCTTCCCCTACTACCGGGACCGGGCGCTCATGCTCGCCATCGGGGTCTCGCCGGTCGCCATGCTCATGCAGGCCACCGGGGCCGCCGACGACCCGGCCTCGGGCGGACGCCAGATGCCGGCCCATTGGGGACACCCCGAACTCCACGTCCCGACCTCGTCGTCCCCGACCGGCACCCAGTTCCTGCAGGCTGTGGGCTGCGCCGAAGCCAGCGTGCGACGGCGGCGCCTCGGGCTCGACGGCTGGATCGAGGGCGAGATCACGGTGGTCTGCACCGGCGACGGCACCACCAGCGAGGGCGAGTTCTACGAGTCGCTCTCGTCGGCCTGCAACCTGAAGCTCCCGGTCCTCTACCTGGTCGAGGACAACGGCTACGCCATCAGCGTGCCCAGCACCGTGAACACCCCCGGCGGCAACATCGCCAAGGTGGTCTCCGGTTTCCCGGGCCTGCGCATCGAGGAAGTCGACGGCAACGACCCGGTGGCGAGCTACGGCCTGTTCCGGGACGTGGTGGCCTGGGTGCGCGCCGGCAAGGGTCCGGCCCTGGTGCGGGCCACCGTGACCCGCCCGTACTCGCACTCGATGTCCGACGACCACAAGTTCTACCGGCCCGCCGCCGAGCTCGCCGAGGAGGCCGCCCGGGACTGCCTGAACACCTTCCCCCGCCGGCTGATCGAGGCCGGGGTGGCGAGCGAGGGCGAGATCACCGCCATCAAGGCCGAGGTCGACGAGATCGTGGCCACCGCCGCCGACGAGGCCCTGGCCGCCCCCTGGCCGGAGCTCTCGACCGTGACCCGCCACCTGTACTCCGAAGAGGTCGACATCGGGGGGCCGGAGTTCGCTTCCGAGCCCAGGCCGAGCGGCGAGCCGATCGCCATGGGCGCCGCCATCAACGCCGCCATGCGCACCGAGATGGAGCGGGACCCCCGCATCGTGGTCTTCGGCGAGGACGTGGCCGACGCCTCCAACGAGGCCGTGCTCGGAGAGTGCAAGGGCAAGGGCGGGGTCTTCAAGGTGACCTACGGCCTGCAGACGAAGTTCGGCGGGGAGCGGGTCTTCAACAGCCCGCTGGCCGAGGCCAACATCGTGGGCCGGGCCATCGGGATGGCGCTCCGGGGCTTGAAGCCGGTGGTCGAGATCCAGTTCCTCGACTACATCTGGCCGGCCTTCGAGCAGATCCGCAACGAGGCCGCCACCTACCGCTACCGCTCCGACGGGCATTGGAAGTGCCCGCTGGTGATCCGCACCGCCACCGGCGGCTACCTGAAGGGCGGCGCCGTCTACCACAGCCAGACCGCCGAGGCGCTGTGGGCCCGCTGCCCCGGGTTGAGGGTCGCCATGCCGAGCCGCGCCGAGGACGCCAACGGGTTGCTGCGTACCGCCATCCGGGCCGACGACCCTGTGATCTTCCTGGAGCACAAGCATCTCTACTTCCAGGGCTACAACCGGGACGCCGACCCCGGGCCCGACTACACCATCCCCTTCGGGAAGGCCCGCACCGTGCAGGCCGGCAAGGACCTCACCCTCGTCACCTGGGGCGCCACCGTGCAGCGCTCGGTCGAGGCCTCCCGCAAGCTCCGCGAGGAGACCGGCCTCGAGGTCGAGATCCTCGACCTCCGCACCATCGTCCCCTACGACTGGGAGGCGATCGCGGCGAGCGTGAAGAAGACCTCCCGGGTGCTGGTGGTCCACGAGGAGTCCCTGACCTGCGGCTTCGGTGCCGAACTCGCCGCCCGGATCGCCGGCGAACTCTTCGAGTACCTCGACGCCCCCCCGATGCGCCACGCCTCGCTCGACACCTGGGTCGCCTACAACCCGGCGCTCGAGGACATCATCCTGCCCCAGACCGAGTCGATCCACCGGGAGCTCGTGAAGCTGGCGGGGTACTGAGCGTCGACGGCGACTCCGGATCCTCCACGCCGATGAAGCCCGGGTGCGGAGGGATCCGGTCGCTGCGGAGCACCTCGGATGCTCCACCCTGTTCGGGGGCTGCGCCCTGGGTGTCGGCCTGCTGGTGGTCGCCTCGGCCTTCCCGGATGGCTCCGCCGCGGCGGAGCACCTGTTCCTCGGGCTCGGGGTCGCCCAGGCCATGGTCTCGGTGTGCATCCTCCGGGCCTACGCCGAACGTTGGATGCGCTTCTCCTACCGGCTGCGCGGCGAGCCGCCGAACCCTGGTCCCGGTGATGCGCTGGTCTACTGCGGAGCTTCGGTGAGCCTGGGCCTGGTGCTGCTCCACTTCCTCGAGATGCTGCTCCCCAACTTCGGAGGGTTCGGTCCACACATCGTCTGGCGTTCCATCCTGCGCCTGGCTCCCGTCGGCGTCGTCGTGACCGTGCCGATGGTGTTCGCCATGGTCGTCGGTCGGGAGTCCGCCCGACACGCCCTGCCTCCCGGGGACGCAAGGGGTCTCCCCGACTCGGCTCCCTGACCCCGCCCCTCCCCGCTCCTCGGGGCATCGAGCCGGC
Source organism: uncultured bacterium (assembly GCA_964403795.1). GTDB lineage: Bacteria > Muiribacteriota > UBA6191 > CAZXTJ01 > CAYOHP01 > CAYOHP01. The sequence goes on along the minus strand of CAYOHP010000003.1, from coordinate 129,966 downwards.
CAGGCGACGCGGCGACCGAATCAGATTGGATTCCAACCTGGTCCCGGATCCCCGGCCCGCGGGGTACGGAACCGCTCGGGAAGCGGATCCCGGCCTGGTGATCGCGGGTGGCACGTCTCCTGCGTCCAGGCCGGACGACGAAAGGAAACGGCCCCCGATGGTTCCCTCCCGCTCGCTCCGACGCCTGGCCCTCGCCGGTCTCATGGCTTCCTCGCTGGTCTCGATCGGCTGCTGCCCCGCGCAGATCGCCCTGCTGGTGGCGGGAGGCCAGGTGATCGGTGCGATCTCCTCGGGCTTCGGGCGGGTCCGGGTCGTGAACGTGCCCGTCCCGACCCCCACCCCGACTCCCACCGCTTCGACCCCGGCCGACCCCACCACCACTCCCCCGGCGCCCACCCCGGAGGTTCCCCCGCCCGCGGTTCCCTCCCCCACCGAGCTGGTGAAGGCCCCCTCCGTGCCCCCGGCCTCGGACTCCGAGGAAGGGACCGGCAAGCCCGAGCGCGACCGCGAGCAGGGGCTCCCCGACGAGGACGGTGAGGACCGCGAGCGCCAGCCGCGCCGGCGCCGCCGGACCCGGCTTCCCCGGATCGAACGGATCGCGGAAGCCGAGCCGGGGTACCTGATCGCGGCCTTGACGGCGATCGGGTCCGAAGTGGGTGAGGGGCTCGAGGGACGCCCGGCGAAGGTCTGGACCCATGCCGTGGAGCGGGCGAGCAGCCAGGCCCGCCAGGTCGAGCGCGAGGCCTTGGAGCGGATCGACCGGGAGGTCGACGAGCGTCTGGCCCGACTCCCCGGGGACGCCCGGGCCGCCCGGGTGCAGCTCGAGCTCTACCGCCAGTGCCGGCGCTTGGCGGCCGTCGAGGAAACCCACGCGGCGGTGGAGGCGGCCCTGGAGAAGACCTCGGCCCAGGTCGCCGATCTGGTGGCCAGGGACCGGCTCACCCACACCGACGGCGGCGAGTTCGAGCGGCTCCGGCGCCAGACCCTGCGCCGGCTCGAGGAGGCCCGCCGCCGGGCCCGGAGCGCCCGGGAGAGCGTCGAGCGGAAGCTCGCCGAGGTCTCGGAGGAGCACGACCTGCCGTTGCCGAGCTGAGAGTGAGGCTCCGGAAGGGCCTCGACGGAACGAGGGCGCCCCGACGAGCCCGCCGGCCCTGGCCGGCGGGCTCTCGGCTACGCCCCGACCCGCTTGCCCGGGTCGGGTTCGGCCTCGCCCAGCAGGAAGTTCCACAGCGAGAAGCCGGCCTTCTTCTTGGCCTCGGCGTGGGCCGCCAGGGCGGTGTCGAAAGGGTTGAGGATCCGGCGGGCCAGGTTGCCGATCTCGACGGCCACCCGTTCGCTCCTCCGGGAATCGACCACCGCCACCCCGTCGTGGATCGAAGCGGCCACCGCTTCGATGTCCCGGGCCACGTTGGCGTAGATCTCGCGCCGGAGCGCCTTCTCGATGCCCTCGGGGGGAAGCCCGCCCTTGCCGACCTTGTTCACGACCAGATGGAACCGATGGGAGGGGACTCCGGCCAATTCGAACAGGCGCAGGCAGTCGGAGGCCCGGGTCACCGCCACGATCTCCGGCTCGATCACCAGGTAGACCCGGCTGGCCAGGTCGACCAGTGCCAGCACCCGATCGGTCAGCGCCGAAGGCGTGTCGACCACCACCATGCCGGTGCGTCGACGCAGGAACTCGGCGGCCTGCACCAGGTGGGCGGGCTTCACCAGCTCGGCCTCCTCGACCTTGCGCGGCCCCCGGATCAGGTCGATCCCGCGAGCGGTGGACTCGACCACCAGCGCCAGCTCCTCGTCCGGGATCGGGGCGTCGCCGTGGCGGGCGATCAGCTCCGGGAACGTCACTTCCGGCTTGCTCGCCCCCAGCAGCATCCCGCAGTTCCCGAACTGGAGGTCGGCATCGACCAGGCCCACCCGCTTGCCCGAGAGGTCGGCCAGCCGGCAGGCGACGTTCACCGCCAGGGTGGTGGTCCCGGCCCCGCCCCGGGGCGAGTAGAAGAGGTGGAGCTCGCCTTCCCGGGACGACGGCGTGTCGAACGGGACCACCGCGAGGCTCTTGCCCCGCTCCAGGCAGGTCTTCATCACCTTGGCGGCGATCGCCTCGTCGAGGGTGAGCACCCGGTCGAAGTCGTCCTTGGCGACCCTGAGCAGCACCGAGTCCTCGAGGGCTACCGCGTCGGCGGTGCGGGGCGCCGAGTTCATCACGCCCATCTCGCCAAAGAACTCGCCCTCGCCCAGCGGGATGCGGGTCAGCTCGTCGATCTGGATCTCGATCCGGCCCCGGGCGATCACGTAGAAGGCGTCGGAGGCGTCGCCCCGACGGAACAGCACCGCGCCGTGGAGCACGCCGACGACCTCGACGATGCTCTCGAGGGCCCGGGCTTCCTGGTCGTCCAGGCGCTGGAACATCGGTACGGCACGGAGCAGCTTGGAGACCTCAGCCATGGTCCTCCTCGGGACATTCGGGGGAAGGCGGGGAGCCGGCGCCCTGGCCGGTTCCGGAGTGGGCGGTCCGGGCAGCCGCGCCCCGGCCGGCCGGCGGGGGCGGCACGATCCCTTGCCGGGCCCGGTGCTGGAGCCACAGGTCGACGGCCACCAGGCAGGCCATGGCCTCGACGATGGGGACGGCCCTGGGCAGGACGCAAGGGTCGTGCCGCCCCCCCGCCCGCAGGGTCACGGGACGCCCGGCGCGGTCCACCGTCTCCTGGGCCAGGGCGATGGTGGCAGTGGGCTTGAAGGCCACCCGGAACCAGACCGGAGCCCCGACCGTGATCCCGCCCTGCACCCCGCCGGAACGGTTGGAGGCGAGCACGATCCGGCCGTCCTCGCTGCGGTACGGGTCGTTGTGCTGCGAGCCCTGGAGGCGGGTCCCCGCGAAGCCCGATCCGATCTCGAAACCCTTGGTGGCGGGCAGGCCCAGCATGGCGTGGGCGAGCTCGGCCTCGAAACGGTCGAAGACCGGCTCCCCGAGCCCCACCGGGAGCCCCTCGACCACCCCGGCCACCACTCCGCCCACGCTGTCCCCTGCCGACCGGGCCGCCAGGATGCGCTCCTCCATGCGGGCGGCCGTGGCAGGATCGGGGCAGCGGGTGGGATGGGCTTCGACCGCCTCCCGGGTCCAGTCGAGCCGCTCGCTCTCGAGGTCGATCTCGCCTACCCGAGCCACCCAGGCCCGTACCGAGAACCCGGGGAGGGTGCCGAGCACCGCCCGCGCCACCGCACCCGCGGCCACCCGGCCGACCGTCTCCCGCGCCGACGAACGTCCTCCCCCGCGATGGTCGCGCAACCCGAACTTCAGGTCCCACGCCAGGTCGGCATGCGAGGGCCGGTAGATCTCCCGCAGCTCGTCGTAGGCCTCGGGACGCTGGTCCTGATTGCGGACCAGCAGACCGATCGGCGTGCCCAGGGTGCGACCTTCGAAGACCCCGGAGAGGATCTCGACCCGGTCTCCCTCCTTGCGCTGGGTGGTGAGTCGGCTCTGCCCCGGCCGCCGCCGGTCGAGCTCGGCCTGGACGTCGGTCGCCTCCAGCGACACGCCCGGAGGCACACCGTCGACCACGCACCCCACGGCCGGGCCGTGCGACTCCCCGAACGTGGTCACCCGGAACAGGCGACCGAAGGTGTTTCCCAAGCGTGCCTCCGGACGGGCTTACAGAGCCTGTGACGTCCTCCCCGGGGGGGGTAGGGTCGACGACCCCCACTGTACCGGATGAGAACGGTGCTCCCGGCCTTCCCCCTGCGCCCTCTCCCGGGATCCGGCTACTGTGTCGGCGGACTACCGTAGGGGAGGTCAGCGCACGGATGGAGCCCCGGAGCGAGGGTCATCCGGCCCGATCGGGTGAGCGGGTGGGACGCTTCCTGCTCCTGCACCCCCTGCGGCCTCCGGCCCACCGGACCTGGATGGCGTTCGACCTCTCGACCCTCGAGGAGTCGGTGGTGCGCCTGGCCGGGCGGGCAGGTCGAGCCGCCCGCTTCCAGCTGGAACTCCAGGCCTTGCGCCGCCTCGACCTCCCGGGCCTGCCGGCCACCCTCGCGGGCGACGGAGCCGGCGATCCGGCCTGGGCCGCGGTCTCGCATGTCCCCGGGGTGCCGGTCGCAGCCCTCCTCGAAGCGGGCGGACTCGATCCCGAGGCCGCGGTCGGCCTGCTCTGGGAGGTCGCCCGACTCCTCGACGGCCTCCACTCGCGGGGACTGGTCCACGGCGCGGTCCGGGCCGACAACGTGCTCCTGGGCCAGGACGGAGCGGTCCATCTGGTGGGGATCTGGCCCCAAGGCCTGCGGTCGCGGTTCGACTCCGGGAGCGACGCCGGCGAGGCCCGCGGCGACGAGTCCCCCGAGCGGCTCGGCGGCCAACCCGCGACCCCTTCCGGAGACCTGTGGTCGTTCGGCCTGCTCGCCTTCCACGTCTTCTCCGGGCGCCCCCTGGTCCCGGCCGGCACGGTCGCGGAGGTGAAGGCCCGCATCGACTCCCTCTCCGGCGCCCTGGCCTCCGAGCGCCGCCTGACCCGGACCATGCCCGACTCCCTCGAGCCTCTCGTCCGTGGCCTGCTCGCCCCGAGCGCCGAAGCCAGACCCGGCACCGAAGGCGGCCTGGCCGAGGCCCTCCGGAGCGTGGTGGATCCTTCCGGTTCGGCCCTGGCCAGGGTGCTCCAGGAGCGGCTTCCCGAGGCCCGGGCCAAGGAGGCCGAGCGCCGCTCCCGGAGCGCGGGCCGCAAGCTGCTCCGCGGCGAGTACCTCGCCGCCACGTCCACCCTGCGCGCCGCGGCCCGCCTCGACTCCCCGGGTTCGATCTGGAGCCGGGTGGCCCGGGAATGCCTGTGGCGCAGCTTCCTGGCACCGGCCACCTCCGAGGAGAGCCTGGCCCGGGCGGTCGCCTGCCTCCAGGTGCTGCGCGGCTGCCTCGACCATGGGGTGGCCGAACTCGGGACTGCGGCTCGCTTCCGGTTGCGCCGGGTCGGCGAGGGCATCGAGGAGCTCGCGGCCCTGATCTCCGAGCTCCCCCCGGAGGAGGAGGTCCCCGAGGCCCGCGCCTTCCTCGAGAGCCGCCTGCTGGAGGACCCCGAGGACGACGCCGCCCTGGTCGCCCTGGCCTGCCTGGACCCGGACCTGGCCGACCGGACCGGCGAGGACCAGCTCGCCGGCCTTCCGGCCGAGGTACGGAGGAAGGTCGAACTCCCCGACACCCGCACGCCCTCCGGGGCCTCGGGCTCGGGGGTGAGAGGAGTCCCCTCCCTCTTCTCGCAGGTCGACGCCGGGACCTCCTCGGTGGTCACCCGGGAGCACGCCGAGGTCCTGTTCTTCCGGGCCACCGTGCTCGCCAAGGAGGGCGACCTGGTGGAAGCCGCCTCGATCCTGGCCCGCCTGGCCCGCTCCCGGGATCGGATCGGGGCCAAGTTCCTGGGTCCCACCCTCTCCCTGCTGCTCGACGAACTCCGGACCAGGCTCCCCCGCGAGGGAGCGCCCCATGCGCCGGCCGCCGAGCTCTCCGCCCTGCTCGGCCTCGCCGAGGCGATCGAGCAGCCCCTGGTCGCCACCATGGTCGGTCGACTGCTGGTGTCCTCCGCGGAAGCCGGGGGCTTCGACCTCGACGAGCTGGCGGCCTCGCACCCCGTCTCGCTCCCGGTCCTGGAGGCCGCGGCCGCGAGGTCCCGCCGGCGGGGCGAGACCGCGGCGCTGGGCCGGCATGCCACCAGCCTGGGCTGGGCCTGCCTCACGGCCGGGATGCTGGAGGAGGCGGGAACCTGGATCGAGCTGGCCCACGCCACCGCACCCTCCTCGGGAACCGAGGCCGCCCGGGCCCGGCTGGGCGGCGCCAGGGTCGTGGAAGCGAACCGCGCCAAGGCCTGGGAGGCCTGCGAGCGCGGCATCGAGACGGCCGCCGAGACCCGGGACGCGGTCGAGGTCCTGGACGAGTTCCTGGCCGACCACCCCGACCACCCCGAGGCGCTCGCCACCCGGCTGAACCTGGCGCTCCTTGACCAGGACCCGGTCACGGCCGGAGGCCTCGCCCGGAGGCTGGCCCACCGGTCCCTGTTGCGGCGCGCCGAAGGTCCGGCACGCGAGCACCTGAGGACCACCCTGCGCTCCGATCCCATGGCCCAGGACGCCCTGGTCTGCCTGGGCGCCATGGCGCCCCTCCCCTGGGACGCGCCCCGGGACCACCGCGAACTCGACACCTGGATCCTCGAACTGCACCACCTCGACGAGCTGGCGGTGGTACGCCTCCAGTCCGCGCTGCGGGGGGACCAGGCCGACCGCGACCTGCTCGAAGCCATGGTGCGGCTCTGCCGCCGGCTGGGCACCGACCCCGCCCCCCACCTCCTGGCCATGGCCCGGATCGAACTCGAGGCCGGCTACCGGGACCGGGCGAGGGGCCTGTTCCAGGAAGCGATGAGCGCTTCCCCCGAGAGCCGGGGGAGCGGCACCGCACAGGGGCTCCGGACCCTCCTCTCGACCTCGTCGGCGCCTCCGGGCCGATCCCGCGACGGGTAGTCGGGAGACCCGCCGGGCGCGGTACGGTGGATCCGATGCAGGATTTCTCTCCCGCGCTGCGGAACCGATCCCTCGCCGCCCTGGGGGACGCCGATCGGGTCGACCTGGCGGTGATCGGAGGCGGGATCACGGGAGTCGCCACGGCCCGGGACGCGGCCCGGCGGGGACTCTCGGTGGCACTCTTCGAGCGGGGCGACTTCGCCTGCGGGACCTCGAGCCGGTCCTCCAAGCTGGTCCACGGGGGCCTCCGCTATCTGGAGCACATGGAATTCGGCCTGGTGCACGAGGGGTGCAGCGAGCGGCGCCTGCTGCTCGACCGCGACCCCCAGCACGTCGAGGGACTCGAGTTCCTCTACCCGGTCTACGCCGGCGATCCCTCGGGCTACTACACCGTCAAGGCGGGCATGCTGCTCTACGACGCGCTCGCCGCCTTCCAGAACGTGCACCGGCATCGCATGCTCTCCCGGCGCGAATTCGAGGAACGGATGCCCGGGATCCGCGGCGACGGGTTGAAGGGCGGCGCCTCGTACTGGGACGCCCGCATGGACGACGCCCGCTACTGCATGGCGACGGCCAGGGCCGCGGCCAGGGAAGGCGCCCAGCTGGCGACCCATGCCGAGGTCGAGACCCTCGAGCGCCGCCCTGAGGCCCTCCGCCTGGGGGTGCGGGACCGCTTCACGGGCCGGCGCCTGGAGGTCAACGCCCGGGCCGTGGTGATCGCCTGCGGTCCCTGGACCGACATGGTCAGGGCCAGCCTCCTGGGGAGCCGGTCCCAGGTGCTCAGGCCGACCAAGGGCGTCCACATCGTGGTGCCCCGCGACCGACTCCCGCACACCCGCAGCCTGGTGATCCGTCATCCCGACGACGGACGGGTGCTCTTCAACATCCCCTGGGGACCGGCGACCATCGTCGGCACCACCGACACCGACTTCAGCGGGGATCCCGGATCCGCCCACGCCGACCGCGCCGATGTCGCCTACATCCTCCGGGCCCTGGCCCACGTCTTCCCGGAGGCCGGGATCGGACCCGAGGACGTGATCTCGACCTACACCGGGCTCCGACCGCTGATGGCCGAGGAAGGGGTCGACGAAGGGGCCACGAGCCGGGAGCACGCCATCCTCGAGGACGACCGGGTGTTCACGATCGCCGGCGGGAAGTGGACGACCCATCGGCGCATGGCCAAGGACGCGGTGGACCGCATCGTGTCCCGGCTCGAACTCCAGGCGGGTCCATGCACCACCGGGACGGCCCCGGTCGAGGATCTCGGGACTCCCATGGTCGACCCCGAGGACGCCACCGCAGTGGCCGACCTCTCGGCGCTCGAGAAGCTCGATCCCGCCACCGTGGTCCGCCTGGCCCGATGCTACGGGCGGGGCATGCGGACCGTGCTCCAGCTCTGCCGGGAACAGCCGGCCCTGGCCCGCCCGATCGTGGAGGGGCACGCCCCGATCCTCGCCGAGGCGAGATTCTGGGTGACCGGCGAGATGGCCCTGACGGTGACGGACGCGCTCGACCGGCGCTCCTCGCTGGCGCTGGTCGCCCGCGGCCAGGCGCTGGCAGCGGCGCGCCAGGTGGCGGCCGAGATGGCCGGTCCGGCCGGATGGGACCAGGAGGAGACCGAGCGGCAGGTCGAGGAGTACCGCCGGCACGTGGCCCTGAGCCGGGCCTGGGCCGACGAACCGGCCGGGTAGGGACTCACCGGTAGCGGCGGGAGAACTGCAGCCGCAGCGACGTGGCCCGCACCCTCGAGTCGGGATCGCGCCCGAAGGCCTCGAGCAGAGTCTCGGTGTCCGGGTCCGGAAAGGCCTCGGCAGCCACCCGGCAGGCGGACCTGCGGACCTCGGGATCGGGATGCCCGGCGGCCTCCAGGAGGCGACGCCGGAGCCGTTCCGGCGAAGGGGCGTCCCCGGGGCCGAGGCGTCGGAGCAGGAGGGCGAGGGCGTCCCAGAGGAAGGGGAGGAGCGGGTCCGGTCCCCGTTCGATCCGACCCAGCAGGACCAGTCCGTCGCCGGCCATTCCCAGGCGCCCGAGGCCGCGGGCGGCCGCGGCCACCTCCAGGAGCCGCCCCGCCTCCAGTCGCTCCCGGAGATCGGTCAGGAGGGCTTGAGGGGCCGATCCGGGAAGGGCGGCCAGGACCTCGCAGCCGAGGTCGGGAGGCAGCCCGGCGATCGCCGATCGCGCAAATCCGGCCCAGTCGGACCGGGATCCGGCCAGGGCCAGGAGGCGGGCCGCCAGCAGGACCGCCGGGCGCCCTCCCGCGGCCACGATCGCCGCCAGCGCGCCCAGCGGAGCCGGCTCGAGCAGCGCCCGGGAGGCTCTCACCGGTTTCCCCGCCACCAGCTCCAGGCGTCCCGCCGCCAGGTTCTCGGCCAGCTCGGAGGCCGACGGCGGAGGTTCCCCGGCGAAGGCCGCCTCGAACCCGGCGAGCCCGGCCCCCTGGGGAGGATTTCCCGCCCCCGGCCAGAGCGCGTAGAGGGCCTCCCGGGCCGGCCGGTCCCCCGGGTTGCGCTGGAGCCTCGCTTCGAGGACCTCCACGAGGCGCAGGGCCCCGGACCTCCCGGCCGCCCGGCAGGCCTCGGCGGCCAGCGCGGCCGCCCCGTAGCCCTGGATCGGGGCGCGCGCGGCCGGGGCCTCGGCCCCGGGGGGGAGCGCGCCCAGGGCCCTGGTGGCCGCCGCCGCGATCTCAGGGTCGGGATCGACCGTGGCTTCTGCCAAGGCCGGGGCGACCAGCGGGGAGCCGCTTTCGGCCTGCCCGGCGAGGGCGGCAAGGGCCCGGGAACCACCCCTGGAGAGGTCGTCGAGGTCGACCCGGAGGTCGATCAGGTCGGGTTGGGTCGAGGGCGTCAGGATCGGGACGCGGGATCAGAGGTCGATCTCGCCCTCGGCATCGAACTGGTGGTCGTTGATCCAGCCCACCCAGTGCAGATAGGTGGTACGCACGTTCGGCACCTTGCCGCTCTTGCGGTGCGGCTCGGAGAAGAACGTGGTGGGGTAGATCAGATGCACCGAGAGCGGGATGTGGAGGGCGATCTCGTGCCCGGTCTCGGTCTCGGCACTCACCCAGTCGAGGTCGAATTCCTGCTTCAGGATCTCGCCCAGGCCGAAGTCGATCCGCCTCACCTCGTCGGGCTCGGGCTTCCCGGCCATCAGCTTCTGGAGGGGCTTCAGAGCGGTTTCGTCGAAGGCCTGGAGTTCCTTGGGGAACTTGGCCTCCGATTCCTTCCGCAGGTCATCCAGGATCGAACCCAGCTTGTCCGCGTCCTCCTTGCTCAAAGGCACGAAGTCCCTGGCTTTCCCCGTCATGAGAGGCCGAATCGTCCTTTCTTCCCCGGATCCGGGCGGTCGACCCCATGGAGGAGGAGGACCCGAGAGCAATCCCGTCCCGACCTGACGGGATAATGGAAGCCCAACCCCCCGGCCCATGTCCAGCCACAGCCGGACTTGCGCCGGCACCCGGGCTGCGTACCATGGGCACCACAGTGCTGCCCGCCAAGATCTTTCGCGACAAGGCCGCCGGCTGGGTCTTCCAGAACGGCAACATCCCCAAGCCCCGCGACCTCGTCCATATGTTCCGGGAGCAGCTGCTCCGCCCCCGGCACCCCGATCCCGAGATCAACGCGGAGCGTCGGGTGGTGCTGGTCACCGCCGCCTTCACCTCCGGACACGAGCTCCACGACCGCCACCTGATCCACGACTTCGAGGAGATCGGGATCGATGCCGGGTGGAAGGACGGGTACCCGACCAGGGTCCGGAACCTCGGTGTCTGGTCGGCCTTCAAGACCTGGCAGAAGAAGGAGCGCTGGCTCTACCAGCGCTACACCGAGAAGCAGGATGCGGTCCTCGCCATCAAGCGCGACTACCTGGAGAAGAACCAGGGATACGTCGACCGGATCTTCCAGCTCCTCGGCGAGCTCTCCCAGACCTACCGGTTCCTGGGGCTCTACGAGATCCACCACCTTCCCGAGTGGCGACAGACGCCCGAGACGGTCCTGCCCCGCACGCCCGAGGCCGCGGCCTCGATGCAACGGAACCTCGAGGCCCTGGTGGCCTCCCGCAGCTCGCTGGCCAAGGCCGAGGAGATCCGCCACTGCCTCGAACACCTGGTCTACAAGGACTCCGAGGTCCTGACCTTGCTCCAGGCGATCGAGGACCATTTCCGGGAGTGTTCCGGGATCCTCGATTCGCAGCTCTACCGGGAACAGAAGGCCGATCTCGAGAAGACCGTGACCCAGGCGGCCACCCTGGTCCTCTACGGCGGACGGGTCTACGTCCTCATGAACCGCCTCCGGTTCTACGGGCTCGACAAGGTGATCCGGGAGGCGGTGGACCGGGGCACCAACCTCTTCGGGATCTCGGCCGGGGCCCTGATCCAGTCGGACCACTTCTTCCTGGCCGAGGAGCGCGGCACCCCCGGCGGACACCTGATGGCAGCCGATGCCGGTCTCGGCCTGACCCCGGGCCTCCGGATCTTCCCCCACGCCGACGACTACTACCGCTACATCCGGGAGGCCAGCCGCAACGACCTCAGCTTCTTCGCGCTGCGCCATCGCGAGGGCGTGGCGGTGGGACTCAACCAGGAGTCGGTCCTGCTGTTCGAACGCTACCTCTGCCCCAAGGATGCCCGCGTCTACCACCGCTACTCCTCGGTGGGTCCGCAGCCGGTGCTGGTCTTCGGCCCCCGCGGCATGCGCTACGAGATGGGCCCCGGGGACGAGCTGCTGCTGCCGGGAACCAGGCACTACGACGGAACGCCGCGCCTGGCCTGGGCCCCCGAGGTCGAGGAACTCGACTTCCGGGCCGACCAGGCCCGCACCCGTCTGGAGCGTCCGGCCGAAGCCCAGGGTGCGGCGCCGAGGACGTGATGGGGTCCTCGCGCCGCGGTGCGTCCCGGATCGCGGATCCCTGCCTCCCCGGAGGTGCCTGAGGCGATGGAGACGGTCCGGGTGGGCATGGTGCTCGGCCGGGAGATCTCCTTCCCCGGGGCCCTGGAGCTCCTGTTCGAGTCGTCCCGGGCGGACCTCGAGACCCGTCCCGATCCGGTGAGGCTCGAGCTCGAGCGGGTCCCGCTCGGGCCCTTCGAGCTCGGCGATCCGATGGGCTACCGGGTGGTGCTCGACCGGGTCAGCCACTGGCACGGGTTCGCCCGCCAGTGGCTGAAGCAGGCGGCCCTGTCCGGGTCCTATCCGATCAACAACCCCTTCCAGTTCCAGGCCTGGGAGAAGGCGGCGGGCGCGGCCGCCATGCTCCAGCTCGGCCTCCACGTGCCCAGGACCTGGGTCCTCCCCGAGAAGGACCAGCGGGGCCACCTCCCGGGCGTGGCCGAGCGCTACCACCTCCCCTTCTCGCTCGAGGCGCTCGGCGAGGAACTGGGCTACCCGCTCTTCCTGAAGCCCTATGACGGGGGCGGATGGGTGGGAGTGAGCCGGCCGGCTTCCCCCGACGAACTCCACCGGGAGTACGACCTCTCGGGGCGGAGGATCATGCTGGCCCAGCAGGCGGTGCCGGACGCGGTCTTCCTGCGTTGCCTGTGCGTGGGGCCCGAGGTGCTCCCGCTCGCCTACGCGCCGGGAAATCCCCTCCACGAGCGCTACCCGGACCATCCCCCCGACCTCGACCCGGGTCGCCTCGAACTGGCCCGGCGCCTGGCACTCACCGTCAGCGCCTTCCTGGGACTCGACTTCAACAGCGTGGAGATCCTGGTCCACGGCGACCGCTTCGAGTTGATCGACTTCTGGAACGGGGTGCCCGACGCTTCGCTGGTCTCGCTCGGTTCCCACTTCCTCCCCCTGGTCGAGGCCATGGCGGGCTGGATCCTGTTCGCGGCCCTCGGCGACCACCGGTTCCGGTTGAGCCCGAGGGCCGCCGCCTATCTCGAGCTGGCCGAGGAGTGCCGGGGATCGCCCCTTCCCGAGCTCCTCGAGAGGTACCGTCCCCTGGTGGACGCCTACTTCGAGACCGCTCGCTACCGGGCCTTCCGGGCGGGACCGGCCGCCTTCCTGCCGTCGCGGGTCCGCCGGCTGCTGGACCTGCCCGGGATGGCCCGGCTGGTCGAGGCCAAGATCCGGGCCACCTTCCCGGCCCACGAGGTCGACGGCTTCCTCGCCTGGTACTCCGATCGCCTGGCCCTACCGGTCCGCGGCCGAGGGGAAGCTGCCTGATGGAGAACCCGGCTTCCCGCTTCATCCCCATCGACCGGTTGGCGCCCCCGAGATCCCTGGGCGGCATGGGACGGGCCTTCGTGGCCCTCGATCGGGCCACCGCCGAGGAAGTCACCCTGGTGCTCTCCGGCGACCCCGGGAGCCGAGGGTCCGAGTTCGTCGAGGCGGTGACGCGGGCGCGCCGCATCGCCACCCAGGGCCTGCCTTCGGTGCTGGCCGGCGGCATCGCCGAGGGATGCGCCTGGCAGGCCCTCGCCTGGAGCCCGGGCATCCGGCTCACCGACCTGGTGGCCTCCGGACCGCTGCCCGAGGAGGCCGCCCTGCGCATCCTGTGGGAGCTCTCGCTCTCGCTCTCGGTGCTGCACCAGCAGGGCCTGTTCCACGGCGACATCCACCCCGGCAACGTGATCCTGACCCCCGAGGGTTTCCCGGTGCTGGTCGGCTTCGTGGCCCCTCCCCTCGGCGAGCCCCTGGCCTCCCGCCCGGCCGAGGAACGGGTCCCGCGCCATGCGGCGCCCGAGTGGCACGAGAACCGGGAACTCTCCCCCGCCTCCGACGTGTACTCGCTGGCCCTGGTGGCGTACCAGATCTTCACCGGGCGACCGCTGCTGCCGCCGGGCAGCTCCGGCGACACCCTCCGGAACCAGGAGCGGCTGCAGATCGCCCTCGACCGGGCCGGGCAGGTGACCGACCGGGTCCCGGCCGAACTCGATCCCGTGCTGCTGGCGATGCTGGAGATCACTCCCGAGAACCGGCCCGGGCTCGACATCGGGATCACCAACGCGCTGGTCCCGTTCGTGGCCCGCTGGGCCAGCGACCGGCCGCCGTCCGAGAACCTGGGAGAGGCCTTCCTGACGGCTCGCCGCCAGGCTGCGGCACGCCTGCTCGAGAAGGCGGCTTCCGACCTGGCCGAAGGCCGGCCCCTGGCCTCGGCCTCCTCCGCCAAGCGGGCCGCCGAGCTGGTGGCGGGCGACGCCGCGATCTCGACCCGGATCGGCCGGATCTCCCGCGACGCCCTGTGGGCGAGCTTCCTGGCGACCTGCGAGAGGCCCGAGGAACCCCTCCCCGGACCGTGGGCGACGCTGCCCGAGGGAGCCCGCCGGGAAGCCGTGGTGGTGGAGGCGTTCCGCACCGGTCTCGACCTCGGCGATGCCGAACTGGTCACCGTGGCCCGCCACCGCCTCGCCGGCCTCGCCGACCCCGACGGCCCGCTGGGGACGTTCCTGCCGGGCGCCGAGGAGCGGACCCGGCTGGAGCGTCGGGTCCCCACCCTGCTCGGATGGCTGGCCGAGGACCTCGAGAACCAGGACGCTCTCCTGGCGCTGGCCTGCTCGCCCCAGACCTCGATCGAGGAGGGCGCTCCCGACCTCGATGCCTTGAAGGGGCGTCTCCTGGCGGCCCACGGGAGTCCCGGCGGAGCCGCCTACTACCTCTCGCGGCGCCTGAGGTCCCGCGCCGACGATCCCGAGGCTCTCGCCGAACTCGCCCGGGTCCTGGCACCCGGTGCCGCCGTCCCTCGCCCGGAGCCGGCTCCTGCTCCCGATCCGCTGGCCTCCCTGTTCGGGGAGGTCACCCGGACGGGACGTAGCCCGGCCCGCCGGGAGGGCGTGCTCGCCGATGCCGAGGTCCTCTTCAGCGAAGGTCAGGTGCTGTCGGCCGAAGGCAAGGTCGGCGAGGCGGCCGGGATCTTCCTGCGCCTGGTGCAGTCGGGACCGCTCGAGCTGGAGCAGTACCGCTCGGTCACCTCCAAGGAACTCCGGCGCCTGCTGTGGACGGCCTTCACCGCCTGGTCGCGCGGCGAGCGGAGGATCGACGAGCTGACGGCCTGCCTCGAGCTGGCGCGGGTCCTCGAGGACGAGGCGGGTGGGTCGGCGGCAGCCAGGATCCTGGCCGGGTCGGTCGCGGACGGCGAGGCCGCGGCCGCCCTGGAGCGAGCCTCCGGATCGCCGGGCCCGGGTGCCATCGAGCTGGCCAGCGCCCGGGTCGCTACCCTCCCCGAGGGACCGGACCGCGATCGCATGTTCCGCCTGCTGGCCGAGTGCCTGCTGGCGGCGGGCGAGCCGGTGGCGGCCCATGAGGCGCAGGCGGGGATGCAGCGCAGCCCGCCGGACGACGCCCTGACCCGGAGGATCCACGCGGCCTGCGAGGACGCGGTGCGGGCGGTGCGGGAGTTCGACGCGGTCGAGGCCTCGACGGTGAAGGTGCGGGACCCCGCCGGCTTCCGCGCCCTGGAGGCCAGGCTCGCCTCAAGGCCCGGCTGCCTTCCCATCGAGATGCGCCTCGCCTGGCTGGCAGCGAAGCTCGGGATGGCGAACCAGGAGGCCAGGATCCGGGTGCGCCTGGCGGCGCGCCGGTTCCGGCTGGGCGACCCTGCGGGGGCCCGGCGCGAGTTCCGCCGGGTCCTCGACCTGGAGCCCTCCAACGACGACGCACTGCTGGGCCTGGTCGACCCCGACGCCCTCTCGCGACTGGAGGACACCGAGCGGCTGGGGATCGCGGTCGCCCTGCTGCGCCAGGAGGGCCTGCTCCGGGCGGCCATCCACCACGCCCGCCGCCGCCTGAGGGGCGGCGCCCGCGACGCCGGACTCCACGCCCTGCTGGTCGACCTGTGCCGGGAGATCGGGGAGGATGCCGCGCCCCACATGGTCGCCCTGGGCCAGCTGGCCCTGCGGGAGGGCGACGAGGCCCAGGCGCGGCGCTGGTTCGAGGAGGCGAGAGTGCCTCCGCCGGGACGCCCGGTGTGAGCGAGGCCGTCCCGATCCGGATCCCGGAGGCGATCCGTCGGCGCTTCGAGCTCGAGAGGGAGCTGGGGCGGGGAGCCTTCGGAGCCGTGTTCCTGGCCAAGGACCGGGAGCTGGGGCGGCGGGTGGCCGTCAAGCTCCTGCTCGATCCCGGCAACGAGGAAGTCCGAAGGCGCTTCCTCAGGGAGGCCGAGGCCCTGGGCCGGATCCGCCACCCGAACGTGGTCGAGGTCTTCGACTCCGGGGGCGACGGGGAGTCGCTCTGGCTGGTGCTCGAGTACCTGGAAGGCTCGTCCCTCTCGAACGGGCCCGCGGGAGTCGATCCGCTGGAGCTGATGCTCCAGGTAGCCGACGGTCTCCAGGCGGTCCACGACGCCGACCTGCTGCACCGCGACCTGAAGCCGGACAACGTGCTGGTCACCCGATCGGGACGGGCCGTACTGGTGGACTTCGGCCTGGTCCAGGATCCCACCCGGACCGCCATCACCCGGGAGGACCACCGGGTCGGCACCCCACTGATGATGGCCCCGGAGATCCTGGCCAGGGGATACGCCTCGCGGGCCTCCGACTGGTATGCGTGGGGGCTGACCCTCTACATGCTGGTCGAGGAGCGGCTCCCCTGGACCATCCAGGACGTGATGGCGGTGGCCGGCGGCAAGGGGACGCTCCCTCCCCTGCCCATCGCACGCCTGGAACCCGGGTCTCCGGCCTGGCGGGTGGTGACGGCCTGCATGGCGCGCGACCCGGCCGAACGGCCGAAGGACGCGGCCGCCCTCCGGTCCCTCGCCCGGGAGGGTGCCGTGCCCTCCGCGACCGCACCGGGTCGTGACGGCCCCGACCCCGAAGCCACCGAGGCCCGGACCCTGGCCTCCTCGGGTCCGGCGCCGGGCGGTCCTGCCGCCGGGTCCATGGGCCCGGGTCCCGCCGGCTCCCCGGCCGCCGGCGCCTCCCGGAACGGGGGCCGCGCCGGGACCTCGAGCGCCTCGGTGGGATTGCGCTCGGGGACCGCGCCCCGAGTGGTGAGCACCGAGGTCCAGGCGCCCGCAGCAACCGATCGACGTGGCGCGGCGATCGGGATGCTGCTGGTCACCGCGATCGCGGGAGCCTGGTTCGTGGGCAGGCCGGCGAATTCCTCCGTCGAGCCCGTGCCTCCGGTCGGGGAGGCCCCGAGTCCCGGGCCCCCGACGACGCCGGAAGCGACTCCGACCGGACGACCCCGGGTCGAGCCGACCGGACCTTGGGCCGACCTCGGGAACCGGTTGCAGGGAGACGTGGAACGCCTCTCCACCGTCGGCCTCGAGGGCCTCGGCGAGCGCCTCCCGGCAGGCCTGCCGGCGGACGCGGGACTCGGGGAGACGGATCCCGGGCTCTGGGGCGCCCAGGTCTCGCGCCTGCCGGCGCTGGCCGGTTTCCTCGACTGGATCGCGACCGGGGGCAAGCCCGAGGAACTGCCGTCGGCCACCGCGGCGCGGCTCGTCGAGGTGGACGAATGGATGCGTCGCCAGGGATTCCCCCGGCCCTTCCATCCCTTCCTCTACCTGCGCCCCCGGATGGCGAACCAGGGGCCCGACCCGCCCCTGCCCAAGGTGGCCCGCTTCCTCGCCCTCCCGCCCCAACTCACGGGCTGGCTCGCCACCCAGCTCTCCGAGGCCCACGAAGCGGGCCTGGCCCGGGAACGCGCCCAGCGCCTGGTGAAGGCCACCCCCATGGGTCCTGCCGGGCTGGTCCCCTTCTCCGGCCTGGGAGCCGCGGTACAGAACCTGCTCCCGAGTGCCGAGGGCAGGAGCTGGCTGGCCCGGGTGGTGGGACCCGGAGCCGAGCACCTGCACGCCACCGTGTACGCGGCGGCCCGTGCCATCCGCGACGAGCCGGAACACCGCGAGGCCGCGGCGGTGCTCTGCGTGCTGCAGATGAGGGAATTCGAGGAGCTCTTCGCCTCCCATCTCGTCGGACTGGAGCCGGACCGGCTCATGGCGGGACCGCCGGGCAGCCCGGCCGCCTGGCTGCTGAGGGGAACCCTCATCGCCTGGATGGACGAGACCCGCCGGCGCGCCGGCCTCGCGCCCCAGGGCCGGGCCGAGGAGACCATGGCGTGCTACCGGGCCGCGCTCCCGGAGGACGGGCCTCCGGGCGAGGGGGCGTCGATGCGGATCCTGCTGGCCCTCGACGAGCTGGGCAAGCTGCACCTCGATCGGGGAGAGGCGAAGACCGCGCTGGAGTTGATCGCGGCCCGGGAGGCGACGGTGGCGGGCGCCCCATGGGCGGGCGGCGCGGTGCGGGTGTTCCGGACCGCGGCCAAGGCCTGGGCGGCTCTGTCCCCGCGGGAGCGGGATCAGGGCATCCGGGAGCGGATCCTGAAGTGGACGGAGGCCCTGCCGCCCGAAGCCCGGGACACCGGAGCCGCGCGCCAGATCGGGAAGTCGCTGACGGTCGACCGGGACGAGTGAACCCCGGGTCAGCCGTCGCGGAGCATGCCGCGCAGGCCCTTGCGGGGACCGCCGGGGACGGTCGGCTCGGGGGTGGGTGCCTCGGTTCCCTCCGACATCTCCCGACCAGGGGGGAGGTCGTACTCGAAGACCTGCTGCCCACCCTTGTGCAGGTCCTGGAAGGCATACACGACCCGCCGCTTCTTCAGGTTCTCGAGCACCCCGATGGTGATCGAGTCGGCGAGCTCGAAGAAGTGGGGGAAGGTCGAGACCGAACACTGGTCGATGCCGCGCTGGGAGGCGATCACCAGGGTGAAGGCCTTCTGCTGGGTGGCCCAGGTCTTCAGGTCGCGGAGGATCTGGCGCTCCATGTCCTCGAGGCGCAGGAACCGCTCGCCCTTGTAGTCGAGGTTCTGCAGCCAGTCGAACACGACCATCACGGTGCCGGTCTCCTTGATGCGCCGGGACAGTTCCTCGAGCAGGCCGGTGACGTCCTTGCCGTCATGCTGGAAGATGAAGAAGGGGGCCTTGGAATCGAGGGTCTCCCCTTTGTCGAGGCCCTTCTCGAGGTGTCGCAGGGTCTGCAGCGGGGTCCAGTGGGTGGAGACGTAGTAGACCGGGACCCCGTGCTTGCGCAGGGTCTTCCAGGCCCAGCGCAGGGCGGTGAGGGTCTTGCCGCAGCGGGGTGGGGACGTGATCAGCGACAGGTGCCCCGCCTCCACACGGTCGGCATCGGGATGCCAGGGCGGAAGGCCGTTGCCCTCGTCCACCGGGGGCGCCGAGCCCAGCAGGTCGCCGAGGCCGACCATGCGCCCTTCGGTCATGAACTCCTTGAAGCGCCTCAAGCGCTGGAGCCGGGCGAGGACCTCGCCGCTGGGACTGGAGAGGCCGTTCTCCCACCGGTTCACCGTCGAATGGGCCACCTGGAGGCGTCGGGCGAGCTCTTGCTGGCTCACCCCCAGCTCCTCCCGCAGGCTGCGGATCTCGTCGCCCTCCATGGAATCTCCTCCTCGCATTGCGTATTATTGCACAGAGTTGCAACATTTCCCCATGCAAATGCGCCGGACCGCGACCCTCCTGTCGGTCCTGGCCGGCCTTCCCGCCACCGGCTCCCGGGCCGCCTCGCCTGTCTGGATCGAGGAGGCCGGGTTCCGGGGTTCCCGGCTGCATGCGATCGTAGCTCCCATGCGCCCGCTCGGGGAGCGAATTCTCGCCACCCGTCGCTTCCAGGTCCGACTCGACGGACGGGAGGCCCCGATCGTCGGCGTGTTCGAGAACCCTGATCCGGTGCGGATCGCGATCGTGGTCGACACCAGCGGTCCGGCGCGTGCCGAGCTCCGGGGCCTGGTGCCGGCCTGGGGAGAGATCTTCTCCCGGCTCCCCGCCACCGTCCCGCTCGCCCTGTGGCTGGCCGGCCCCAGCCCCCGCCAGGTCTCCGGGCGACAGGAAGCCCTGGCGGCCCTGGCCGGCGTCGCTCCCTCGGGACCCGCTCCCGCCCTGGGGACGGCCTTGGAGGCCGCGCTCGCCTGGGCCGACGGGAGCGGACCACGCCGCGACCTGGTATGGGTGGTGGCCATGGGGAGCGACCCGGCGCTCGACGACGACGATCCCGAGGGACGGTTCCGGCGCCTGGCGCTGCTGACCTCCGCACGGAAGGGCCGGGCTGCCCTCCACACCCTGGGGGTCGGCACCCGGGCCGATCGCCCCCTGCTCCGCCAGCTCGCGGAAGCCACCCGGGGCACCTCGGCCCATGGCTTCGGCGCCATCTCCGCCGGGGACACGCTGCGCGCCTGGGGACGGGCCGTGGCCGGAACGGTCTCGGTCTGGTGCGAGGTGCCCCCCGCGGACGCGGGCTCGCCCGCCGGGACCTCCGCCCGGGTGCAGATCGCGACGGCCTCGGGGGACGACCTGGCAGTCCCGGTCCCCATTCCCCTCCCGTCGAGCGCCGGCTCCCCGCCTTCCCCCCTGCCGCCGACGACGCTGCCGCCGGCGACCGTGGCCCCGCCCTCGCCGCCTTCGACCGGCCCCGCCCCGCCGCCGCCCGCAGGGACCCCGGCCACCCCTGCGACCACCACCGCTCCCCCGGCGCCGGCCGTCCCGGTCCTGGCCCTCCCGGCCTGGTTCGCCCCGGGAGACCCGGCCCCTGCCGACGACCCGAGCCGGGAACTCGCGGGGCGCGCCACCGCCCGGCTGGGTCTCCTGGCATCGAGGGCCGACTCCAGCCTGGTCCCGCTGCTCCGTCAGCTGGAGATCGCCGTGCGCGCCGGCCAGGCCCCGGTGGTGCGGACCCTCTTCGAGCAGGTCTCGCGGTCCTTCGCCTTCCTCGGCTCCCTCTACGGGGAGACGGTGGCCGGACTGGAAGCCGACCTGGACGCCTTCGCCGCCGCCCATCCGGACCGGCCGGAGCCGGTGGGCCACGGGCGCTCCCGGTTGGCGGCCCTGCGGGTAGCCTGGGAGTCCACCCGGACCCAGATCCGTCGGTTCGGGGAAAGGCTCGGACCATGAGCGGGAACTCCGGGGCGAAGAACCGCCTCTCGGGCGAGACCAGTCCCTATCTCCAGCAGCACGCCGGCAACCCGGTCGATTGGTACCCCTGGGGTCCAGAGGCCCTGGAGAAGGCCCGCCGCGAGGACCGGCCGATCTTCCTCTCGATCGGGTACTCGGCCTGCCACTGGTGCCACGTCATGGAGCGCGAGTCGTTCGAGGACCCCGAGGTGGCCCGCATCCTCTCGGAGGGCTTCGTCTCCATCAAGGTCGACCGCGAGGAGCGGCCCGACCTCGACGACATCTACATGACCGCGGTCCAGGCCATGACCGGGCACGGGGGCTGGCCGATGACGGTGTTCCTGACGCCGGACCTGCACCCGTTCTACGGCGGGACCTACTTCCCCCCGGGGGATCGCTGGGGCCGCCCCGGGTTCAAGACCGTGCTCCACCGGGTCCGGGAGATCTTCGTCGGCCAGCGTGCCCGGGTCGACGCCCAGGGCCGGGAACTCACCGCCTTGGTCCAGCGCCACGTCGAGGTCCCCAGCTCCGGCGCCACCCCGGAGCTCGACGAGGGGATCCTCACGGCCTCGGTCGAGAAGAAGATGCGGAGCTTCGACCCCCTGCACGGCGGGTTCGGCTCGGCCCCCAAGTTCCCGCCCAGCTTCGGTCTCGAGGCGCTGGCCCGGGCGCTGTGGCGGCGGCCCGACCCGCGCTGGCGGGAGGCCCTCGACCTCACCCTCGACCGGATGGCCGCGGGCGGGATGTACGACCAGCTGGGAGGCGGCTTCGCCCGCTACTCCACCGACGAACGCTGGCTGGTACCGCACTTCGAGAAGATGCTCTACGACAACGCCCTGCTGGTCCCGGTGTACCTGGAGGCGGATCGCCTCCTGGGTCGCCCCGGCTACCGGAAGGTGGTCGACGAGACGCTCACCTGGCTGGCGCGGGAGATGACGGACCCTGCCGGCGGGTTCTGGTCGTCGCAGGACGCCGACAGCGAGGGTGTGGAGGGGAAGTTCTTCGTCTGGACCCCCGAGGAGGTCGCGGCCGTGCTCGGGCCCGAGGACGCGGCGCTGGCGGGCGAGGTCTACGGCATCACCGCCGGCGGGAACTGGCACGAGATGCCGGGGAAGACCGTGCTCCACGTGGCTTCCGTGGCCCGGGCATCGGAGGCCGGGAGCCGCCTCGACTCGATCCGGTCCCGCCTCTTCGAGGCCCGCCGGGCCCGGGTCCCGCCGGGAACCGATACCAAGATCCTGGCCGCCTGGAACGGGCTGATGATCCGGGCCCTGGCGCAGGCGGGCGCGGCCCTGGAGGATCCCCGCCGGATCGAGGCGGCCCGGCGGGCCGCGGGCTTCTGCCTGGGCGAGCTGCGCGACCCGCAGGGGCTCCTGCTGCGCACCTGGCGCCAGGGACGGGCCCACCTGAACGCCTACCAGGAGGACTACGCGTACCTCGTGGAGGCGCTGGTCGCGCTCTTCGACGCCACCTCGGAGCCGCGCTGGCTGGAGGAGGCCTCGGGCCTGGCGGACTCGATGATCGAGCGCTTCCTGGACCGGGAGGCCGGCGGGTTCTTCTTCACCAGCCATGACCACGAGGCCCTGATCGTCCGTACCAAGAACCCCATGGACAACGCCACGCCCTCCGGGAACTCCTCGGGCGCCCGCGCCCTGCTGCGCCTCGCCCACCTGCGGGACGAGCCCCGCTACCGGGAGGTGGCGACCGGCGTGCTCCGGGCCTTCGCTGCCGGGATGCGCCGCCTCCCGGAGGGGTTCATGAACATGGTGGTGGCGGCCGACATGGCCAGCCTGCCGCCCTCCGAAGTGGTGGTGGCGGGCCCGGCCTCCGATCCCCGGGTGGCGGAGCTGCTCCGGATCGCCCGGGAATGGCGCCATCCCGACACGCCGGTGATCGCCCACGACCCCGACGGACCCGAGGCCGAACTCCGCGAACGCCTGGTGCCGGCATGCCGCGACAAGCGGCCTCCCGCGGGAGAGGTCGTGGCTTTCGTGTGCAGCGGCGGGACCTGCCGGCGGCCGGTGGCCACCGGCGAGGAGCTCAGGCGAGAGCTCGAGGCCTCCTGGCCAGCCGGCCTTCGGCGCCCTCCTCGAGGGTGAAGCTCTGTTCGATGACCTTGCCGCAGGTCTGCAGGGCGTCGACGAGGTCGGCGAGGTCCTCTCCGGGGAGGGTCAGCAGGATCCGCCCGACCACTCCCGAGACCAGGCTCTCGAGTTCCTCGACCAGCTGGATGAACGGCAGGTCCTGGCGCCGCACCACCTTGACGATGAGCACCGTCCGGCCGCCCAGCGGGATGCGGGCGATCTCGGCGGCCCCGCCTTCGTGGGGAGGGACCACGATGGGGGCCAGCTCCTCCATGGTGGCGTCGTACTGGCTGCTCTCCATCCCGTCGCGGATGGATCCCAGCGAGAGGAAGTCCTGGTCGCTGTCCTCGTCCTTCTCGAGGTGATGGACCGGGACCACGACCTCGGCCTCGTCGAACGAGCCTTCCCGCTCGAAGTCGTCGGGAGCGTCGTAGACCACCACGTCCTGTTCGGGAGTGGCGAAGGTGCGCTCGACATCGTCTCCATGGGAACCCTCGGCGTCGCCGGGACCCTCGTCATGGTCGGCGGGACCCGCATCCGAGGCGAAGGACTCGGGCTCCCCGCCTTCCTCCGTGGCCTCGGGACCGGCTTCCGCGGGGGCTACCGGTCCATCGGTCGCCTCGGGCCCTGAGGGGGAGGCGGCGCTCTCCTCGACCAGGGCTGCCTCGCTCGTGGACCCGGGCTCCTGGACCGCCCGGGACCCGGCGACCAGGGTATCGGCCCGGATCTCGGCGTCCGCGGGGGCGACCCCGGCCGCCGAGAGCACGGTGAGGATCAGTTCTCGGTCCGGCCGCTCGCGGTGCGCCGGGGCCAGCTCGATCTTGCCGGCGTCGCGGGTCAGGAAGCGACTCTCGTCACCCTTGTCCTTGACCTCGCGGGCGATCTGGGAGCGCAGCGTCTGCTCCGGGGTCTTGCCCTTGGAGGTGAAGAGCCCGGCCTCGAGGACACGCTGCGCCAGCTCCTTGTAGTGGATCTCGTGGCCGGTCTCGACCAGGACCACGTAGGCGGCATCCGCGAAAGTGACTCGACTCTGGACCACGGGATGACCTCCGATCGACCGCGTCGCCGGCCCCGCCGGGGCCGTCGCGATCGGGACTCCCGATACTAGCGGATCCCGGCCCCGCCTGCATGGGAGGGGACCGGCTACCCTCTCTGCGTGTTCGAAGACCTCCCGTCCCGACTTCGCCGGGAAGAACTCGCGATCTGGCGACAGCTCTGCGACTACGAGGATCGGCGCGCCCCGCTCTCGGCGTCGGTGGCCCGCCTGGCCAGCGCACCGCTGGAAGCCGCGCTCCCGTCCGCGGTGAAGGGCGCTCTCGCCAAGGCGGTCACCTCGTTCCTGGAGGCCGCCCGGGGATCGCTCGGCTGGGCCAGCGATCCCGCCTCCCTGCTGGCCTCGGCCGGGGTCGCGGACCTGGGGACCCTGCGCGACCGCACCCCGCTCGCCAGGGTCCTCGAGCTCTGCGGCCAGGAGACGGGACCCAGCGTGGTGACGGCGACCGTCCAGGGAGCGGGACTGGGCCTGGGGGGCGCGGTGCTGGCCGCGACCGAGATCCCGTTGCTCCTGGGGATCCACCTGCGCCTCCTGTCCCGGCTGGGGTTCTGCTGCGGCTTCGACCTGCGCTCCGAGGCCGAGCGGGGCTACGTGCTGGGCCTGCTCGAACTCGGATACTGCGGGGCCGACCGGGAGTCGCGCTCCGGGATCCTGGCGGGACTCGACCGGAGGATCGTGGAGGCCGAGACGGCCCGGGACGCGGGCGGCGAGGACGGGCCCGGGCTCGCCCCGAACCTGGTGCAGCGCGCCGCCGGAGGCTTCGTCGAGAAGGTGGCGCCGGCCCTGTTCCGGCGTCGGGCCGGGGCGCTGGTCCCGCTCCTGGGAGGGGCGCTGGCAGCCGGGGCCAACTACGCGCTCACCCGGGACGTGGCCGAGGCCGGACGCTGGATGCTGCTCAAGCGCCTGCTGGTGCACCGGGCCCGGAACCGGGAGCCGGCCCGATGCTAGACTCCCCGGGGATGGAGTTGCCCCACTGGGTCAGTGCCGGATTCAAGCTCGGCGGCGGCCTCTGGATCGCCTCCGGGCTGGTCGTCTTCCTCCCCCTCTACCTCGAGTTCGCGGCCCCCCTCTTCGGCCGACGGGGCCGCCTCCTCGATTTCACGGTGCGCTGCCTGTTCGTGCTCGGGTGTGCCACCCTCCCCGGCGGCTCCCTGGCGGGCGCGACCGCCGTCCTCCGGGAGCGGACCCGGACCCGGGCCCGTCCGGTCGATCCCGCCCCCGAGTCCGAACCGGCCCGGACCGTGACCCTGCCCGCCGTCGATCCGGCCTGAAGCGGGCCGCCCCCCGGCGCCGGGAGCCCGAGGTCGGCTCCCACGGGTGCTACGCTCGGCCTCCATGGCCCGCCGCGCCCGCACCGAATGCCCCGAGGTCCTGGCGCGTCGATTCCAGGTCAAGCGTTGCCTGGGAGAAGGCGGCATGGGGGCCGTGTTCCTGGGGGTCCAACCCGGACTCGAGCGCGAGGTGGCGATCAAGATCGTGCGCTCGGGCCGCTCCACCAAGGAGGCGACGGCCCGGTTCGAGAAGGAGGCCCGGGCGCTGGCGGCGGTGGAGCACCAGAACCTGGTGCGCCTGCTCGACTTCGGGGAGGAGCAGGGGATCCGCTACCTGGTCATGGAGTACCTGCGGGGCACTCCCCTGTCCCAGGCGATCCGCCGCCGGGGACGCCTCCCCGCGGAACACGCCCGCACCATCCTCTTCTGCATCGCCGAGGCGATCCAGGCGATCCATGACGCCGGGATGCTCCACCGGGACGTGAAGCCGGACAACGTCATGATCGACGAGCACGGGCGCCCGGTCCTCATGGACCTCGGCCTGGCGCGGCTCGACGACGAGGCCACCGCCGACCCGCTCGAAGGCAGGGCCGTCGGCACGCCGCTCTACATGGCCCCGGAGATCGCCCGCCACGAACGCGGCGACACCCCCGCCGACTGGTACTCCTGGGGAGCCACCCTCTTCGAGGCCCTCGACGGCGATCCCCCCTTCGCCCGCGACGAGATCGTCCCCGCCCTCTCGGGCCGCGCGCCCTGGCCGATCCCGCCCCGGCCGGGCTGCGACCCGGACGGTGAATCCCTGGCTGCGCTCGCCTCCTGGTGCCTCCGTCCCTCGCCCGAGAAGCGCCCGACCAACCTCGAGGAGATCCGTTCGGTGATGAGCGGGGAGCGGCCCGCGCCGGTCCCGGTCTGGTCGACCACCCGTCCCCGTACCCAGGACGAGCGCCCCCGCCGCCGGGCAGCCCGCGCCGGACTGCTCGGCGGGTGGCTCCCGCTGGGCTCGGTGGTGCTGGCTGCCTCGCTCACCGCCAGCTTCTACCTGGGCTGGTTCTCGGGACGATCCCGGAATTCGTTGCCGCCGGCCGACTCGGCGATGCGCCTCGACCTCGGACCCGGATCCGAGATGGTGGCCGTGCTGCTCGCTCCCGACACCGGCACCCGCGCCCTCGAGGTCGACGAGTCGGCTTCCGGGACCCTCCCCCGCCAGGTCCCCATCGGGCCCGAGGGCTCGGTCCCCTTCACCGTCTCGGGACCGTTCCGGGCCCGGCTGGTCGATGCCGAGGGCAACGGCGGCGCCTGGAGCTCCTATCCCGCGCCTCCTCGCGGCCTGCCCGAACCCTGGGACCACCGCTACACCTCCGAGGGCATCGAGATCCTGGGGACCGGGGCCGCGCCCGAGGGCGACTTCCGGCTGGCGAGCGGCGGCGCGGCCGAGACTGTGGGGCTGGTCGAGGTGGTGCGGGCCGAGGGCGCCTGGTCGGCACGGCTCCGCCTCCCCCCGTCCTGGCCGGGTCAGGGTGCCGAATTCCGGCGCACCTTCGGCCAGGGGAGCCGGATCCGGGTCCCGATCCCGGACGGCCTCCTCGATACCTTCACCGGGGAGGCGACCTGGCTGGCCCGGCTGCTCGAGACCGAGCGCACCTTCGTCACCGACCTGCGGGTCCAGCCCGACCTCAAGGCGGCGCGCCGGGCGTGGCTCCGGCTCCGCAGCCACGCCCTGGGTGGCTGGCGCGGGCTCGATCCCGGTGCCACCAGGGCCTTCACGACGGTGCTGCGCCGGCTGATCGCGGAGGAGGAAGGCGAACCCCGCTGGACCCGCGCCTCGTCGTTCGTCGGCGACCTGGCCTCGATCGATCCCGAGTCCGCCCGGGCACTCTCCGGCGAGCTCGGTTCCGACTCCGCCCCCCGGAACCTGCGCGTCGACATGCGGTCCTACGTGTTCCGGTTCCTGAAGGACCTCTCCGACGGGCTCGGGGAGGACGACGACCGGATCCGGTCGCTGGTGGGCGGATCCACCTCGGTCGACCGGGGCGTGGTGGCGAGCGGCCTGCGGGGAGCCTTCCTGCCCTCGCCGCTGGCGACTCCCCGACCCGAGGCGGCCATCGCCTGGGCGCTCTGGGGCACCTGGCAGATCGACCTCGACCCGGGCGGCAGCGACCTCTCCCCCGCCGCCCAGGCCACGGTGTCGGGAGCCTTCGACGCGGTCGCCCACCGGCGACGCCACCCCGACTGGCGGTTCGCCCCGTTCGCGCCCGGCTGGCCCCCGCCACCCCCGCCCCCACCGGCGATCGCGGCCCTGGAACGGGAACGGGCCTTCGCCTCCCTGCTCCGTGCCCCGCCCGACCGGATCCCGCTGCTGGTCCGCATCCTCGCCCTGGGCCTGCTCCCGACCGACCGCTCCAGGGCCACCCCGGCCCGGCGGGAGGAACTGGCCCGGGGCATCCGGGCGGCGCTGGAACCGGCGCTCAGAGCCCGGGATCCGAACGTCCTCCCCCTCTGGGAGCCCTGCCTGGAGGAGCTGCGTCCCGAGCTCCCGCCGGAGGCCGGGCCGGCCTGCACCGCGCTCGACGGACTCTTCGAAGTCCTCGCCCGAATGCAGGCGGGAGCCGGTTCCCGATGAGGGGTGCGGGCCGGCGGCTCCCCGGGGTCGCCGCCCTCGTCCTCTCGCTCGCCGGCTGCCCACCTTGTCCCGGCCTGGACCTCTCGGTCCTGCGCGGCGGGCTCGAGGAGATCCGCTTCGAGCGGAGCGGCTCCCCGGTCGGACCCGGCCGACAGTCGGTGCGGATCGTGGCGGTCGACGCGCCCGACGCCGCCTGGCCGGCCCGGATGCAACAGGCCGAGCTCCGCCGGCTCCGCAGGCGGGGACGGCGCACGGCCCCCTGGAGCGGTCTGCTGGGAGGCTTCCCTGCCTGGGGTCTCGACCACGAGGAGACGGTCCCGGGCGAAGCTCGCGGTCCGGCCCGCATCCGCAAGCGCCTCCGCTTCTGGGCCCTGGCCCCGGGCGGCTACCTGGTCTCCTACCGGGCGGAGGACCCGGGCGGCGCCGGGCGGCGGCGGGCCGAGAAGCGCATGGCCCACCTGCTGGCGCGGCTCGACGAGTTCTCGCGCCACGTCTCCGACGACCCCTTCCGGGCCATCCGGCTGGGCGAGGACGGGGCGCGCTGGACCGAGACCTACCGCTTCCGGATCCGCGGCCACGGGCGGGTCGAGGTGACCGGCCCTCCCCCGGTTCCCGGCCCCTCGCGTCCTGGCGCGATCCCCTTCGGGATCTGGGGAAGGCAGGGACGGCGCGCCCCCGCAGACGCACCCGAGGACTGGTATGCGATCGACGTCCCCGGATACCTCGTCGAGGGCATGGCCACACCCCCGGTGCCTCCCGTCTCCGATCTGCTGGCCCGCTTCCTGGGGATCGACTCGGGAGTCGACGCCGGTTGGCCGGATTCGGAGGGGGCCGCACCAGGTCCGACCGTCGAGGACTCCGGGCCTCCCCGGGGAGACGAGCCGGGGGACGAGGACCTCGAGCTGGATCTGGACGACGGACTGTGACCGGGACCCGGGACGAGGACCCGAGCCCGCTCGCCTGGCCGCCCGAGTTGGATGTCCGCTACCGGCTGGTCGAGGTCCTGGGGTCGGGCGCCATGGGCTCGGTGGTCCTGGCCGAGGACCGCGAGCTCGGACGCCAGGTCGCCATCAAGATGGTCCTCGATCCCAGGGATGCCTCCCTGGCGGAGCGGCTGGTGCGAGAGGCCCGGATCCTCTCCAGGGTCCGCCATCCCCATGTGGTGCAGGTCCTCGACTCGGGTACGACCGGGCGCGGTCCCTACGTCGTCATGGAGAGGATCGAGGGGAGATCGCTCGAGAGACCCGTCCCCGGGCTCGACCCGCTGGCGGTGATGGAGCAGGTCGGCCAGGGTCTGGGGGCCTGCCACCGGGCCGGGGTCCTGCACCGCGACCTCAAGCCCTCCAACGTCATGGTGGACCGGGAGGGTCGGGCCCGCCTGGTGGACTTCGGCCTGGCGATGTCGGAGGACCTCGAGCCGATGACCCGGACCGGGGCAGTGGTGGGGACCCTGGGCTTCCTCGCCCCGGAACGGATCGCGGGTTCCCCGGCCAGCGCGGAGAGCGATTGGTTCGCCTGGGGTTGCAGCCTCTACATGCTGCTCGAGGGTCGCCCTCCGTTCGAGGTGGGGACCCTCTTCGGCCTGGCCGCGGGCCAGGTGCTCCCTCGCCCCGAGTTCACCCGGGTCACGCCGGGGAGCCAGGTGGCCAAGGTGATCGAGACCGCCCTCGCCCATCGGCCGGGAGATCGGCATCAGGCCCTGGCGGCTCTCGAAGCCCACCGCAAGGCGATGCTGCCTGCCTCCCGCGGCCTGGAGATCGCGAACCCCGTTCCCCCGTCCGCGCCGGATCGGGGAGAGAAGGTCGGGAGCGCCCCGGTGCCGGGCCCGGCGGATCCGGAGCCCCGCCGGAACCCGGGCCCGTGGCGGTTCCTGATCCTCCCCGCCCTCGCCCTCGCGGTCCTGGCATCCCGCCAGGGGAGCGGCAGGTCCGAGCCGGGTTCGACGGGGTCGACGGGGCCGGCCGGGCCGCGACTCCAGAGGGTGGTCCTGGAGCCGTTCCCGGAGCCGCGGATCGGGATCGTGATGGACGGTCCATGGAACGGGGGTCTCCTGGGTCAGGCCGAGGTGGCGGCACCGGCCGGCGTCGGGTTCCTGGCTTTCGAACCGTCCCGGTTGGCAGGGCGCTCGCTGGTGGCAGCGAGCCCGGGAGGCGTTCCGGAACCGGTGGCAGCCTTCCCCGACCTGCTGGCCGAATCGATCGCGGCCGAACTCGAGACGGTGGATGGACAGGAACTGGCGGCCGATCTCCTCGTCCAGGTCGGTTCGGACGGGATCCCGCCGGTTCCGGCCACCATCGACGCGGTCCAGCAGATCCTCAGCGACGGCTTCCTCCGGAGCGACCGCGGCCTTCCGCTCCCGCTCCTGTGCCGTGCCGCCGGCGACCTGGCCCGTGATCCACGCCTCTCGCCCGAGCTGGCCCGCCGGCTGGCGCGTCGGCTGGCCGGATTGGCCGTGGTGGACGCCACCCTGGAGGCGCTGGGGGTCGGACCCGGCGACCGTGCCGACGAGCTCACCTCCGGACTGGGAGCCCTCTTCCCGGAGACGACCCGGGAACCGGAGGGTCCCGGAACCTGCTGGAGCTTCCCCTCCAACGACAACGGCCTCCTCCCGGTCGGGGTCGCCAACCCGGGCGCGTACCAGGCCAGGATCCGATTCCTCACCCCCGACGAGGAACCCGCCCAGCTCGAGCGGGTGGTCACCCTGGGGAAGCCGGGAACGCCCGCTCCCGGACGGATCCGCTTGCGGATGCGCGCCACCCATCCCGAGTCCGTGATCCAGGTCGAGATCGACGGGGCGGTCCAGGTGCCGATCCGCTGGCACGCGAGCCACGGCGCGATGCGCGGCCTGAAGGGATTGGACCGACTGACGTCCTCCTCCCGCCAGGACACCGACTCCGTTGCCCGCATGCTGACCCGCGATTTCCTGCTCCCGCCAGGATGGGTCTCCGCGGGCGCCCACACCGTGCGGATCTGGTGCGACAACGCTCGCTCCGACCCGGATGCCTGGGTCCCCTCCCTCGACGAGGTCTGCCTGCTGCCTTGAGCCTCGGACCTCGCCTCGGCGGCTCGGGTCAGCTCCCCTCGGCCGAGGGAAGGAGCCTGCGGGCGTACTCCTGCTTGCCCTTCTCCAGGGCCGGGGCCGCCGCCAGCGCCACCATCGCCGCCATCACGCCGAACTTCCCCCAGACCACGAGCTCGGGGAACCCGGGGCCGTGGAAGATGCTCGCCCCCACCATGAGCACCAGGGCGACTCCCCAGGTCGCCAGCCAGCGGGCCGGCATGTCGAATCGCCCCAGCCGTCCTCCCAGGGCGCTGCGGGGACCGAGCAGGGCATCGGCGTAGGCGGAGGCCGCCACCATCCAGGAGACGAGCAGGGTCATCACCACGATCGACTCGAGCCAGAAAGGTCCGCTGCTCACCCTGGCGATCACTGACCCCGTCACGGCCAAGACCAGCGACGCTCCCACTCCGAAGACCAGGGGTCGCCGGTGCTGCAGGGGCGCCACGAAGGGCGACAGCAGCCCGTAGGCGAAGCCCGCTCCCAGGAAGGTGACCAGCACCTCCCAGGGCGGGGCGTTCCCGATCATGAAGGAGAGCGCGGTGACTCCCGCCGCGGTTGCGCCGACGCCGTAGCCCAGGGTGACCGGGAGGCTGGCCGCATGGGCCCGGAAGCGTCGCCAGAGGCCCTGGGCGAGGGATCGGACGGGGAGGGAGGAGGTGTGGTCCTCTCCCAGGACCAGGACGCCGGTTCCCGGATCGGGGGCGAGGGAGAGGGCCGGGACGCTGGTCAGCTCCCCGCACCCGTAGATGCTGCAGCCCCCGCCGAAGGTCCAGCAGTCGGCGTGGTGCGGCGCCCGGCAGGTCCCGCAGGCACGGTCGCATTCCGGGTCGGTGGCTTCGCCACAGACCCGACAGACGGGTCCCGGGGACGCCATGGCGCCGCCTGTCCCTGCTGCCTCGTCTTCCGGTGTGCCGACCACGGAGAATCTCTACCACGGTCGCGGCGAGGTGTCGGTCTACCCTGGGTGCGCCATGGGAAACGCTCATCTGGCCCTCTGCCTGGTGGTCATGACCTGGGCAGGGGCGACCCAGGCCTTCGAGATCGAATCCGCCCGGCTCTCCGCCGAAGGCGACGGACCTCGACTGGATGCCGACCTCGTGGGCGTGGCGCCGCGCCCGGTCCGGATCCGGATCGTGTACTTCCCGGTTCCAGGCTCGAAGCCCGGCTCCGAGGGCGGGAGCCCAGCGAAGGCACCGGACACCGCGGGCTGGGACCGGCCGGGATCCCGGACCGGACCATCGGTACCGCCGGCTCCAGGGCCGGGCTCCTGGCTCGGGGGACCCTCGCCTTCCGGAGGGGCGCCTCCCTGGACCTCACCCGGCGCCTCCAGGTCTCCCGGACGGCCCGCTCCCCCGGGTCCGGAAGGGTCTACCCCCGCCCCGGACCGAAGTCCTCTCGCACTCGCCCTCCCCGGATACCTGGACGCCCGGATCTCGGTCGGCTTCGACTCGCGCATGGTCGAGCAACGCGAGCTGCCCCCTCGCCGTTCGCTGCCCCTGGTCCTCGAAGCCCGCACCCTGGGCAGCCGGATCCACATGGAGTACGACTCCGGCCTGGAGGGCTTCGGACCGGGTCCGGTCGAGGACGACTTCTCTTCGCCCATGGTGGCGGCCTGGGACGCCCGCGACGCTTCCCGCCTGGCGCTCTGCGGCCTGGGCCGCCTCGCCCTCCAGCTGAGGGCCCGGCGCGAACCCCTGTTCGAGTCTCGCATCCCGAGGCTGCGAGGCCTGGGTGCGGAGTTCCCGGGTGGCGCGACCCGCAGCCTGGCTCCCGCGGCGGTTCCCGGCCTCTACCACCTGCCCTCGGAGCCGCGCCCCTTCGGGCTGGAGATCGATGCCGCGGCCACCGTGCGGATCGCCTGGCTCGACCGTTGCGACGCCCGCGACGACCAACCCCTCTCGGGCTTCGTGGCCCGCCTCGCCACCCGCACCGGAGAGGTCCTCCAGGAACCCGTGCGGGTGGCGGTCCCCGGTCCCACCCGGATCCAGGTGGCCCCGGTCCGGGCGAAGCGGTTCACCCTGGTCCTCCACCGGGAGGAGAGTCGTCCTTGGGAAGGACCGCTGGTCTCGGTCGACCTGGCCTGGCGCTGGGGACGCCCCGAGGAATCCTGGATGGATCAGGGGCGGCCCGGGATGCCGCCCGCCAGGCTCAGGGACGAGGGTCCGGCCCGGATCCGGGCCCAGCTCGAGGCCCTGCAGTTCGCGTGGAATCCCGACGACGAGGTGTTCGTCGACCCGGAAGGGGGCCAGGGGCTGGGCTCCCGGGCCCGGATCATGGACGTGCTCTGGGGGGCCGTGCAGATCCTCGGGGGAGGAGTGCCGGATCGGCCCGTGGGGGCTCCCGAGGGCAGCCAGACGGCCCTGGCGTTGGCCCTCGCCGAGGCCCAGGTCGCGGCCACGATCCAGGACCCGCCCCAGGTGGTGGACCCCTTCAGGAGTCGCGAGATGGTCCCGTCGTGGGTGCCCTGGAACGCGCTCACGGCCGCCCTGGAGGAGGCGGGGAGGGTGCTTCGGGAGGTCCACGGAGGGCGGTCCTGGACGACGCCCATCGCCCGGACCCTGGCGCTCGCCCTCCACCGGTACCTGGCCCGACCCGAGCCGGGGCAGCGGGAGCCGCTCCTGGCACTGGTGCGGGACTTCGAGGCCGCCCGGACCGCCGGCCCCGACCCGGTGGTCGAGCGCTGGATCGGCAAGGGGACGTCCTCCTTCGTTCCGGCGCCGGAGGATCCCATGGGACCGTTGTGGGCGACCATGGTCCAGGTGGCTGCCGACGGTCTCGACCCGGGAATGGCCGGCCGGAGCCCTCGGGAGGACCCGCGGGTCGAGGGTCTCGCCGACCATCCCCGGGTCCGCGGTCTCCATGCGCTCCGCCTGCGGAGGCCCAGACCGGACGACCATCCTCCCGCCGACCACCGGCAGACCGCTCCGGAACCTTCCACCGCCGAACTCGGCGATGCCGCCCGGATCGCATCGTGGCTGGCCTCGCGGCATCCCGGACCCGGGATCGTCCGGCTGGCGGAACGACTGGTCGAAGCCTGCTGGCGGAGGTACGTCCAGGACGCCGTGACCCTGGGATTCGAGGCCCGTCTCGACCTGCTGCAGGCGTTCGTGCCGCTACGCTGAGGCCCACGGTTCCCGAGGGCTGCGTCTCAGGGAACCAGGGCAGCGAGGGCGAAGGTCGGAGGCAGGACCGAGCGGGCCACGTCGGGCTCGTCGGTGATCACCATGTCGTAGCCGCGTTCCCGGAACTTCTCGATGTGATGCGCCTCGTTCAGGGTCCAGACCCCGACCTTGAAGCCGGCCGCGTGGGCGTCGGCCACGAAGGCGCTCTCCTCGGAGCCGGCCTCCTCGGGGCGTCCCAACCCCGGGATCGACTTGAACCACCCGCTCGGGATCACCCATTCGAGCCCGGCACCCCGGCGATTGGCGGCGATGGCCTTGGACAGCGTGCGCCCGGAGAGGACTCCCAGCAGCCCGGACTCGATCCCGGGGAGTTCGACCTCCATCGCCTCGAGGGCCCCCAGATCGAAGCTCGAGACCATGACCCTCCGGGCCGCCCGCTCCTCCCGGAGCACCTGGGCCACGGCCGCCACCAGGGGCAGGCGGTCGTGGTCGCCGTCCACCTTGAGCTCGATGTCGAGGACCCGGGGACCGCTCCCGATCGCCAGCGCGGCCGCCAGGGCCTGCCGGAAGGTCGGCACCGGGGCCCGCATCCCACCCGAACCCACGACCTCCGGGAGCTCGGCGGGGAGCAGGTCCCGGACCGCCCTCTTCTTCCCCCCCACCACCGCGTGCTCGTCGTGCCAGAGCACCGGCACTCCGCCCTTGGCGAGCCGCACGTCGATCTCGACCAGATCGGCTCCCTCGGCGAAGGCCTTCTCGATGGAAGGCACGGTGTTCTCGGGGTAGGGGTTCTTCGACGAGGCGGATCCGGTGCCCCGATGTCCGACCACCAGCGGGTCCGCGACCGCCACGGGGGACCAGGCCAGGGTCAGACCGACGAGCGCGACGACACAGGGCAGGCGGAGGGGAGAGAGCACCGGACTTCCTACTCGATCCTCGGTGGGGGTCCGTTCTCGGACCCTTCTCGGGAACGACTACGGGGGTCGCCCGGCGAGGTTGCGTTCCGGGGTCCGGGAACGGGCTGCCCGGGCCGCGAGGCCACCCGAGTTCAGAACCGGTACCGGGGGTCCTCCAGGTGGACCCGTTCCTCGGGCGTCGAGTCGCGTCCCAGGATCGCGTTGCGGTGGGGGAAGCGACCGAAGGCGGCGATCACCTCGCGGTGCCGGACCGCGAAGTCGAGCACCGTCTCCAGTCGGCCGCGGACCGGGGCGGGGGCCTCGTCCCGCAGGGCAGTGAAGAGTTCCACCGAACGATCCTGGACCTCCAGGTCCTCGGCGTGCTGGAGCGGCATGTAGAAGAAGACCCGCTCGACCGGCAGGAGGGCCCGGTCATGCCCGGCCTCCACCCCCTCCAGGCAGGCGATCTGGCAGGAGAGATCCGACTCGTAGGCCGCCGGGAAACCCCGGTACACGCTCCGTCCGAACTGGTCGAGGAGCAGGAGCCAGGCGAGGGCGCCCCGAGGAGTCCGCTTCCACTCCTCGCGCCGACCGGCCCGGGCCGCCACGATCTCCGGCTCGTAGACCTGGCGGAGGAAATAGTCGCGCGCCTCGTCTGCCGTGAACCAGGTGCCGGCCTGCTCCTCCGGCCATCCCTCCGGCCCGGCCAGGTCGCCGAACCAGAAGCGGAGGATCTCCTCGGCCCGCGACGACCGGCTCATGCCTTCTCGGCGAGCTCCTTGCGAACCGCTTCGAGTCCGCCCTTGCCGCCCGCCTTGACCCGATCGACGAGCCGGGACACCAGGTTGGCCATGGACCGCACCCCGAACCCGGTGGCGCCGCGCTTGGGCAGGTAGGGCTTGTGGACGTAGAGGATCGAGGACTCCTCGATCCAGGCCGTCCCGGCGATGTCGAGGTGGGCCCAGGGCACCTCGTCGACGAAGGTCTTCAGGAAGAGCGCCGCCGAGCTCGAGGCGGCCGGCCGGCCGCCGTCATTGGAGACGTCGGCGACGGTGCTCGAGATATGGATCCCGTACTCGGGGAAGAGGGGCATGTGCCAGTACTTCTCGTTGAAGTCGCTGCCGGACTCCTGGATCCACTGCGGGAGGACCTTGCGGTTGGAGAACACCCCGCTCGCCGAGTGCCCGAGGGCCACGATGATGGCGCCGGTCAGGGTGGCGGCATCGATCATCAGGTCCGGCTTCTTCTGGGCCGCGTACCAGAGACCGTCGGCCAGGAGGAGGCGTCCCTCGGCATCGGTGTTCAAGACCTCGACGTAGTGCCCGGAGAGCATCTTCAGCACGTCGCCGGGCTTGTAGGCGTTGCCGCCCGGCATGTTCTCGGCCGTGGGCACCACCACGTTCAGGTTCACCGGCAGGCCCAGGGTCGCCACCACGTCCAGGGCACCGAGCACCGCGGCGGCCCCCGACATGTCGTACTTCATCTGATGCATGCCGCCCGACGGCTTGATCGAGATCCCGCCGGTGTCGAAGGTCACGCCCTTGCCGACCAGGGCGATCGAGAGTCCGCCCTTGGGTGCGCCCTTGTACTCGAGGTCGATCAGGAAGGACTCCTGGGACGAACCCTGGCCCACGGCCAGGATGCCCCCGGCCCCCATCTTCTCGAGCTGCTTCTCGCCGAAGGCCTTGAAGGCGATCTTGCGCCCGTGCCGCTTGGCCAGCTCGGCGGCGCATGCCACCAGATCCTTGGGGGTCAGGAGGTTCGGGGGTTCGTTGGCCAGGTTGCGGGCCCGGTTGGTGGCCTCGCCGAAGGCCACGCCCCGCTGGGCCGCCGGCTTCACCAGCTTGTCGACCGCGGCGCTCCGGCTGAAGAGCAGGATCTCCTCGATCCGGGTCTCTTCCTTGGGCTGCTTCACCCGCTTGGGGTAGCGGTCGAGACCCAGGATCGCACCCTCGACCACGGCCTCCGCCACCTGGGCGGGATCGAGCTGGCCGAACGAGTCGACCGCCACCGCCATGGACCTGCAGCGCATGCGACGGAGGGTCCGGGCGGCCTTGGCCGCGGCCGAGCGCACCGTGTCCCGGTCGAAGTCGCTCTCCTTGCCCAGCCCGATCAGGACGATGCGATCGATGGGCGCGTCGGCACCCAGGTGGAGGACGTGGAACTCCTTGAAGTTGCCCGTGACCTCCTTGCTCTTCAGGAGGTCGGCGATCTTGACCGGGCAGTACCGGTCCAGATGGGCGATCAGGTCGGAGGTCTCCTGATCCTTGAACACGCCCACGAAGAGGCCCTCGATGGCCTTTCCCTCTCCGGGCATGCCGATCCGGGTGAGGATCTTGAGTTCGTCGTTCCTGGCCATGTGCGACCGCCTCCTCGGGACGAGGGGGACCGTAACATGGCTCCGCTCCCCGGTTCGAGGGGGTCGCCGAAGACCCGGGAGGGACTAGGCGGCGCGGGGGCGCTGCTCGAGGCGCCTCAGGTAGCCGGGCAAGGGGGCCGAACCGAGTTCCTCGGCCAGGGCCTCGCGAGCCGCCCTGCGGGCCACCCGCGACAGCTCCAGGGCCCGTCGCCGGACCTCGTCGGCCACTGCCAGGAGCAGGAGTCCTCCCGCCAGGAGCAGGCCCCCGAGGCCGGGAGAGAGCCAGGACTGGGCGATCGCACCTCCGGCGGCCGCCACCGCGCCGACCGCCCTCAACCCGAGCGCCATGCGCCGGGTGCGATCGGCCTCCAGGAGGAGTTCCGCACCGTGGGTCCGAGGATCGAAACGCTCTGCCATGCCATCCGCTCCCGCGTCGGGAAGGAGTCGGGCTCCTTCCCCCACTCCATCGACGGGAGCCGACAAGTTTCTTAGCTGCCCGGGGAATTTGTCTCCGGCGCAGGCAGCTCCCCGCTCCCATGGCCGCGCCGTCCCTGCGTGACCAGGAAGGTGAGCCGAGCCTTGGCCAGGTTCCGGCCCGAGGCATCCGCGAACGCGACCTCCCAGACCTGGGTGCGCCCTCCTCGATGGAGGGCACGGGCCTCGATCCGCAGGGGAGGCTCCCGGAACCGGCCCAGGTAGCTGATCCCCAGCTCGAGGGTGGTGCACCAGTCCTGATCGGGAATCGAGCAGATGACCCCGGCTCCCGCCACCACATCGGCGAGCAGCGCCAGCATCCCGCCGTGCACTCCACCGGCCTGGTTCTTCTGGTCCGGGCCCGGGTCCAACTCGGCCACGAACCTCCCCTCGGAGGCTCGGGTCTCGAGGAAGCGGAGTCCCAGACCGAGTCGGTCATGGCGCTGCCGCCAGGTCTCCAGCTTGGTCCGGGCCTCCTCGTCGCTCCTCCAGCGATCAGGTCTCTCAGGCACCGGACCGGTCCCCCTCGATCGGCTCCGGCAGGTAGCGGAGGACGACCCTCGCCACCGAGGCCCGCACGCCCTTGGGGCTGCCGGCAGGCGCGACCAGGCGGAACCGGGCCCCCGTCCCGCCCGGGGACAGAGCCCGGGGGTCGAGGCGCTGGTAGACCGCGCCACCCTCCGGTCCGGGTTCGAGGCGCAACCACCACCCGGTCTCGAGCTCCACCGTCACCGCCAACCCGGGCGCCGGGGTCGGTGCCAGCTCGAGGGTGACTCCCAGTTCGAGGTCGGCGGCCGAGGGAACCTCGGGAAGTTCGACCAGGCACTGGGTCGCGCCCCGCGGGTCGAGACGCGGATCCTCGGGCGGGATCGCCTCGATCTCCCGGGCACCTGGGAGGAGCGGCACCCGGTGGGAACGACCGGTGGCCCCCCACAGCCAGGCCGATCCCCCCGGCCCATCCTCGGCCCCTCCCCTTGCCAGCAGGGCCTGCAGCCTCTGCTTCACCCCGGCATCCGCGACCTTGGAGCCGAAGTAGAGGTCGGCGAAGCGTCCCAAACGGCTCCAGCTCTCGCTCCGGTCGCCGGCCAGGATCTCCAGGGCGAGGCGGTCCAGGTGGGCCCGCACCTCGCTCCCGTCGAGGGCGAGCGGAGGCGGTTCGGGGCCACCATCGGGTCGGGCCCGGAGCATCACCTTCCCCGGCCCCAGCCAGCCCTCGAGCTCCAGGGCATGGACCCGCTCGCGGCGACTGGAGACCCCGATGATCTCGCGCTGCGCCGAACTCTGCATCTCGAAGACCACTCCGGTGGGCTCGAGAACCTCGGCCACCAGCCAAGGCCGCCCGGCACGCTCCACCTTCACCAGGCTGGGCGAGGTCACCGGGGGAGGCCCTCCAGGAACGAGGGCAAGAGCGACCCCGGTGGCCAGCAGGGCCACCAGGGCCAGGTTGCCCAAGGGGATCTCTCCGGGTCTCTGCATCTGGGGAACGCGGAAATTTGGAAGGAACGTGGGGTCGGCTCCACTCTGCCTGACGCCGACGCCGAACTCCAATTGCGGTCTCGGTCCAGGGAGACATGCCCGGACGGTCGAAGCTCGTGGACAACTTCGAGACCGAGATCGAGGATCTCCTGGCGCGCCAGGGAGTCGGGTTCGAACGCGAGGAGCCGGGCTTCACCCAGGGCCCCCGCTGGTACGTGGAGCTCGACGGATACCTGGTGATGATCACCCTGGACGAGGAGCTCTCGGTCTCGGGTCTCCCGACCCTCTCGATCTGCCTCCAGTCCTTCGTGCTCGACACCCAGGACGGGGTGGACGACCTCTTCTCGCTGCTGGCCCACTGCGCCCGGCTCGAGGGGGTGGGCCTGATCGGCGCCGAAGGCAACGACGGGACCAGGGTCCTGATGCTCCAGCGCAAGCTCCGCCTCGAAGAGACCCGGAGCGCCGAGGTCCTGCCCCTGGCCCGGGACCTCATCCACCAGTACGAGACCGTCCTCGGGCCCCAGGCCGACGAGGCGCCCCGCGTCCCGGACTGAGGGCCTGTGACCCCACTCGCGTCCAGGCTCGCCCTCGCCCTGCTGTTGGCGGGCTCGGCGGCCCACCCGGTCCCGGCCTCCCCACCCGGCGCGGCCCCAAGGCCGGCAGCCCCCCGCGGCGCCGGCGGGAGCAACGCGCCCACCCGCCCTCCCGACCCGGGGACCCGGTCCGGTCGCGCCCGGCTCATGCTCCGGGAGGCGGCCCGGACGGCTCGCCGGTACGGTACCGAGAAGAGCCTGCTGGCGGAGCGGGGAGTCCCCAGGGTCCGCTGGCGCGGTCTCTTGCGGGGGCATCGGTTGACCGTCGAGGACGATCCGGCCCCTCCCTCCTGGGCGCTCGGCGCCTACCGGATCCGGCTCGACGGCCGGGACCTCCGTGCACCCGGGACCCTCGAGTTCGACCTGTCGGCCTTCCCGTTCCCTGCCCGGACCTTCCGCGACCCCTTCGAGGTCGTGGAGGCCTACCAGGAGCTCTCCCGCGACGGGGACTGGCTCCAGCTCGTCCCCACCCGCAGGGATCCGGCCCGGCGACGGCTGGTCGTCCACCAGGACCGCTGGGGAACCGGCCGGATCGCCCTGGCCTATCGCCTGGAACAACCCCACGCCCTGGTCCGCATGGAGGAGAACCCGGTACCCGAGGCTCCGGATCTGGTGGTCCTCCACGGTGTCGATGCGGTCCGTTCCGACTACTCGGGTCCCCGGGACCTGCTCGCGTTCGCGAGCGCAGTGGGACGCCGGGTCGACCTCTTCCAGTACCCCTCGGGCCGACCGGTGGCGGAGAACGCAGCGGTCCTGAAATCCCTCCTGGAGGCGTCCGCCCGGAACGACTCCGATCCGCCCCGGAGGCGGATCCTGCTCGGCTACAGCATGGGAGGCCTGGTCGCCCGCTACGCCCTCGAGGAACTCGGCCTCGGCATGCGCGTGGACGATCTGATCCTGCTCGCCACTCCCTCCCGGGGAGCCGAGTGGGTCGGGGTCCTCGGCCATCTGCCGGCCCTCTCGGTGAGTCGCGATCGGGTGTTCTCCACCTGGCGCGGAGTCCGGGACTTCCTCCCCGGGTCGCCCCTGGTCCTGGATCTCAGCCGGGAACCCCGGCACCGGCCGGGAACCCGGTACCTCGCCCTGGCCGGGATCTGCGACGGCAACGGCGATCTGGTGGTCGATGCCGACTCGGTGGATCTCCCCCCGATCCGGCGCCCCGCCGACTACCGGTTCCGCTGGAGGAAGAACTGGTTCGACCTGAACCGCTACAGCCACTGGGGGGTGCACCAGGAATTCCTGGCCAACGGCCTGGGCCGGGAGGCCGCCGACTGGCTCGGGCTCGCCCTCCCCGAGTCGTCGCATCGGAGCGCTGCAAAGCGGCGTCGGGCCCGGATCGGATCCCTCCTCGACGAGATCCGCGAATCCGCCCCCTGAGGACCCCCGGGGTACGCTTCCGGTCCATGGCAACGAACACCCCCCGCCGCTGGATGATCTACGGGGCCAACGGCTACACCGGACGCCTGATCGTCGAGGAGGCCGTGGCCATGGGTCACGCTCCGGTGCTGGCGGGACGGGACCGGGCCAAGGTCGAGGCCGTGGCCGCCCCCCACGAGCTCGAGGTGCGGGCCTTCCGCCTCGACGACACCCGGGAGGCGACCCGGGCCCTGGACGGCATCGAGCTGGTGGTCCACGCCGCCGGTCCCTTCGAGGAGACCGCGGCTCCCATGCGCCAGCTCTGCCTGGGCAATCGCGCCCACTACGTCGACATCACCGGGGAGATCGAGGTGATCGAGGCGACCCTGGCCGAGGACCGCCGGGCCGCCGCGGCCGGCACCTGCTTCATGTCGGGGGCGGGATTCGACGTGATCCCCTCCGACTGCCTGGCCCGCGCCCTGGCCGAGAAGCTGCCCGAGGCCAGGGAGCTCTCGCTGGCCTTCGCGGCCGAGGCCGGCGTCAGCCGGGGAACCGCCCGAACCATCGTCCGGAACCTGCCCACCGGTGCCCGCCTGCGCAAGGACGGTGTGCTGGTCTCGGTTCCCCTGGCCTCGGAGTCCCGCACCATCCCCTTCGACGATCGCCCCAGGGAAGCCATGCTGATCGCCTGGGGCGACCTGGCCACCGCCTTCGTCTCGACCCGGATCCCCGACATCCGGTGCTACGCGGCGACCCCGCGCAGTTCGATCCGCTGGATCCGTTGGACCCGCCCGTTCCATGGCCTGCTGGGACGCACCTGGGTCAAGGACCGCCTCGAGGCCTGGGTCGACGCCAACGTCCACGGTCCCGACGAGGAGCAACGTCGCCGCTGCCGTTCCCACCTCTGGGGCGAGGTCGTCGATGCCGGCGGCACCCGGGTGTCCGCCACCCTGGTCACACCCGAGGGCTACCGCATGACCGCGCTGGGCGCGGTCGAGACGGCCCGCCGCATGCTGGCCGGGGACCTGGCCCCGGGCGCCTGGACGCCGGCCCAGGCCTTCGGGGCCCGCTTCATCCTCGACTTCCCCGACACCCGCCTCGAGTTCCGTTGAGAGCCTGAGAGCCGGGTCTCGGCGGCGCGACAGGCGAGACACGCGGACACGGAGCCTTCCCCGGCCGAGCCTCCACCAACGCCCTGGCCCGCGACTTGCGACTCGCCGGACCGGAGGTCGCCGTGTCCCGTCCGTCTCCCTGTTCCCGGACCCGGATCCCGCTCCTCGCCCTGCTCGCCGCCTCCGGGCTCGGTGCCCAGGAGCTCCGGACCGTCACCCTGGGGCCCACCACCCGCAACCTCTCGGCCGGCATGGCCTCGTCCTTCTTCGCCGAGGTCCTGCCCGGGAACGACCCGCGCTTCTTCAAGGTCCCGGTCGACCTGGGGCGGCCCGCCGGCTCCACCGGCATGGTGGCCAACCTGGAGGCGGAGCTGGTCGGCACCGCCACCATGCGGCAGCTGGGACTGCTCTCGCCGGGCACCGAGGCCGTCCACATCGCCGGGCGGGACGGCACCTTCCTGATGGCCGAGCGCTTCGACCGACCCGGATTCCTCGGCCCTCGGCGGCTGGTGAGCCAGCTCCGGGAGCCGGCCGTGGCCCGCATCGACTGGGACGAGGTCCGCCGGATGCAGGTGGCCGACCTGGTGCTCGGGAACTGGGACCGGGCCAGCCGCAACTACCGCTTCGTGGAGGACCCCACCCGACCCGAGGCCCGCTCCATCCGGCCGGTGGCCTTCGACCACAACGTGGCGCTGCTCACCGAGTCGGTCACCACCAACCGCATGCTCCAGCTCCCCCGCGACGGGACCCTGGCCGGTCCCCGTTCCATGGTCGAGCGCTACCGGGCCTGGGACTACTGGAAGATCCTCCAGGCCAACTCCTACTACGTCCACGCCCTGGGCATGCCGGACGCCCCGGGCGCCTACACCGCCCTGGCCGACGAGCTGGCCCGCTCGCTCGACGACCCCGCCCTCGAACGGATCGTGCGCGAGGTCCCCGACAAGGCGATCACCGGGATCGACCCGGGAGCCCGCAAGGCGGAACTCGTCTCCCTCATGAAGGCCCGGCGCGACCGGGCCATCGAGCTGCTCCGCTCGCTGGCCAAGGCCGGTCCCGACGTCCTGGGTCGCTACGCCCGGCAGGTGCCCTCCGAGGTGCGCTCCGCCCTCGACCTGGCCCGCCACGAGGTGCCGGCCTTCATGGACCGGGCGCTGCCGGACGGGAAGCTCGACCCTTACGAGGCCTACCGCCAGCTCCGGGTCCAGGGCGTGAGTGCCTTCCGTGCCGCGCGCCTCGTCGAAGGCTGGGCTGCCTCGGCAGGGGTCGCGATCGATCCCGCGGTACTCCACGCCGAGGAGCGCGGGATCGCCGGGAGGGGTGCCAGCGATCGCCTCGCCCGGGAGCCGATCCGCGAGCGGGTGGGAAGGCTGGCCGCCCGCATGGTGGACCTCTCGAACGGCTTCGTGCGGGAGTTCTCCGTTTCCATGGGCAGGGCCGGACTGGCCCACGTCACCGCCCAGGCACCGCTCCTGGGCGCCGTCTATCTCTTCCATCTGGTCGAGCGCACCGCCCGCGGCGAGGACCTGGAGACCGCCCTGGCAGGTGCGGCCGAGGCCGCCTTCTCGCCCGAGATGCTGGCCGGCATGGGTGGCTGGGTCCTGGGAGCCACCCCGATCGAGGCCGGGGCGGTGGCCTTGCAGCGGGCCGCCATCGAGGCCGGCCGGGCGGTGCTGCGCACCGGAGCCCTCGGGAGCGGCGCCCTGGTGGCCGGCCTGGCCACCAGCACCGTCACGGTGGTCGGCGAGGACTCGCGGGACCAGGCCGCCCTGGCCGCCGAGCTCTCGGGCCTGGGCCTCTCCGACGCCGAGAAGGCCCGCCTGGTCGAGGTCTCCCGCACCCTGCTCGGCCCCGAGCTCTCGGACGTGCTCGCCGAGGCCCTCCACCCGGCCCGCCTCTCGGCCGGACGTCTGCTCACCGAGACCGCCGCGGTGACCGGGGTGGGCCTGCTGTTGATGGCTGCCACCGGGCCCGGCTTCGTCCCGCTGGCCGGGGCCGTGCTCGCCGGGCTCGCCCTCCACGTCGCCCTGGACGTCGCCACCGGCTACTGGCAGGACCTCCGCTTCACGCCCGAGCGCCAGCAGGCCGCCGACCAGCAGGTCGTCGACTCGCTGAGGGCGACGCTGGCCTCGCTCGACACCGGATCTCCCGACGGCCTGCGCCAGGCCCACCTGGCGGTGCGGGCCGACACCCGGGTGCTCCGGGACAGGGTGCTGAAGGACCAGCTGGCGGTGCACGCCGCCTGGCGCACCTTCCTGGAACTCGCCCAGTCGGCGGGCGTCCACGCCCTGGGAGCCGACGGTCTCACCGGGGTGCGGGAGTCCATGGAGGCCGAGGCGCGCCGCCAGCGGAGGCGGGGACCAGGTTCACGAGCCCGCCTCGGGGACCCCTCGCACCCGAGCTGGTCGGTCTTCGCCCACCTCGACCACTTCCATCGTCTCCGGCGCCTGGGCCGCGCCGAGGCCCGCCCGGTCCTCCGGGAGACCGCCTATCCCTGCGGCTACACCCACCGGTCCTGGCTCGCCGACCTGGCGCGGGAGCTCTCGGAGGCCACGGCCACCCTCACCCGGGCGGGGCGCGCCTTCGAGGCCTTCCCCCCGGATCATTTCGCCTCGGCTCCGGTGGTGAAGCGCAGGCTGGAGGAGATCTGGATCCCCCTCCAGCGGGCCGAGATCGGACTGGAGGCGCTGTTCGAGCTCGGGGAACTGGCCTCCACGGTGGATGCGGCCCACGCCGAGGCGCTGGCGGGAGAGGCCGCGGCCGACGGCGTCCGGGTGCTCGAACTCCACGCCGGGATCCGGGAACGGGAGCTCGCCGAGCTCTTCGCGCTGCGCCAGCAGCAGCACGCCATGCTGGCCGCCGGTCTCGCAGGTACCGACCTCGACGCCAACGCCCGGGTGCTCTGGGTCGGCGCCCTCTCGGGCCTCGACCCGACCGGCGTGGCGCCCGACCTGTC
Organism: uncultured bacterium; assembly: GCA_964403795.1. Lineage (GTDB taxonomy): Bacteria > Muiribacteriota > UBA6191 > CAZXTJ01 > CAYOHP01 > CAYOHP01. Next base: position 85,213 of record CAYOHP010000003.1, on the reverse strand, counting down.
CGCCCTGCTCGACCGCCACGCCCCCTCGCCCCAGGGGTCGGGACGGATCGCCAAGGACTGCGCTTCGACGACCGGGCCCGTGGTCCCGCTCGCCGCCGAAGGCTCGACCGCGACCGGCACCGCGCCGCGGGCCACCGGAACCTCCGCCCCGCTGCCGGCACCGGGCGGACCCACCGCCGACGAAGGCGGCTTCCTGGGTCAGTAGCAGGTCTCTCAGGCCCCGAGCGCCGCCAGGGCCTTGCCGAGGAGGGCCTCGAACTCCGCGGCGCCGAGGTAGCCCTCGGCCGAGAGCTCGGGCCGATGCTTCCCTGAGGCGTCGAACACCGCCAGGTAGGGCATGGCCAGGCTCTGGAGTTCCTCCCGCTTCTGGCGGGCGCCGACCGAGTTGGGCTCGGTGCAGTCGACCTTCCCGATCTCGAAGCGGGAGAGCAGCCGGGCCACCCCGGGGTCGGGGAAGACCTCCCGGTCCATCTGCTTGCAGGGGATGCACCAGTCCGCGTAGTAGTCGAGGAAGATCGGTTTGCCCGAAGTCGCGGCCCGCGACTTCGCCTCCGCATAGCCCTTGGCCCACCGCAGCTCCGGTGCACCGGACCCGGGCACGGCCGACACCGCGCCGCTCCCGTGGGATCCCGCGAGTCCCGCCACCGGGGCGTACCGCGCGGTCCCGGCCACCACCAGGTAGAGCCCGGCCGCCACCAGCACCAGGGCCAGTCCCCGGCGGGCCCGGCTCCCGGTGGTGTCGGCCGGCTCCAGCGCGCCGCCCAGCACCCCGCCGATCGCCAGGAAGACGCCCCATCCCAGGAGGACCACGGCCTCCGGGAAGAGGGCCGAGGCGAACCACAGCGAGGAGCCGATCAGCACCCAGCCGAAGAACTCCTTCACGCCGACCATCCAGGCCCCGGACCGGGGCAGGCTGGCAGCCCCCAGGGCCAGCACCAGGAAGAGCGTGCCGAGCCCGAACCCGAAACTCGCCAGGGCCGCGAACCCGACCAGGGGATCGCCCGAGCGGGCCACGAACAGGAGGATCGAAGCCGCGAACGGACCCACGCAGGGGCTGGCCACCAGGCCCAGGACCGCCCCCGTGACGAAGGCGCCCGCGAAGCCGCGCCCCTCTCCCTGCGAGAGCCGCTCCTGGAGAGCGGAGGGCATGCGGATCTCGAAGAGCCCGAAGAGCGAGAGCCCCATGGCGGCGAGCACCCCGGAGACCAGCGCCACCACCCCGGGGTGCACCATCACGCTGCCGAGGTCCTGGCCGGCCCGTGCCAGGAGCACCCCCAGGACCGCGTACGAGAGGACGATCCCGAGCACGTAGGTCAGCGCCAGCGCCACGGTGCGGGAGCGCTTCTTCTCGGGATCCTGTCCCCCGAAGAAGGCCACCGTCACCGGGATCATCGGGTAGACGCAGGGCGAGAGGCTGGCGGCCAGGCCCCAGAAGTAGGCGACCAGCAGCATCCAGAGCAGGCCCTTGTCGAGCTCGCGCTGGAAGCCGTCGGGTCGCCCCGCGGCCGCGGCGCCCGGTGCGGCCGTGGCCGGGGGTGGCCCGTGCTCGGCCAGCCGCGGATCCTCGAAGCGGGCTCCCCAGGCCACCTCGACGATCCGCTCCTGGGCCAGGTAGCAGGCCGAGTCGGAGCAGGCCTGGTAGTAGACCTTGAAGCGCAGCGGCCCGGGGGGCGTCGCGCCTTCGGCGAGGCGTCCCGGCACCTCGACCCGGACCACGCCCTCGTACATGAACTGCTCGAGGGACGCTCCCAGGAGTTCCATCTTCTTCAGGGTCCCGGCCGGGTACCGGGGCGCTTCCCAGGTGACGCCCGCCACGGGCTCGGGAGTGATCTCGAGGCTCTCCCCCTGCTTCTCCTCCGGGGAATAGACGTGGAATCCGGCGTCCATCACCACGTCGACCGTGACCGTGAAGCCGCGCCCCGCGGCCGGCCGGACCGGTGCCGCCACCCGGAGTCCCACCGGGTCCTGGGCGCCCCGGGCGTTGGGGACCCAGGCCGCCCCGGCCGTCGCGGCTCCCGGGTCGGCCGGTCGGTCGTCCCGCCGCACCGGAGCGAAGAGCGATCCCATCGGGGGGCTCGGCGCCGCGTCCCGGGGACGACCCGACAGGTCGAGGTCCCCGAGCCCGTCCCCTTGGGCCGCGGCAGGACCCGCCAGGAGCCCGACCAGAGCCGGCACCAGGGATCCCGCCAGGATCCGGCGCAGCCACCGGCACCCGCCCCGGCCGGGTGGCCGCGGGTTGCTACCCACCGACCGCTTCATTCGAGCTCCCGGGCCAGCAGGAGGATCTTCCGGTAGGCCTGGTTCCCGGCCGAGACCAGGTTCCCGTCGGGTCCGTACACCATGAAATACGGGACCGAGATCACGTTGTGCTGCCGGGCCACCGGGGAGTCGCCGTCGATCCCCCACACCCCGGGGCGATTGATGTTCACGGTCCGGACCACGATGTCGCTGCGCCGGGCGGCGATCTCCTCCAGCACCGGCTGGAGCTGTTTGCACGGACCGCAGAACGGCGAGTAGAAGTCGAAGATGGTGGTCTTGCCCCGGACCGCGTAGTCGGCCAGGACCAGCCGGTTCCCCCAGGTGATCTCGACCACCGGTCCCACCGCCTCGGAGGCGGGGATGGGACCGGTCCCCTCGGCCGGAGGCGGCAGGTAGCGGAACTCGCCCTGGAGCAGTTCCAGCGCCTTGTCCCCACCCGCGAACATGCGGCCGTCAGGACCGAAGAGCCGGGCATCCGGCAGGTGCTGCACGTCGTAGTGGAGAGCCAGCTTCGAGTCGAAGCTCGGCTTGGCCGCTCCCTTGGCGTCGACCAGGACCACCCGGGTGTTCATCTCCGGCCGGGTCTCGGCGAGACGGCGGATGAAGGGCTCGAAGAACCGGCACTGCTCCAGGAGGTCCGAGCAGAACACGATCGAGGTCATCTTCCCCGCCTGCTTCAGGGGATCGATCTCGATCACTTCCCCGCCCGGATCGAGCTTCCGGAAGTCGCCGGGCTGCCCCTTCCCCGGCGGAAGCTGGAAGAGGTGCTCGTAGAGGATCTCCAGGGCCCGGTCCCCGATCCCGAGGACCTTGCCTTCGGGACTCCGGAGCCGGACCTCCGGGAGCCGGGTGAGGTTCAGCTTCTTGGCCAGCGGACTCTCGAGGTCCGGACCGGGCATGCCGGGGCGATCCACGTCGATCCATCGCACCCAGGCGTTGCGCCGGTACTTCGCCAGTCGCTCGAGGTACGGCAGGAGCACCGCCTCCCCGGTGTCGGCACGGCTCGAGTACACGAAGACGGTGTAGCTGCCGGGGACCACCATGGATTCGGTCTCGATCACCTCGCCCCGCGACTCGATCCGGGTGAACCTCGGGTTCTCGCTCTCGCTGGCCGCCGGCGGGGGCCGGGAGGCGAAGGGGCCGCCCGGGGCCGGGAGGGCCGCGAACAGGGTGCGCAGGGTCTCCAGGGCCGCGTCCCCCCGGGCCCGCTCGGCCCGGTCCGGCCCGTGGATCCTGGCCTCGGGGAGGCTCGCCACCCCCAGGCGCCCGGCGGTACCCGCGTCGGCGGTGACCACGGAGACGTAGATGCCGCGTCGGACCTCGGCGAGCCGCCGCAGGAGTTCCCGGCGGGCCCCGTCCCCGGGGATCCCGGGTCCGGTCACATAGATCACCGACCAGGCGCCCTCGACGGTGAGCGAGGCCAGGTCGGTGACGCCGGCCGCGCCATGGAACTCCCGGCTCCGGGCCACTCCGGCCGGACCCGGGTTCGCCCCGGTCGGGTCGACCGCCATCTCCTGGGCAAGGTCGGGCCGGGGCACGGTCACCGAGGGGAGCGGAGCGTCCTCGGCCGGAGCAGCCCCCGGGGCGGGCCCCGGGGTGCCGGGCATGGCCAGGACCGAGGCGAACCCCAGGAGTCCGAGGAGGACCGGAGGGAGGGTGACGAGACCGCGCATGTCGCCTTTCGGGCCGGCCGGATCCTCGAAGGCGAGAAGCCGAGCCTCGGGGGAGCCGTTCCAGTCGGGATTCTATCACCCGGATCCGGAGCCGGGTTCTCCGCCTTCCGGGTTCTCCTCCTTCCCGTTCTGTCACAATCGCGCCGTGCCCGGTTACGTTCCCCGACCCGGCTTCCCGATCGCACCCGTGCTGGTGACGGCCGCGCTCCTGGCGACCGGCCCACGGTCGGCCCTGCCGGCCCCCTCCGACGGTCCGGCCGAGGCCGAAGCCGCGGCCCACGGCGGCACCGAGGGCGCCGGCCTGGACCTCGATCTCCTCCTCTCCCTCCCGGCGGAGCGCCTGGCCTCGGCCCTGGAGGTCGGCGTGATCGCCACCGGCGCCCTGATCGACCTGGTGGCCTGCCCCGGGGGGGCCCTCCTCATCGAGACCCGCGCCGTCTCCCGCCTCGAACCCTCGGGGCGGACCGCCTGGCGCCTCGACTTCCCGTACGGGCTGGCAGCCCGGGCAGCACCCTCCTCCGGTGCCTGGCTGGCCGTCTCGACCTCGCGCCTGGTCACGCCCGGGCAGCGGGAGATCGTCGACATGGTGGTCTCGGCCGCGGACGGCTCGCAGCGGATCCTCGACACCGATCGGCACCCCTGGCAGGGCCGCCAGGCGACCCGGAGCCTGCTCGCCTGGGAGCCCTTGCCGTTCCATCCCGACGAGGACGGTGGCGAGGGCGGGGACGGATCGACGCGTCGCCCCGGGGATCCGGCCCGGACCGCGCCCCCCGGCGGCGACGGGCCGCGCCTCGGATACCGGGGGCGGAACGCCGAGGACCTCTTCCTGGAGGAAGGGGTCCTGGTGCTGCGCACCACCCGGTCCCGCCGCAAGGGTCGATCCTGGTGGAGCCTCCGCCACTACCCGGTTCCCGAGGGCGTTGGGGTCGAGCTGGCCCACGGTTCTCCGGCCCCGGGCAGCGGATCGCCGCCGCGGATCGGACAGTCGGGGCAGGGCGAAGCCATGGTCGCGGTGATCGCCGACGGCACCACTTGGCGGCTCGACCCCCTGGCCGGGACCCTGACCGTCGGCGGACCGCCACCCGCCCAGGCCGCCACCGGGGTCCCCCTGGGCGAGGTCCACGCCCTCGAACCGGGAGGCGAGCGGGGCGGTATCCAGCTGGTGCACCCGGGAGGCCGCCGGATGCTGGCCCTGGCAGGGACCCGGATCGAGACCGTGGTGCGGGTACCGGGGACCGGCGTGCTCCTGGCCCTGGGCGGCGACACCAAACACGGCCTGCTCGCCGACGAGGTGCGGCGCACGCTCTTCCGTCTGGACCTCGACCGCCTGCGGGCGCGACTCGAGGACCTGGCGGCCGCGGAGGCGCTCCGCGAGGAGCGCCGAAGGCTCCTCGAAGCCGCCGACCAGCTGGGCACCCTCGACCCGAAGAAGCTCGGTACCGAGCTCGCCCGCCTGCTCGCGAGTCTCGCCTCCTCCCGGCTGGCACCTGCCGAGATCGAGCGCATCGAGGCCTTGGCCCGGGCCACCGCGGCCCGGCGGATCGCCCCCACCGGCTGGATCTCCAAGGCCATCGAGTGGCTCGGCCCCAGCCCCCGTCACGAAGCGGCTGCGACCCTGCTCCGCCTCGACCTCGAGGCCAGGCCCAAGGCGCTGGCCGCCGACCTGGATCGGGTCCTGGCGGTCTCGGATCCCTCGCGCTCGGATCCGTCCCTGCGCAGGCTGGTCTTCGAAGCCTTGCTGGCAACCGATCGTCCCGAGCAGGCAGCCGTCTGGCTCGACCTGCCGGCCACCGACCCCGCCCACTTGGCCGGACTGGCGGTCCGTTGCGGGGACCGGAACTTGAACGCCGCGGCCCCGGCCAAGGCCGCCGCCGCCTACCGGCTGGCACTCGACCTCAAGCCCGACAGCGACGTCTCGGCCCGCAAGCTGGCCCGCGCCCTGCTCGACTCCGGCCAGGGCGCGGCCGCTCTCGCCGTGGTCGAGCCCCTGGCCCGGGCCGACGCCACCGGGGAGCCTGGAGGACTCCGCAGTCTATGGTTCGAAGCGGCGCGGGCCGCGGGACGCCACGACCTCTCCCGCCGGATCCTCGACGGCCTGCGTCTCGACCAGCCGCTCGATCCCCGCTACCTCGAGTGGGACGCCGATCTCCTCGTGGTCGAGGGGAAGGCCGGGGAGGCGCTCCCCAAGCTGAAGGCCCTGCTCCGCCTGGAACCCGGCTCCAAGCGCCTGGCCGACAAGCTGGCGGCCCTGCAAGCCCGCCTCGCTCCCGCCCGTTGACCGACGGCCCCGACGGCCCCGTCGGTTCCGGATCCGGATGGTACCCTCGTCGGGATGCATCGTCGCGGACCCCTCTGGATCCTGAGCTGGGATGGAGCCGCTCCTTGGCTCCTGGAGCGGGCCATGGCCGAGGGTGCCACCCCCAACCTGGCCCGCATGCGAGAGCGCGGGGCGTCGGCCGCCGGTTCGGTCTCCGACTATCCCGACTGCACCACGCCCCCCGGCCACGCGGTGCTCTGGACCGGCCACCCCGCCTCCCGCAACGGCGTCACCAGCTTCAAGGTCCCCTGCCAGCCCCCCTCGGAGCACACCGTCCTCGAGGCCTCCACCGGCTTCGACGCCCGCCTGCTGCTCTCGGAACCGATCTGGGTCACCGCCCTCCGGGCCGGGCGGACCGCCACCCTGGTCCACACCCCGCTCAGTGCCCCCCTCGAGCCCTGGACCCCGGAGGGCCGGTTCGGCCTGGATGCCGGGGACCGGCTGGTCATCCTCCATGGCTACGGGGAGCACCGCCTCCAGGCCTGGGCTGCCCGTGACCCGGAGCTGCTGCCCGCCCGTGGTTGGCGACGGGCCCCCTTCGAGACCGAGGGAGCGCTCGAGTTCGCGGCCCGGACCAAGCCTCCCCGCCTCTCGGGCCTCCTGGTCCGCGACCCGGCCACCGGCGACCCCATGGCATGGGTGGTCCGGGACCGCTCGCACGCCGACCGGGGCGTCGCGGTCCGGGCCGGACCGGACGCTCCCTGGTCGGAGCTCCTGGAGGTGGAGCCCGGGGTCTTCACCCGCCTGCGCCTGTTCGAGGCCGACCCCGGCACCGGCAAGCTCCTGCTCTTCGGGAGCGACGTCTTCGGCCTCGACACCCGGCCCGCCTCGCTGGCCGACGACTATGTGAAGGAACTCGGGTGCTTCCCGGGGGGAGGCGCCTATCGCCTCTATTCGGACGGATCCTTCGGTCCGACGCTGGCCGACGGGCGGGCGGAACTCCGCTACCTCGAGACCCAGGGCCACGGCATGGACCACTTCCGCGCCGCCAGCCGCTACGCCGTCGAGCGCCATCCTGCCGACCTGATGATCTTCTACCACCCCGGGATCGACGAGCTCGGCCATCTGTGGGCCTCCTTCGTGGAGCGGGGCGAGCCCCACCACGACCCGGAGAAGGAGGCCCTGGTCTGGCCCCGCTTCCTCGACAGCTACCGCAAGGCCGACGAGCACCTCGGCGACCTGCTCGATCGTCTGCCGCCGGAAGGTACGCTGGTACTCGTCTCCGACCACGGCGTCTCGGGGATCCGCCGCCACTTCCTCCCCAACGTGGTGCTGCGGGAGGCGGGGCTGCTCCGCTGCCGTCCCGGGAATCCCTACCAGATCGATCCGCAGCGGACCCGGGCCATCTACCACCCGGCCAACAACGGCTACCTGTTCGTGAACGACCGGCGCTTCCGGCGCGGCAACGTTCCCGAGCGCGAACGCCAGGCGGTGATCGACGAGGCCCGCGCTCTCCTCACCGGCTTCAAGGACCCCGAGACCGGCAAGCCGGTGCTGGCGGCGGCGATCGACGTGGGGACCCAGCCCGAGGACAGCGAACTGCGCGGCCAGGGGCGAGGGGATCTCTTCCTGGTGGCCGCCCGCGGCTACAGCCTGGGCGACCCCCTCCACCACCAGGCCCTGCTCCCGGCCGACCTCTGCGGGCACCACCAGCAGGCCCCCGGGCTCCGGGCCCACCACGCCATCCTGGAAGCCACCGGTCCCGGGATCGAGCCGGGCACCGCGATCGGGGTCGTCTCCCATCGCGACGTGCACGAGACATTCCGTCTGGTGCTGGGGCTGGAACCGGGCGACGGCGGCGGGACCGCCATCGAAGCCCTCTTCACTCCTCGCTGACGGGGATCGCGATCTCGAAGACCTCGACCTCCTCGTCCTTGCCCTTCACCTTGATGTCGCGCCGGGAGAGACGCACGTCGGAGGGGATCCGGTCCCGCACCATCTCGAAGGTCGAGCGCGACAGCAGGATGTTGCCGGGGGTGCAGTTCGACTCGAGGCGCTGCGCCAGGTTCACGGCGTCCCCGATCAGGGTGTTGTCGCGGCGGGCGGTGCCCCCCACGTTCCCCGAGATCACTCTCCCGGTGTTGATGCCGATCCGGATCGAGAACGGGCTGCCTTCGTGCCGCAGCACCCGGGCCATGGCCTGGATCTCGAGCCCGCACTCCAGCGCCTCGGCGGGGTCCGGGAAGCGGGCGAAGATGCAGTCCCCGATGAACTTGTCGACGTCGCCGCCGTGCTCGTAGACGATGGCGGTGGCGGGCTCGAAGATGCGGTTCAGCTCCCGGATCACCTCGCCGGGCGCGTGCTTCTCGGCGAAGGTGGTGAAGCCCTTCACGTCCAGGAACATCAGGGTGGCGCAGGCCTCCTCGTCCGGGATCGTGTAGAAGCCGGCGTCCACCGACCGATGCGCCTTCTCCCACACCGTGTGGGGCGTGTACTGGCGCACGATCTTCTGCAGGCGCTCGCTGCGCCGCTGGAGTCGCGAGAGCTCGGCGTTGCGCTCCTTGAGTTCGCGGGCCAGCCGCGAGTGCTCGGCGGTCACATGGTGGAAGGCCGTCTCGGTCGAATCGACGTTGCGCTCGGCGGTGGCGAGCAGCCCTGTGAGTTCCTCGATCCGGCGTTCGAGCCGGTCGTCGGGATGCTCGCGCCGCCGGTCCTCGGTGAGCCACGCGATCAGCCGGGAGCGCAGATCGAGATCGGGAACCGGTTCGGGACCGCCGACGGCCAGCAGCGAGATCGAGGTCGAGAGGAGCCGCGAGCCGGAGAGCTTGCGGTTCCGATCGGTCACCGACCGGAAGTTCCCGTACAGGGGTGCGTACTCGCCCCCGGCGTAGAAACCGAACACCGGCACCTCGGGACCGAAGACGGTACGGACCGCGTCGATCTCGTCGTCGCCCCGCGAGTGCAGGAGGTCGCGCCGGGCCTGGCAACTGAACATGAAGACGGCCTGGGGCTTGAGCGTCCCCATCTCGTCGCGGGCCCTGCGGGCGGCGCGCCCGGCGCCGTCGACCAGCTCGTCGCGATTGACCTGGATCAGCTCCAGTCGGGTGCCCTCGGGGACGTCGGCCGGGAAGAACGGGATGCTCTCGTCCATGTCGCTCCAGTGCGGGGTGCGGACCACCGCCTTGCGTTCGTCCCCGTCCTCGAGCCAGGCCAGGAAGGTGTACTTCGACCCGAAGGAACGCACCCGATCCCGGAAGTCCTCGCCCAGGTAGGTGCCCAGGTACTCGACCAGCGGGCGGTGGTCGACCTCGAGGACCCGCTCGCCCTTGGCCCGGGTGACGGTGACCGGCGGGGCGATCGCGCTCCAGCAGCTCTGGTAGGCGTAGCCGAACCCGAGCGCCCCGGGGCGGGACGCCTGCAGGCCGAGTACCGCGAAGTGCTCCTCCAGGACCCGGTCCCCGCAGTACTGGACCGCCCCGAAGGTGTCGAAGCCGGAGGTCGGAGGTCCGACCGCGCCCCCGCCTACCAGGGGGACCGGCCAATCCATGCCTCGGGCCAGGGCCGCCAGGTATTCGCTCCCCCGGTAGTCGACCTCGGCCCCGACCAGCAGCGCCGAGAGCGGGAGCTCGGGATCGCAGGGCCCGATCGGGAAACGTAGGGCGAGCTCGCGGGCGACCTGGGAAGGCTCTCCCTGGCGGAGCGCCGAAGCATGCGGGAAGCGGACGCCCTCTCCCTGCATGAGGAGCAGGCTCACGGTCCCCCGGGTCTGCCCGGCGTTGGAGATGGACACCTGGGCCGAGGCCCCGAAGACCGGGATCGGTCCGAGCACGCTCTCGAGGCCGGAGCGCACCTCGCGGGGATCGAGCTCGGCCGACGAGACCACCATCGCGACCTCGGCGCCGGGCAGCGCCTCCTTGGCCCGGGTCGCCGCCAGTCGAGCCGCGGTCGCCCCGCTCCGGGAATAGGCGATGGCCAGGCCGGTGCGGAGTCCCATGGGTGATGGCGAGTGTACACCCGCCTTGGAGGCGCGGGGACCGGTGGGTACACTCGCTCCCCGAACAGGAGGATCCATGAGGACTTCCCGCTCCTTCCCGGTCTCCGTCTCCCGCTCGGCGACCCTGGCGATGGCGCTGGCCTTCCCGATCGCCGCCGTCGCAGCCCCGCCCTGCCCCAGCCTGAGCCACTCCGGCCGCTGGACCGGGACCGGGAGCGAGTCGACCGCCCTCTCGGCCCAGGTGGTGAACCACCTCGGGGACTGGCTGGAGCTGGACGGCCCGCCCGGGACGGCCTCCCTCGCCACCCGGGCGCGCCAGCGGCTGCGCGGCAGCGCCGCGGCTCCGGCCGAGGTGCTGCACGCCGGACGGGAGGTCGAGACCCGCTGGTACCGCGAGCTGGTCGAGAGCGCCCACGCCTTCAAGGTGGCGATCGAAGGCCTGGACCTCGACTGCGATCTCGAGGCGGACCGCTGGGTCTCCGGGGAGTTCCACAAGGCCCTCTTCGGACCCGCGGCCCTCTCCCGCCAGGGGGACAGCGACGCCATGGCGCAGAGGGCCCTGGCCAAGCTGGCGGCCCTGGTGACCTCCGCGCTCACCGATCGCCTGGGCAGCGAACCCATGGCCGGCCTGCGTCTGGCACAGGGAACCGTCTGGCTGGCGCGCCTCTCGGCCCAGCGCCCCGAGGTCGTGGCGGCGATCCGCGCCCCGCTCTCCGCCCTGGCCGGCGGGGCGGTGGCCCGCTGGTCCCGTTCCGCGGCCGCCAAGCTCGGCACCGCCCAGGACCGGGAGGCGACGCGCACCCAGCTCGAGGCTGCGGTCCGGGCCCTCTCGGGCGGCGAGCCCCTGGCCGATCCCACCGAGAAGTGGATCGAATCCGCCCGCAAGCTCCGCTACGCGGGTCACCCCCAGGATGCTCCCCGGGGAATCCGCGGCACCGGGGACGGGACCTCGACCCGTGCCACCGGCAAGGGGGCCCCGCCTGCGGGCGGGGGAACGGGACGCGGTACCGACCGGGACGAGAACGACGAGCCCGACGCCGACGACTATCGGGTGTCGACCGCTCCCTACGAGAACTAGGAGCCTCGCCTCGACGGGCTTCGCCCGGCCGCGCCCGCTCGCGGCCTACTTCTTCCGCAGCGACTCGCAGAGCCGGGACCCGGCGGCACCCGCCGGCACCGAGGTGAGCACCGAGACCGGTGCCTCCTCGAGCACCCGCACCAGGTCGAGCAGGCTGCGCACCAGGAGCTGGCCCCGGATCCAGCTCGGGAGCCCGCGCAGGGTGTCCTCGACCCGGTCGAGTTTGGCGAGCCGGATCAGTTCGACCCCGAGGTCGACCACGATCTCCATGTCGTCGGGCCGCTCGGCCAGCGCCCGGGTGAGGTAGTGGACGCCGACCGCCGGCTGCCCGGCGGCGATCTGGAGCAGGCCCGTCAGGTGCAGGATCTCGCCCTGGTGTTCGGGGTCCGAGCGCTCGGCCAGGGCCTGGGCGAGCTCCAGTCCGCGCCGGATCTCTCCCTGGTGGTAGGCCTTGGAGGCCTCGTCGAGGTCCCGGGCAACCTCGTCGCCGAACACCGCCAGGCGTTCCGCCGGATCGAGTTCCACGCGCATCAAGCCGATCTCGATCATCACGGCCTTGAGATCCGCGGGGCGGTCGTCGGGAGCATCGGCCAGGAGCCGCATCACCAGCCGATCGAGCCGCTCCGGGAACCCGGGGATCAGCTGGGCCGGGGACTCCAGGTCGGCGGTCCGGGCCCTGGTCATCTCCTCGAAGTTCCCCGGCGGGACCGCCCGTCTCCCGGTGAGGGCCTCGTAGACCACCGCCCCGAGTCCGAACAGGTCGACCCGGTGATCGGCCTCCCGGCCGTCCCTGAGTTCGGGGGCCGCGTAGGCCAGGGTCCCGAGCACCGAGCCTCGCTGGGTCCGGATCAGTCCGTCGGAGGCATGGGCGATCCCGAAGTCGAGCACCACCGTGCTGCCGTCGGTCCGCACCATGAGGTTCTGCGGCTTCACGTCGCGGTGGATCACTCCATGGCGGTGCGCGGCATGGAGTCCGGCAGCCGAGTCCTCCAGCAGCCGCACCACCCGGGGTATCGAGAGGGCCGCGTCCCGGTCCGCCAGGATCTCGTCGAACTCGCGACCCCGGATGTACTCGAGCACCAGGAAGGGCGCCGCCGGGGGCCGCTCCGCGACCTCGTGCACCCGGACCACGTTGGGGTGGTCGAGCGCCCGGTAGATCTCGCCCTCCCGCCGCAGCCGGGCCACCGCCTTGGGGTTGGTCGCGAACAGCCCGGTCAGGAATTTCAGGGCGACGAACCGGACCTCGTGCAGGTCGAAAGCCAGGAGTACCTGGCTCATGCCGCCCTCGCCCAGGGGGGCGACGATGTAGAAGCGGTCGAAGAAGGTCCCGGCTTCCGGGGTTTCCAACCGGATCCCGCTCGGCCCGACCCGGCCCCGCGTCGACCGCACGGGGCAACCGGCCGGAGCCTTCGAGCGTCCGAGCGTAGCAGACCGACTCCCCCAACGAGGCTCGAGAACCTGTGAGCCTCTGCCCGGGGGAGCCGCGGGCCGGGACCGACCCGGCCCTCCCTCACGGGAGGACCGGGCGGGTCGTTCAGCGTCCGCCGAGGTCGGACCATCCGCCTTCCCCGACGTCGAACTTCTGCAGGGACCACTGGCCCTCGTCGGGCCGGACCGCCCGGTAGAGCCCGACGCCCTTCTTGGCGCCGACCACCGTGGTGGCCTCCGACCCCTGGTGGCCCCACACGAAGCCATCCTGGCCGTTCACCCGCACCCGGGCTCCGTGGTCATCGTTGGCCACCACCGCGGTGCCGCGGGGACCGACCACCCGCGCCCGGGCGTGTTCCGGGCCGCGCATCCCCCAGGCCGCCCGCTCGCCGTCGCTCCAGGCGGCCGCCTGGCGGCCGGCCCGACCCTCGACCGCAGCGCCTCGGCCCCCGGTCCGGGTGTTCTGCCAGGCCACTCCCCGGGCACCCTCGGGCCCCCGGGCCGCGCCGATCCGGGATCCGTCCGAGGCGACCGCCCGCCCCCACGCCCCGCCCCGGGGCCCGGTCGCGCTCTCGGTCGTCCAGTTCCGGGGGGCCGCCTCGAGGGCTCCCGCGGCCACGAGCATCGCCAACGCCAACCCGATGGTGTTCTTCTCCACTGGGGATCTCCCTTGTTCGGTTTCGCTCTCGGTGCCGACCCCGTCCGGGCCGGTGCCGGCCTCCTTCGCAGGGGTCGTGCCAGCCGCCGCGATCGGCTCGGGAAGCGAACAAGGGGCCCGGGAACCGGGACGAGGCACGACATCGGTCCCGGCCGATGGCGACCGCCGTCGTGTCCATCGGGCTAGGGGCCGAGGCGGGTCGTGGGTCCGAGGGGGCGACCGGTCCTACCGGAGCCAGGAGGCTCAGCCTCCTGCGATCAGGCGACCCGGGTGGTCCCCGCCTCGGCGCAGTGGACGCAACCCGCTCGCGCCTCGCACGACTCGTGTTCCCCGACCACGGGGCGGATGCGAGGAGCGAGGGGGACGGGTGCCGTCCGTCCGAGCCGGGCGATGCGACTGGCACGATCGCGGATGCACTCGACCACGATCGAGGTGCTCTCCCGGTCGACCGCGAACCGCCGGGTCTCGCCACCGATCAGGGTGATCACCAGGTAGCCGCGCGAGATCGCGGAATATCCGGGGTCCTCGCCCGGCTCCGCCACGAACTCGACGCTCGAGATCCGATCGTAGGGGAAGGTCGTGACCTCGACGGCCTCGAACTCGGGCCTCGGGTTGTAGAGCAGATCGACCGCCAGGTACCGACACTGTTGTCGGGCATCGAGCCTGGGGCTCTCGACCATGACCAGCTGGTCGTCGACCAGCACCTCGATCCATCGGATGGTCTCCCATGGAAGCCCGTCGGGACCGTTCTCGGTGGAGGTGAGGAGGGCCTTCAGGCCCTCGCAGGGCATCCTGGGATCGCGCCGGTTGCGATCCTGGAAGAGCTTGCCCAGGCGCTGCTGCCAGACCTGGAGGGTCCGGGCCACGAACGACTGGGTGAGACCCAGGGCCTGGTTCGAGCGGTGGGCCGCCAGCACCTTCAGGTAGGCGATGCAGGCGAGGTAGATGGCGACCAGGGTGGCCCCCACCTGGACCCCTGCCGAGGTCCCGGGATCGATCGCCAGGGCCTGGAGCGCGGTGCGCTCCTGGAGACTCGTGATCAGGTGGTGGAGGACCGCCAGGCACAGCATGGCCAGCGAGCCGCGGTACGCGAGCGAGATGCCATCGCTGGAGGGAGCCTCGTCCCAGACCCGGAGGATGGCGTCGCAGCGCTCGTCCAGGGGGAGATCCTCGAACCGACCGGGACGCCGGACCAGCGAATGGACCCCCTGGGCCAGGAAGGTGACCAGGATCGCCCAGGTGACGTAGAGACTCCTCATGGGAGGCGCGGGGCCTTTCGTTCTCGGTACATCTTCGGCAGTTCCGGGGTGCCGAATGAGCGTCTCGGAGCCGCTCTCTTGTCGCCGGGCGCGCCGGCCCGGGCGCGACGAGGCCCTACTCGGTCTGCCGGGTCTCGACCTCGTGGGCGTGCTGCCCGAGCCATGCCTCGGAGAGCCGGTTGGGGAAGTCGCTCATGATCCCGTGGACCCCGGCCTCCTTGAGCCAGCGGATATCCTCGGGGTGGTCGATGGTCCAGACCAGCACCGCCAGTCCTGCCGCCCGGAGCTTCCGGATCCGCTCGGTGTGGATGTCAGTCCCGTAGGTCCGGTGGTGGAGCAGCCCCAGGGTGTCGTAGAGCGGCCTGCCGCCCGGATGGAAGGTGTCGGCCCCCACCAGGTCGACCAGGTACTCGACGGGAGCCGCCAGCCGGTCCCGCGACAGCACGCCACAGGCGATCCCGGGTTCGGCCCGCTTCATCTCCCGGACCAGGTCATGGTCGAAGGACGAGAACACCACCCGGTGCTCGAAGCCCAGGCGCCGGACCAGACGCAGCACCTCGGTCCCCAGGAAGGGATCGAAGAACGGGATCGCCTTGAGCTCGATGTTGGCGTAGACGTCATGGGCCTCCAGCAGCACCAGCGTCTCCTCGAGCGAGGGGATGCCCACCTTGCCGCCCCCGAACCGCTGCATCGAGTCCGGTCCCAGGTAGAGCTTCCGTTCCCCCCGGGTGGCCATCTTCCGGAAGGGCGGATCGAGGACGAACCAGGACCCGGCATCCAGGGTCCTCAGTTCCGCCCAGGTGAAATCGGCCAGCAGCCAGGGCTCGCGCCCGGGGAAGCGGACCACCGCGTCGGTGCAGCGCTTCAGGCGGTGGTCGTGGAAGACCACCGGTACGCCGTCCTTGGAGACGTGCACGTCGAACTCGATCATCTTCACGCCGAGCTCGATGGCCCGGGAGAAGGAGACCAGGGTGTTCTCGGGAGCGAAGGCCCGGGCGCCCCGGTGCCCGATCGCCAGGAACGGCTCGGGAAGGGTCGAGCCGCGCAGGAACGGGTTCTTGGGTCGGGTCGTCATCGGATCTCCGAGCGTACCAGCGGGGGGACCGGCGCCGGCCGGCCGCCCTTGCCTCCCGGATCAGGGGCCGGACCCCTGGCCTTCCTCGGGATCGCCCTCGTTCCCCGACCCGCCGGTGGTCCCGCTGTCGTCCCCCGAGCTGCCGCCGCCCTCGGAATCCTGTTCGCCGCCACCCGAAGAGCCCGGCTCGCCCCCGCCCTGGTCCGGGTCGTCTCCCCCACCCTGCCCAGGCTCCCCGCCGTCCGCGGAGCCCGGCTCGGCGCCCCCGTCCGGATCGCTTCCACCCGAGGAGCCCGGCTCGGTGCCTCCACCGTCCCCGCCTCCCGGCTCCCCGCCCCCGCTCCCCGGATCGGGATCGGTCGAACCCCCGCCCCCGGGCTGGTTCCCGCCCCCGTCGTCGAAGCCGTCGTCGTCCCCGTCGGCAGCTCCCGGATTCGACGCCACCGGCTCGTCGGGACCGGAGGGATCCTGCACCCCGGTGTCGGGCCCCCCGGAGGTCCCCGGCAGGGCATCGCCGCCCATGCTCCCGCCCGCGTCCATGCTCCCGAACTCGTCGTCGTCGGCACTGGCGGGCTTCGCACCTCGGGCCGGCTCCCGGGCCGCCTTGGCGGCATCGGCCTCCGCCCTCGCCTTGCGATCCAGCTTCTTCACGAGCTGGATGGCCTTCTCGTGCTCCTGGGCGGCGCTCTTGCGCAGCCACTCCATCCCTTCGACGGGATCCGCCTCGGTCCCGACCCCGGCGACCAGCAGCCGCCCGAGCAGGAACTCGCCCTGGGCATCCCCCTGGGAGGCGGCCCGTCGTGCCCAGGCCACCGCCTTCTTGGGAGCCCGCTCGGTGCCGATCCCCTTCACCAGGCAGACCGCCAGCCGGGTCTGGGCCCGGACGTGCCCCTTGGCCGCGGCCACCTCGAGCAGGCGCACACCCCGCTCCGGATCCTTGGGAACGCCCTTCCCCTCGAGATGGCGGATCGCCATCACGTAGGGATCCTCGTTGGCGAGCGTGGAGGTGGCGAGGGCGGCTGCCATGAGGCAGGCGAGGCGACGTGCCCCGCGAGCGAGGCGCGCCATGTTCGGCCCTTCCGGACGACCGATCCCGGGGAGTTTCCCGGGGGCACCCGTCCACTCCCGAGCATACACCCGGGCGGTCCTCAGTCCGCTTCGCGCACCTTCTCGACCTCGACCCAGGCGTCGTTCCAGCAGGGTCCCAGGCCGTGCCGCGTCAGTTCGTCGCCGATCAGGGCGTTGGCGGTGGTCCCCGAATCGGTGTGGTGGCTCCACAGGCCCTTCGGGAGTTCCACCACCCCGGGCCGGATCCGTGCCTCCACCGACAGCGAGGTCCGCACCTCGCCGAGCCGGTTGTGGATCCGCACCCGGTCTCCGTCGGCGAGCCCCCGGACCCGGGCATCCTCCGGGTGCATGGCCAGCGGCACCCTGGCCTTCGAGAGCTGGCCGAAGGTCGAGCTGATGGTCCTGCCCCTCGCCGGCGAGATCAGGTTCAGGGGGAAGGCAGGGTCGCGCGCCCCGGGCCGGTACTCGTATCCCCGGTCCCCTACCCCGAGCCCGACACGGCCGTCCGCGGTCCGCGGTCCGAAATCGACCATGGGGAGCGGCCGCGGCCCCGCCTCCGGGAAGGCGATCCCGTCAGCCGCCAGCGTCGCCCCCAGCTCGGGACCCCGCCCCGTCTGGGCCAGCAAGCGGCGGGTGAACTCCTCCTCGGTGGTGGCGTCCCCCGGCTTCCCGAGCCCCAGCCGTTCCACCAGCTCCTGGAACACCGCGAAATTCGGCCGGGCCTCGCCGGGCGCCGCCACGGCTGCCTCGGAGCACTGGAGCACATAGGCCCCGTAGCCTCTCGCCACCTCGGTGTGCTCGACGAAGGTGGTGGCCGGGAGCAGCAGATCCGCGTAGCGGGCCGTGTCGGTCATCACCGCGTCGAAGACCACCGTGAAGAGGTCCTCGCGCAGGAGCCCGCGCCGCACCGTCTCCTGCTCGGGCACGGTCGCCAGCGGGTTCGAGTTGTAGACGAAGAGCAGCGCCACCGGTGGCTCCATGGGACCGGTCAGCGCCTTCCCCAGGAGGCTCTGCACCACGGTCCGGGTCTTCGGGGCCGGGGCATCGGCGGCCGCCGCCGGATCCAGGCGCCAGGCCTTGGAGTTCGACATGGTGAAGCCGCCGCCGCGACGCCCGAGCTTGCCGGCCACCACCGGGAGCGAGAGGATGGCGGCCACCGCGCCCGCCCCGTGCCGGCTGCGCTCGACCCCCCAGCCGCAGCGGATGGCGGCCGGCTCGGAATCCGCGAACAGCTCGCCCAGCGCCAGCAGCTCCCCCGGAGCGACGCCCGCCACCTCGGCCGCGGCCTCGAAGGTCCAGGGCTCGGCCGCGGCCCGGAGTTCCTCGACCCCGGTGGCATGCGCCTCCAGGTACCCGAGGTCGGCCCGCCCGGTGGCGAACAGCCAGCGCACCAGCGAGAGCGCCACCGGCAGGTCGGTCCCCGGCCGGATCGCGACGTGAAGGTCGGCGTCCCCGGCCAGGGGGATCCGCCGCGGGTCGACCACTGCCAGCCGGGCACCGGCGGCCCGTGCCCGCTTCAACACCGGTACCAGGTGGATCGAGGTCGCCGAGGGGTTCACGCCCCAGAGCACGATGCCCCGGGAGTGTTCGTAGTCCTCCAGGGCCATCCCCGGCATGCGCCCGAACAGCTTCTCCTGGGCCCAGCCGCTGGGGGCGGCGCAGAGATTGCGGCCCAGGTTCGAGGCCCCGATCCGGTGGAAGAGCCGGGCATCGGTCGAGAGCTGGCTCAGATAGCCGTTCGAGCCCCCGTAGTTCATGGGAAGGATGGCCTCGCCGCCCCAGCGCTCGCGCACCCGGCGCATCTCGGCGGCCACGCGGTCCAGCGCCTCGTCCCAGCCGATCCTCCGGAACTCGCCCGCGCCCTTGGCTCCGACCCGCACCGCCGGGTGGAGCAGCCGCTCCGGGCAGTAGAGGTGCTCGGCGAGCTTGGCGACCTTGCTGCAGAGGAAGCCCGCGGTGAGCGGGTTCCGCTCCGATCCGGTCACCCCGACGGCCCTCCCGCCCTCGACCTTCACGGTCAGGCTGCAGGCGTCGGGACAGTCGAGCGGGCAATGGCTGGCGAAGGTCTCCACGGCACCCTCCTGGGTCGACCGGTCTCCCGGGGACCCGAGGATACGGCACCCGGTACCCGCTCGGCCCGAAGCCTGCCGGCTGCTACCCCGGAGGCAGGTTCGACGGCCGGTAGCGTTGGAATCGTCCGGGCGCGAACAGGCTCCCGGCCCACTGCGCCCACCATCCGACGTAGTCCCTGCCGCTGTCGTTCTGGAAGTCCTCCCAGGCGACCTCCCGGACCTTGGGCAGGTCGATCCAGGGGACCTGGGGAAAGGTGTGGTGCTCGTCGTGGTACCCGGTGTTGAAGAACACCCGGTTGACCCAGCCGTAGGTCGAGTAGGTGCGACCCTTCCCCTCGACGTCGTGCTCGGCGATGGACTGTCCCTTGAAGGTGATCCCCCAGAGTCCGACCATGAACGAGACCGACCAGACGAAGTAGAGGGCCGCCCCGAAGCCCAGGAACCGCCAGGCCACCAGGTAGAGGCCCAGGCTCGTCGCCATGAGCAGACCCCGGAACCAGACCGGCAGGGGGACCTCCCGGATCCGCCGACGCCGGTCCTCTCCCCCGAACGCGGCCACCAGCAGGTCGGAGACCAGCATCCCGAGGGGCAAGAGCTGGAGCAGCGCGTCGAAGATCCGCCACTCGACCCGGGAACGCAGGCGCCCCACCTGTTCGGCGTCCCACCACTCGTAGTCGCGCAGGTAGTCGTTCAGGTACCGGTGGTGGGAGGGTCCGTGGCGGGCCACGTAGGTGGCCGACTTGGCGAACGAGAGCGTCCCCAGCTCGATCACCCAGAGTACGAACATCGACCCGCCCCGGGTCGGGAGGACCCGGGAGTGCGCCGCCTCATGGAGGAAGGTCGAAAGCGAATGCAGCACGAACTGCCCGATCCCGAAGGCGACCAGCCCGACCGACCACCAGGGCAGGTCGGCGACGGCCCAAGCGATGCCCCACTGGAGCGCGACCAGGACGGTGATGGGGACCAGCGAGAGGGGGTAGGGTCGGAACCACTGGCGGATCTCCGGGTACCGCGCCAGGATCCGGGCGCTCCGCTCCACATGGTCCTGGTAGTCCCGCGACATGGGGGACGGATGCTAGCCCGCGGCGGACCCGCGAGTCCCAACGTCCTCAGATCGGGATCGCCATGAACTCGCGCCGGCCGTGCTCCCGGTGGAAGCCCTCGATGAGCGAGGCCGCCTCCGCCACCGTGCGGGTCGCCAGCATCGCCGCCATGTAGGGTTTGCGCGCCACCAGCGCGTCGTGGTCGACATACCAGACCAGCTGGGCCAGGGGCGAGACCCAGATGGGAGTGTCGCGGGTCCGGTCGTTGACCACGGTGTCCCCGAAGCGACCCTCCAGGGCCGCCCGGATGGTGGAGGCCACGATGCTCTGCTTGGCAGGACCCTGGGCGCGGTGGACGAACTCGAGCGCCTCCAGGAAGGCGGCGCCCTCGGGGGAGTTCGCCAGCAGCGCCTCGCTGCCCAGCAGGGCGGAGCGACCCGCCAGCTCGGCCAGGCCTTCCAGGGCCTCGGAATGGGCGATCCGGTCGTAGCGCTCGGCCCCCAGTCCCACGAAGGCGACCAGCTTCGCCTCCACCTCGAGGCGGTGGACCGCGGCCAGGCTCAGGGCGTCCCAGGTCGGCGTCCCGAGCGAGTACTCGCGACCGGAGAGCAGGCCGTCTATTCCTCCGTCGACCTGGAGGAGGGTGTCGATCGCCTCGGTCTCCACCAGCCTCCGGTAGCCGGCCTGCAAGGCGGGAAGGCTCGGGTCGGTGAAGAGGTGGACCGGCACCTCGAGGCCCCGGCGGGCCAGGAACCATCGCGCCAGGTGGCCCTCCGGGAAGTACCCGTTGTCGCATCCGGAGCGGGCGTCGACCCGGAGCAGGGAATCCCCGAGGGCTTCCCCCCCGGTGACGGCACGGTGGTTGGTGAACGTGAGGTTGGCGAGCACGACATGATGCCCGGCCTCCATCAGGCGCAGCGCCAGCGGGAGCCCGCAGACCACGTCGAAGCCGCCTCCGATCCCCGCCAGCAGGACCCGTCGGGGCCGCGCGAAGAGCCGGTCGACCGGTTGGTGGAGCATGGCGATCCCTTCCCATTTCTCAGTGTAGCTTCGACACCGATATAGGCCTCCGGGTTCCCTCCGCCAAGCGAACCCGATCTCCTCCGTACCTCCCGCTTCGGTACCCTCGTCGAGGAACCCACGGCCATGCTCGACTCCGGACTGGTACGCATCGAACGCGCCCTCGCCCGGTCCCCGCGCGACCCGGAGGCCTGGGCCGAGCTCGGGCGATTCGCCGCCCGGACCGGCGAGCCGCCCCGCTTCCTCACGACCCGTCGCCACCTTCCCGGGCTGCTGGCGGCCTGGACCGCCATGCCGCGGGACCGGAGCCTGGTGCCCCTGGCCCTCGCCCTGCTCGGCCTCGAGCTCGCCTCCATGCCGGTCGAGCCGCGGGGCAGCTTCTGGGCCGGC
This sequence comes from uncultured bacterium, assembly GCA_964403795.1. Taxonomy (GTDB): domain Bacteria; phylum Muiribacteriota; class UBA6191; order CAZXTJ01; family CAYOHP01; genus CAYOHP01. Next base: position 63,939 of record CAYOHP010000003.1, on the reverse strand, counting down.
CGCGCCCTGGAGGCCGAGGACCACTGGTACGACGGGGTGACCGGCCTGCCGCTCGAGTACACGCGGCCGCTCGACGCCTCCCGCATGCTCCTGGTCCCGCCGGGAGCCGGCTGGCAGGGCACCGACCTGGGAACCGACCGCGAGGGTCCCGAGCACCCCGTCACCCTGGACGGCTTCCTGGTCGACCGCGTCCCGGTCCGGGTCCGGGCCTACCAGGCCTTCCTCGACGACGCGCCGGATGCCCCGGACCCGCCCTGGAACCTGGAGGTGCAGCGGCGCAAGCGGGAGCGTCCGGTGGTGGCGGTCACCTGGCATGACGCGATCGCCTACGCGTCATGGGCGGGAGCCGCGCTGCCCACCGAGGCCGAGTGGGAGAGGGCCGCCCGGGGGGTGGACCGGCGCCTCTTTCCTTGGGGAGACGAATCGCCTGGACCCGGTCGGGCCAACTACAGGGAACTCCACGGCCCGGCCGCCGCCAGCCCCCGCGCCACCCGCGGCCACGCCTTCCACCAGTTCCTCATGGACAACGGGAAGCACCCGGCGGGCACCAGTCCCTTCGGGGTCGAGGACATGCTGGGCAACGTCGCCGAGTGGTGCGCCGACCACTGGTCGCCCTCCTACCACCGGCGCGGCCTCCGGCGGAATCCCAAGGGCCCCGGGCGGGGCGAGCGACGGGTGGTGCGCGGCGGCAGCTGGGCGACGCCGCTCGAGTACCTGCGGCTGACCCTGAGGGAAGGCGCCGATCCCGCCTTCGGCGCGGTCGACATCGGCTTCCGCCTGGTCCGCCGCCTCCCGCTGCCGGCCCCGGCCTGATCCCTGACCTGGGTCCCTACACCCAGACGCCGAGCATCGACGGGGGCGAGTGGCGGGTCAACCCGGGGCGATCGAGCAGGGTCACCCTCCGCCGGCGTACCCCGACCCAGCCGCGCTTGCGGAATTTCCCGAGGATCCGGGTCACGTCCTCCCGGGAGGCCCCCAGGAAGTTCGCCACCTCGGCGTGGGTCCACGGCCAGTGTTCCTCGAGATCGGGTTCCCCGGGCCCGGGGGCATGGCGCAGGACGAACCGGGCCAGCCGTTCCTCGATGTCGAGGAGCGAGATCTCGGCCACCCGCTGGATGAGCGTCCGGTACTGGCCGCCCAGACAGTGGAGCAGGCGCTTGGCGAGGTCCGGATCGGTCTCCAGCGCCTGGTCGATCGTCTCCTGGGACCAGAAGAGGACGGCCCCTTCGCTCTTGCCCCGGACCTCGGCCACCTCGTTCCCCCGGTCGAGCACTGCCACCAGGTTCAAGGGGAAGCCCGGTCCGATCTCGGTGATCAGGTGCTCCCAGAGTCCCCCGCGGCTCTGCACCACGGCGGCGCGCCCGGACACCAGCAAGAGCAGGCCGCGGCACGGGATCCCGAGCCGGAGCAGGGTCTCGCCGGGACCGAAGCGCCGGACCTCGGCCTTGGTGGCCAGGAGCTCCTGGGTGGCGGGAGCCGAGGCCGCCATCACCGGGACCCTCTTCAGGATCTCGGCCGGCTCCAGCCGCTCGAGCTCCCCGGGTCGCTCCACCCGGAAACTGCAGGCCGGCCCGACCTCGCCCTTCACCGTCTGACAGAGGCATGCGTGTTTCACGGACGTCACCCCGCTCCGCGACTATACCGGCGGGTCCCGGCCGGTCTGCTCGGTCCGGTGAGAATTCCTACGTGCCTTTCTCACCTTTCCTCGGGTCAGAGGAACGCCGAGGCCCGCCTCCGGGTCCCATCCCCGGATGGACCTCCCCGCCCTGGTCGAACGCCTGGTCTCGGGCCGCGCCTCGGTCGACCCCGAGGGACGTCTGGCGTTCCGGACCGTCGCCCCGCCCCATGGAGCCGCCAAGATCCGGAGGATCTACTCCTGGCTCGCCGGGGAGGCCCTGCCTCCCATGTGGGACGACGTGCGGGTGGGGAGCGAGGAGCAGGCGGCCCCCACCCGCAGCGCGGACCGGATCCGGATCGGGCTCCCCCGCCAGTCGGGGTGGTGCTCCTCGCTGCTGGTGCCGCTGCTGGCCCTGGTGACGCGGCGCCGCCTGCTGGTGGTGGGTGCTCCCGGGAGGGGGAAGACCACGGTGGCGACCCTCATGGGCATGCTGGCCGGCATCCCGGCCCACGAGATCCGCCGCAGCGTCCAGCATGGGCATCCCCAGCTCACGGTCGCCGACCTCCTGGGGAGCCCGCTCCCGGGCGGACTGGTGGAGGCCCGGGAGACCGACGAGGTGAAGGTCGCCTGGCGCCGATGGCTCCGTCACCCGGTGAAGATCGTCGACGAGTACAACCGGATCCCCACCAAGACCCAATCGGCCCTGCTCTCGCTGCTCGCCGAGGGCTACGGAGAGTGCTACGAACAGGTGATCGAGGTTCCCCCGGCGGCCTGGTTCCTGACCGCCAACGACGACCTCGGCGGCGGGACCTTCCCGGTGATCGAGGCGCTCCGCGATCGGATCGACGCGGTGGTCCGCTGCCAGCCCCTCGACCGCGACGCCCTGGCCCGCCTGGTGGCCCGTCTGGAGGGCCCGACCTCCCCGGGGCCGGAGGTCCCGCCGGAACTCGTCCTCGATCCCGGCGAGATCGACCGGATCGATGCCTTGGTCCGCGCCCTCCCCTTCCCGGAGGAGCTCGCCGACCTGCTGGCCTCGTTCTCCACCCAGCTCGACTTCTGCCAGCGCGCCTCGCAGCGCCCCGAAGGCATGAGCAAGGAGACCTTGCACCTCTCGGGACGCTCCCTGGCACAGGTCTGTACCGAGGAGTGCCCCCTCGACAAGAGCGCCAACCCCTGCTCCTGGACCGAAGGCGGCCTCTCGGCCCGGGCCCTGGAGGCCACCGTGCACTTCGCCAAGGCTCTCGCCTGGTTCCTGGGCGCGCCCCGGGTCGATCTCGGGATCCTCGCCGCGGTGCTTCCCTGGACCCTCCACGACCGGCTCCGTCCGGTGCCCCAGCATCCCCACCTCATGACCCCCGAGGGTGGGCACCTGGCGACCGACCGGGCCGCCTGGATCTCCCATGTCTTCGAGCTGGCGCGCCGTCGCTTCGAGGCCACCCTGGTCTCCCGCGCCGAGATCCGGCGCCTCGAGGTCGAAGCCGACCGGGCCGTCCGGTCCAGGACTCCCGGCGCCCTCGAGACGTCGCTGGCGGCGATCGAACAGGCTCTCTCCCGGATCGTCGGTGCCGGGGAGCTGACCGGCGACGTCCACGCCCAGGCGATCCGTTTGCTCCGCACCTACACCCGGTGCCGCAACGCCCTCACCGACGTCGAGCGGCTGGAGGTGTGAGGCCGGTGTACCTCCGACCGGAACTCCTCGCCGACCTCGCCACCCGGTACCCGGGCTTCCGCCCGGACGACCTCGAGGAGCTCTCGCGCCAGGCGAGGTTCCGGCTCTCCTCCAGCCTGCGCCACGACCCGGGTCGGGACGCCGCGCTGGCCGACTGGACCCGGCTGGTGGCGGAGGCCGTGGCCCGCGGCTACCTGACGCGGTGCGAGGGCCAGCCCCCGCGCCACGAGGCCCTGATCCGCTGGCTGTTCCTCGACCACCTGCCGGAGACCCTGGTCGAGCTCGAGCCGCGGGACCGGAGCCTGACCCTGGCCTTGGCCTGGAACCTCTCCGAGGGCAGTCGGGTGTTTCCCGCCTGGATGCGTCCCTGGCTCTTCGAGCTGCGCAACGAACTGCTCCCCATCCACGACCTGGCCACCACCCTCCCCCGCGTCCTGGCCCGGCTCTGCGGCGCGGGCGAGGCCCGTGAGTGGCGCTGGCCGGCCCGGACCGTGATCCTCGACCCGAGGCCGCTCGACCCGGCCTTCCTCCCCGGGACCATGCACCTGGCGGCCCCGGGCGTGGTCTGCGTCCACGGCCGGATCGAGGCCCGCTCGACCGTGAACCTGGTGTTCGAACCGGAGGGAGCCTCCCGCCTGGTCCGGGGCACCCACTGCCCCGAGACCCCGGCCCCCGACTGCTCCGGGAAGGTACGAGAGGATCGCGGACACTTCTCGATCGACCAGGTGCAGGTCGACCTTCCGGGGTTGGCCCACGCCCATGCCTGGCTGGTCTCGAGCCTGGGCTACGCGGTCTGGTCGGCGGTCGACTCCCAGCGGCTCTGGGTGGTGGAGTCCGCTTGACCCGCCCCGCACCCGACAAGACGCCCCGTCCGGCCCCCCGGCCGATCCCCGAAGCCTTCGCGGCCAGGGTGGAGAAGGCCTGGCAGGAGGCGCTGGCCACCATCCCCGGGGTGGTCCTGCTCCGGCCGCCCCTCGACGACCCGTCGCTCGACACGGTGGCCGCCATCGAACTCCGCAGCCGGCAGGTCCTGGTGAACCTCCGCATGGTCTCGGAGCTCGGCCTGCCCGGCAGCCTGGCCAGCCTCTTCGCCCACGAGTTCGGCCACCACCTGCGCTATCCCCGCGAGCTCCGGGTCAAGGCACGCCTCCAGATCCTGACCCGACGGCTCGGCCCGAGGCTGCCCCGCCACACCCCGAACCTGATCGAGGACCTGCTGGTCGATTCGGAGCTGGTGCCCGTCCATCGCGCCTGGATGATCGAGGTGATGCGCCGCCTCTTCGAGCTGACGGCGCTGGCTCCCAGCCGACTCACCCTGCTCTTCTTCCTGGCCTACGAGGAGCTCTGGGATCTCCGTCCCGGAGCCCTTCTCGGATTCGCTGCGGAAGGCCTGGAGGCGGAGATCCCGGGCTCGCGTCAGCAGACCCGGGAGGCGGTCCAGGACCTCCCGGGCCTGGCTCCCGACATCTACCGCCAGTTCCTCAGGATGGCGCTCCTGTGGCGGGGGTGGCTCAAGGACCGCGAACCCGACGCCGACCCGCCGATCCTCCGCGGGTGCCCGATGGGGCAGCCCTCCGACGAGGACTGGGCCGCCACCCTCACCCCGGACGCCGCGGAGGATGCGGCCCTGGCCGATGCCCAGGACCGGGGCCTGCTCTCCCAGGGGGAGGCCGGACGGCTCCGCAAGCCACGGGCCCTCGAGGCGGGCCTGGAGGACATCCGGGCCCAGGCGGGAGGGAAGAGCCTGGAGCGGATCGCCGCCCTCCACTACCGGCGCCTCGCCGAACGCCACCGACTCCCGCTCCCACCCCGCCCCGCCCTGGGCGACGGGCTGGTCCCGGTCGATTTCGCGGCCTGGGAGCCGGGGGACCCCGTCGGCGACCTCGACTGGGGTGCCACCCTGGTGCGGGGCGGGCGGGCCCTGGCCCCGGCCATGGCGGTGCGGCGGCTGCGTCATTCGGAAGCGACCGGTCATGACGCGGCGACTTCCCTGCCTCGGCTGGAACTCTTCCTCGACACCAGCGGCTCGATGCCGGACCCGACCCGGGAGGTCAATCCCATGACGCTCGCCGCCATGGTCCTCCTCGAGAGCGCGCTGGCGGCCGGAGGGACCGCCCGCCTCCTCCGCTACTCGGAGGACTTCCGGTGGTCCGGACCGTGGAGCCAGGATCGGGAAGCGCTCGGAGGCTTCCTCATGGGATGGATGGGGAAGGGCACCCTCTTCCCCTTCGAGGAGCTGGAGCGCTCCGCCTCGGCGGAGGCGAGCCGGGCACCGACCCGGGTGGTGCTGAGCGACCAGGACTTCGACGGGAACTTCGCCCAACACCCGCTGGCGGCCCACGTGCTCCGGCACGCGGCCTCCAGGTCCCGGCCGCTCGTGCTGGTGCTCCACCGCGCCTCCCCGGCCAGGGCCGCCACCTATCGCTCCCTGGGCGCGCGGACGGTGGCGGTGCCCTCGCTGGCCGCCTTCCCCCGGATCGCGGGCGACCTCGCCCGGGAACTCTTCGACCCGGAAGGCGGGAAGCGATGACCAGGACGGAGCCGGCCCTGGATCCCGCGGCCCTGGCGACCCGGCTGGCGGAGCGGGCCGACCTGGCCAGGAGCCGCGGCACCCGGGTCGAGCTGGTCCTGGCCCGGCTGGCCGACCGGCTGCGGGACATCGGGCTGGCTCCCTTCGCCCCGGAGGCCTTCCCCTTCGTGACCTTCCGCCTGACGATGTTCGACCTGGCCCTGCTCGACGCCGTGGTGCTCGAGCTCGAGAGCCCCGCCACGCTGCGGGCGTTCGCGGCCGGGAGCGCCGGGAGGGATCCCGCCGAGCTGGTGCGGTCCAGGCTGGTGGCGCCGATCCGGAGCTTCCCGGGGCTCGACCTCCGGGACCTGGTCCATCACCCGGTGCGCGGCCGGGAGTTCGCGGAGGCCCTGGCCGTGGCCCTCGCCGCCTGACGCGGGCGACCATTTGCTAGGCTGATCCCGCCCCCCGCGCCTTTGGCCCGGGCAGGCGCGGAGGGACGAGTGGCGGTTCCCAGGGATCCCGGCACGGAGCGTCGCTGGCGACGCAGCCACTCGCTCGGCGTCTACTTCCACTACCTCAGGAAGCCGCTCGCCAACCTGGCCCGCCTGGTGGCGTTCTCGGCCGTGCTGGTGGCGGTCGGCGGCCTGCTCTTCGAGGCCCGCTACCAGCGGGAACCCATGACCTTCGCCAAGGGGATGCTCGCCACCTATTGGCTGCTGCTGGGCGAGGAGGTGGTGTCGCTCCCCAACGACCCGGTGCTCCAGGTCTTCACCATGCTGCTGCCGCTGATCGGGCTGGTGGTGGTGGTCGATGGTATCCTCCAGTTCAGCTATCACGTCCTCCGCCGGGACGAGGGCGGGAGGGAGTGGGCCGAGGCCGTGACCAGCACCCTCGAACGCCACGTCATCCTCTGCGGGCTCGGCAACGGCGGGATGCGAATCCTGCAGCAGCTCCTGAAGCTCGACGAGGACGTGGTGGTCCTCGAGAAGAACACCCAGTGCCCCCACCTGGGGTTCGCCCGGGGCGAGGGCGTCCCGATCTTCCACGGCATGACGCTCGACCCGGGGACCATCGAGAGCCTCGGGGTGCGCCGGGCCAAGTCCATCATCCTCTCGACCAGCGACGACCTGGCCAACCTGGAGATGGCGATGGACGCCCGCAAGGCCAATCCCGGGATCCGGGTGGTGCTGCGCATGTACGACCAGGAGCTGGCGGCCAAGGTCAAGGATGCCTTCGGGATCGACGTGGCCCTGTCCCGCTCGGAGATCAGCGCCCCGCTCTTCGCCACCTGCGCCAGCGACTCCTCGATCCTGAACGCCTTCTACGTGGGCTCCCGCCTGCTGGTGGTGGCCCGGCTGGCGGTGGACGCCCGGGGCGGGATCGCCGGCACCAGCCTGGCGAGCTTGCAGGAGCGGTTCCGGGTCCATGTGCTCTCGCATGAGCGGGAGAAGAACTCGTGGTTCTGGCCCGAGACCTCGGCGGTGCTGAAGCCGGGGGACCGCTTCACGGTGCAGACCGAACCCGACACGCTGGCCCGCCTCCACCAGGCGAACCGGGACGCGGCCTGACCGCGGACCGGAGAGAGGGAGACCAGGAACCATGGCCGGGATACGCGAAGTCGACCTGCCCGCCATCGGGCGCAAGTTCGAGATCGAACTGAGGAGCGGGGACCGGGCCGCGGTGGTGGTCCACGACAACGGGCGACGCGAGATCTACGTGTTCTCCCCGGACGATCCCGAGCAGGCGATCTCGGCGCTGGTGCTCGACGACGAGGAGGCCCGCCAGGTCGCCGCCATCGTGGGCGGCCTCTCCTATACGCCCAAGGCCCTGGAGACCGCCCGGATCGCCCTCGACGACGTGGTCCTCGAATGGTGCCGGATCGAGCCGGGTTCCCCGGTCATCGACCACACCATCGGGGCGCTCCAGGTACGCCAGCGGACCGGGGCGACGATCTTCGCGATCATCGACCCCGACCACAAGAGCGTGGTGAACCCCGGCCCGGACCAGCGCATCAGCTCGGGCTGCACCGTGGTGGCGGCCGGGGAGCGCCAGCACATCCGGAACCTGCAGGCCATGATCGCCCCGCCCGCGGTCCCGACCCCGCCCGCCCCCGAGCCGACCCCCAACGACCCGGCCTCGTGAGCGAAGTCCAGACCGGGAGCGCCCTGCTCGAGCTGGGCCTGGCCTTCGGCCTGACCGCGGCCTCGGGTCTGGTCGCCGAACGGCTCAAGCTCTCGACGGTCCCGTTCCTGATCCTGGCCGGCATGGTGGTGGGGCCGCATGCCCCGACCGTCGGCCCGCTCGACTTCCGGTTCCTCCGGTCCGCCCCCATGCTCCATGAACTCGGCCAGCTCGGGGTGCTGCTGCTGGTCTTCTACATCGGGACCCAGTTCTCGATGGAGAAGCTCCTGGGCGCGGGCCGTTCGATCATGGTGGCGAGCGGGATCTTCATCCCGGTCAACGCGGTCCTGGCCCTCTCGTTCGGGGTCCTCTTCACCACCTCGAACGGCTGGTCGCTCCACTGGGCCTTCGTGTTCCCGGGTCTGATGACCTGTTCCTCCACCGCCATCATCGCCAAGGTGGTCTCGGACCTGCGCCGTACCGCCAATCCCGAGACCCAGACCGCCATGGGCGTGACCATGTTCGAGGACGTGTTCCTGGCGGTCTACCTCTCGATCCTCACCGGGCTCCTGGCCGGGGGCGGGAGCACGGCAGGCAACGTGCTCGGGTCGCTCGGGACCTTCGGCGCGGCGCTGGCGGTGCTCATGGCCGGGCGCCGCTACCGGGAGCGGATCGACGCCCTGCTGGAGATCCCTTCCGACGAGGGCTTCCTGCTGGCGGTGATGGCCTCGGTCACGCTGGTCTCCGCCCTCGCCGGCAGGCTGGGGGTGGCCGAGCCGCTCGCCGCCATGCTCCTGGGGCTGCTCCTGGGGGAGACCGCCCACGTGAAGCGGATCGAGCGGGCCCTGCTCCCGGTCCGGGACATGTTCGGCGCCATCTTCTTCTTCTCCTTCGGGCTCGGGGTCGATCCCTTCACGCTCGGTACCCGGGCCGGGGCCGCGATCCTGGCCTGCGGCCTCAGCGTCTTCACCTGCTTCTCGGCGGGCCTGATCTCGGGTCGGGTGCTGGGGATGTCGCGGCGGGCCTCGGTGAACCTCGGGCTCACCCTGCTACCCCGCGGCGAGTACGCCCTGGTGGTGGCGGCCCTGGCCCGGCACGCCGGCGCGCCCCCCGACCTCCAGCCCTTCACCGCCCTCTACGTGGTGCTGCTGGCGATCCTGGGACCGATCCTGACCAAGCACTCCGAGAACCTGCACAAGGCGCTGGCCCGGCGCTTCGCCTGGTGGGCGCCGGCGCCGGCCGGGGGGGCAGGTGCCACCCGTCCGCCCAGGCCGCCGGGTCCGCCCGGATCCTCCACGGTTCCGCCTCCCCCTCCGGCGCCGCCTCCGGCACCGCCTTCGGCGCCTCCCCCCCCGCCTTCCCCCGGGTAGCGGATCCGTCCGGCCGATCCCGGGTGTCGCAGATGTCCCTGATGTCCAGGTTCCGTCTCAAACCGACCCTGGGGGAGCCACTCAGAAGTCGCAGACCCGATCGACCGGGGGACCCCGGAGGCGCTCCGGGAGCTGATGGCCGGGTTGGTACCGGGCTTGCTGCAGGATCCCCGCGCTGGGAGCGGGACGGAGGCGAGCGATGCGACCAGGGTGGTTCCGTATCGGGATCTCGATCGCCCTGGGTCTCGGGCTCGGGACCAATCCCCTCGGGGCGACGGGGATCCTCGGTCAGGGCGAGGAGGTCCTCCCCGGACGGAGCCACACCAAGATCCCGTACCGAGCCAGGACCCCCCGAACCCTGTGGGGGCGCGCCTCGTCCACGACGACACCGGACCTGGTGTTCCGGAAGGAGGGCGACCCGACCCCGACCACGGTGTTCGCGCCTTCCGACACGGTGGTCCTCGCGGTAGGGCGCGGCCTGGAGCGGGGAGTGCTCCGGATCCTGGATCCCGCCGACGGGAGCGAACGCCTGGTCCAGGAGTTCACCGGGCAGGAGACCCGGTTCCCCGTGTCCGGACTGCTCCGGGCGTCGCCCGGCCGCGGCTACTCGGTCTTCGCCACCACCGACAACGGGGACGCTCCCGCTTTCCACGAGGCCATGAAGTCGGCCGGGGGCCGGGGCGAGCTGCCCTCGCTCCCCATGGACATCGTGCTGGAACCGGAGCACCACAACCACGATCCCGACGGCTGGAGTCGCCGCTTCTTCCATGGCGCCGGGGTCCCTTTCGACGTGGTGGTCGAGGGCGACACCGGTCGTTTCACGGGCAGCCTCCGGGTGCTCGCCACTCCCGCCTGGATCTACTTCTCCGGTCACTACCCGTCCGGCTCCGGCGGCGATCTCGGGGGGGCGACGATCCGGCCCGATGTCGAGGGCGCGCCCGACGTGTGGGAAGGCCGCCTCGAGGTCCTGATCTTCGCCTCGTGCTACGCGGTCGACCTGTGGACCGAGCCGGGACAGGAGGGCCTCGAACTCGACGCCGGGATCGACGGCCGGCTGTGGTGGGAGCGCTTCCACGGCACCCTGCTCGGCTACCGGGGCTCGGCCCCCTCGACCGGGGCCGACGCGGTGGCCCGTCGCTTCGTGAAGCTGGCCTCCGCGATCCGCAGCCATCCCGGGAGCGACCGGGAGGGCTACAGCGAGGCCCTGGCCCGGGCCTGGATGAAGGCCAACGGGGAGATCTCCGCCACCTGGGCCACCGCCATCGACGCCCGGGGGACCTACTACCGCTTCGACGGCAGCCGGCTCCGGACCATCCCCCGGAGCCAGTGGCAGGCGGCCAACGATGCCGCCCTGGTCTACCAGCAGGACCTGGCGCCCGGGATGCAGGCCCTGAAATGGGAGCTCGCCCGCCTGACCGGGGTGAGGCCGGCCTCCCGGAGCCAGCTCGAGGGCGCCGAGGCCTACCGGGATCTCATGGCCAATCCCCGGGTGCTCGCCCTGGTCGGCTCCCGGGAAGCGCTGGAGGCCCGGATCCTCGAATGGTGGCGCTACGACCTCCACGTCTTCTACGAGACCGACATCCGGCTGATGATGCTGGTGATGCGGATGAAGGCGGCGCTCAAACGCAAGCCCACGGTGGCGGAGGTGATGGCCGAGTGGACGCCCGACGCCGGGCACCGCGAGGAACTGGCGATCTGGCGCGCCGGCCGGGGACGCACCGGCCTCGACCTGATGGTCGACGATCCCACCACCCCGGCCCTGGTCGAGGAGGTCATCGACCGGCGCCTGATCCCCCTCACGCCGCCGGTGAGGCCCGCGATCCGGCAGTGACCGCAGGCCCGGGCCGTTGCTCCCGGCCTTCCTCCGACGCGCTCACTGCGCCCGGGACGACTTCCAGAACTCGAGGAGATCGACCGCGGTGTCGACCCGGAGCGTCCCGTCGGGGAGCACCCGGACGCCGGTGAGGGTGGCCCCCGAGGGCAGGCCCATGCGGTCCATGGTGTCCCGCAGGTTGATGGTGCCGCGGCCGTCGACCCGGATGCCGCCGCCGCCGGCCGAGCCGGTCAGGTCGAGCGGCGAGGACCAGACCACCGGTCCGGAGTTGCGGCCGATCTCCCGCTCGGCGTCCGAGATGGCACGGCCGAACTGGCCGGGGACCTGGCGGTCGATGGCGCCCCGGATCAGGTTGGGGATGGGGCCGTTGGGGAAGATCCCGGCCGTGGTGTAGGAGTTCCAGCCGCCCCGACCGAAGATCTCGATGGTGACGTCGCCCTTCTCGGGGTCGACCCCGGCGACCCGCCCGCCGGCGGTGAGCCCCGCCTGCATGCCGTGCCGGTTGCCCCGGGGGCCCACGCCCTGCACGTTCACCCCTACCGGCAGCGTCACGCCCCCGTAGTTGCCGTCGGTGCGCACCTCGCCGATCCGGGTGGACATCGAGAGGTCGATGCGTCCGTGGTCGGGCAGGTCCTGACCCTTGGTGCCGATCACGCCGCGGTCGCGCAGCGCGGTGTTGATGAGCCGGCCGGCCGCGTCCTGGGAGAAGACCGCGCTCACCTGGCCCCGCTCCAAGGTGCCGACCTGGGTGGGATTGCCGACGATCACCATGGCGGCGTCGATCCCGGGAGCCTGCGAGAAGGTCGGCGTGCCGCCCTCGCCGGGCCGGAAGCCGGAGTCGGCGTCGAGCCAGACCGAGACCCGCTGCCCCGGGATGGCCCGACCCAGGAAGTCGCTCGCCTGCTGGATCCGGTCGGCGCCCTGGACACCGCGATCGGTGGCGAGGCGTCCCAGGGCATCGACCAGGGTCCCGGTGTAGTTCGAGCTCAGCCCGATCCGGGTGGTGCCGTCCCACACGCCCTCGGTGCCGTTGGGGGTCACGTAGACCCGGAGGTCGTTCTGCTCCAGGCCGGGGAAGAGGGCGGTCACCCGGTCCACGTCGAGCTCGCTGCGGGTCCCGATGGGCAGGTCGTTGAACTGGGTGAGGAACGAGTCCCGCCCGGGGTCCTGGATGCCTCCCCAGATGTCGGTGGCGAGGCCGACTCCGGCCGACACCCGCTGGCCGAAGGGCGACTCGCTGGCCGCACCCCAGAGGGCCTTGCCGGTGTCGACCCAGGGCGAGGCGATCGTCCCGAAGGCGTCCCCGGCTACCGAGCCCATGGTCGAGAGCCAGCTGCCGCCGCCCCCGGTGCCGCCGTCGCCGCCCGAGACCGTTACCGGCTGGCTGCCGTCGTCGACCGGGAGGGCCTCGACCGCACCCTGGCCGAGGAAGTTCCCGCCGCCTCCGGAGCCGGTGTCGAAGCCGGAGCCTCCCCCGGAACCGGTGTCCCCGGTGCCTTCGTCCTGGGCCAGGGCCGGGCCGGCCATGCCGAGCAGGGCCAGTCCGCACAACAGATGGGGCAGGATGCCGAAACCACGGGCTCGACCGCTCATCGCACACTCCTCCGCCGGCAGCCTGGAGCCTGTCGCACATAGGACGCCTGCATTCGTCGGCCCCGGCATCCCCGCCTGCGGCAGCGCCCTCCTTGCAAGCAGGTTCCAGCTGCTCGCGTCGTCGGGCGCCTTGCAGGCGGTGCGCCGGGACCGCCTCAGTGCGACGGGTCCTATGTCCGACCGGCTCCTTGCTGCTCGTTCCTCGGGTCCGACACTCACGGCGCGGACCTCGAGCCCGATCAAGCACGAGCTGTGCCGGAAGGCGGCCAATGAGCCCCAGGAGCCGATCTCGTGTCCTGGAGTGCGCGCGGCCTCCCGAGCCGGGTGGCTACCCGGGGTGCCACGGGGTGGATCCTCGGGAGCAACGGGTGACGCCTCCCTCGGACCGTGACAGCGGGTGTGGGGTGCCGCCCGGCCCATCCGGGCCCGAGTCTGGTGCGGGGTCCGAAGGAGGCCCTGCTACCATGAAAGGAGAAAGGCGTTGGCTGCCATGCCCGCTCCCCAGGCCCCTGCGAGGAAGCTCGGCTACCAGGACTACCTGGCCTTCCCGGAGGACGGGAATCGCCACGAGATCCTCGACGGGGTGCACTACGTGAGCCCCCCGCCCCTCGATCGGCACCAGAGGACGCTGGCGAACCTGACCTTCCTGTTCGAGGTCTTCCTCCGCCGTACCCGGCTCGGCGAGGTCCGCTTCGCCCCTTCCGAGGTCCGGCTCGCCGACCACGACATCGTCGAACCCGATCTCTACATCGTGTTGGTGCGGAGCCTCGCGGGCTTCCATCGGCGGGGCTTCCGGGCGATCCCCGACCTGATCGTCGAGGTCCTCTCTCCCGGCAACGCCAAGCACGACCTGGTGGTGAAGCTCGGACGCTACGAGGCGCTCGGGGTCCCCGAGTACTGGATCGTGGATCCTGGGGTGGGTCGGATCGAGATCTATCGCCAGGAGACGGTCGAGGCGGGCGCTCCCCGGAGGTTCGCCCGGCCCCTGGTGGTCCGCCTGGGCCGTGACCCGGCGATCGAGACCCCGCTGATCCCGGGGTTCTCGGCCAGCCTTGCCGAGGTCTTCGACCCGGGGCTGGCCGGCGAAGGGGACGAGGGCGGGGCCGGGGACTGAGCCTGTGGAGATCGCCCCGACGGGGGGCGACCGCTCGGTACAAGGACGAAGCCCGCCCGGGGACTGGTCCCCGGACGGGCTCGTCTCGATCGCTGGAAAGGTCGACGTCACTTGGAGTTCGGCCGTTGGTTCGGGCTCCTCTCGATCCGATCTCGCTCTCTCGTCTCGCTTCGATCCCGCACTGCCCGGCCGCCCCCCTCCCCGGGGGAGAGGGGCGGCCACCGGGTCCGGATCAGGAGTTGAACAAGGTGTGCCAGGTCAGGCGGAACCGGGACACCACCAGGTTGGTGCGTTCGACGACGACCCGGTAGGTGGCCACGAAGTTCCCCTTGATGGCCGCCAGCGACTCGCTGTTGCCGGTGCCGTAGGCCTGGTGGATCTGGGCGACCAGGGCATCGCGATCGGAGTTCATCTGGCGGATCTTGGTGTCGGCATCGACCATCGCTCCCTTGAGGGTCTCGACTTCCCCTTCGAGCTGGCCGATCCTGCGGAGCGCCGTCGAGGCCTGCTGCACCGCGTTCTCGGCCCGGGCGAAGGCGAGCGCCGCGTTCTGCCGGCGCGACGCCCGGGTGTTGTTCTCGGTGGTGACGTCCTCGAGCGAGACCTCCCGATTCCAGGGCTTGTAGAAGAACTTCACCCCGGGCTTGTCGGCGAGGGCAGCGAGCAGCGCCTTGGTCTCGGCCTCGTCCCGCACCGCGATCTTGAGTTCGCTCTCCACCCGGGACCGCTCGGCCGCCGCGGTATCCACGGCCGACCGTGCCTTCCCCTTCTCCGACTCGATCGCCCGGTACTTGCTGCGCAGCTGGTCGCGGATCGCCATCAGCTGGGCGGTCTGGTCCTCGATGGCCTGGTCGAGCTCGCGGAGGTCGATACCCAGCGCCTGACCCTTGGCGAAGGCAGCCAGCGAGCGCTGCCGGGCGGCCGTGGCCTCGGCCCAGCGCTCCTGCGACCAGCTGTCATCGAGGATGATCGTGAGGTCCCTGAGGTCGATCTTTGGGGGGGCGAACTCCGGGCTCCCGACGTCCCCAGGGGTGACCTGGCCGGTGATCCGGGTCCCCACGCCGACGTCGCTGCACTGGCCGAGGGCGCAGTCCTCGGCCCGCACGCTGCCCGGCAGGGCCAGGGCGAAGCACAGCAGTCCCATCGCGAGATACGTATTCGAGTTCATTGCAGTCTCCCTATTTGAGTTCTGGCCTTCCGCACTGGAAGGTTCGGTTCGTTTCCGTTGGGCCCCATCGGCCCGGTGACCGGGGAAAAGCACGGTGCGTGCCAGGTCCTTCCTGCCCATGCGGATCCGCTCCAGGAGCCGCATGCGCTACGCCGGGACCGGCGGGCCAGGGCCTGAGAGACAGACCGGCGCAGCATGCGCGACGACCCGTGAGACACGCCGGACGCGGCGAACGCCAGGACATGCGGCACCCAGGGATCGAGCCGGTGCATGGCGATCGGGGACCCGGGGAGCCCGGTCAGGGCGCGGGTTTTCGGCCTTCCCGAGAAAAATTGTGTAAACCCGGATTGACGATCGGGCCCAGGGCGAATAGCATCCCGTGCTCCTGGCGAGGACAGTCCGATGGACGGTCCCCTCGCTCCCAAGGAGCAGAGGATGGACCATGAAGAAGCCCGCCTGTCTCGCCCGTGTGCGAGACCTTCTTTGCCTGGTACTCGTCGGTAGCATCCTGCCTACCGGCACCCCGGCCGCCTGGACCGCGTTCTCCCGCAGCGCCGACTCGATCCCCGCCATCACCGCCCAGGGTGTCCGGGAGAGCTTCACCATCGAGATCTCGGTCCCCGGGATCGACCTGGCCGACTCCGAGGGCTATGTGAAGGTGGTCCTCCCCGACCACGCCCACATGCTCGGCAAGAACGACCCCGAGCTGCCGGTGCTGTCCACCAGCATCATGCTCCCCGAGAGCGGCGCCCCCCGGGTCAGCCTCGAAGTGGTCGAGGAGCACCAGGTGGCCATCGAGGGCAAGAAGGTCCTCCCCAGCCGCGGCCGGGTCACCCGCGACATCCCTCTCTCGAGCATCCCGCTGGTCGAGGGCGACACCTACACCAAGGACGCCTTCTTCCCCGCCGAGACCTACCCGGTCGAGGTCGGCACCCCCTACATCCTCCGCGACGTGCGGGGAGCCTCGGTGCGCATCGCCCCGGTGCTCTACAACCCGGCCAAGGGCCTGCTCCGGGTCCTCACCAAGGCCAAGCTGACCATCGAGGTCGAGGCCGGCGCCCTGTCGCTGAACCAGAAGCAGAACGAAGTGCAGCCCGGTCTCGCCGAGTTCATGCCGCTGTACCAGAGCCTGTTCGTGAACTTCGACCAGCACAACTTCGCCGGGGGCGCCCCTGACGAGGCCGCCGGCCACTCCGTCATCATCGCCGCCGACAAGTTCGTCGGTGCCGTGGCCCCGCTGCAGAGCTGGCGCGAAGAGAAGGGCATCGACAGCCGCATCGTCCCGATGAGCGAGGTCGGCGCCGCCGCCTCGGACATCGCCACCTGGATCGCCGCCGAGTACGCCAAGGGCGGACTGACCCACATCCTGCTCGTCGGCGACGGCGACACCGTCCCCACCCTGAAGGGCGAGAACGAGAGCGCCGACTGCGACAACTGCTTCGTGAAGCTCGAGGGCGACGACCACATCCCCGACGCCCTGATCTCCCGCTTCTCCGCCAAGACCACCGCCGAGGTCGACGTGCAGGTCGCCCGGGCCGTGGCCTACGAGAAGACCCCGGTCGTCGGCGACGCCGGCGCCTTCTACAAGAAGGCCACCGGCATCGCCTCCAACGAAGGCACCCCCAAGGACTGGGAGCGGATGGACATGGTGAAGGGCGACCTGATGGGCTGGCGCTTCACCGAGTTCGACCGCATCTACGACCAGAACTCCGGCAACGCCAACAAGACCCAGGTCAAGAACGCCGTCAACGCCGGCCGCAGCGTGATCTGCTACATGGGCCACGGCTCGAAGACCGCCTGGGTGACCAGCGGCTTCTCCGGCAGCGATGCGATGGCGCTCAACAACTCGGGCGGCGCCTGGCCGATGATCTGGGACGTGGCCTGCGTGAACGGTGACTTCGTGCGGGGCAGCGACTGCTTCGCCGAGGGCTGGGCCAAGGCCGGCACCGCCGCCGACCCCCGGGGCGCCATCGGGATCGTGGCCGCTTCCACCAACATGGCCTGGCACCCGCCGGTCGACTGGCAGCGCAACGCCATCAAGCACTACTTCGTGACCGAGAAGTGCTTCACCGGCGGCGCCCTCAACCACTACGCCCTGGTCAAGGCCACCGAGCAGTGGGGCAGCGACACCAACTCGGACGGCGTGATGATGATCGAGCAGTGCATCTACTTCGGTGACAGCTCGGTCCTGATGCGCAGCGACCTGGCCGTGGCTCCGACCCTGACCCGGATCACCGACGAGGAGTCGGGGGCCGCCTGGCTCGAGGTCTCGATCGGCGAGAAGAAGATCCGGGGCGCCCGGGTCGTCCTCAAGTGCGACGAGAAGGTCATCGGCATCACCGGTACCGACGGCCGGATCTCGATCCCCGAGGGCATGCTGCACCGCAGCGACGTCAAGGTGACCGTCACCGGCCCGAACCTGGTGCCGGCCCTGGGCGTGGCCCTGCCCTGAGACGACGATCTCCGGAGTCCCCCCTCCCCCTCGGGTGGGCGAGGGCTCCGGGGGCTCGGTCCGATCCTCGTGACGACCCCCTGCCCTCGGGCGGGGGGTCGTCGCGTCTCGCCTCCCGGGCTATCCTAGGGGCGTGAACGCCCTGGCCGACGCCCCCCCCCTGGTCCTGGTCCTCGACCGGCCTTCGGCCTGGGAGGACGCCTTCGCCGGTGCCCGCTTCTCGGCGGCGCTGGGCGTCCTCCTCTATCCGTTGCTCGGCCTCTATCCGGCGGCCGCCGGCGAAGGGCTCCCCCACTGGGTCCCGCGTGGGCTGGTCGCCTCGCTGATCGTCTACGCCCTGCTGCGGGCCGCCAGCGGCAAGGTGAAGTCGCGGGTGGTACTGGACTCGCGCCACCGGGAGGTCCACGAGGCCGTACGCATCGGGGACACCGACTACCTGGGCGACTCGTGGCGCTTCGATCAGGCCGAGAGCCTGCTCCTCGTCCGGGAC
>CAYOHP010000003.1:0-45988 GCA_964403795.1 uncultured bacterium | reverse complement strand
AGATCCAGGACGGACCCGGTCGGGGCGGCGCCTGCCGGTCGCCGGAGGCGAGCTACGCCTTCCGCCTGGAACTCAAGCTCTCCGACGGGGCGGTGGTCCCGCTCTCCACCTGGGTCCGGGAAGACGATCCGGGCTGGTCCCGCTTCGCCCGCGACGTGGCGGGTGCGGCCCGGGCGCTGGCGCTGGACGTCCAGGAACTCGACCGGGACCCGGCGACCGCCGCCAACCTGAAGCGGAGCGCCGCCTGGATCGTGGCCCTGGCGCTCACCGCCGGCCTGCTGGTCGTCCTCTCGGCGTGAGCGCCGGCGCTCCCAGGGGAAGCCCGGACGACCCGCCGGTTCCCGATCCGTCGCACCGACCCCTGCCCCGACTCGAGACCGAGCGCCTGGTGCTCTCCATGCTCGCTCCGGAGGACGCCCCTCGGGTGGTCTCCTACCTGGTACGCAATCGGGCCCATCTCGGCCCCTGGGACGACCCCCGCCCCCCGGGCTTCTTCACCGAGGAGCACTGGCGGGAGCAGATCCCCCGGAACCACCGCGAGTTCCTCGAGGACCGCTCGCTCCGCTTCTTCCTGGTCTCCCGCGGCGATCCTGCCGGCCCCCTGGTCGGGACCCTCAACTTCTCGGCCTTCGAGCGGGGCCGCTTCCAGTGCTGTCGCCTGGGGTACGGACTCGACGCCGGGGCGGAAGGCCGCGGCCTCATGAGCGAGGCGATCCGGGCCGCCACCTCCCATGTGTTCTCGGTGCTCGGCTTCCACCGGATCGAGGCGAACTACGTGGTCGGAAATGCCCGCAGCGGCCGGACCCTGGAGCGGTGCGGCTTCACGGTCGAGGGCGTGGCAGCCCGCTACCTCTTCGTGGGCGACGCCTGGCGCGACCACGTGCGGACCTCGCTCACCAACCCGGACCCGGTGCCGCCGCCGGTCTGATCCGAGGGCAGCTCGACGAAGGCCGGGGCCCCGGGCGCCGGCGCCAGCACCTCGGAGGCCTCCAGCGCCGCCTCATCCTGGAGCTCGGTGACCCCGGTCTCCAGGAACCGCAACACCGGGAGCACGCTCTCCGAAGGAGCCGCGGCCAGGTCCCCGATGGCCAGCTTGTGCTTGCCCGAAGCGCTCGACTTGTACACGGCCCGGATCGAGAGCCGATCGTCGTCGACCCGGGGCGAGAGCATCGAGACCAGCCAACCGGTCCCGATCTCGTGGAAGGCGGCATTCCCCACCCGGAGACGTGCCAGGCGGAGCAGGGCCTCGGGATCCTCCCCCGAGAGCGCCGGACGGAGCAGAGCCTCCAGTTCCCCGGGCAGCCTGGCCAGGTCGCCGCGAAAGGCGTCCCTCCACATGGGATCCAGCCTCAGGGCACCGACCCAGGCGGCCAGACCTGAGGCGAGGGCGGTGCGTCCCTTCCCGGCCAGCTCCTCCAGGGCCGGGCGCGCCAGCCGCACCTGGATCTCGCCCTTGATCCGGGGCTTTTCCTCCCCCTCGTCGGGGAGTTCCAGGGCGCCCGCTCCTCCGAGCCGGAACCGGAGCTTCTCCGCCAGGTTCTCACGGTCCGAGGCGGTGAAGCGACGGTCCTTGACCCGATAGCGCAGCGACCAGAGCGCGGTGTGCAGGCGGCCAGGCTCCCTCACCGCGTAGACCTGTGATTCGAAGAGCCACTTCTCCTCCCGGCGCCCGAACCAGACCGAACTCTTGCCGGCCGAGAGGCTGGAGGCCAGCACGATGGGCGGCTCGTCGGGAGCGACGGGCTCGAAGTCGAGCAGGGTGTTCAGGTTGCGCCGCCCGAAGAAGAGCAGCGAGTTCCCGAGCTTCAGGTTCCATCCGCTCTGGCGGAAGTCGAGGAGCCCGGAGTGATGGAGTTCCACCCTCCGGGTCTCTCGCCCCTGCTCCTCGTCGACCGCCGCCAGCTGCTGGATCAGGCTCCAGCCGGCCGAGAGCACGGTCTCGTCCCCCCGGGCGAAGCGCACCGGCCGGTAGAACAGCCACTCGAAGGCGGCCCTCGCCTCGGGATCCGAGAGGTCCAGGGTAGCGTCGAAGAGCATGGCCTGGCCCCGCTGGCGCGACCACGTCGCCTTCGCCACCGAGAGCTCCGAGAAGACCCGCACCGATTCGCCGAGCACCTCGATCAGCTCGGCATCCCACAGGAATCCGGCCTTGAGCGCCGCGCCCGCGGTGCGGGTCCGGCTGGAGAGCAGGCGCACCCGGACCCGGTCGTCCCGAAGGCGGAGCACCGAAGCCTGGAAGGTGCCGCCGAGCTTCACGAACAGGCTGGGGCGGACCGGGATCCCCGCGATCGGCGCCTCGAAGGCGGCCTGGAGCAGGAGTTCCGCCCGCACCGGCATGCTGGCCAGGTCGCCGGGGCGCATCCGGGAGAGGATCGAGTCGACCGACCCGATCACCCAGGGCTCGAGCGGACGGGCCGCCGCGGCCTCGGCCTTGGAGCGGAAGTGGCGGACGAAGCGGAATTCGGACCCGGCATCCAGGGCGAACCCCAGCTTGATCGGCCCGCCCAGGAGCCGCATGGGTCCGGGCGAGAGCCTGCCCCTCAACTGGTAGCGATCCCAGCGGGCGGTGAGGCCCTCCCCGGCTCCCAGCAGCGAGATCCCGTAGGCCGCGCCCAGGGTCGAGCCGGCGAGCTCCCCCAACTCGATCTCGGGCGCCCGGGCGTCGAGGTGGGCGTCGACCTCGCCCTCCTGCTCGGCGATCACCGGCTCCAGGAAGAAGAGCTCGCGGTCGCCGAGCCGGAGCCCGAGGAAACCCCAGGCCCCCCCTCCCCAGGTCGCCCCCAGGAGCAAGGCCGCGATCAGGGTGCGCAAGCCGGGGACACCGCCGGGGATCGGTGGCCTGCTCACTCGAAGTGGGTGCAGGGGTCGGTCACCTCATGCCCCCCGGCGTGTTCGACCACCATCTCGGTGCAGGGCACGCGAGGGCCCTCATGTCCGTCCCGATGCTTCGCCACCATGTGGGTACAGGGACCGGAGACCGCGTCCTGGGCGTGCTCCCGGACCGGGGGACAGGTGCAGGGAACGACGGCGCCGAACTTCCTGCCGTGATCCCCGTGCGGCTGCTTCCAATGGGCGCAGGCGACCTGGACCTGGCAGGTCGCTCCGTGCTCCCGGACCGGAGGGCAGGTGCAGGCGACGCGGGGCCCGGGATCGCCCTGGGGATGCTTGGGGATCCGGTGGACGCAGTCCACGCGCCGCTTGTGCCCGTCCGGGTGCTGGAGCCGGCGGGCCGAAGGGAGCGAGGTGTCCCGGTTGGTGAAGGGGAGGCCGACCGTGATCGCCGCGCCGCCCGCCGGCCGGTCCGGGAT
The DNA here is from genome assembly GCA_964403795.1 of uncultured bacterium. Classification (GTDB taxonomy): domain Bacteria; phylum Muiribacteriota; class UBA6191; order CAZXTJ01; family CAYOHP01; genus CAYOHP01. The sequence continues at coordinate 42,680 of CAYOHP010000003.1, read as the reverse complement.
CCCGCTCCCGTCCAGGTGGTTCCAGAGGCTCTTCCCGTCGGGGGTCTTGTAGGGATCGACGTAGATGTCCGCCGACTCGAACGGAGCGGGACGGCTCCCGTCGTAGAGCATCGGGGGTTGCGCCTCCAGGTGGAAGTGGAGGTGCGGACCCGAGGAGATGCCGGAACTCCCGACCCTGCCGATCCGGTGCCCGGCCTCGATCCTGTCCCCGACCTTCACCGTGACCGAGTTCTTCTGCAGGTGGTAATAGCTGGTCACGATCCCGTGGGCGTGGGCCACCTGGACGAAGTTGGCCCGGTGTTCGTTGCGACCGACGTCGGCCGGATCGATGCAGCGGATCTGATGACGACCTTCCACGCTCGGATCCGGGAAGCAGTGGTCGACGTTCCCGTCCCCCAGGTTCACCACCTCGCCGGCCAGGGCCGCCACGACCTCGGTCGCCAGGTTCAGGTCCTGCTGGGGAAACCATCCCTTGAGCGAGAAGTCGGTCCCTTCGTGATCGTCGTAGCAGTTCGGGAAGTCCGTGCCCCTGGCGCCCTCGCACCTCCGCTTGGCGGTCCCGGGAACCGCCCGCCCGGCCACCACCTGGTCGGCGGGACGATCCCCCCTGCGATGGTCGAACCCGATCGGCGGGAGGTAGGCGGCGGGAGAACGGAAGGGTGCCTGGAGCACCGGCCAGGCGAACGAGGGCGAACGCTCGATGCGGATCCTGAAGCGGATCGTCCCGGCGGCAGGACAGTCCCGGCTCGGCGTCCCCCCGGCGTCGATCCCCGTCCCGACCGCCCGCCATGCCCTGCCGTTGGCGGCGACCAGTCCGATCTGCTCGCCGTGGGAGATCCTGCGGTCCTCGGGACGGGTCGATCGCAGGTTGGAGATGGTGAAGGTCTCCCATTCCCTGGGCTGGCCCCGGTCGGCCACCAGGACCCCGCCACCCCCGCCCTCGGCGCAGACCCACTTGCCGGTCGTCGTCGAGCGGAGCTGGACCCGGTCACCATCCATGATGGCGTCGCGGGGCGAGACCAGGACGAAGGTCTCGGGAGCTCCGGAGTTCGACGGCACCAGCCGGCGGGTCGCCGGGTCCAGCCGGATGCTCGTCCCGTCGTCCAGGAAGCGCCCGCAGTTCCCCCGGCTGTCGGCGCCGACCTTCTGCACCAGGAGCTGGACCCGCCACTCGCGGGCCTGGACCTGCGGGAGGGCTGCTCCCCCGACCATCCACAGTGCCACCAGAAATCGGATCGGGCTCGCGCCTCTCACGATGCGGAACACCTCCGTGTTCGACAGCCGGGAGCGTACTTCAGAACACGAACAGATACTGGAGGCGCCAGGTGGTCTCGTCCCGGCGCGGGCTGGCCTGGTCGGTCCGGCGGACCGCCTCGAGCACCGCCTTGGACTTGCCGCTCCCCAGGTAGCGGACCAGCGACGCGGCCCGCTCGGTCCGCAGGTCGGAACCCAGGGAACGATCGGGATCCACCTCCCCGGACCGGAACCCCGACTCCCAGCGGCGCGGCTTCCAGACCCACCCGAGCTGCACGTAATGGCCGGAGGAGTGCTGCTCCGGTCGGATCCCCGAGACGGGCGCCTGGACCTGGCGGAAGAACTCGGCCTGGGTCGAGAAGCGATCCCTTCGGTAGGTCCAGCCCACGTCCGAGATCCTCCGGTCCATCCCGTCGAGATCGGAGATCCGGCCGTCGCCGTCCAGGTCCAGCTCGCGGTGGTCGCGATCCACCCGCAGCGAGAAGTCGAACGACAGGCGCCCCTGGCGATCCGCCCAGGGATTGCCCTCCTGGTATCCGGGGTTCCCGTCGGGGTGGATCTCGAGCCGGATCGTGTGGGACAAGCCTCCCTCGAACCGGTCGGTCCTCACCCCGCGCCCGACATCGGCCCGGAGCCGGATGCCGAGTTCGTCCCCCTCGCGCCCTCCATTCCCGAAGTACCAGTAGCGGGTGATCCGGGCTCCCAGGATCCGGTCGCCCCCATGCCCCTGGATCGCCTCGTAGGAGGTGACGGGGGAAACCTCGAAGGCCCGGGCCGAGAACACCCGGGCCGCCATCGGCCGGTCGGCGAAGAGGAGCTGACCCGACGAGGTGAGCTGGATGCGGGACAGCGCGCTCTTGAACTGGCCCAGCCAGAGCCGCGACCACCGGCGCAGCTCGTAGGTCAGGTAGAAGTCCTCGAAGTAGGGAGAGCCCTCCCGGGCCTCGAGCTGGGCCTGGGTGGCCCAGCGCGGCCCCATCCTCCAGCTCCCGATCAGCTTGGCCCGGCGCAGCACCAGATCGTCGTCGGCCGGTCCCTGGTCGGGATCACGGAACTCGTACTGGAGCTGCAGCCGGGTCTGGAACCGGATCTCGTCGACCTCGAGGGCCCGGTCCTCGGTGCGGCGCTCGCTGACCGCCACCGGCATGTCGCCGAGGATCAGGTCGGGGTCGAGGGGAAGGCCGGGATCGGCGCCCGAGACCACCGGCAGGGTGCCGGCAAGGACCATGGCCAGGACGGGGGACCGCATCGCCGGGGCATTCTACCCCGCACCCGGAGCGGGACTCGGGGCCGGACCGGAGGCTAGCATCCGAGGTCCCGGCTCCCCGCCATCGCCCGACCCGAGGAGGATCCCCGATGACCACCACCGCTTTCCCTCCGACCCTGCATTCGCTGCGACCGGGCCTCGTCCTCACGCTGCTGGCGCTGCTCTTCGGCTTCGGCCTGGGAGGCGTCTTCGGCGCTGCCGAGTCGAGCCTCAAGGGGAGCCTGAAGGCGTCTGCGGACGCCGTGATCGAGACCACCTACTCGGGCGATGCCGCCAAGGCCAAGGCGGTCGTCGACAAGTCCTGGAGCTACCTGAAGCGGGCCCACATGCACGGGGGCGGGATGGGGTCGGCGGCCTTGGGCCTGATCCTGCTCCTCGCCGCGCTCCCGGGCTGCCCGCGCCGGCGCTCGCTCGCCTCGATGCTCCTGGGGGCCGGAGCCCTCGGATATCCGGTCTTCTGGCTGCTCGCAGGCTTCGCGGCACCCGGTCTCGGCGGTACCGACGCCGCCAAGGCCTCGCTCGCCTGGCTCGCCCTGCCGTCCTCGGGCGCCTTCCTGCTGGGCACGGTCCTCACCCTGGTCCATGTGGTCGTCGCCCCCGCCCCGGTGGGCGAGGTCATCTGCGGGGACCCGTGACCACCACTCCGACCCCTCCTAGGATCAGGATCATCGCCAGGAACGTCGTGCCGTCGAGCGGCTCGCCCCCGATCCAGGCCCCGAGCAGCAGGGCCACGATCGGGTTCACATAGGCGTAGCTGGCCGCCAGGGCGGGCCTCACCCGGTGGAGCAGGTAGAGGTAGGCGGCGAAGGCCACCATGGAACCGAACACCACCAGGTAGGCGAGCGCCGCCAGCGCCCGGGGCGACGGCAGGACCCAGGGCGAGGATTCCACCCCGAGGCCCAGCACCGCCAGGATCGCCCCTCCCGCCAGCATCCCGGTGGCCGTCCCCATGAACCCGCCCGCCAGCTCCATGCGACGACTGAGCATCGAACCGAGCGCCCAGGATCCGGAAGCCGCCAGCAGGATCGCCAGGCCGACCGGATCCACCCGCAGATCGCCGTCGGCGTTCAGGACCAGGATCCCGGCGAAGCCGACCAGGAGTCCGGCCCATTCCCGGCGGGTCGGCCAGGCCTCGAGCAAGCCGGCGAAGAGCGCGGTCCAGAGCGGTGAGACCGCCACCACCAGGGCGGTGAGCCCCGAGGCCACCCGGGTCTGGGCATAGACCACCCCGCCTGCCCCTCCCACGATCAGGAAGAGCGAGATCACCAGGGACGAGCGCAGTTCCCCGAGGGTCGGTGCCGGTCGACCGGCCAGGCGCAGGCCCGCATAGGCCAACCCGCCGGCCAGCAGGTAGCGGATCGCCACCAGGCGCAGGGGAGGGATCTCCACCAGCGCCACCTTGTTGGCGAGATAGGTCGATCCCCAGATGAGGTAGACCGCGCCCAGGGCCGCAAGGAGGGCGCGGGGATCGCCGGGGAGCTCGGCGACCCGGGGAGGGTCCAGCACCGGGGGCACGCCGGAGTCGGGAACCCGCACGCTGGCGACGGGCATGGAGGGGCCTCGGGCCGGGGTTCAGCGCCGGCGCTGGTCCTCGAGGTGCCGGCCCCAGGCTTCGCGGTAGCGACGCCAGGCCTCCCGGCGCCGCTCCGGGGAATCGGACTCGAGGGCATCCTTCAGGTCTTCCTGGGCCTGGCGGTAGCTCGTGCCCGGAGCTGCGGGAGCATCGCCGACCGCCCCGAAGGGATCGATCCCCAGGCCGGTGCCCGGCGCCAGGGGCCGATCCAGCTCGAGCAGGCGATCCACCCGGGTGCGACGACTGCTGCGAGGCGCCCCGGGGGCCCCGGGCTCGTCCTCGTCGTCGTCGTCGGTCTTGTGCTGGTGCCAGAGCTCCCCGGCGATGGCGCCGGCCAGGGTACCGACCACCGCGCCCACCGGGCCGAAGGCCATCCCGGCCACCGCTCCGATGGCCGCCCCGGTCAGGACCCGGCGCATCTCGCCGTCCGAGGACTCGTCCTCGTCGTCCTCTTCGTCGTCGGAGTCCTCTTCGTCGTCGGAGTCCTCTTCGTCCTCGTCCTCCTCGACCTCCGCCGAGTCGTCCCGATCGGGGGCTTCGGTCTCGACGTCCTGGCCCGAGGGCGGGGCCTGGGTCGGCACCGGAGTCGGTGTCGGACTGGGCGAAGGGGTGGTGCTCGGCGTAGGCGTAGGCGCGGTCGTCGGCGGAGGCGGCAGGGACCCGGAAGACCAGCCGACCGCAGCAGGAGGTGCGACCACCCGGTCGAGCTCGCTCTCCGAGACGTAGGGGACGTAGCCCCGGGCCCGGCTCTTCCGATACGCCGATTCGGCATTCACCGGCTGCTTTGCATAGTCGACGGTGAGCACCAGACGGCCGGCAGCCCTCGCCTGGTCGAGACGGGCCTCCACAGTGGCGCTCGCCGCATTGGCCACATCATGGGAGCCGAAGTAGACCGCCTCGGCCGCCACCCCGGAGAGCGCCGCCAGGAACCGGGCCTGGACCGAGGCATCGGTGAGCAGCTCGGTGGCGTTCTGCACGATCACCGTGAAACCGGGGTGCCCGCTCCCTGAGGGAGTCACGAACCTCGCCCGTCCCCGGTCGCGGATCGCCTCGACCAGGGTGAGCATCTCCGCCTTGGCGGTGGGTCGATCCTCCTGCCAGTGCTGGTAGTTGTCGACCAGGTCCAGGTACACCCCGTCGAACCCCTGGGCGACGATCCGGTCCACGTAGGACGGCACCCGCTCCCCGGCAGCACCCAGGAACGGCCCGTCGACCAGGATGTTCCGCCACCCCGGCAGCCAGTACCGCACGTAGTAGTTGCCCGCCCAGTCGGGGGTGGCCGTCGAGAGCCAGTCGGGGTTCCCGGGAGTCACGGTCACGAAGTCCTGCTGGACCTCGGGGCGATAGCTCTCCCGCCAGTACCAGCGGTAGTCCTCGGCCTCCCCGACCGAGAGGTAGGCGAGCACCAGGCGACGCCCCCCGTCCGGCCGGGTCTTCAGGTTGGCGATCTCGCCGGGCGTGAAGGGGGTCGGGTCCTCGCCGCAGGCGTGGTCGATCACCGCCAGGTCGGTAGGCGTGGCATCGACCTCGGAGAGGTACTGGGCGCAGGGGCCGGTGCCGCCCAAGGGCTGGAGCCGGTAGACCCAGGAGCGCACCGACTCGGCCAGGGTGGCGGCGCGGAGAGCGGGAACCATGCCACCGGCAGCGAGGGTGACCAGCAATCCCGCGAGCAGGCCGGAGCGCATGCGAACCTCGAATCTCCCGAGCCACACTAGTCGGCCGAACACCCTTCGCCTAGCCCCCTGGCCCCCATCTTCCCGAGGCACGGGGCGCGGCCCTTGCGGCCGAGCCGCAGACCTACACCAGCTCTCGCAGGAAGGGGACGTGGGCGAGGATCCGGATCAGCATCCCGGCGACCCCCTGGAGGTAGTCGTCGGGACCGGTCACGCCGATCGGCTCGCCGTCCTCCCCGATCCGGATGGTGCACTCGACCGCTCCCGCCACCTGTTCCCGGATCCGGGCCTCGACCTCGGCCGAGAGCGTCGTCGACTCGACCAGGGAGAGGATCTCCCCGTTGATGCCCTCGCTCATGGGGTCGAGGTTGTAGCTGCCGATGCAGGTCACCGCCCCGTCGATCACGAAGGTCTTGGCGTGGATCTTATGCTTCGAGGTGGTGATGTAGAGCCTGAGATTGGGGATGTCCTTGAGGTAACTCTTCCACTCCTTCACGAAGAAGGCCTGGGTGAGGAGGTTGCTCGTGGACGCCGGGCTGTTGGTCAGGATCACGATCTCGACCCCCCGTTCCCCGGCGGTCCTCAGGGCGGCCTTGATGCGGTCGGTCATCACCAGGTAGGCGCTCTGGATGACGAGCTTCTGCTGGGCCCCCGCGAACCGGGCGAGCAGGTTCTCGGTGATGGTGTTCACCGGACTTCCGAAGCTGCCCTTGTCGAGGATCTCGACCGGGTAGGTCGAGTCCACGCCCCCGAAGGGCGCGGCCTCGAAAGCCTGGTACCCGGTGAGGCGGGGCAGCTTTGCGGCCTCCGCCGAGAGCTTCTTCAGCACCTTGGCGAGCTTCGGCGCTACCGTCCCAGGGTCGATCGGTCCCTGGCCCCGGACCCAAGCGTCCATGACCCGGGCCGCCAGGGCGAGCTCGGCCACGATCTCCTCGTCGTCCTCCCGGGGCGCACCCAGGTCGAGGTTGTGGAGGTGGTCGAACTCGCTCCGGAAGGCGACCTCGATCTCCCCGCCCACCCCGGGGCCGTCGAGCAGCAGGTCGTTGTCGACGTAGGCCCCCTCGTCGTCGGAGGGACTCGCGAAGTACTTGGTGCCAAGGTTGCGACCGCCGACCACGGCCAGGTGGCCGTCGGCGAGCAGGATCTTGTCGTGGTTCGAGGCCACCACGTCGCGCAGGTAGCGGGGAACCTTCAGGATCTCGCCAGCCAGCGGCCGGTAGACCCGGACCTTGGCCGAGGGCTGCTTGGCGAGCTCCCGCAGGAAGGCCTGGGCCATCCACCGGGTGGTGAGCGAGAGGCTCCCCCGCGAGTCGACCATCAGCTCGACGCCGACGCCCTGGCGGGCCTTGGCCAGCAGGAGACCCAGCATGGCCTTGCCGAAGAGGTCCTTGTGGAAGTTGAAGTAGGTCGAGCGGATCGAGGTCGACGCCTCGTTCAGGGCCCACCATCGGGCGTACCAGGCGGCGTCGTTGTCCGGCAGGTAGCGGAGCCGGGTGGGGTGGAAGACCCTGGATTCCGCCGCCGGCAGGGCGACGGCATGCAAGGCCAACAGCAACGCGCTCACGAGCGCAATCGACGACCGGGACATCGGGAACTCCTCGACGATCCTGCGTACTCGATTCTCGGAAACTGGCCGTACGCGCCCCGGGGGGCCCGTGAGGCTACGCCATGACGCGGGACGGGGGCAACCCCGCAGCTACCGGGTCGCCTTCCCCAGTTTCACCACCTGGACGAGGTCGTCCTCGGCGCCCTCGCCCCCGATCCGGCGGTCCGGCCCCCCGGTCACCAGGCAGTGTTCGGTGAGGCCGATCCCCCGACAGGTCCTCGCCCAGAGTTCCGGCATGGCGGTGGTCGGGAGCATGGCAGGGGCACCATGCACCAGCAGGTAGGGTTCTCCCCAGGGATCGAGGGGCACGTCGAGCCCCCGCCTCGCGGCACGCAGGTCGGCGAAGTGGTGTTCGGGGACCTCCAGGGCCCTGGCCTGGACCTCGCTCCGCAGCTCGGCGAGTTCGTTCCTGGCCCGGGTACGCAGCGCCTCGGCAGGGACCGGTTCGAGGTAGAGGACGACCCCCGCGGCCACCAGGGCGACCACGACCAGGACGATCATCATCTCGAGCAGCGAGAAGCCGCGCCGGGCTGCCATGACGCGACAAGGATAGTCGGGTCCGAGGACCCCGCCAAGGTCGTCCGGGGCCGGTCGTCCTGCGTGCTAGCGTCCGCGCCATGACCCCTCGACGGGCCGCCCTGGCCCTGCTCGACGAACGCCGCCTCCGGCGGATCGCCCGCGACCTCGGCCTCGATCCGCATGCCGAGCTGGACCGAGAGCGGCTGGCGGCCCGCCTGGCCGATCACCCGGGACTGGCGACCGGGGCGATCGTCCCATGCCTCGACGACGACGAGCTGCGCCGGGTGGCGCGGGCCTGCGGCCTGCTCGGGAGCGGGAACCGGGACCAGGTCCTCGAGCGCCTGGAACGCCGCATCGCCTTCGAGCCGCCCCCGTCCGGGAAGCGACGCGGCAGCGCCACGGCCGGACCGAGGTCGGGCCGCGCCGGGCAGCCTTCCCCACGCCCCAGGGGGACCTCCGGTCCCTTCGTGGCCATCGACTTCGAGACCGCCGACCACGGCCCGGACAGCGCCTGCGCGGTCGCCCTGGTCCGGGTCGAGAACGGCACCATCGTCCGGCGGGAATCCCGGCTGGTGCGGCCTCCCCGGCCCCGGATCCTCTTCACCCGGATCCACGGGATCACCTGGGAGGCGGTGCGCGACGAACCCGGCTTCGACCGGGTCTGGCCGGAGCTGGCTCCCGTGCTCGAGGGCGCGGCCTTCCTGGTCGCCCACAACGCCGGCTTCGACCGGAGGGTGCTCGAGGCCTGCTGCCGGGCGGCGGGGCTCGAACCTCCGGACCTGCCCTTCCGGTGCACCCTGGCGCTGGCCCGGACCCGGCTCGGCCTTCCCCGATCGCGACTCCCCGACGTCTGCACCCACCTGGGGATCCCGCTGGTGCACCACGACGCCGCCTCGGACGCAGAAGCCTGCGCCCGGGTATTGCTCGCCCTCGAGGCGGGCTGAGGGACCGGGATCGCGTCCGATCCCGGCGATCCCCGTCCCTCGACCCCGGTCCGGTTCCTGGGAGCTACCGGCCTCCCCGGCTCCAGGCCCCGAGCAACTGCGACACCTTTTCCGCCAGGTCGTCCGGGACCTCGACCTTGAGCTTCACCAGTTCGTCGAGGGCCAGACGGTCCCGCTCCAGGCCGGTGACCCCCGGGAGCGGCGAGGCCGAGGCCAGGTGGGGAAGGCAGGAGGCGGTGGCATCGAGCAGGTAGCGGTAGCGGGCGAACCCCTTGGAGGAACCCAGGCCGGCACCGCCGCACGCCCGGATCGCCTCGAGCTGGCTCTCCCGCGCCTGGACCAGGGCCCGGCAGAGCTCGACCTCGTCCCAGGGCGAGGAGAGGCTCTCGGCGAACCCGGCGAGCACGTCGTCCACCGAACGGCATTCCTCGGCCTGCAACTGGCGGGAACGCGAGAAGGCCGGCCCGACCGCCTCGACCGCGTCCGCCAGGAAGGCCGGCTCGCGGGTCCCCTCGACGCTGCGGGCGAGATCCGCCAGGAAGTCCCCGAGCCGGAGCGACCGCACCTGGTAGGCGAGCCTCACCCGCATGGCGCCGGTTGCGGTCCGGCCCGGGCCGAGCTCCGCCGGGAACCGCGCCAGGAAATCCTCCAGTTCCTTCTCGACCTCGTGCCGGTTGGCCTCGGCGGCCCGCAGCACCTCGGCCACCGAGGCGTTCCCGGCGCGCATGATGGACTTGTCTCCGAGGTGCCCGAACGAGCCGGAGATCTCGCCGGAGAAGATGGCCGCCCTCCGGAGACGGGAGGAGACGCTGCGGGGCGAGGGCGGGGTCTCGGCTCCCGGCCGGGTGGCCTCGGCTTCCCAGATCTCCAGCGACTCCAGGAACCGGGTCCACTTGGGAGGAAGGCGGGGGTCCACCAGGCCGTCCTGGAGCTGGGTCACGTGGATACCGCCCTCGTAGAGCGACCAGGGGTTGGTTCGGGCGACACCGCGAAAGAGGCTCGCGAGGTCGTCGCGAGCCTTGACCACATCGTCCCATGCGTCCTCGCCGGCGACCGGCGCGGTCGTCGCAGGCCCCCGGTTCGGATCGCCCGTCTCCGGGCTCCCTCCCCACCTCCAGCCGGCAGCCAGGGCCAGGGCCAGTCCGACCGCCACCGGAGGCCCGACCGCGGCCCGGCGCCCCGGCGCCCGGGGAGGCATGGCAGTCGCCACCGGAAGGGCCGCCAGGGACCGGGACCCAAGGCCGACCCGGCTGGCGGTGCCGGTCCGGGGCCGCACCCCGGAAACGGTGGCGGGCCCATGGCCCGCCCCGGGGATACCCGGGATGCCCGCCGAGGATGCGGCCCCTCCCCGGTCCAGGGCCATCGTCGACCCAGGCAAGGCCGGACCGGCATCCCCCCCCAGGAGCGCGGCCGCCGCCTCGGCCATGGAGGGGAACCTCTCGGCCGGGTTCCGGGCCAGGGCGCGACGCAGGGCGGCGACGGCTTCCGGCGGCAGGTCGCTCCGTCCCTCCAGGGTGGGGGGACGGTAGAGGCGGAGGCTCTGGGCCACCGCCGCCACCTCCTCGAAGCCGTAGACCGTCCGCCCTTCGAGCACTTGGACGAGGCTGGCGGCCCAGGCGAACTGGTCGGAGGCCGGGCTCACCGGATCGCCGATCCAGACCTCGGGAGCCAGGAATCCCGGGGTCCCGAGCAGCACGCCCTGCTGGGTGGCGACAGTGGCACCCGACTCGACCCGGGCGATCCCGAAGTCGCAGAGCACCGCCCCGTCGTCGGCGGCCCGGATCAGGATGTTCCCGGGCTTCACGTCCCGGTGCACGACGCCGGCCCGATGGACCGCGTCCAGGGCATCGGCGAGCTGCCCGGCCCAAACCAGGAGCCTTCCCACCTCGACGTCCCGGCCCACCAGCGCGCCCAGCACCGTGCCCTCGACGTACTCGTAGGCGATGTAGGGCGACCCGTCGTCGTCGATCCCGAAGCCGTAGACCCGGACCACGTTCGGGTGCTGGAGCCCGGCCGTGACCCTGGCCTCCCGCTCGAAGCGGAGCCGCATGTCCGGATCGCCGAGGTCCGCGTTCATGACCTTCAGCGCCACCGGCCGCTCGAGCTCGAGGTCGGTCGCCAGGATCACCCGACCGAAGCCGCCGGCCCCCAGCACCCGCTCGGGTCGGTAGCGGTCCGCCAGCGAGGCGGTCAGGATCTGGTCATCGGGCCGGCCCACGCCGAGAGAGTGCCAGAGCGGGGGGCGACCGGGCCTCCCGCCTTGAATCCTCGCCCCTACCTGGGCACTGTGGAGGCGCCATGCCGCTCAGGATCGCCCGCACCCTGGGACCCGACGAACGCATCCTCCTGGACGAGACGCCGCTGGGACGCGGCGGGACCTCGCTGGTCTACGGAGCCCTCTTCCGCCCCACCCGGACCCGGGTGGCGGTCAAGCTCCTCTCGGACGAACACATGGCGGATCCCTCGGCGCGGTTGCGGTTCGGCGACGAGGTCGCGGCCCTCTCCCGGATCCGGCATCCCGGTGTGGTCCGCCTGATCGAGTGGGGCGAGGAGCAGAACCTCCTCTACCTGGTCTACGAGTTCATCGACGGTCCCAGCATCCTGCAGGAACTCGAGGTGGGCGGTCCCTTCCTCCCGGAACGCGCCGTGTCCCTGGCCCGCCAGACGCTCGTGGCGCTCGAGGCGGTCCACCGGGCAGGCATCCTCCACCGCGACCTCAAGAGCGAGAACATCCTCCTGGAAGGGGGCGCGACCCCGCGGCTCATCGACTTCGGTCTGGCCCGGGGGGAGGGTCCGCGGCGCACTGCCCAGGGTCGCCTGGTGGGCACCCCGGGTTTCCTGGCGCCCGAACGCATCCTGGGACAGGAGGCCGATGCCCGTTCCGACCTGTACTCCGTGGGGGTCCTCCTGTTCGAGATGCTCACCGGCAAGGTCCCCTACACCGGAGGATCGACCCTCGAAGTGATGAAGGCCCATGTGGAGGCCGCGATCCCGCTGCCCTCGCAGGTCCGACGCGGCACACCCCGCGGGCTGGATCGCATCGTCCAGAAGGCCATGGCCAAGCGACCGGACGAGCGCTACCAGGATGCCGAGGCCTTCCAGCGGGCCCTCGACGGGTTCGCCGCCGCGATCGCCCCCCTCTCCCGCCCACCGCTTCGAGCCACCTGAGGTTCGATCCGGCTCCCCGCGAGGCGGCGGACCCGGCACCGGAATCCTAGACCTGCACCAACCTCGCCAGCTCGGGACTGGCCTCGATGCGCTGGCGGGTCGCCGCGGTGTTCAGGGTCTTGGCCCTGGCCTGGTCCACCAGGCGCCGTGCTTCCTATTCCTGGCCCTCGGCCTGGGCCAGGAGGGCCAGCTCCAGGAGGTAGGGTGCGGTGTCGAGGCCGGCCTTGGCCCCGAGGTCGACCAGGCTCTTCAGGACCGGTCGATCCGAGGCTCCTCCCCGTAGGCCCATCCGGAGGTGATGGACCGCGGCCGAGAACAGACCTTCGCGCTCGAGCACCTGGACCCTCAGCTCCCGCACTCCGCCAGCGCTCCCGAATCCCGGCAGCCGGAACGCCACCAGATGGAGCAGGGCCTCGTCGGATCTCGGATCGATCCCCAGCACGGCCCGGAACCGCTTGGCGGCGGATCCGCCCTCGCCCCGGAGCAGCCTCCGTCTCCCGATCTCGAGGTCGATCCTGGCCTGGCGGGGTCCGCCGCCCAGGGCCGCGAACAGCTCCGACATCCGTTCCAGGGCGGGAAGGAAGTTCGGGAACTCCTCCAGCAGGCCCTCGAGGGCCTGGATCTCGTCCTCCGGCTTCGCCCCTTCGGTCGTGGCGGCGAGCTTGCGGAAGGCCTCGGCCGCGTCGAACTGGGTCCGGATCCGGGTCTCGGCCGCGGCGAGGCCGTCGACCACGGGATCCGCCTCCCCGACCATCGAGCGGGCCTCGATGAAGACCCTCATCGCCGGCATCGGCTCGCCCCGCGCGAGGTACTGCCATCCGAGCTGGCACAAGCGGGATGCGGAGGCTTCGCCTCCCTCCTTCACGCCATGCACAGACTCCAGGAACGCCAGGGAGGTCGGATGCGACCGCGCCAGGCGATGGAGTTCCTCGCGTCCGTCCTCCTCGCGGAGAAGGGCCACCAGGAGCCGATCCGTGAGGTCGACAAGGTTTCCGAAGCCGGTCTCGAGGGCCAGGGCCCGGATCCGACACCAGGATTCGCAAGCCGTGTCCTTGGATCCGGAGACGAAAGGCAGCCAGAGGTTCCGGCAGAGGTCCCCATGGAGGGCCCGGCGGGAGGCCTCGTCCACCAGCGCTCCCGAACGGGTCAGGGCGTGGACCAGGTCCAGGGCTTCCTGGGTCCGTCCCTCGGCCAGCAGCGACTGGAAGGCGCCCGTCATGGCCACCTGGCCGGTGGTCCGCGGGCTGGGTGAACGGGATGGAGCAGCCGGAGCCTCGCTTCCGGAAGGCTCGGAGGTCAGGTCGGGCAGCACCAGATCGAGCATGCTGGCCCGGGTCCGACCGCCCCGCGGGACGGACTCGGGATCCTTCGGCGGCTCGCTCGGGGGGGGACCGGGCGGGGGCGTCAGGACGTGGCCGGGCAGCTCGATGACCGGGATCCCGATCAGGTCGAGCACGCTGGCCCGGGAGACCCGGCTCGGGGTGGGTGCCGGGATCTCGGACCGTCGGCCGATCGGCGCCTCGTCGATCAACCGGCGGATCTCCCGGAGTTCCGGCGGATCGGTCGCGTTCTCGGCTCTGGAGGCCATGAATGCCCCGGTCGCCGCTCGCTCCCGCGGGACCTTCGGGGGGGACGCGGCACCGCCGCGAGCCTCCTGCACGAGTCCGGCGAGGCGTTCGAGCCAGGCGGGCAAGGCGGCCGGGTCCTGAGGTGGTCGGAGCACCGTCCCCAGGGCCGAGACCGGCAAGCCGTGCTCCTGGAAGAGTCGGAACCGGAACTCGGACACCGACCCGGGGAGAGGTCCGTGGGGCGTCTCGGAGAGACAGGCCAGGGCGAGCTGCAGCTTGGCATCAAAGGGGTACCGATGCAGACGCTCGACGATCTCCGCGATGTCGAGCCGCAGGATCCTCGGATCCTCCGGAGGCGGCAGCAGGGGTTCGACCGGGCCGTGAGGGCGGGTGACGCGGGCCAGTCGGGTCAGGGCGAGGGTCACCAGGAGGCGGGAGCCGAGCTGGGCCGCGGTCCGGTACAGGAGCAGGACCGTCGCCTCCCGGAGGCGACGGTCCATGGTGGCCTCCCGGGCGGAAGGCGCCAGGAAGGTGGACCAGAGGACCTCGGTCAGGGTCCGGGCCAGGGTCCGGGGAGTGCGCTCCCCCGCGCCGGTCTCCAGGTGCCGGACCGCCTCATGGAGGTGCGATGCCGCCTCGAGGCTTCGACCCTTGCGCTGGGACCGGACCGCCCTCGCCAGGGACTTCTTGTGGGTGGAGGCCAGCAGACTGCGGCGCCGGGCCGCCAGGTCGGGACGGACCCGCCCCTGGGCCCTAGGCTCGCGGGGCAGGAGGGACGAGACCTCCTGCCGAACCTCCAGCGCGCTCGCAGGCCTCACCTTCCAGTCGACCTCGATCATCCTGGCAACGAGTTCCCGCAGGGAGACGGGAAGGCGCTCGTCCCAGGCCAGGATGGCGTCCTTCCGGGTCACCAGGTTCCCATGCATGGAGATGAGCTCGTCCACCGTGGCCGAAGGGAGGAGCGGATATCCGAGGAAGAGTTCGGCGATGGTGAGCCCCAGCGAGAAGACGTCGCCGGCCTGGGAAGCGATCCCCAGCTCGTACCACTCCGGAGGGGCATAGCGGGCCGCGGGGTGGGTGGGAGCGACCGAACTCTCCGGGACGGCGAAGGGATGGGGCCGGATCCCCGTGAGCCAGAGCCGGTCGTCGCCTTCGACCAGCACGTTGGCAGGACTGAGGTCGCCATGATGGAGTCCGGCTGCATGGAGCTCCGAGACCCCGTCCACCACCCGATGGACCAGGTCGATCAGGGTGGACTGCGAGAGCCTGGCGCCGCGGACCAGACGATCGAGGGCGATTCCGGAGGCCCGTTCGCTCACCAGGTAGAAGTGACCCCCGTGGGTTCGACCGCCACCCATTACCTTCGGGACCACGGAAGGCCGGACCCGAGCCAGGGTCTCCACCGACCGGGAGTAGGTTTCCGCCTCCCGGGCGGCTCCCGGAACCACCTGGACGACCCGCTCCTCGAGCGATTCCTGGTCGATCGCAAGGTAGGTGTTGGTGTCCAACCGCCCTGGCAGGCCGCTCTCCAGCCGGGCCACGAGCAAGACGGAGTCGACCAGATATCCGACCGGCAGGCTGTCGGACGCGGTCTTGGCGGGTCCGTCGTCGAGTCCGGGGTGCATGGGTCGCCGCCCTTCCCTGGGCCTCCAGCCTAGCAGAGGCCGAGGACCAGGGTGGCGAGCCGGATCAGGCAGCGAAGGGCAGACCTACCCGGAAGGTCTCCACGGCCCGCAGCCCGAGCCTTCCCAGGAGTTCGGCCAGCACCCGGGCCTCGGTGTCCGGCCCGTCGCTGGCCCGCTGCTGGATCAGGGCGAGCAGCAGGATGGCGCAGAACTCGCGGCCGCTGGCCAGGGCGCTCCGGGGGATCCGGAACAGGCCCCGCTCCCGATCCCAGGACGGACCGGGCAGACCCTCCACGATCTCGATCCCCTCGAGTCGGCGCGGCCGCCCGCCCCCGACCTCGAACAGCGGATCCGACAGCGCCAACACGCTGCGCTCGAGCAGGCCGAGCTCGGAAACCGGGACCACCCGCAGCTCGTCCGCGGTCCCGGCCCGCCCGGCCGGATCGGCCCGGCCCGAGGCCGGTTCGAGGCCGAGCAGGAAGCCCCTGCGGCCTCCCCGGCCGGAGTCCCGGATGGTGGCACCGGACGCCAGGCCCAGGCGGTCCATCGACCTCCCGGTCTTCCCTTCGACATGGGCGCGCAGCGACGCCGAACCGACCTCGAGCGGGACCCTTCCCGACGCCAGGTCGCGCCCGAGGGGGTCGAGCACCGCGGGCTCGCCGGTGGCGAGAAGGACGGCCCGGACCTCCCGGAGCAGGGTCCGGCGCCCCGGGGACGCCGGCACCGGACTCCCGGGATGGAGGTCGTACGAGAATCGCAGGCTGGGGTCCTCGGCGACCTTGAGCCCGTTCCAGAAGATCGCGGGCGCACCATCGACGCCTTCCAGGATCTCTCCCCTGGGGGTCGAAGCCAGGACCCGCGACCGTCCCAGGGACCGGAAGCAGCGCCTCGCCGTGAGCACATCGGTGGCGCTGGCGCCCCGGAACACCACGACGGTTCCCGGGACCGCGGGCTCCCGGCCTTCCCCCAGCGCGAGCCGGGGTGACGGACCCGGAACCACTTCCGCGAAGAGGTCGCCGGACCGGAGTTCGACCGCCACCCCTCCCCGCCCCAGGATCGCCAGGGCACGGAGCCATCCCATGGCCGCGCCTCCCAGCACCGGGTGCGCCAGGGCCGCCTCGCCGGCCGCCACCAGCTCGGCCCGGGAGACGCCCCGCGACCGGTCCCGGAGGGTCCACCAACCGGGTCCCTCGTTGGAGATGGCCAGGGCCTCGGGACCTCCGGTCAGGGTCCGGCCCAGGATCTCGCGCAGGGCCTCCGCGATCCCGACGGTCTCCTCGTAACCCGTCCCCAGGTCGATAGTGCGGTCCTCTGCCATGGTCCTCCTCACCCCTCCCATGGGAGATCGGCAGGACCTCGCGATTTCCCGAGGGGGGATCGTCGGAGCGACACGGCCGGACCGATGGCTTCGACCGTTCGGGGGCGCTACCCTTGCCCCAGGGGAGAGCCCGGAGATGCCGAAGCTAGCCCTGCCCTGCGTCCGGTGCCAGAAGCGAGCCGGGTTCCATTTCCCGAGCGAGGAATCTCGGTACCGATTCCGCTGCCCAGGTTGTCGGATCGAGTTCGAGGTCCGGGTCTACCGGCTGCTCGGGTTCCAGACCATCACGAGGAAGAAGCGGACGCTGCCCGGGATCCTGAAGCTCGTCGATCCGGGCCAGGTGACCGGCGTGGAGTTCCGGCTCGAACTCCTGGACGAGCTGCTCGAGACCCGCCAGGAGATCCCCGTCAGCCCCTGGTCCGCGGACGCCGGTATCGGCGACCTCCGGTCCGGCGTCCAGCTCGGACTCGTCTACCGCGAGGACACCCTGATCGCGATCTCGAACCTCGACGCCGATACCTGGTTCACCACACACCTCGGGGGGTGGTGGCGCGCCGCAGCCCTCGTCCCCTTCATGGAACATTGAGCCGGGACTCCGATGCCGGACCTCTCGCTTCCCTGCGCCCGATGCCAGACCCGATCGGGCTATCGCTTCCCCGAGGAGCGCCCACGCTATGGCTACCGCTGCCCCGGATGCGGAACGGTTCTCCACGCGGAGGCCTTCTATGTCCACTCGGCGCAGTCCAGGGGCATGAGCGGACTTCCCGGCATGAGCCTGGGGAGCTGGATCCAAGCCGGAATCCTGACCTTCGCCTGGTTCGAGCTGAAGGTCCGGCGCCATGACGGTTCCGGGGGAGCGCGGGTGATCGACTTCTTCACTGCCAACCCGCTGGCCGACCTGAACTACTTCCGGACCAACGACTCGGTGATCTTCGTCTTCCAGGGGGAGAGCCTGGTGGCAGTCGTCAACGCGACCCGGGACGGATGGGTGACGACCCGGACGGGCGGCCTCGATCGGCTCCGCTCGTTCCTGCCCTTAGGGAAGTAGGGTCGCGGTAGACTCCCCGGCCGTGTCCCGACCGATCCCGTCCGCTGCCGGCGTGAGCGCGTTCCTGCGGATCGTCGGGCTCGTCCTGGTCCTCCTGGCCCCGGCCGCCCTGGCCGCCCCGGCAGCGGGGCAGCCCCCGCCCGAGCTCCCGCCCAAGGCGGCCTCGATCCTCCGGAACCTACGATCGCTGGAAGCCGGCGACCTCCCGCGGCGCCACCAACGGGAGCTCCGCAACATCCGCACCCTGGTCGAGTCGCTGGCCGCCCACCACGGACCCGGGGTCCCGGGCGAGGTCCCCTCCGACGGGATCGCCCGCTGGGGCTTCTCGGCCTCGTCCACCACCGACCCGCGCCTTCGGGCCCTGCGCCGCGAGCTGGTCGAGTTCCTGGTGGAGACCCCCGGGATCGATCCCCTGGTGAGGGCGCCGCTGGCGGAAGCCGTCCGCCAGGGCGACGAACCCCTCGAGGACGCCCTCACCCGGCTTCGTCGCCTGGGTCTCCTGGCGGTGGCCTACGTGGCCCTCCGGGCCGTGTTCCACTCCTCGCTCGGGCTCCTCCTCCTGCTCTGGTGGCTGCGCCGCCATCTTCCCGAGGGCTGGCCGGGCGGGCTCGGCCGCGCCATGAAGGTCCTGGGGACCAGGGCCGGCCTCACCCTGCTGGCCGTGATCGAGGCCCTCCTCTTCCGCGGCCTGCCGGGACTGCTCCTGGTGCTCGCGGTGGCCGTCACCGCCCGCCGGGAAGCGACCCGGCCCGAGCCCCCGCCCGGCGACGCTTTCACGGCCCGGTTCCGGTTCTGGTCGAACCTCTATTCGACGGTGCTGCATCCGACCAAGAACCTGCTCTCGGAGGTCGAACGCGGCGACCCGGCCTCGGCGCTCGCCTGGCTCGAGCGTCGCGAACAGCGGGAGACCCTGGCTGCCATGCAGACCCGGCTCCGGGACGCCACCAAGGCAGGCCTTCCCGAACCTCCCGAGTTGGCGGCCCGGATCGGCCCGTGCAGCTTCGCCCTCGAGCGCCTGGCCGCCGACCTTTCGGCCTCCAACCTCCAGAAGGCGCACGAGGCAGCCCTGGACCTCGCCCGGGAAGCGGCCCGCTGGCTGGACGGGCATCGCCTCCGGCTGGGGCCCGACCTCCTGGACCCGCTGCTGGCGGCACCCCCCTTGCCGGGCCTGACCCTGGCCCGGGGCGAGTGGGTCGAGGCCAGCCTGGGGATCGAGGATCCCGCCGGCTTCGCCGCCGAGCTCAGGGCGATCCTCTCGGACCTGCTGAAGAACTCCCGCGACGCCGGATCCCGTCGGGTGGTCCTGACCCTCGACCGGGATCCGGAGCGGCGCATCCGGCTGGTGGTCGACGACGACGGCCCGGAGGAGGGAGAGACCCCCGCGGCGCCCGCCTCGGCGCTCGGCACCGGCCTGGAAGGCGCCGCTCGCTGGGCCGAATCCCGGGGCGGCAGGCTGGCCGCCGGACCCCGCCCCGAGGGCGGCTTCCGGGTCGAGCTCACCCTCGAGGCCGTGGTCCCGGGTGGCCGCTCCGGCTGAGCCTGCTACCTTGGTCTCGCCATGCTCCAGGTGCTGGTCATCGAGGACGACGACCGCTTCCATGCCCGCTTCCTCGAGGCGGTAGGGACTCCGCTCGCCGGTCTGGCCCGCTTCACCCGGGTGGCGACCGGCGCCGACGCCCGCAGGAGCGCGACCGGTCTGGTCCCCGACCTCGTGCTCTGCGACCTCTCCCTGCCGCCGGCACCCGGCGAACCTCCCGACGACGACGAAGGCGAGCGGCTGCTGGCCTGGTTCGAGGGCCTGCCCGCCCCGCCCCGCCTGGTGGTCCTCTCCGGCCAGGACCTGGGCCGGGCCATCGCCCTGGTGGCGCGCCGGCGGATCCAGGACTTCCTCTCGAAGTCCTCGCCCTGGAAGGAGATCGAAGCCCGTCTGCGCACCGCCCTCGACGATGCCCGTCGCCAGCTGCGCGAGGGGGAAGGCGGGGAGCCCGCACCCGACGACCTGGTCGGCGACTCGGCACCCATGGCCGAGGTGAGGCGCCTGCTCGCCCGGGCCGCGGAATCGGACGCCACCGTCCTCCTGCTGGGCGAGACCGGGACCGGGAAGTCCCACGCGGCCCGCTGGCTGCACCGGCGCTCGGGCCGCAAGGAGGGTCCCCTCGTGGCGGTGGCGGCCGGGGCCTTCCCTGACGAATTGGTCGAGGCCGAGCTCTTCGGCCACGCAGCCGGGGCCTTCACCGGCGCCCGGGAGGCCCGGCGAGGACGCTTCCGGGCCGCCGACGGCGGCACCCTGTTCCTCGACGAGCTGGGCGAGATCCCGCCTTCGACCCAGGCCAAGCTGCTCCGGGTCCTGGAGGAACGGAGCGTCGAGCCCCTGGGGACCGACCAGGCCGTGCCGGTGGACGTGCGCCTGGTGGCCGCCACCCACCGCGACCTCGGCGCAGAGGTCGGGGAAGGCCGCTTCCGGGAGGACCTCTTCTACCGCCTGCGGGTGCTCACCGTGGTGATGCCGCCGCTCCGGGCCCGGGGCGAAGACCTGGAAGCGCTGGTGACGAGCTTCCTGGCCGGGATCCGACCGGCCCGCCGGGGCCTGACCGAGGACGCCTGGGCCTACCTGCGGAGCCGGCCGTTCAAGGGGAACCTGCGGGAGCTCCGGCATGCCCTGGAAGCCGCCGCGCTCCACGCCACCGGCGACCGGATCACCGCCGTGGCCCTGCACGCCGGGATGGGTCCGGCCCCGACCGGGAAGCCGGCCGGAGCCTCGACCTTCGACCCCGACCGGCTCCTCGACGAGCCGGGGTTCGCGCTGCGCGACTGGCTGGAGCGTCATGAGGCGGCCCTGGTGGAGGCTGCGCTGCGCCGGGCCGACGGACAAGCCGCGGAGGCGGCCCGGCTGCTGGGGGAGAAGCCCGACACCCTGCGTGCCCGGCTCCGCCGCGGTCGCAAGGACACCAGGGAGTCGTCCTGAGGACGGCTGTCGGCGCCGTGAACCTGGGACTCCTCGTGATCCTGGGGCTGCTGCTCGCCGACCTGGGAGGCCATCTCGTCACGGTCGGGGACCTGCCCTGGCCCGCCGATTCCCGCTCGCCCCGACCCCGGGACCGACTGGAAGCCTTCCTGGCCCGACTCGAGGACTTCGGCGAACCCGAACTCAAGCTGGCCCTGGCCACCTCCCTCGAGGGCGCCCTGCCCGCGCTGCGCGAGCGCTGGTGGATCCGACCCCGGAGCCGGGAGGCGCTGGCGCGCCTGCGGGCGAAGTCCGCCGCCGAGACCGCCGCGGCCTGCGTCGGCGAGCTCCGGTTGGCCGTCGAAGCGATGGACCCCGAGCGCCTGGTGGAGACCCGGAGGAAGGTCGAGACCACGGCCCGGCGTCTCACCAGCGACGAATCGACGCGGGTCCTCGGGGAGCGGGTCCTCGCCCTGGTCCGCGGCATCGACGAATCCGACCTCGGTTTCGTGGCCCTCGCCGGCCTGGAGGAGCGCTCCCGGATCCCGTTCCGGACCGAGCAGGCGGAGTTCGAAGCCATGGCCCTGCGGGCCGCCGGAAAGTCCCCACCCCCGGCACCTCGTGACGAAGCCGCGGAGCCCTTCGAGGGCGACGGCCCGGTCTCGATCCTGGTCCGCTGGGAAGGTCCGGGGCCGCTCCGGGTCACGCTGGACGGCGAGACGACCGAGGTTCCCTCGGCCGGCCACCGGGTGCTGGAGACGAAGCCCGGACGGCACGCGCTCTCGGCCTCGGGGAAGGGCATCGAGGAGAGCCTCCCGGTGCGGCTCACCCGCAGCACCAAGTACGCCTGGCTCCCGGGAGGACGGGGCGGCCTCCGCCGCGTCTTCCAGCAGTACTCGTCGGGAGGCTTCGGCGGCGGCAGCGGGGTCTCGGAGTACTTCTGGGGACGCTCCTTCGGTCCGCTCCACTGGGACTTCCTCCCCGAGCAGAAGTTCCCGGACACCGTCACCGAGCACGGCTGGGGGTTCACGCCGACCCTGGCCAGCCGCAGCCGGGTCGAAGTGCTGCGGGCCGACGAGGTGGAGGTCCTCGACACCGCCTGGAAGAAGCTCGTCGCCGGCCAGCCGTTCCGGTCCCCCAGGCTGGATCGGGTCGCGTGCGAAGCGCTGGTCCTCCGGCTGCTCAAGACGTCCGATCCGGCCCCTGGTCTTCCCCATGTCCCCATCGACCTGGCACGGGAAGCCGAGGTCTGCGAGCTGCTGCTGGCACGCTGGCCCGAGCGCCCGGTCCCGGGTACGGAAGCCCTGCTGGCGGCGATCGTGGCGGAAGGCCCCTACCACCGCCTCCGGTGCGAGGCCGGCTGGCGTCTCTCGCTCCTGGGCGGCGCCGAGGCGAAGCGTCGCCTCGAGGAGCGCTCCGGTGCGATCGCCAAGGACCGGACCCTGGAGCCCGAGGACGCGGTGCTGCTGCTGGCCATGAACCAGCTCTCGAAGCGTTCCCAGGAGGTCCTGGGCCTCGCCTGCAGCGCCCCCGGTGACGTGCTCTCCCAGCTCGCCGGTGTCCCCTTCGCGGTGCGTCGGGCCGTGCTGGAGAGACTCTCGGGCCTGGGTCGTCCGGAGTGCACCAGCCCGGACCCCGAAGGCCGCGGCCAGCACCTGGCGCTCGCAGTCTCGCTGGCCCGGACCTTCGCACCTTTCGACCCGGCAGGGCTGGAGATCCTGCTGGCCGAGCCCAGCCCCCTCCACCAGCCGGCGGTAGCCGACTTGGTGATCGAGCTCGGGACCGGAGGAGTGCGGTAAGCTCCTCGGTCGAGGGTGGGCTTGGACGCGATTCAGGGAGACTTCCGGGGGGTGCGATGGCCGCTGCTGGTGGCTTCGATCGCGCTCCTCCCGGTAGCCCTCCTCGGCGGCTATGCGGTGCTCGCCGGGAGCCATGCCCTCGCCCTCCAGGTCGCACGCACCCTGGATGCCACCAGCCGCTCGGTGGTCGCCCGGGTCGGGGGCGAACTGAGGCTCCGCAGCGAGACGGTGGGGGTCCTGGCCAGGGACCACGACCTCGGGGAGGCCTGTCGGGCCCGCGACCCGGCGAAGGTGCGCCGACGTCTGGCCGAGCTGGTCGAGGCGGCGACCGACCTGGAACGAGCCTTCGTGACGGATCCGGCCGGGGTGCTCTGGGCGGACTGGCCCGAGGCTCCCACTTCCCTCGGCGTGGACTTCTCCCATCGCGACTGGTACCGGGGCGTGACCTCGTCGAGATCGACGTACATCTCCGAGGTCTACCGCCGCGCCGCGCCGCCGGCCGTGAACCTGGTGGCGATCGCAGCTCCGATCCCCGGACCGGCCGGGACCCAGGAGGACGTCCTCGGATACCTGGTGGCTCAGGTGACCCTGGCTCGCCTGGCACCTGCCGAGACTGACCCCGGCACGCCCGGGATCCCCATCGTCACCCTCCTCGACCCGACCGGGACCATCGCCTCCCGTCCCACCCTCGACCTGGCGGCTCGCGACCACGACGAGCTCGCCTCCGCGGTCCCCGTGGTGGAAGCCCTCGCCGGTCGCACCTGGAGAGGACGCTTCCACTGCCCCATCGTCGGGGGCGAGACGATCGCCTCCGCCTATCCCTGCCGGGTAGGCGGTCGCGACTGGGCGGTCCTGGTCCAGCTCCCCCGCGCCGAGGCCGAAGCCGATGCCGTCTCCCTGGCTCGGGGCCTGGGAGTCGCCGGATTCCTGGCCGCCTCCCTGGTCGCGGGATTCGCGCTGATGCTGACCAGAGCCCTGGATCGCCTGGCCCGGATCCACCGACGCCTGGGCCTCTCCCATCGCGATCTCGAACGCCGCATGGAGGAGAGCCTCGCCGAACTGGAGCGCAAGGAGCAGATGCTCCAGCACGCCCGGAAGATGGAGCTCATCGGGCAGATGGCGGGAGGCGTCGCCCACGACTTCGGGAACGTGATGTCGTTGGTCCTCGGACACGCCGACATGCTCCTCGAGGAACTCCCCGCAGAGGATCCCCGACATCGGGACGTGGAGACCATCCGGATGGCGGGGGAACGGGGAGCCCGTCTCACCCGCCAACTCCTCGATATCAGCCGGCGCCGCTCGACGCCGCCGGTGGATCTGGACCTGGGGACCGTGCTCCGGTCCATGGAGGATCTCCTGACCAGGCTCGCGGGGACCGGGGTCGAGGTCGAGCTCCGGGTGCAGGAGGGGCTGGCGGCGATCCGCGCGGTTCCCGACCAGGTGGAGCAGGTGGTGATGAACCTGGTGGTGAACGCCAAGGATGCCATGCCCGACGGAGGCCGCCTCTCGGTCAGGGTCTCGAACCACGAACTGGTCCGACCCGGGCTCGACGTCCTGGGTCCGCTGCCGGCGGGAAAGTACGTGCTGCTCGAGGTCGAGGACGACGGGATCGGGATGGACGAGGAGGTCCAGCACCGGATCTTCGAGCCCTTCTTCACGACCAAGGCCGAGGGTCTGGGCACGGGGCTGGGTCTGTCCACGGTCTTCGCGATCGTCTCCCAGAGCGGCGGCGCCCTCCGGGTCGCCAGCCGGAAGGGCGAGGGCACCTGCTTCTCGGTCTACTTCCCGGCCCTGGACCGTGACTCCGGGGCCTCGGTCCCGGCGGCGCGGGACCCGCTCCCGGATGCCCCCGCCGCCCCGGGCACGATCCTGGTAGTGGACGACGAAGGGGATCTGCGGGCCCTGACCGCCAAGGTCCTCGAGAGGAACGGCTACCGGGTGACCGCCCTGCCCGACGCGGCCTCGACCCTGACCTGGCTGGAGACCGCACCCAGGCCACCCGATCTGCTCTGTGTCGACATCCTGCTGCCGGAAGTGGACGGGATCTCGCTGGTCCGCCGGGTCCGGTCCCGGTATCCGGACCTCCCGGTCCTCTATGTCTCGGGCTGCGCGCCTGCCCAGTGGAAGGGTGACCTCCACCCCGACGCGGTCGGGGATTTCCTGGAGAAACCGGTGCGCCCCAGGGAACTGGTCTCCAAGGTCAGGGAGCTCCTCGGTTCCACCGCCAGGCCGGCCTCCCCCGCAGGTCCGCAGGACTGATCCGCGCTCACCAGGCCAGCAGACCGAGGAGACCGAGCCCGCTCCCGGCGGCCTTCACGACCTCCGGGGCGACCTTCTGGACCAGCTGGAGCCGGCCCAACCCCACGCTCGTCTCCATGATCTCGACCAGGTGTTCGCGGGGCCTGAGCCCGGAGAGCACCTGGGCCATCTCGGCCAGGCCCGTGACCATCGGATGGTCCCGGTGTTCGACCGGGAAGCCCGCCATCCGGCCGGAGTTCGAGGCGCCGATCAGGTCGCCCCGGTCCTCCGGCAGCAACAGGAGGGGACGCCCCAGGGAATGGCGGATCTGGTCCGGGGCCAGGCCCGACTCGCTCCGGTGGCGATTCATCACCACCGTCATCGTCTCCAACCCGACCTCCATGCGGCCCAGGGTCTCCAGGCAGCGCCGCAGGGCGAGCAGGCCCATGAAGTCGGCTCCCGCGACCGCCACCGTCGAGTCCGCCACCTCGAGGCAGCTGACCACGAGGTCGTCGAGCCCGTCGGGGAGATCGAGCAGCACCAGGTCGTAGGCCTCGGCCGCCAACCGGAGCAGCGGCTCCAGCGCCGCGAAGGACAGCTGCTGGCCGTCCTCGATCCGGGACGGAGCGGCCACCAGGTCGAAGCCGAGACCGGTCTTCGCCACCCGCTCCAGATCGGCCACGGTGACATCGTCCCGGAGCAGCGAGACGAGATCGCCCGAGGCCTTGACGTCGACCTGGGCCGCGGCATCCCCCAGGAAGGGATGGAGGTCCAACACCAGGGTCCGCATGTCGAGCTCCCTGGAGAGCGCGGCCAGCACCAGGCAGGTGGAGGTGGCCCCGACGCCGCTCTTCGGGCCCCAGACGGGGACGATCCGGCCCTGGGTCGCCACGCTCCCGAGTTCCTCGGCGAGCCGGCGCTGGGTCTCGTGGCACTCGACCACCAACCGGGACGAGAGACCTACATCGGCGGCTCCCAGGCGGGCCAGCGACCCGGGATCGACCCGGATCACTTCCGCCTCCTCGACCGCCCTGGCGGTGAAGGGCGCAGCCTGCCGGCGCCCGGCGATGGCGGGCCCGAAGACGGTTCCCGAGGGGGCGTGGGCGCGGTGCGACCGCCCGTTCATGCGGTTCCCCACCGAGAGCATGAGCGATCCGCGGGTCACCACGAACAGCGAGTCCAGGGCTTCCCCGGTGCGGAACAGTACCTGGCCGGCCGTCAGCACGGAGACGCTGCCCAGGTCCCGGATCAGTTCGATCTCACGATCGTGGAATGCCGTATGCGCCATGGCGGACGGTCCTCCTTCCACTCCGGTCCGGATCGTTCCCGGGTGCTGCGGTCGCTCCCACTGCCTCGATCTCCACCGCCACGCAGGTCGCGTCGTCGCGGAGCTCGCCGCCGGCGAAGGCACGGGCCGCGCTCACGACCTCTCCCGGGATCGAGGTGAACGGGAGCCCGGAGCTCCGGTCCAGCACACCCTCGACACCCGAGTTCCCCAGCAGCCGGCCGGCCTCGTTCCTGGCCTCCCAGATCCCGTCCGTGGCCACCACCACCACGGTCCCCGGCGAGAGGTCCACGTCCACGGACCGGTAGCGGGCGTCGGCCGTCACGCCCAGCGGCACCCCGCAGCGCTCCCCCCGGTCCGGAAGAGGCAGGGCGAGACGCTCGGCCGCAGCCCCGGGTCGGAGCAGGAAGAGCCCCCCGTGGCCTGCGTCCACCACGGTCATGCGTCCTCGGAGGTCGAAACGGACCAGCATGGCGGTGGCGAAGCGCTCCGGGGTCCCTCCGGCCATCGCCTCCCGGTTCCAGGCCTCGAAGAGTTCCCCGGGATCCCGGACTCCCGTTCCCGGTCGGTTCCAGCCGATCCGGTCCAGCGATGCGAGGTACCGCCCGGCATCCCCCGCGGCCGAGACCCCGTGACCGGCGACATCTCCCACGATCAGGTCGAGCCCTCCGGAGCGGGGTGCCGAGACCACGAAGTCCCCGGCCGGAGGCAAGGTCCCGACCGAACAGGCCCGGAGACCGTGGGGGGCGAGGAGCTGGCAACGCCAGTCGGAAGGCCTGGGGGCGGTCAGCGAGTGGTGCGAGGCGAAGGACAGCATCCCTGGGTCTCCCGTCCGGTCCCGGGAAGGGACCGACTCCGGTCAAGCAACGCCCAGGCCAACTCCGAATCAGGCTCGGGATGCGGCTTCCGCATGCACCCCGAGGGGAGAGGAGCGCGTAGCATGCAGGCAGGGCGCGCGTCCTGCGCGAGCGGGAACCCCGGGGTCCTCGGCTATTCGCCGAGCTTCCGCTTCAAGGTGGCGGGATGGATCCCCAGGATCCGGGCCGCCGCGGTGCGGTTGCCCTCGGTGTGCTGCAGGACCTTGCGGAGGTAGGCGTTCTCGATCTCCTCCATGGTGGGGAGCGAGGGAAGGCCATCGAAGATCCGGCCCAGGTCGATGTTCCCCCCGATGCCGCCCTCGCCCGGCGACTCCCTGGGGCCCGCCTCGGCGGGCGGGGCGCGGGGGATCCCCTCCAGCTCGTCGGCCGCCGCCAGGTCCTCGGGTCCGAACTCGGTACCATCCCTCAGGAGCACGAGGCGCTCGATCAG
Source organism: uncultured bacterium (assembly GCA_964403795.1). Classification (GTDB taxonomy): domain Bacteria; phylum Muiribacteriota; class UBA6191; order CAZXTJ01; family CAYOHP01; genus CAYOHP01. Next base: position 15,543 of record CAYOHP010000003.1, on the reverse strand, counting down.
GTTCTGGAGTTCCCGGACGTTGCCCGGCCAGGCGCGCGCGGAGAGGTCCTCGGCCGCCTCCTCCGAGAGGGTCGCCACGGGCCGCCCGAAGCGCCTGCACCGGTCGGCGAGGAATCCCTGCGCCAGCACCGGGACGTCCTCGGGACGGTCCCGGAGCGGGGGCGTGCGGATCGGGAACACGTTCAACCGGTAGTAGAGATCCTCCCGGAACCGCCCGGCACGGATCTCCTCTCGCAGATCGCGATTGGTGGCCGCCACCAGGCGGAAATCCACGGGTCGGGGCCGGTTGGAGCCGATCCGCAAGACTTCCCGCTCCTGGAGCACCCGGAGCAGCTTGGCCTGGAGTTCGCCCGGGAGCTCGCCGACCTCGTCGAGGAAGAAGGTCCCGCCGTCTGCCTCCTCGATCAGGCCCTTCTTGGCCGCCGCGGCCCCGGTGAAGGCACCCCGTTCATGACCGAACAGTTCCGACTCGAGCAGTTCCGCGGCCACCGCCGCGCAGTTGACGGCCACGAAGGGGCCGTCGCGGCGCGGACTCCCCTGGTGGAGGGTCCGGGCAACCAGTTCCTTCCCGGTCCCGGTCTCGCCATGGACCAGGACGGTGGCGGGCGTCCCCTGGACCCGGGCGATGGCCACCCGCAGCTTCTCCATGGCCGGGGAGATCCCGAGGAGCAGGGGATCCTCCGGGCTCGCCTGCTGGGTGGAGCCTTCACGGGTCTCGAAGCTCGACTTCTGGGCGAGGACCCGTTCCACCGCTCCCTGGAGCTGCGCCCTTGCCACGGGTTTCTGGAGGAAATCGGAGAGTCCGATCCGGATCGCTTCGACCGCGTTGTTCAGGTCCGCGAAGCCGGTGACCAGGATGATCCCGATGCCGGGATGGAGGAGGAGCGCCTCCCGGGAGAGTTCGAGTCCGTCCATCCCGGGCATCCGGAGGTCGGTGACCAGCAGGTCGGGCGCCGACGCCTTGAGGATCGCGAGGGCCTCGCTCCCGTCGCCACAGGTCTCGATCCGGTAGCGCTCGTCCCCCAGGAACCGGGCGAACAACTCGAGGTTGCCGGGCTCGTCGTCGACCAGGAGGATCCGAGGTTTCGTCATCCGGAGGGCGAGTGTAGACCGCCAGAACCTCCTCCGACCCCGGCGCAGGGATCGGAGACCCCGGGAGGACGCACGGCTCTCAGAGGTAGCGGGGAGCGGTCCCGATCGGGCCGGTGCCAAGATCGGATCCCATCGCCTCGAGGGCCCGGGCCGCCACGGTGCGCCGCCCCGAGGACTCGGCCCGGGCCGCGATCCCGGCCAGGACTCCCGCTGCTTCGCGGTTCCGGTAGCAGGCCAATCCCTCGATGGCGACGGTGGCGAGGAAATTCGAGGAGGTGTCGGAGCCGTCCCCGTGGGCGAGTCCGACCAGCAGGGCGAATGCCTCGGGCGCCTGCTCGCGGGCCAGGTCCATGGCGGCGTGCGCCGCGAACGGGCCGCGCTCGGCGAGTTCCGCCAGGTTCCGCTGCCGATCGGAGCGGGAAACCGGCTCCACCGCTGCGAGCGGATCGGCGATCAGCGAGGCCCTGGGAGTCGGGACGGCCACCTCGGACCCGGCGAACCAGACGAGTCCCAGGCCCAGGAGCACGGTCTCGAACCACTGCTTGACGCTGTTCACGGCGTTCCCTCCGTTCGATCGGTCCCCCTCGGGAATGCAGGAGCCGTGCCAAGCCGGAAACCGGCTCCAGGAGCCGAAAGTCGCCCGGAGTCGCGGGCTGGGGAGCGCAGGACTCGCGGCTCGGACGCGGGGTTCGCGCGGTCCTGCGGGAAGGAATCGGCGGGTTCAACCGGAGACCGACATCACCTGCAGCTCGAAGGCGAGACCCGCGGGATGGCGGTGGGCTTCGACCGCGATCGCGGCGCGTCCCGACAGGAACCGGGCCGCCACCTCGGCACTGGCAGCCCAGGGATGGAGCCTGGGTTCCAGGCTGTCGGCGGCGGCCGGTCGGACCAGGCTTCCCTCGAGCAGGATCCGCGCCGCCCGGCTCCCGTGCCGGCTCGCCACCATGCGGATCGAGCCGGCACCGGCCCGGAGCAGGTCCTCCCGGATCCTCTGCAGCAGGAGCAGGACGACCCGGGCCGTGCCCGCGAGCGAGGTGGGGACGGGCAGGTCGCAGGCCACCGTCGCCTCGAACCGGATGCCCTCCGCTCCCAGCACCCTGCGCTGCAGGGAGGCCAGCGACGAGAGCGTCCGGGAAAGGTCGAGGACCCCGGACCCGTCCTCGGCACCCCTCCCCAACAGGGCCACGTCCAGGAGCAGGGACTCGCACCGGTCGACGGCGCGGAGGATGTTGGCCGCCGAGTTCTTCACGTCCGAGGCGATGTCGGAACCGTCGCCCAGGAGTTCGGCATGCCCGAGGATGATGCCGAGCTGGTTGTTCATCTCGTGGGCGAGACCGCGCAGGAGCCGGCCGACCGCGGCCTGGACCAGGCCCTCGAGGCCGGTGCGATCCCCCTCGCAGGGGTAGGCCAGGGGATGGAGGAACCGCAGCTCCCCCTCGGGTCGGCCTTGGCTGCCTTCCAATGACCGGGAGAAGACCGGGACGAAGGACTCGGGTCCGACCAGTCCCAGGACCGATCCGAGTTCGGGAAAGGGATCCAGGGTCACCGGGGTGGGAAGGTAGGGCTCCACCACCCAGTCCTGGAACCGGGTGCCCACGACCTCGCGGTCGGTCCGGAGCAGCCGGAGGAAGCGCTGGTTGCAGCCGCGGATGAGTCCCTGGGAATCGAGGTGCACCACCGCGTCGGTGCAGAGTTCGCTGAGCTCGGGGAGGGAGGACACCGAGGGCTCGGGGGCGCGGGGAGGCTGGCTGGTCCCGCATCCCTGGAACTCGTCGAGCTTCATCGGCTTTGCCTGGGCAGGATCCGTGCCATGCGCCGGGACCCGGGGTCGGACACGCCCTGGGCCTGGCAGGCATCCTGCATTGATAGAAGGCCCGGGACGTATTTGCAGGGGAAAGGTCCCGGAAAACGACAGACCTTGCACATGAAAACGACAGTCCTGCCGCACCACCTGGGCAAGTCTGTCGTTTTCGGGGCGCTGGCCCTTCGCGGCGAAGACCGGCCGAGAGGAATCCGGACCCCATGGCACGCATGAAGGTCGCCACCTATCTGACCCGCGCCCTGGAGCAGGAGGGCGTGCGGTTCGCCTTCGGGATCCACGGATCGGCGCTCAGCCACCTGATCGACCAGGTGACCCATGACTCCGGGATCGTCCCCATCCTCACCCGCCATGAGGAGGGAGCAGCCTTCATGGCCGACGGGTACGCCCGGTTCAGCCGGACCCTGGGGGTCTGCTGGGGCACCTCGGGACCGGGAACCACCAACCTGCTGACCGGGCTCGCCACCAGCCTGGTGGACGCGGTCCCGGTCCTGGCGATCGGCGGGCAGGTGCCGACCGGGAACTTCCATCGCGGCGCCTTCCAGGAGTCGACCTCGACGGGCGTCGATTCGGTAGCTCTGCTGCGCAGCGTCACCAAGTTCGCCGAGATGGTGCAGACGCCGGCCCAGGTCCCGGTCCTGCTGAAGCGGGCACTCCGGGCCGCCCTCACCGGTAGGAGGGGGCCGACCGCGCTGGTCATCCCCCGGGACTGCATGGTCGCGGAGATCGAGGGCCCGCCGCCGCCGGTCTTCTCCTACCGGGTGGGGAACCGTTGCTACGACTCCCGGATGGTGGGCCGGGCCGCCAAGCTGCTGGCCGCCTCGGCCCGACCCATGATCCTGGCGGGGACCGGGATCTCCATGTCCAACGCCAACCGGGAGCTCGTCAACTTGGCCGAGTCCCTGGGATCGGCGGTCGCCACCACCCCCAAGGCCAAGGGCTGCTTCCCGGAGGACCACCCGCTCTCGCTCGGGGTGCTCGGCCTGGGGGGTAACCCCTCGGCCTCGCGGTTCCTGATCGAGGAGGCCGATCTCCTGCTGGCGGTCGGCACCAGCCTGGGCCAGATCGAGACCCTGGACTTCCACCCGAGGTTCGAGAAGCTCCAGCTCCTGCACGCCGACATCGACCCGGAGGAGATCGGCAAGAACTTCCCCGTCGAGGTGGGCCTGGTCGGCGACGCCCAGGTGATCCTCCGGGAACTCTCGGTGGCCCTCCACTACCTGGACTCGCCGGGACCCAAGCCGACCCGCCTGGCCGCCCTGGAGACCTTCGGCAAGCGCGTCCCCAGGACCATCGATGCCCATCTCGCCGACTCGGACGCGGTCCCGATCCTGCCCCAGAGAGCGATCGTAGAGCTGAGGCGCATCCTGCCCCGGGACGCGGTCGTCTTCTGGGACTCGGGCAACCACAACCTCTGGGGTGTCCACTACTTCGCGGCCTACGAACCGAGGACCTTCACCTTCTCACCCAATTTCGGGGCCATGGGCTACGGTGTGGCGGCCTGCATCGGAGCCAAGCTGGCGCTTCCCGAGCGGGTGGTGGTCTCGGTCTGCGGCGACGGGGGCTTCCTCATGAACGGGACCGAAGTCTCGGTCGCCGCGGAGTACGGACTGCATGTGATCTGGGTGGTCCTCGACAACCACGCGTTGGGGATGGTCCACCAGGGTGACCGGGCCAACCTGGGCCGGGCTTCCGGAGGCCTGATCCGCACCGCCGACATCGCCGGCATGGCTCGCGGGCTCGGCGCCCATGCCACCCGGGTCCGCGACGCGGCGTCGCTCCGCGACCGGATGCGGGAAGCGCTGGATCGGCCGGGGCCTTCCGTGGTGGTGGTGGACATCGACCCGGAGCAGATCCCTCCCATTCCCATGCTCCGTCCCGAGCTGAGGGAGCCCCGATGATCCCTGTCCGGTCGCGCCCGGTCCGGTTCGTGGCGGCGCTGGCCCTGGCCATTGCCCTGGTCGGGGCGCTGCCGGCGGCTCCCTTGCGGATCTCCGACGACAGCGTCCGGCCGCCCTCCTTGCATCCCTGGGAGGTCTTCGCCTGGAAGCCGGACGCCCTGCTCGGCCACATCTTCGACGGCTTGCTCGGCTTCGATCCCGAGGGAAACCTGGTTCCCCGGCTGGCGACCTCCTGGACCTGGCTCGGCCCGACCCGGCTGCGCCTCGAGCTGCGACGGAACGTCCGCTTCCATGACGGCACGCCCTTCGATTCCGAGGTCGCTGCCTGGAACTTCGAGACCCTCCGGTCCATGCTCCCCCACCATCCCCGGGCCGCCTTCTTCGCAGGGATCCGGGCGGTCACCCGGGAAGGCTCCCATGGCCTGGTCCTGGAGCTGGAACGACCGGACGGGACCCTGCTGCACCGACTGGCGGCCTTCTCGTGGATGGTGCCGGCCTCGGATCGCGAGCCGCGCCAGCCGGTCGGTACGGGTCCCTACCGTTTCGCCGGCTGGCAGCCCGACGGGAGCCTCCGCCTGGCGGCGGTACCGGACCACTGGGCCGGGGGGCCGGCGTTTCCCGATGGTCTCGAGTGGTGGTTCCTCCCCGAGGAGGTGCGGGTCTCCCGTCTGCTCTCCGGGGACCTCGACCTGCTCGGCGAGGTCAGCCCCTACTACCACCGGAGGATCCAGGAGTCCCCGCGGGCCCGGCTCGTCAAGGCCGAGACCCTGGTCCAGATGAACCTCCTCTTCGATACCCGGGCCGGGCCTGCCGCCGATCCCCGGGTCCGCCAGGCGATCGCGTACGCGCTCAAGGTCGACGACCTGATCCGCTTCATCGCCCGGGGCAACGCCCGTGCGGTGACCGGCACCACCATGCCCAGCCAGGTCGGCCATGTGGAACTGGCGGAGACCCCCGAGTTCGACCCCGGCCACGCCCGCCGCCTGTTGGCCGAGGCCGCGCCGTCAGGGCCCCTCGGGCTCTCGGGCATGGTCGATCCCGAACTCCTGCTCCTGGGGGAGGCGGTCGCCTCGCAACTCTCGAAGGTGGGGATCCGGGTCCGCTTCGAACCGGGCAGCCGCGAGGCGTTCCGCAACGAGGTCGCGGCCCGTCGCGACCCGGCGATCGCCGCCCCGCGCCACGATGTCTACCTGTTCGCCACCCCGGACCCCACCTACCACTGCTTCTTCATCAATGGGCTGGCCCTGACCGGCGGCAGCCCCTGGAACCTCTGGCAGAGCCCCGCCTACGACCTCGCCTACGACTCGATGCTGCGGGCCGACCGGGCAGGTCCTAGGGAGGAGTCGGTCCGGACCATGGAGCAGCTGGTGGTGTCCGAGCGCCCCGCCTTGACTCTCTACCAGGCGTTCAAGGGGTACGGGGTGGCCTCCGGCGTCGAACTCCGCCCCACCCGCTCGGGGATGCTCGACCTGCGCTGGTCCCGACCGGTTCCGGTCGGACGTCCGGAGCTCGCCGCCCTGGGATCCGGAGGACCCTGATGCCGTTCTTCACCCGGTCGCTCGAAGACCTCCCCATCGAGTCCATCCACGGGCTGACCATCCGCTCGCTCTTCCGGCCCGAGGAGGCCGACCGCCTCAGCCTCCGGTGGATCGAGGTGCCTCCCGGTCGCACCATCCCCCCGAGCCTCCACCGGGTAGCCCGGGAAGTCCTCTACATCCTCGAAGGGGAGGCCGAGTTCACGGTCGGGGACGAGACCAGGGTGGTGGGCGCCGGCCGGTTCCTGAACGTGCCACCGGGGACCCCGCACTCGATGCGGACGCTCGCCTCCGCGATCCGGTTCCTGGCGATCCAGTCGCCGCCGGTGGAGAACGACAAGGATTTCGAGTGGGTGGCCGCGAGGGGAGACGACCCGTCCAAAGGTGCCGGTCCGTGAGGCTCGGTGTCCGCGAGCGGATCTTCGCGGTGGCCCTGCCGGCGGTGCTCGCTCCTTCGCTCTGGATCGGGTGGCATGCCGTCCGTCGCGAGCTCCGGACCATGGCCGACCAGGAGAGCCGCATGGACCAGCGGCGCATCGAGGTCGCCGGCCGGCGCCTGGCGGGGTTCTGGCGGCGGGCCCGGTTCGACATGGACCTGCTGGCCGCCCAGCCGGCCTGGCGGGCCTTCCGCACCTACCAGGACCTGGGGCTCGAGGCCGAGGCGGAATCCGAGAGGAAGAGCCTGGAAGCCGTCCTCGCCACGGTGCAACAGAACGACCCGTCCTACCTGGCCCTGGCCCTGGTGGACCGGTCGGGCATGCTGGTGGCCCACGGTTCGGTCCGAGGAGCACCGATCCTGCTCCCCGGAGGGACCCTCCCTCCGGTCGAGCCCGGCAGCCCCTGGTCGGTCACGGCCGAACCGGGATCCGACCGACTGCTGGTATGCCGGGAACTCCGGGATGCCTGGGACCAGCCGGAGGGGCACGCGGTCCTGACCCTGGACATGGCGCGGATCCTCTCGGATCTCATGGACCTGCCCGAGGGCCGGCACTTCGCTCTCTTCCGCGCCGACCGGGACGGGGCGGTGATCCGACCTCCCCTGGTCCCCGAGGACGGCGACTTCGAGGATCCCGGGCCGGGCGCGAAGACCGGGTCGGGCTCGGGCTTCGAGGTGCGGCAGGGCGAAGCGTGCCGGTTCTCGGGTCGCCTGGTCCTGCTCAGCTCCCGGAGGGTCCTCGAGAACGGTCTCCGCAATGCGGTCGCGCAGTCCGGGTGGAACGTGGTCCTCTCGATGCTGGGGGCCGGCCTGCTCGCGGCATGGCTCTCCCGGGTGCTCGCCACCAGGGTCTCGCGGCTGGCCGGTGCCGCTGCGGCAGTGGGGGAAGGCCGCTTCGACGCTCCCGTCCCGGTCGACCAGGACGACGAGATCGGGGACCTGGCGAGGGTGTTGAACACCATGTCCGAGAAGGTCCGCTGCACCCAGGAGGCTCTCCAGGAGCGGATCCTGGAGATCGGTCGGACCCGGGACCAGCTGGTCCAGACCGAGAAGATCTCGGCGCTCGGCCTGCTGGTCGGGGGCATGGCCCACGAGGTCCACAGTCCGCTCATGGCCGCCTGCGTTTCGACCAGCATGCTCCGGGCGCTGGCCGACAGCGAGTCCATCGACCGGGAGCGGCTGCGCCGCCTCGCCGCCGACGTGACCAAGGAGATCGAGCATGTGACCCGGGTCACCCAGACGCTCCGGGAGTACTGCCGGGGGGTGCCCGGTCCGTGCCGCCGGGACCGCGTGGACGTCGACCGCATGGCCGGGCGCGCCCTGGAGTTGATCCGGGCCGGTCGGTCGGCGGTGGCGATCGAGTTCCGCGGGGGAACACCTCCTCCCGTCCTGGGGGACGACGTGCGCCTCTGCCAGGTCCTGGTCAATCTCCTTTCGAATGCCCTCGACGCCAGCCCGCCGGAGTCCCCGATCATCCTCGCCACCGGTCTCTCCGCCTTCGACGCCGACGACCTCCCGGCGGCCGCGCCGGGAGGTCTCCCGACCGGGTCCGATCCCCTCCCCCGCCGTCCCGGGATCGGCGAGCCGGCCGTCGAGATCATGGTCCGGGACCAGGGAACCGGGATCGCCGCCCAGGACCTGCCGCGGATCTTCGACCCGTTCTTCTCCCGCAAGGGGCGCGGCCTGGGAGCGGGCCTGGGTCTCTCGATCGCCCGCAGCACCGTGTGGTCCCACGGGGGGACGATCCGGACCGAGAGCCGGGAAGGGCATGGGACCACCTTCCGGGTCCGGCTGCCGGTCGCGACCGGGGAGAACCCGTGACCATCCGCGTCCTGGTGGTGGACGACCACGAACCGCTCGCCAAGGCCCTGGCCGAGTACCTGGCGGACCAGGGGTTCGAGGCCGAGGGGGTGTTCGACGCCCGCACCGCGCTCGCGGTCCTGGAGAAGCGGAAGTTCGACCTGGCCCTGGTCGACATGGTCATGCCGGAGATCGGGGGGATGGAACTGCTCTCGTCGATCCGGGAGCGGCACCGGATCCCGGTGCTGATGATGACCGGCTTCGCGGAGGCCGGGAGCGCCAGCGAGGCGATCCAGAGGGGAGCCTACGAGTTCCTCACCAAGCCGGTGGCCCCGGAGGTCCTCCCGGCCATCATCCGCAACGCCCTCGACCACCATCGACTGCGCCAGGGGGAACAGCAGGGGGCGGTGGCCCACGTCTCGCTGGGGGCCCTGATCGGACCCAGCCCCACCATGCAGCGGGTCTTCCAGGCGGTCCTCGATGCCGCCACCGCCGACACCCCGGTCTTGATCCTGGGCGAGACCGGGACCGGGAAGAGCCTGGTGGCCCGGGAGATCCACGCCCGCTCGGCCCGGGGTACCGGCCTCTTCGTCCACCTGAACTGCGGGGCGGTGGCCGGCAGTCTCTTCGAAGCCGAACTCTTCGGGTACGAGAAGGGGGCCTTCACCGGGGCCGCCACCCGACGCCCGGGACGGATCGACCGCGCCCAGGGCGGGACCCTGTTCCTGGACGAGATCGCCAGCCTCCCCCTGGAGCACCAGGCGACCCTGCTCCGGGTGCTCCAGGAGCGCGAGTACGAGCGGGTGGGAGGCAGCGAGACGCTGCGGGCCGACATCCGGGTGGTGGCCGCCAGCAACCACGATCTCCGGACCAGGGTGGCCCGCGGGGACTTCCGATCCGATCTCTACTTCCGGTTGGCCGCCTTCCCCATCGAGATCCCGCCGCTCCGGGACCGGGTTGACGATCTCCCCCACCTGGTGACCTGGCTGCTCGCGGAGCTGGGGAACACCCTCGATCGCGACCTCCCGGGGGTCACCCCCGAGGCGATCGAGGAGGCCAAGCGACACCCCTGGCCGGGCAATGTGCGGGAGCTGCGCAATGCCCTCGAACGGGCCGTCCTGGTCTGCCGCGGAGTGGCGGTGGGCTCCATCCTCCCGCCGCTCGCCCTGCAACTCCCCCTGCCCGCCGACAGCTCCCCCTCACGCCCTCCCGAACTCCTGGAGGGAGGCTCTTCGACGCCACCCTGGCCCGAGACGGAGGAGGAGACGGCGATCTTCCGCCTGCCCCTGGCCGAGGCCCAGGACGAATTCCTAAGGGTCTACCTGGATCGACTGCTCCGGCGCACCGGGAGCTCGGCGAGGGCCGCGCTCCAGGCAGGAGTCGACCGGAGGACCCTCCAGCGCCACCTGCACCGGCTAGGACTGCGTCGCTTCGAGGGACCGGGGCGACCCGATCGAGCCAGCCGCTGGCCCGGGGCGACCCTGGAGGACGGAGAGCGAGAGCCCGCACGCCAGGGCCAGGCAGAGCCCGTCGATCCAGGGCTCCGCGCCCGAGGTCTCGCCGAGGACCAGGAGTGAGCCGAGCGCGGTCGCCAGCACCGCCACCAGGGTCCAGGCAAGGAACGGAACGGCCATCGGACCCGGGCTCCACGACCCCATCCGGCTCGATTCTCCGGGGATCGCCACGGCGACCCCGCCGCACCCGAACCGGGCGCATCCCCCGGCCCAGCTCCAACAGTCCTGGTGGTGGACGGTCTCGCAGGACGCGCACCGGAGGAGACGCACCTCGCTCCGGTCGCGGCACACGGCGCAGGTCTCGTCCACGGGGCACAATCTAGCCCTTCGGCCCCGCCTGTCAACCCCGGGTCGCGGACCTCCCGGAGCTACCGGAGGATCTCGCCGAGCGCCTGGGCCAGCTGGGTGCGTCGCACCGGTTTCCTCAGCACCCGGTCGATGACCTCCCCGGCGGCCCGCTCGGCCAGCTCCCGATCGCCGAAGCCGGTCACCATCAGGGTGGGGCGGCCGGGCCAGCGGGTCTTGAAGCCCCGGGCGACCTCGATCCCGGAGAGGCCTGGCATGGAGAGATCGGTGATCAGGAGATCGAAATCGGCATCGGGACCTTCGATCCGCCGGACGGCCTCCAGGGGATCGCGAAAGGTCTCGACCTGGAGTCCGAGGGTCTCGAGGGTCCGCTGGGTGGTCTCCAGGAGCATGGCCTCGTCCTCCACCACCAGGACCTTCCGCCCCTTGACGACCGCGACCGCCACCTCGCCCCGGGGCGGAGCCGTGGACCCCGGGTCGACGGCGCGAGGCATTCGGAGGCGGACCTTCGTTCCCTGGTCCAGGTGGCTCTCGATCTCGAGCGAGCCACCCATCGCCGTCACCACCCCATGGACCACGGACAGGCCCAGGCCGCTCCCTTCGCCGGGTGCTCGGGTCGTGAAGAAGGGCTCCAGGACCCGTGCGAGGTTCCCGGGCGGGATCCCGACCCCGTCGTCCTCCACGGCGAGGACCACCTCGTCGGGGTCCCTGGGGGAGGCGACCAGCGAGATCCCGATCCGTCCCTTCCCCGAGGGCAGGGCCTGGCCGGAATTCGTGACCAGGTTGACCAGGGCCTGGCGGATCTGGGCTGGATCGCCGTCGACCTCGAACCCGGGGGCCCCCAGGTCGAGGGCCAGCTCGATCCCCGCCGGCAGGCTGGACCGCAGGAACTTGGCGGTCTCCTCCACCAGGGGTTGGAGCCGCATCCGCTGCCGGGCCCCCTCGTTGCCCCGGCTGAACGCCAGGAGCTGTCGCACCAGGTCCGAGCCCCGATCGGCGGCCGCCACGATCCGCTCCAGGTCGGAGCGGGCCCGGCTCGCCTCGGGAAGGGCATCGGCGACCAGTTCCGAGTACCCGAGGATCATCCCGAGCAGGTTGTTGAACTCGTGGGCGATCCCGCCGGCCAGGGTCCCGACGGCCTCGAGCTTCTGCTGGTTGCGCATCCTCCGGTCGAGCTCGGTCTGGTCGGTGACGTCCCGGGCCACCTTGACGTAGTGGGTGAGCACGCCGTCCCGGAGGACCGGGGCGATGGTGGCGAGTTCATGCCAGACGCTGCCGTCCTTGCGCCGGTTGCGGAAGGTGCCGGTCCAGGTCTCCCCGGCTCCGAGCCGGGCGTACATCGAGGCGTAGAAGTCGGCGGTGTGGAAGCCGCTGCGGAAGACCCTAGGAGTCTTGCCGAGGAGTTCGTCACGGGTGTATCCCGAAGAACGCTCGAAGGCCGCGTTGACATGGATGATCCGCTGGGAGGCGTCGGTCATCACCACCGCTTCGTGGATGCCCTCGGTAGCCGCGAGCAGGGCGAGAGCCTTGCCGGCCTCGCCCCGGTGGGCCTCCCGGAGTCGCTGGAGCTCGCGGACCGAGCTGGCGTACCGACCTACCTGGATCGAGAGCACGCGGTGGAGGATGATCGAGGTGACTAGGACGAAGAGAACCCCCTTGATCGACTGGACCAGGTCGCGGTCGACGACCGGTACCAGGTCGGACGCCAGGAGGTCGGAGCCGGCAATCCAGACCAGGCCCACGGCCAGGTAGACCAGGGCAGCCCTCCGGGGGAGCCCCTCCAGGCCCGGGAGCTCCGAGGGGTCCGGCGGAGCACCCTGGTCGGTACCTCCGTCCCTCGCGGCTATGTCTTCCTCGCTCGGCACCGACTCTCCTCCCTTCGAGGGTATCGAGGGAGAAGTCGAATTCCGCGGTCCGGCTCCACCCGGACCGATCCCCGCTCCCGGGTCCGACATTTCCACCGCCTCCGTCTCCGCGCATGTCGCGCGCTCCCGACGCGTCGATCGCGCGCTCCGTGCCGGCCCTGGGTCCGGCCCTTCGACGTCAGTACAGGACGAGGTAACCAAGGCTCTTCCAGACTTCCCGGGCGGGATCGGGACCGGCGGATCCGGCCCCCGCCACGATCGCCGGGATCCTGCCGATGCCCGCCAGGAGCCAGGCCAGACGGACCCTGGGTGCGTGACTCTCGTCGGTCACCAGGATCCCGGTCTCGGCCGAGAGACCGCGCAGGGCGTGGATGCAGCCCCTGGTGGTCCCCGGCTCCACCTCGAGGTAGCGGATCCGTCCCGGAGCCCGGGCTCCCAGCAGGCGGGCCGCGAAGACCAGCTCCATCCGGGTCCCTGCGATCGCCAGGACCGCCTCGGGATGCCGCTCCTGGAGGGCCAGGGCCCGTTCGAAGCGATCCGCTCCCCCGCCGCCCAGCACTCCGATCCAGACAGGGGCGACCGGAACGCCCTGCTCCAGGACCCCGGTCCCGAGCGCCAGGACCAAGGCTGCGCGCCGCAGGAGCCAGAGCAGGAGACAGAGCCTCGGGAGGGTGCTGAGCATCGACGGTCCTCCTCGGGAGTGACTCGAAGCAAGGAGCGTGCCTGTGGGGCTTCCAGAGGAGAACGAGCCCCTGACGCCACCGGACCGAAGTACCGGATCACCTTAGGGCCGGGGGGATCGACCGTCAGCCGGACAGCAGGGAACCTCACACGGAGGTTCGGATCACCAGGAGCCGGGCCCGACCTCGGTGGTCAGACCGCCGGGCCGGGGCCGGGAACCGGTCCCGGCAGCGGGGGGGTCACCATGACCGGCACCCGGGCCCTGCGGAGCAGGTAGGCGGAGAGGCCGATCCAGCCGAGGACCATGGTCTGGGCCGCGGGGACCAAGCCGTCCTCGTTGCGCCAGCGGGCGTCGACGAAGACCCAGATGCCGAGCACCACGAAGACCACGCAGTACCCCAGGGCACCCGACGCCGTGAGCAGGGCCAGACCTTCCAAGCCGGTCCTCCGTCTTCCCTGGGATGGTACTCCCCGCGTGCCCCGGTGCGAAATCCGACCGGCACCTACGTGGGGGCGGCGCCCAAACAAGATCGTTTCCGATCCTGCACCACCCGGAGCAGGATCCCGGCACCGGCGAGCCGCACCAGGCTGGACGCGGCGAACAACCAACGGTAAGTCTCCGGCGTTTCTCCGAGGCCTCGCAGGATCGCGGCCCCGACCAGTCCGCCTCCCACCATGGCCGCGGTGAGCACCACGTTCCAGGCGGTGAGCAGGGCGGTCCGCTCTTCCCGGCCGATGCAGTCGAGCATCAGGAGGAAGGACCCCAGCTCGAGCGCCCCCCAGGCAACCCCCGACACGAACTCGGCGGCGACCAATCCGGAGGTGCCCCGCGCCAGGATCCAGAGCATCGGGCAGGCCGCGACCCCGAGAGCGCCTGCGAGCAGCAGGGCCATGTTGCCGCGGGCCCGTGCCAGCGCGCCCAGGCGCGGGTAGAAGAGGATCTTCCCGACCAGGCCGGCGGCCAGGACCAGCATGTACTCGGCGTAGGGGAGCCGGAGCTGGCGGAGGAGGTAGGGCCCGAAGAATCCCGCCGCCATGTGGACCCCGATCTGGAGCACCAGGAGGTAGCGGAGCAGGGGGCCTGCCTCGGCGGAACGGAGGCGATCGGCGAGCGAGCGCCAGGCGTGGGTGGGAGGACCTTCCGAGCCGATCCCCACCTCGGTCTTGGTGGCGAGGAAGCCTGCCGACGCGAAGCGACCGAGAGCCGCCAGCAGGAAGATGAAGCTGAAGGCGGGAAGCCGGTACTCGTGGCGGGCTCCCAGGTCGAGCAGGAATCCCGAGCCCACCAGTCCGCTCACCAGCACCACCTGGATCGCCTGGGAACGGAAGGCGAAGTACCGGGCGCGGACCCGGGCCGGGACCAGCAGGTCCATCCACGAGTTCCAGGCCGGTCCGCAGGCGAGACCGAAGCCCCAATAGAGGGTCACGACCGTGAGCACCACGGCCAGGGGCATCGAGCCGCCGAGGCCGCCGGCGATCAGCGGCAGGAAACAGGCACCCTGGAGAGCGGCGCAAGCGACGACCATGCGCCGGACCGACCCCAGGCGGGTCACCACCCAGGGACCCGCGAGCTGCAGGACGGATCCGAGCAGGAGCGGAACCGTGGCCATCAGACCCGAGACGGTCTCGGAGTATCCCAGCGCCAGGACGAAGGCGACCAGGTAGGCTTCCCCGGCACCGACCATCAGGCCCCAGGAAACGCCGTCGAGCAGGGAAGCCCGAAGGTCCCTCCTCAGGAACCCTCGATTGCTCGTCACCTGGGTCTCTCCCGACGACGGGGCAGACACCCGGTCGGGCCACCGATCGTCCCCGGAATCGTACTCCGTCCGGACGCGGTCCGGGGGCATGCATGCCTCGGGACCGTCCGGGGTGATACCGTCCCATGCATGCGTCGCCATGCCTGGCGGTCTCCGTCGCGGCCGCTTCCGTTGCTGGGGCTGGCCCTGGCCTGCCTGGCGACGACGACCGGCTGCATGCGTTCCCGGCGGCCGGCCGAGCCGGGTACCCCCCCCTCTGCGTCGCCGACGACCCCCTCGGCGAGGACGCCCGGGAGGACGGGATCGCAACCCGCGTCGGGATCGACCTTCGTGCTGGGAGGGATCGACCTGGCTCCCCCGGGTTGGACGGCCTCCGGGATCGAGCTCGGCCCGGTTCACGCGGTCGGGACGATCCGTCTCCAGGGACAGGGAGGACCGATCCTGGTCCGGGCCCTGATCGCCCCGGATCCCGCCACGGCCGAGGCGATCCTGCGCGTCGGGGACCCGCCCGACGCCGACCTCGGTCCCCTTCCCCCGGGAGCCACGGCCGCCCGCCTCGGAGGGGTGGCCGACCCGGCCCTCGGCCTCCGGGTGGGCCCCACCGTCGTCCTCGCCTGGGGTCCGTCGCGGCAGCCGACCTATCTCGAGGGCTACTTCCACGACGTGCTGCGCCGGATCCGTTCCGGGCCGCCACCGACCCCGCCGGCCCCGTCGCCAGCCCCGACTCCGGCCCCGCCGGTCGCCTCGCCGACACCGGCCGCTACCCGGGTCCTCCCCGCGGCCACACCCCGCGCCCCCCCACCCGCGACCCCCACACCCCCGCCGCCGGCGCCGGGG
>CAYOHP010000002.1:49429-179445 GCA_964403795.1 uncultured bacterium | reverse complement strand
TGTCGGAGTACATGGAGAAGCACGCCGTCTCCCGGCTCATCGGCGCGCCGCCCGGCTACGTCGGCTACGACGAGGGCGGGCAGCTCACCGAGGCCGTCCGGCGCCGGCCCTACCGGGTGGTCCTCTTCGACGAGATCGAGAAGGCCCACCACGACGTGTTCAACGTGCTCCTCCAGCTGCTGGATGACGGTCGTATCACCGACTCGCATGGGCGGACGGTGAGCTTCAAGAACACGGTGGTGATCATGACCTCGAACCTGGGCAGCCAGCACCTCCTCGAGGGGCTCTCCGGGTCCGGGGAGATCGACGAGGGTGTGCGGGCCGCGGTGATGGCGGAACTCCGCCGCCACTTCCGTCCCGAGTTCCTGAACCGGATCGACGACACCATCCTGTTCTCGCCGCTGGGGACCGCCGAGATCGAGCGGATCGTCGACCTGCAGGTGGCCCAGATCGCAGCCCGCCTGGAGGATCGCCGGATCGAGCTGGTGCTCACGCCCCAGGCCCGGACCTTCGTGGCCAACGCCGGGTACGACGTGACCTTCGGGGCCCGTCCCCTGAAGCGCTACCTCCAGAGGCAGCTCGAGACCCGGCTGGGCCGGGCGATCCTCGCCGGGGAGGTCGGCGACGGGGATCGGGTCGAGGTGGTGGTGGAGGACGGGGCCCTGGCGTTCCGGACCCGGAGCAACGCCGCCCGCTCGGCGGCGGCCGGCTGACCCGGGCCCGGACCCCGGGGCGTCAGGGAGAATCCCGGCCCGGCGCCTTGGGGAGGAGGGCCGAGAGCGCCCGTCCGAACTCCTTGCCCCGAGGGTGGCGCTGGATGACCCCCCGGTACCAGGACGACTCGACCAGGCGGGCGATCCGGGAGAGGACCTCGAAGGATGCCTGGGAGGCCTCGGCCCTTCGGGCTCCGAGGCGGGACACCAGCTTCGCCTGCCAGGCGGAAGGAGCGTCTCCTGCCATGCCGGCGCAGCGACCCGAGTAGACCAGCACCTCGAGGGAGAGGGTGGCCAGCTGCGGGTGGCTGGGGACCGGCCATCCGGGCTCATCCCCGAGGGCCCGGCGGACCATGGTCCCTAGCGCCTCGCCGGTCGGGACGCAGGGCGGCGAGTTGTAGACGGCCCCCAGGGCCAGGGCGTCGAGCATGGCCTGGGTCAGGCGCTCGTTGGCCGGGCCCGGACCGAGGGTGGCGAGGACCTGGGTCGCGACCTGGAAAACGGCTTCCGATCCGGCCTCGGCCCGCAGGGCGAAACGGAGCAGGAGGTGCAGGGCCCGGAGCTCCTCGCTCCAGGGGCCACGCCAGAGATCCAAGCGGTCCAGGAGGGGGGCTGCCTGCTGGCGCAACTGGTCGAGCCACTCCTCGGCCCGGAGCTGGAGGCGGGAGCGGTCGAGGCCGCTGGCGGAACCGCGGTAGCTCACGTCGTCCTTGAAGACCGCAGTGATCCCGTAGGAGGCCCGGACCTCGTCGACCGAGTTGCGCAGGTCGAGAGCGAAATGCCCGAGAGCGTCGAGACCGGCTTCCGCCACCAGGGTGCGGGCCTCCGGGGTCAGCAGGCGCAACGGGTCCGAGGAGTCCGTTCCGCCTCCGCTTCTGCCTCCCGGTCTGGGCGAATGCCACGAGAGCCAGTCCTCGAAGGCTGCGGCCAGGGCGCCCCATCCGTCCATCGCCGCGTCCGAGGGGAGCACCACGGCCATCGCTTCGAGATGCGCCAGGTCCCAGGCGGAACGCGGCCCGATCGGACCGCCGCCGGTCGCCTGGTCGTGGAGGACCTGGAGGGTGGCGGCCAGCGAGCGGATCCTGGTCGCACGCGACTCGGGCTCCGACGGGACCGCGGGGCCCTCGGTGGCGGGGACCACCGGAGCGGGAACCGGCGTGGGTGACCGCGAGCTGGTGAGCCACACTGCCAGGGCGAGGGCACCGGCGGCCAGGAGCAGAGGAACCGGAGGCGGACCGCGCCGGGGTCGCGGCTCCCCGGAACCTGCTGCCGGCCGGACGTTCGCGAGTCCTTGCCCGGCCGACATGGGCATCGCCTCGGTCGGGACTCCGAGGCCGATCGGAGCCGGTCCGGTCGCCCGGACCGAGCCACCGGACGGCAAGACCTGGGTGACCGTTCCACTCTTCCCCAGGGGATCGCCCGGGGAGGAAGGGAGGCTGGAGAGCGCCCGGCCCAGGGCCGGGAGGTCGGGGAAGCGGTCTGAGGGCTTGCGGGACAGGGCCCTGGCCAGGAGTCCGAGAAAGGCAGCCGGCACCAGGTCGGGTCCCGGGAGGCGGTAGGGGTCGTCGCGCCGGATCGCCTCGAGGAGCCGGTGGGGGCGATCCTCGTCCCGGATGGGTTTGCCCTGCAGGCATTCGACGAGCACCGCGGCCAGGGCGAACTGGTCGGAGGCCGGACCGGGGGCCGCACCTTCCCAGAGCTCGGGTGCCATGTACACGGGGGTCCCCAGCAGAATCCCCTGCCGGGTCGTCGCCCCGGCCAGGGATTCGACCCTGGCGATCCCGAAATCCACGAGTACCGGCGAGCGTCCCTCCCGGATCAGGATGTTGGCCGGCTTGACGTCCCGGTGGATGATGCCGGCCCGGTGGGCGACCGCAAGTGCGTCCGCCAGGACCGCTCCCCATTCGGCGACCGTCTCCACCGGGATCGGCCCGGAACGGATGCGGGCCGCCAGATCGGTCCCCTGGATCCGCTCGTAGACGATGAAGCAGGTGCCTTCCGGGGAGATCCCGGAATCGAAGACGGTGACGATCGCGGGGTGGCGGAGCGAGGCCGTCACCTGCGCCTCCCGCTCGAAGCGCTGGCGCCAGACCGGATCGTCGTCGGGCGCCTCGAGGATCTTGATCGCCACCTGGCGCCCGAGTTGGCGGTCGGTCGCGCCCACCACCCGGCCGAAGGTCCCCGATCCCAGGAGCCCGATCGGCTGGTAGCGACGCAGCAGGCCGGGAGGCAGGAGCCGAGGGTCGCCGGCTGCGGGGGGGCTCATGGCGCGGGACTCCGGTCCATGCCGGCAAGCCTACCCCGTGCTACCTTCGCCCAGGGGCGATCGGCTCCCCGCGGAAAGGACGCACGCCATGGCGGTCACGCCTTCGACCATGCTCCCGCTCGGTACCCCCGCTCCCGACTTCGACCTGGCGGATCCGCGGGGACCTCGCTTCAAGCTCGCCACCTTCGCGGACCGGCCGCTGCTCCTGGTGCTCTTCCTCTCGAACCATTGCCCCTTCGTGAAGCACGTGAAGGCCGAACTCATCCGGGTTGCGGAGGAGTACTTCGATCGGGGGCTGGGGGTCGTGGCCATCCAGTCGAACGACCCCGAGAAGTACCCCGAGGACCGGCCCGAGAAGATGATCGACGAAGGCTATCCCTTCCCCTACCTCTTCGATCCCTCGCAGCAGGTCGCCAAGGCCTACCGGGCGGCCTGCACTCCCGACTACTTCCTCTTCGACGCCGACCGGAAGCTGATCTACCGGGGTCGCCTGGATGGTTCCACCCCGCGCAACGATGTCCCGCTGACCGGGAGCGACCTGCGCCGGGCCCTCGACCTGGCGGTCCAGGGCAAGCAGGTGGAGGAGGCGGCCCAGATCCCCTCGATGGGCTGCAACATCAAGTGGCGACCGGGGAACGAGCCGGACTACTTCGGCTGAGTCGGGCCCGGGCGCGCCGGGTCGGACCGGACCGGTGCCACGCCCGCATCGTCCAGCTCGCCGAGCAGCGCCGACGCCTCCCGTCCGGCGAGTTCCGGATCGGGACTGGCGCCAAGGAGCGGGCCCAGGCGGACCGCCTCGGGATGGGGCGCGAGGGCCTCCAGGAAGCGCGCCAGGGTGGTCCGTCCCGCCACCTGCCGAGGCGGCAGGGTGGACTTCCATGCCTCGACGAGGATCGGCAGGGCGACAGTGTCGGCCAGGCGCAACATCCCCAGGGTGCGGCGCGGATCGGCCGGGACGTCGCGCAGCAGGATCCCGGCCGAGAGTCCGTCCCGGGTGTGGGGCAACTCGCCCGGCGTGCCGCGGCAGAGCGGCAGGTCCTCCGGGCGCGCCCCGCGCACGGCCAGGGCGACGGTCTTCTCCAGGCTCCGACCCGAGGTCTCCCCGGTGCGCCGATCGCGCCGGGCCAACGCCGAGGCCGCCACCGCGGTGGCGAGGGCCTCCTCCAGGTCGTCGGGCCGCGGACCCGCATGGGGACAGGCCAGCGCCGCGTGGGCCAGGCCATGGGCCAG
Source organism: uncultured bacterium (assembly GCA_964403795.1). Lineage (GTDB taxonomy): Bacteria > Muiribacteriota > UBA6191 > CAZXTJ01 > CAYOHP01 > CAYOHP01. Next base: position 175,236 of record CAYOHP010000002.1, on the reverse strand, counting down.
GGCGACCACGCTCTCGTCCCGGGTTCCCCTGGGATCGAGGAACAGGAGGAGACGCCCGGGACGCCAAGAGCCATCGGTTCCGGTCCCTGGCACCGCCTCGGCGATCTCCAGCTCCGGGAGCGGGCCGAGGCCCAGGCCGGGAAGGCTGGCGGCCAGGTCGGTCCAGAGATCCCGGGCGATCTCCCTGAGGGTTCCCGTCCAGGGGCCCACCGCCGGACGGAACCAGGAGAGGCCGATCGAGGGGAGGGGGGAGTCGGGGTCCGTCTCCAGGGGCCGGGTGTTCCCTCCGTGCCAGACCAGCCGCTGGTCACGGGACCCGACGCCGGCCGGGGGGATGAGTTCGATCCTCGAGCGGGTCCGACTTCCCGGGCCGAGAGGGACGAGCAGCGACCCACCCAGATCATGGGGGCCGGGTTCCTCGGTGCTCAGACGGCGTTCCATGACCAGGGAGACGCGTCCCCGGAACCCGGGGCCGGGAGCGAGCGCGTAGACCCCGTCGCGCTGCATCCGTTCGAGTCGCCAACCGGGACCCTCGGTGACCGCCGGCAGATCGCGGGGGCCGAGAACGTGCATCGCTGTTCCCGGCATCGGCCAGGGAGCCTTGAACTCGAGCCCCAATTCGAGCCGGATCACCAGCCTACCGGTCGCATCCGGACCCGAGGCTGGGGCGATCCGGAGGGTGGCGAGGGCCTCGACCTGCGGCTCCGGAACCAGCCTGGCGGTGCCTCGCTCCAGCCGGACCAGGAAGGGGGGGCGCCAGGCCGGCATCACCAGGAACGCATCCCCCGGGGCGAGTTCGAACGGGCGGAAGCCCTCCCCCTGGAGCGTCGTCCCGAGCTGCGGATCGCTGGCCACCGCGGCTTCGAGGCGGGCCCGGACGGGAGCCCGGAGTTGCTCGATGTGGGTGTCCTGGGGGTGGGCCCAGGCGCCGAGCGCGAGGACGGCGGCCAGGGCTACGGCGCAGGCCGGTCGTACCCGAGGGTTCATCGTTCCGCGGGTCCCTGCCCGCCGGAAGTGCCGGTGAGCCCCCCGACCAGCGACTCGATGCCTCGCCCCAGGACCGCCTCGAAGTCCGGGATCGCCCCGCCAACGGTCAGGCCCTCCATGGTGTCGAGGACCGCGACCGTCAGCCCGGTCGCGGCCAGGGCCCGGGACACCTCGGCATCCCGCCGTCCTCGCGCCGCCTGGACGAGAGCGGTCCAGCCCCGGGCCCGAGCTTCGGCCATCAGGCCGAGCGGCGAGGCCTCGGGATCGAGGCGGGCGACCGGCACCAGGTCGAGGTCGGCCAGCAGGTAGTCGAGCTCGTCGCCGAGCACCACCAGGCGGGCGTCCGTCTCGATCAACCGGGAGAGTGCCCGGTTGCGGATCGCGGCCATCCGGCGCGCCATGGCCTCGGCTCGGGACCGGTAGGAATCGGCTCCCCGAGGATCGAGCCTTGCGAGATCGTGGGCCAGACGCATGGCCAGACGGCCGGCCAGGGTCGGGGCCATCCAGAGGCGCGGGTTGATGCCGGGGCGGGCATCGCATCCCGGGCCGCGACCGGGACCGGGACCGGGGGTGAGAAACGCGATCCGGGGCAGGGGAGGGTCGTCGTCGGTCCAGCTCCGCGAGGGGTCGAGCTCCACCACCCGGATGCGGGTCCGACGGGCGACCCCGAAGAGCGAGTCGTGCGGCGAGCCCAGAGCACCGTGCCCGAGCGTCAACACCGCGGCGGAGCGGGCCAGCCGCGTCGGCGCGTCCTCTGCCATCGTCGGCGGTCCGCCACGCACGCCCGGTCCCGAGACCAGCTCCAGCCGGATCCGGCCCGGCGGACCGAGCAGGGGAGCAGCCAGGCCGGCGAGCGCCGGGAGAGTGACCGCCACGGTCTCCTCGGCCCGGCCGGCGGACGTCGCCGCCAGGCCCACCGACAGAGGCAACACCAGGAAGCTCGCGCCCACCCGCCCCCGGACCAGGCCACCCACCACCAGGCTCGCCCCGAAGACGGCCGCCAGCACCAGCGTGATGGCAGCCCCGGTGGGCACCGGGAAGACGAACGAGAGCCAGAGGCCGAGCTCGGTGGCGAAGAGGGCGATCAGCACGCTCCCGAGGACGTAGCCCCGGAGGCTGCGGGTCAGGTTCCGGCTGGCGGCCGCGGGGACCACCACCAGGCCTTCCACCAGCAGGAACCCGATCACCTTGAGGCTCGACACCACCACCAGCGTCAGCACCACCATGAAAACGTACTCGAGCAGGTGCACCGCCACGCCCCAGGTGCGGGCCAGCGAGGGATGGAGGGCGGCCAGGAAGAGCCGGTCGTAGAAGCAGAGCAGGATCAGGAGGCAAGGGACGCCGAGGAGGACCAGCATCCCGAGATCGGCCTCGGTGAGGGTGACCAGGTTCCCGAACATCAGCGACTCGATCTGGTGGATGTCGAAGCGACGGGTCACCAGGGCCAGCAGGCAGACGCCCAGCCCCAGCGTGAAGCTGAGCGACACCCCGACCACGGTGTCGGGACCCAGCCGGGAGTGGAGGCGGACCCAGGTGATGCCGAGCGCCATGGCCAGGCAGAAGGTGTGGAGACCGACGTAGGCCCGGTCCGGGGATTCCCCCAGCAGCACCCCGAGGGCGATCCCCGTGAGGGCGGCGTGCCCCAGCGCCGAACTCAGGAAGGCCAGGCGTTTGGTCACCACCAGGGGGCTCACGGTGCCGAGCAGGGGGGCGAGCAGCAGGCCGGCCAGGGCCGCCCGGGCCATGAAGGGGTAGGCGAAGGCCGAGGGGAGCCAGCCGGCCCGGGCCAGCTCCAGGATCACCCCGACCAGGGATTCGATCACGCCGCGGCCCCCAGGACTTCGCCGGCACCACCCAGGGCTACCAGGGTCCGGTCGAGGACAGCGACCCGGCGCGCCACCCTCCGCATCTGCTCGGGATCGTGGCTCACCAGGAGCACGCCGATCCCTTCGGCATCCGCCATCCGGAGGACCTCCGCCTCGAAGCGCGCCCGGGACGGGGCGTCCATCCCCTGGGTCGGCTCGTCCAGGAGCAGGAGATCGGGGGCGGCGAGCAGGGCCTGGGCGAACAGCACCCGTTGCAGCTCGCCGCCCGAGAGGTCGCCCAGGGAGCGGTCGGCGTGGCCGGGCAGATCGACCCGGCCGAGGACTTCCTCGATGCGGATTGCGCAGGAGCGGGCCAGACGGAGCCAGCTCGGGAAGGTCTGGAGCGGGAGGGCCAGGAAATCCGATACGGTCACCGGCAGGGTCCGGTCGAAGTCGAAGACCTGGGGGACGTAGCCGATCCGGGCGCCCGCCGGGCCGCGGGAGGCGATCCGGATCATGCCGGTGAACTCGATCTCCCCCAGCACCGCCCGGACCAGCGAGGTCTTGCCTCCGCCGTTGGGCCCCGTGATCGCCAGGATCTCTCCGGGCGCCACCTCGAACGAGATCCCGGCGACCACCGCGTCCCGACCCCGACGCACCGCCAGGTCCCGGACCGCCAGCAGGGGGACCGGGCTCACGGGGCCCGGTCCGGTTCCAGGAGACCCGCCACGATGGCGTCGCAGTTCGCCTTCATGGCGAGCTCGAAGCCGTCGGGCCGGGGAGCCCCTCGGGACAGGTGGTGCAGGCCCCGGGTCCGGACCCCCGCCTCGCGGGCCAGGTTGTCGACCCATCCCCGGGGCGCCTCGGCCTCCACGAACAGGACCGCCACCGACCCCAGACGATCGCGGAGGTCGGCCATCTCTCGCGCCGAGGGCTCGATGCCATGGCGGGGCTGGAGCACCAGCGCCACCTCGAGGCCGAGCTCCTGGAAGAGGTAGCCGTAGCCGTCGTGCACGGTGGCGATCGTCAACGAGGGTGCGTCGGCCAGCCGGGCGACCGTCTCGCTGCGCAGCCGGCGGAGCCTGCGGGAGAAGTCCCGGAGGTTCCCTGCCACGACCTCGGCGTGCTCCGGCACCAGCTTCACCAGGTCGCCCGCCAGGTTGTGGATCTGCTGCACCGCGGCCGTCAGCGCCAGGAAGGAGTGCGGGTTGGCGGCGCCGGGCCCGGCACCGGTGGCGCCCGGGAGCGGGATCAGGGGGACGCCTCGATGGAGATCCACGGTCGGCGGGCGACGGGGCGCGATGGCCCGGAGCATGGGTTCCAGGTAGGCGTCGTGACCCAGACCGTTGGCCACCAGCAGGTCGAGCCCGGCGAGGGCGGCCACGTCCTCGGGCTTGGGCTGGTAGCCGTGGAGGTCGGCGCCGTCGGGGAGCAGCGGGACCACCTCGGCCGGGACCCCGGCGAGCAGGACCGAGACCCAGGAGTAGTAGGCCGGGGTCGAGGTCCCGATGCGGGGAGGGCGGGCCGCCAGCGAACCCGGCACCAGGCCTGCGAGACCCATCGCCAGCAGGAACGCCGCGCCGCGCCTCACGAGGACGACCCGGGGAGATCGGGCAGGATCTCGAGCCAGCCCTCGATGGCGGGCTGGCCGGGGAACCCGAACTCCGGGGGCGGGTCCTCCCGGAGCCAGATCCGGTAGTGGTAGATGCTGCCGTCGACCAGCACCCTGTGCCCGGGGCCGGGGACCTGGAGGTGGGAGGGATCGCGGGACGGGGGCAGGCCCTTCTGGACGTCGAGCAGCCACCCGGGGGCGCCGGGCAGGCGAGGGATTCCCAGGTAGGAGGCGGCGGGACCGTAGCCGTCGAGTCTCCAGGCGATCCCGGGATCGCCATCGAAGGGGGGAACGAACTCCCCCGCCAGGGTCCCCGGGTCCGGCCAGTCGGAACGCGCGGCTTCCAGCCTTCCCACCTCGTCGACCGAAGCGACCAGGTCCCGGACCACCCGGGCCGACGAGCCGGCCAACGAGGAGAGCGGTCGTTGCCAGGAGGCGAGAGCGGGTCCGTCCCCGGGAGAACGGGTCGAGGGCGAGGCCCGGACCAGCCGGTAGCCGGTCGCCAGCACGGCCAGGATCGCCAGCAGCACGCCCGCGAGCTCCCGCCGGGGCGAGGGCGGGTGGACGTCGATGATGCGGAGGGGGCTTGCCATGGGCGAATCCGGGGCTAAGATGCTACCCGATCGGCGGCTTGGTCGGAGGCTCCATGGCGGAATCCCCCGGATCGAGGGTGCGCGCGCCCGCATCGGTGCGCGCCCGGATGGAGGGGCGCCGGATCCTGGCCGCGCTCCCCTGCGGACTCACCGGGGGAGGCGTCTCCAGCCTGGGACCTCACACCCTGTTCGTGGCCGATCGGGGCCGGGCCCTGGGCTACGACTCCGGGGCGCGGCAGGGAACCGGGGAGCGGATCCTCGAGTTCCCGGTGCTCCTGGACCATCCCGAGATCCGTTACGGCGTCCTGGTGCCCACCTGCCGGGGAGGGGCCGGGGACGACCCGCTCCAGCTCCACCTCCGCCTCGCCAACGAACGCAACGAAGGTGTGCGCTCGGTGGTCCGGCGGGAGGTCCGGGAGGCCGTGGAAGCGGTCGGATCCGTGGTCGGTGCCGGGCCGGGGGACTGGTACCTCTTCACCCTCGGCGGGATCCTGCCGGTGTCGGGCCGGGAACCGATCGGCTGCCTGGTGCGCGGCCGGATCGAGGCCGGTGTGCTCCGTCTGGAGCACAGCCCGGTCCTGGGGGAGGACGCCTCGTTGACCGATCATCTCGATGCCCTCGAGGAGGGCCCCGTCCTCCGTGACGAACTGGCCCTGGGCGCCTTCGAGGGACTGGCCCCTCCCGGGACCGGTCCGGCCGGACCGCGCTCGGAAGCCTACCGGGCACCGCCGGGTCTGGGGATCGAACGAGTGTTGCTGGCCGGACGCTTCACGCTGGGGGGGGTGCGCGGCGCAGGCCTCGAGTTGCACCTGCCCGGGGAATTGGCTCGGGAGCTCGAGGCCAGCCTGCCCCGGGCGAGACCGCTGTGGGTTCCCCGTCCGACGGGGGCGCAGGGGACGGGGGCGGCGGGTCGGCGACCTCCCGGTGAGGTCACGGGCCGGGCCGCGGCCGATCCCGTCGGCGCGGTCCGGGAGGCCCCGGTCGCTGCTCCCGGCGTGTGCGGAGTGTGCGGCGACCCGCTGGCCGACCCGCTCCGGGACTGCCCGATCTGCGAGTCGAGGCTCCACCAGGATTGCTGGACCTGGGTGGAAGGCTGCGCCACCTACGCCTGCGCCGGTCGGGGCCGGAACCTGCCGCCCTTCCCGCGGACCCGGAGGCGGTCCGAGGACGACGGGCTGGCACCGGTCCCGTAGGCTCCTGGCCTGACGGGGGACCCGGATGGTGGCCCCGGTCCCGGTCCCGGTCCCGGCCGCGGGCCTCGAGGCGTCGATTCCTGGCCGGGATCGTTCGTGGGAAGTAAGATCCCGGGCGATGAGCGCGCCTGCTACCTACGAGACTTGGATGGCCACCAGCCGGTCCGGCGTGCAGGCCCTCGAGAGCGGCGACCTCGCCCGGGCCGAAGTCCTGCTCGGCGAGGCCCTCTCCCAGTCCCTGGCCCTGGGACCCGGGTTCTGGGGCATCGCCACCAGCCACGGCAATCTGGGGACCCTGTACCGGAAGAAGGGCGACCTCAGGGCGGCCGAGGCGGCTCTCAGGGAAGCGGTGGCCTGCCTCGAGCCCCAGGAGGAGACCCAGCACATCGCCCTGGCCAAGGCGCTCGACCGGCTCGGCGAGTTCCTGGCCCGCGAGGGGCGGAACCCCCGGGCCGGCGAGGCGATGCTGCGCCGCTCCCTCGACCTGCGGCGACGGCGGCTGTTCGCGGGCCACGGCGATCTGGCCATCAGCCACGACAAGCTCGGGGAGCTGCTGCTCGCCGCCGGGGACATGGCGGCCGCGCAAGCCGAGTTCCGCGAAGTGCTGGCCATCTTCGGGGTCCACGTGGAAGGCCGGGAGCGCCAACTGGCGCGGGTCACCCACGGCCTGGCGCTCTGCGCCGGCGCCCGGGGGGCCGGGGACGAGGCCGTGGAACTGCACCGCAAGGCGGTGGAGCTGGCCCGGCGCGGGTTCGGTCCCGCCTCGGAGGACTTCGCGGTCTACCTCGAGAACCTGGGGGTGGCGGCCCGCCGCCACGGGTGCCCCGGGGACGCTGTGCCCGCCTTCGAGGAACTCGCGGGCCTGGTGGAACGCCTGCACGGGAGCGGACATCCCGACCAGGTGGCGGCGCTTCGCGAGTTGGGCCTGGCCCAGCTCGAGGCGGGGTCCAGGGAGTCGGCCGAGCGCTCGCTGGGGCGGGCGGTGGCCTTGGCGCGCGGGTCGGGGACCCGGGCGTCCGGCGAACGCGGCGAGACCCTGGTGGCCCTGGCCAGGCTGCGGCGCAGCCAGGGGAAGCCGGCGGAGGCCGAACGCCTGCTCCGGGAGGCGATCCCCTGCCTGGAGACCTCGCGAGGGCTCGACCACCTGCAGGTGGCCGAGGCCTACCACGCCCTGGGGGCGACGCTGCGCGAGCTGGCGCGTCCGGTCGAGGCCGAGGAAGCGCTGACGGAGGCCCTGCGGATCCGTCTCGAGACCCAGGGCCAGGACCATCTCGAGGTGGCCGAGGTCCTGAACAGCCTGGGGGTGCTCTACCGCTTCGACGAGCAGCCCGAGAAGGCCCGGGACTTCTTCCGCCGGGCGCTCGAGATCCGGCAGAAGGCGCTGGGGCCGGAACATCCGCGGTTGGCCCCGGTCCTCGCCAACCTGGGCGAGCTGGCCCTGGCGCTCGGGTCGGTCGACGACGCCGAGAAGTTCCTGGAACGCGCCCTGGTCCTGCAGCGCACGGGAGCCGGTCCGGATCACCCGGAGGTGGGCCTGGTGCTGAACAACCTGGCCCGGGTCCACCAGGAACGGGGCCGCTTCGAGCACGCCGAGAAGCTGCTGCTCCAGGTGCTGGCGGGATGGGAGCGGAGCCTCGGGCCCTCGCACCCCGAGGTCGCCACCTGCCTCTCGAACCTCGCCGGGTTGTACCGCTCGAAGGACCGCCTGGAGGAGGCCGAGGCCCTCTACCGGAGGGCGCTGGAGATCTGCGAGGCGAGCTTCGGTCCCGATCATCCCCGGGTCGAGTCGGCGTGCGCCAACCTGGGACTGGTCCTCGAGGCGATGGACCGGGCCCGGGAGGCCGGCGAGCTGCTCCGGCGGGCCGATCGGCTCCGGGAGGCCCGGTTGGCCAGACGGCGCTGAGAGCCGACGGGCCGGGTTCCGGTCCCGGGTCAACCCGCCGCCTGCATCCGGCCGCCCCGTCCGACCTTCCAGGTCACGCCGCCCCAGGTGACCTTGCGGCGGACCAGGGCGAGCGGCATGGTGGCGAGGGCGAAGAAGTCGAGGACCAGGAGGTCCCAGGCCATCCGTTCCCGGCCCGTCGCCAGGGCTTCGAACCGGCCGGCCGCCATGGCCCGGAACCCGACCAGGATCAAGCCCAGGTAGGCCGCGGTGGCCCACACGGGAGGAGTCGCTTCGAGGCTCGTCAGGGCCGAGGCGATCGCCACCAGCGACCCGGTGACGGCCACCAGCGGGGCCAGGTGGGCGGCGCCCATCCCCAGCAGGTAGGCGGCCCCCGAGCGCCGGGACTCGAGCAGGTGCATGAGATGCCCGCGTTCCAGCTTGTGGAGGAAGGCCCGGAAGTCCATCGCTCCCATCGGGGAGGAGACCGCCGGACCCATGTCGACCCGGAACCCGAGGTCCTTGGCGAGCCGGGACATGGCCACGTCCTCGGCGACCCAGGCCGCCAGGGCTTCGATGCCGCCGAGGCGGTCCAGGGCAGCGCGGGTGAGGCCTACGGTGCCCCCGGGGAGCCAGACCCCCAAGCGATGGTGCAGGGCCGGGGTGGCCACCCCCAGGAGTCCGGCGTTCCAGGCGAAGGCGTAGAGCCGGGCCCATAGGTTCCCGGCCCGGTGGGTGCGGACCGGACAGGCGACCACGTCGTTGCCTGCTTGCAGGCGACCGACCAGGGCGCGAAGCGCCGTCGGGGGCGCCACGATGTCGGCGTCGGAGAAGACCAGGAGTGGATGCCGGGCGACCTCGACCCCGTGCCAGAGATTCGAGGTCTTGCCCCCGTAGCCGGGGCGGATCGGATTCACGAGCACCTCGAAGGAGCGCCCCGGGCTCAGTTCCTCGAGCAGGGCGAGCGCCGGGTCCTCGGGATCCTGGAGCGAGAAGACGAGCTGGACCTCGCCGGGGTAGTCCTGCTCGATCCAGGAGAGGAAGGCTTCGCGGCTCCAGGCGTCGACCCGGTAGACGGGCTTCACCACGGTGACTGGGGGCAGGTCGCCGGAAGGCAGCGGAAGGTGGTCGCTGGCTTCCAGGGCGCCGCGGGCCAGGCGGGTCCCGAGTCCGAGCACCAGGATCGAGAGGATGAGGACCAGGATCGTCGCGGTCATCGCCGCCTCCTCGGGGATCGTGTCGCGGAGAATGACAACTGAGTTGCCAACCTGCGAGATCCCCGTGGCCGGAAGTCTTCCGGCCTCGACACGTCGTCGCTCGGTCCCGCGCAAGGATCGTCCGCTTGCTCCGGGTCCCTGGTTCTGGCTCGATGCCGGCGTGAACCTCCTCGAAACCCCAGCCCTCGACCCCGTGCGGGCTTCCTGGTACCGCCTGGTCTTCGTCCTCGCCGGTCTCTACAACCTCGGGTTCGGGGTCGCCGCCGGCCTCTTCCCCTCGGCCTTCTTCGTGGCCACCCGGCAGCCGATCCCCAACTACCCGTCGCTCTTCGCTTGCATCGGCATGATCGTGGGCGTCTACGGGCTCCTCTACCTGCTCTCCGCCTGGGACCTCTCCAGGGCCCGCCCCTTGATCGCCATCGGCCTGCTCGGCAAGGTGCTCGGTCCGATCGGCATGGTCGGGGGGATCGCCACCGGGGAGTGGTCGAGCCGGGCGATCCTGCTCAACACCTTCAACGATGTGCTCTGGTGGATCCCCTTCGGACTCTTCCTGCTCGAAGGCACGAGGGTTGCCGACCGGCTGTGCGCCCACGCTCCCCGGATCTGTGCCGGGATCCATGTGGCGGCTGCCGGTCTGCTGCTGGTCGCCATGCAGGGCGGGACCGAGATGGTCCCCTCGATCCCGGAGCGCATGGCCTTCGTGGCGGAGCACCGGTTCGCCTGGGTGCTCGGTTGGTCGGTCTGGATGCTCGCCGCCCTCAGCCTGATGGGCTGCCTGGCCTGGTGGGGGGCTCGCCTGGCGCGCCAGGGCGCAGCCCAGATGGCCTTCCTGGTGGCCGCTGCGGGCCTGCTGGTCGACCTCTTCATGGATTCGCTCTACATCGGCTGGTATCCCGAGGCCATGCCGGAGATCGCACCCTGGGCGACGGTGGCCAGCGCCACCGTGGCCAACGGCCTCTACACGGTGGCCTGCATCGGGATGACCCGGCTCACGCCGGGCCTGTCGTCGACCTCGCGGGTCCTGGCGTGGACCGGGTGGGCCGGAGGTCTCGGGCTGGCGGCGGCCGGTCTCTCGGGACCTACCGGGGCCATGGCGGTTTCGACCGCGGCGATGCTCGCCGGCTTCACGGGCTTCTGCTGGCGCCTGGAGTCCGAGCTGGCATGAGGCGAGTGGTGGTGGCGGGAGCCCGGGGCCTCTTCGGCAGCGAGGTGGCCGGTCTGCTCGGGAGCCGGGGCGTGGCCTGTCGGACCGCGGCCCGCGGTATCGGGGCCGCCGACCTGGTTCTCGATGTCGAGGATCCCGGGTTGATCGCGGCGGTGCTCCGGCCCGGGGACGTGGTGGTGGACGCCTGCGGGCCCTTCCAGGCGAGGAGCGCCTGCCTGGCGGAAGCGGCACTCCGGATCGGCTTCGACCTGATCGACCTGGCGGACTCGGTGGCCCATGTGGGGCGCCTGCTGGCCTTCGATCGCGAGGCCGCCGCCCGGGGCCGGGTGCTGCTCCCGGCGGCGAGCACCGTGAGTGCGGTGTCCTTGGCGGTGCTCGAGGCTGCCGGTCTCGGTTCTCCGCACCGCTTCGAGACCTGGCTGGCCCCTGCGACCGCCTACACGGCCAGGACCGGGACCGGGCTCTCGCTGCTCGGTTCGGTGGCGTCGCCGATCGCGGTACACCAGGGTGGACGGCTCACCCGGGTCCGCGGCTGGTCCTCACCGCGCGGCTTCGGCTTCCCGGATCCGGTGGGTCCGGTGACCGGGCGCCTCTTCGAGACGGCCGATTCGGTCCTGATTCCCCGGTTCTTCCCGGGGATCGACACCGTGACCATGCGGGCCACTTCCCGGTCCGACGGATTCGATCGACTGCTCGGCGCGGTGGGGCCCCTGCCGGGGGCGGCCACGGTCGCACCCTGGTTCCTGCCGTTGGTACGCGTCCTGGGGGCACGCGAGGGGGCGATCGGCTACCGGATCGAGGACGGGGAAGGCCGGGAGGCGCGTCTCGCACTCCTGGGAGGAGGCCGGGACTCGCACCTCACCGCCGTGATGCCTGCGGCCCTGGCCGCCGAGGCCCTGGCCCGGGACCGCTCCCCGCCGGCTCCGGGGGTCTGGCGCGAGCCCTGGTCCTGGCTCGGGGGAGTGCTGCCGGCGCTGGCGACCCGGGGGATCCGGCTCCATCGGGATCCGGGCGGGGCCGCTCCCCGGGGCTGGGTCCCAGTCTCTCAGCTGGCGTCGTCCTCGAGGGCGTCGCGCAGTCGATCCCTGTCCCCGGTGTAGTGGTAGGCGATCTGTCGGTCCGGGTACCGGTTCGGCACTCCGATCGGACAGGCGTCCCGTACCGCCAGCCAGTCCCGCCACCGGGCGCGGACCTCCCGGGATCCGGGAGGGTGGGTCGAGGAGGTTGCCTCCGCCAGCCGGTCGAGGCAGGGTCGGGAGCAGGGAGTACATGGATCGGGCGCGGCCGGCGGCGCCTCCGGCCCGGGCACGGCCAGGACCAGCGCGGCTCGGATCGCGATCCAGGGACCGAGCTCCGGATGGATCGAGAGATGGGCCGGGCCAAGGTGGGCGAGACCCGCCAGGTGGGCGAGGCGCTGGGCCGCGAAGCGCCGGGGAGGGGCCTCGTGGGAGAGCCGGAGTTCGTGGGCGATCCCGAGTCGATCGGCGGCTGCGCCCACGGTCTCGGCCAGCCAGGTGTCGAGCGGGTCGGGGCCGTCGAGGCGCCCGGGGCGGCGTCGGAGTTCGGCCAGGAAGGCGGGCCACAGGGCCCGGGACGATCCGACCGCGACCACGGCATGGTCGGGGTCTCCGAGATCGGGGAGTCGCCATTCCGGCTCGACCGAAGCGTTGTAGGTCCCCACCCTGAGGGCTGCGAGGTGATCGAGCCCGAAAGGGGAGAGGAGCGCCGTCAGCCTCATCAGCTCCGATTGGAGGGAGTGCGCGGGGGCCGACGGTTCCATGGGGCCGAGGGTACTAGACTGATCGAATGAACCACGATCGTCCCATGTCCCCCGACGAGTTCCGGAAGCACGGGCACCGGTTGATCGAGTGGATCGCCGCCTACATGGAAAGGGTCGAGACCCTCCCGGTGCTCTCCCGGGTCGAGCCGGGGGCCATCCGGGCCGAGCTTCCCGCGTCGCCGCCCGAGGACGGCGAGGACTTCGAGGCGGTCCTCGCCGATCTCGACCGGGTGATCCTGCCCGGAGTCACCCATTGGAGCCATCCCGGGTTCTTCGCCTACTTCCCGTCCAACGCCTCGGGTCCGGGGATCCTGGGCGAGCTGGTCTCGGCCGGTCTCAACACCAACGGCATGCTTTGGGAGACCTGCCCGGCCTCGACCGAGCTGGAGATCACGGTGATGGACTGGCTGCGCCAGGCCATCGGACTCCCCGGCGAATTCCGAGGCGTGATCCAGGACACCGCCAGCGTCAGTACCCTGGTCGCACTGCTCACCGCCCGGGAGCGGAGCACGCGGGGAGGCGGGAACCGCCAGGGTCTCGCAGGTGGCGGCCGCCTGACGGTCTACACCAGCTCCGAGGCCCATTCCTCGGTGGCCAAGGCGGCCAGGATCGCCGGCTTCGGCGACGACGGCGTGCGTCTGGTGGCCGTGGACTCCGCGCGCGCCATGCGCCCGGACGCCCTGGAGACGCGGATCGAGGAGGACCTCTCTGCCGGAAGTGTCCCCTGCGCGGTGGTCGCCACCATCGGCACCACCAGCTCGACCGCGGTCGACCCGATCGCGTCGCTGGCCGAGGTCGCCGCCCGCTACCGTCTCTGGCTCCACGTGGACGCGGCCCTGGCCGGTTCCGCCGCCATCCTCCCCGAGCTGGCCCAGCACTTCCAGGGCATCGACCGGGTGGACAGCCTGGTGCTGAACCCCCACAAGTGGCTGTTCACCAACTTCGATTGCTCGGCCTACTTCGTCCGCGACCCGCTCGCGCTGCAGGAGACCTTCGGGGCGCATCCGGAGTACCTGCGCACCGGGACCGACGGGGCGGTGACCCACTTCAAGGACTGGGGGATCGCCCTGGGCCGCCGCTTCCGGTCGCTCAAGCTCTGGTTCGTCCTCCGCTACCACGGGCTCTCCGGGCTGCGTGCCCAGCTGCGTGCCCATCTGGCGTTGGCACGGCGCTTCGAGAGCTTCGTGGACGGGCGTCCCGACCTCGAGAAGCTGGCTCCGGTCCCGTTCCAGACGATCTGTTTCCGATGGCACCCCCCTGGCCTCGACGACGAGGCGACGCTGGAGAGGACCAACCGGGAGATCCTCGACCGGATCCGGGCCAGCGGGGAGGCGTACCTGACCCATACCAGGCTGGAGGGGCGCCTGGCGCTGCGGGTCTCGATCGGGCAGACCTGGACCCGGGACCGCCATGTGGCGCGGCTGATCGAGCTGGTGGAGGAAGCGGTGGCCGGGTGCGCGGTCCGGGGCGGAGAGCTTCCCCGCTGACGGGCCGACGGTTCCGTTGCGCGCCCGGGCTGCCGGTGCTAGGTTCCGGGACTCCATGTTCCATCGATCCCGGGTCCGTCGTTTCGCATGTCTGGGCGCCACGCTCGGCACCTGCCTGGTCGCGGCCTCTGGAGCGGAACTTCCCGCCTGCGGCCCGGTGGTTGGCGAGTGGGTGCTGCCTCCGGATCGTTCCCATGCGGGACTGATGGCGCTCCGCCTCTCGGGTGGCGATCCCGAGGCTCGGGCGGCGATGGCCGACGAACTGGAACTCGAGGTGGCGCCGGCCAGGGGCGGGAGTCCAGTAGCCATGCGAAGGGTGCCCGAGAGGGAAGTGGTCGAAGCCCACTCCCGCCTGCTGGTGTTCCGATCGGGGTCGCCCCTGCGGCCCCGGGGGCGCTATCGGGTCAGCCTTTCGCCGAGGGAACTCGAGGACCTGGACGGGACCTGGAAGCTGCCCGGGGGCTCGGCCTGGGCCGGGTCCTGGAGCCGGCCGCCTCGCCTGAAGATCGGCAAGGTCCCCGGAGCGTCGCTCGGGCATCCTCCGATCTTCCTCGAGGGCATCATCCCCGATGGGGTCGCCTGGGTCCGGGTGGAAGCCGAGGTGGCCGAGACCCCCGAGGAGCTCGAGGGCTGCGAGGTCGAGTGCGTCATGCGCTGGACCAGCCTCGGGACCGTCGACGTGGCTCCCCATCCCCTGCGGGGTGTCTGGCACCGGCTGTGGATCTCGACCGATCCCTGCCGGGGCGGCATCGCACTGCCCAGGACCGGAGTGGCCCGGGCCCGCGCCGTCCTGGTCGGCTTCCACGGGCAGGAGAGCCCTCCCAGCGGATGGCTGGTGCTCGGCCTCGACGCGGAGCTCGCCTCCTCCAAGTGACCTGGGCCCGTCCGGGGAGGGCGTCGGTCGCCGGGACGCGGACGACCCCGCCCGTGGGCGGGGTCGTCCGGGGATGTCTTGGAACGGGGGAGAGGGCCTACCACCACACCTTGTAGCGGGCCTGGATCAAGGTGTCGTTCACGTCCGAGGTGCCCGCCGCGGTGTCCTCGCTGGGATCCAGGTACTCGAACTGGAACAGCGAGGTGTCCGTGACCTGGTGGTTGTAGGCCAGGGTCAGGGCGTTCCCGGCCCGGTCACCGGTGGGGAAGTCGCCGGTGCCGGCTCCCTGGTTGTCGATGTCGAAGCTGTCGTAGCGAAGGAAGAAGCTCCGACCTTCCCGCCAGTCGTAGCGGAACGAGAAGCTGGCGGCGGTCCAGTCGTCCGAGTTGGTAGCGCCGGCCCCGAAGTCCTCGGAGCCGAACAGGGCCTGTACCTTGGCCATGTAGGAGGCCCCGCGCAACCAGCCGCCGAGCTGGAAGGCGCTGGCGTCGTTGGAGGCGAAGTTGGGTGCGGTGGCCCCGTTGTCGCCGCCGACGTCGAAGTAGCCGAGGCGCCATCCGAACCGCCCGGTGCTCCCCGACTCGAGGTCGAAGTAGTAGCCGGGCGAGTTGTCGAAGGCGGTGGTCCCGGAACCGCTCACCGGCGCATCGCTGTAGGTCGCCAGGAGGGGGCCGTAGAACCGGCCTGCCGGGCCGCCGCCGATGATGCCGGTGTTGTCGTTCTGGGTGAAGAGCCCGGCACGCCAGCGCCAGGAATCGGCGGTCTGGTTCACGGACTTCTGCGCCTCGAGGCCCACCACCCGGTGTGCCTCCCAGTAGCGGTTGATCCCCGAGGGGGTGATCGAGTCCATCAGGGTCCGCTGCGGGCCGTTGTACTCCCAGCTCTGGAACGGGAGCGCCATGAGCCCGATCTTGAGGCCCAGTGGTCCGGGACCGTTGTCCCAGGTGACGAAGGCCTCGTTCAGCTGGACCGCGGCTGCGGCTGCGCCGGCCGGGGCATCCGAGGCGTAGTCGAACTGGACGTGGGTGCCCACGCCCTGTCCGAGGTCCATGTCCAGCGAGAGCGACGCCTGGGGAACCGTGAAGAAGAGGTCGCTCGGGGTGCCCGCGAACCTGGTGAGGGCAGGAGTCGCGCCCGGCGGGGTCAGGTTGTCGGTGGAGACCAGGCCGACGGCGAGGAGCCCCCGGAACTGGGTGGTGGGACCGTGGGGATGGTCCTCCACCACCCGGCCCGCCTTGAGGGCCTCGACCGAGTTCTTGAGCTCGACGAAGGCGTCCTCGAGCGAGCTGACCTTGACGTTCATCAGGGCCAGTTCGTCGGCGAACTCGATCGTCAGGGCCTCGAGGTTGGCGACGTCGCGGGGCTGCATCTTGGTCGCCATGGTCGCCCCGCCCTTCTCCATGCGATCCAGCAGCTTGGCGACGATCACCGCCATCTGGTGGCGGGTGATCAGCTTCTGGCCCATGAACTTCCCGTCGACGCCCTCGAGGACCCCGGCGTCCACGGCGCGCCCGATGGCGTCGTAGGCCCAGTGTCCTCGCGGCACGTCCGA
This sequence comes from uncultured bacterium, assembly GCA_964403795.1. GTDB lineage: Bacteria > Muiribacteriota > UBA6191 > CAZXTJ01 > CAYOHP01 > CAYOHP01. Next base: position 159,089 of record CAYOHP010000002.1, on the reverse strand, counting down.
GAACATGTCGGCGGTCCATCCTGCCGACGCGCTCACCAGGAGCGCGAGGCAGGCCGCCACGCTTCGGTTTCCGACAGACATCCCTACCCTCCCGGGTGCTCCGGCCCGTCGCGGCCCTAGGCCTCGTCGCGAGCCCTCTTGTCGTTGAGGAGGAAGGGTCCGCGGCCCGGCCGAGGATCCACCTCATCCTTGTCCCGGTCATCGGCGGGATCGGAGTCCGGGAGGCGAAGAAGACCGGGAGGAAGCAGGGGCACAAGTGTCGCGAAAGCGCGTCCGCTCCTGTCCCGTCGACCGGGGGGAGGCGCTGCGGGGGCCTGGGCTGGTCCGGAGGTCAGTCGGCCAGGGCGTAGCCCGACTTCCCCACCTTGCGGAGCATGGTGGCGGCCCGGAGGGCTTCCACCACCTGGCGGACCTGCCCGATCGGGAGCTTGGTGGCCTTGGCCAGGGCGTCGATCGTCAGGCTCTTGTCGGTGGCCCGGATGGCGTCCTCGCCCTTGACCGCCAGCTTGTCGAACTCGGCCATGATGACCTTGGCACCCTTCAGGAAGAGCGCCGCCACGATCCGCTGTTGGAGCAGGCGACCCTGCTCGCCGCGCACTACCTGGGGGTTGGGGCGCAGGGTGTCGGCGAGCTTCGGGTCCTCGGGGTCGGCGGCGTTCCAGAGGGCCTCGAACTCCCGGGCGAATCCCTCGACGACCGGGGCATGGGCTGCGTTGCGGGTGGAATCGAAGATCTGGATGTTCTCGAGGTTGCGGCGCTCGGCGCCTCCCGACCAGTTGTAGCTGCCGTTGGCCAGGACGGCTCCGTCGACGAGCACGAACTTGTGGTGCAGGAGGTAGCTCTTGAAGTGGTAGAGGCCGGGCGGGACCTTGGGGTTCTCGGGGTCCCAGGCATGGGCATTGGATCGCCACTTGTAGCGGACCTCGAAGTTCTTGAGCCCCCGGTCCTTGGCCTCCTTCTCCATGCGGGGACCGAGCACCCCGGGCCGGTCGGGGTTGTCGCTGGCCAGCATCGAGAGGTCGAGCATCACCCGGATCCTGGCCTTGGGGTGCTTCTGGGCCTGGGCGAGCAGCTTCTGCATGAGGTGCCAGTGGGTGAACGAGAACATGGCGAAATCGAGCGTTCCGGTCGGGGCCATGCGGTCGATCACGTCCTCGATGGCCCGGTCGATCCGGCGCCAATGCTTCACCTTGGCCGGATCGAGCGGGTCTCCCCCCTGGAAGGGTTCGCCATTGAAGATCATGCGGGTGTCCCGGGGGCCGGCCTCCACGTCACGGATGGCGCCGATTTCCTCGCAGGTCCCGAAGGCGCAGTCCGACCAGTACTTCCAGAGGCGCTGGAACTCCTCGTGGAGCTGGGCGGCGGCCACCGGGTCGTCCCGGAAGAAGGTCCGGTTCTCGGCGTAGAGCGTGGCGGCGGCCTTGGCGAAATTCGAGGACCCGGCGAAGGCGTGGGAAGGCTGTTTGCGGCGGGGCTCGAAGAACACCCCGAACTTCTCGTGCATGGTCCCGACGATCTCCTTGCCGGACTCCTCGCCGGCCGCCGGTTCGAGGACCTTCGACCTCCCGTACGCCACGAACCGGGAGCAGGGGATGGTCTTGACCTGGACGTCGAAGGGGACGCCGTCGGTGGCGGCCTCCTTGCTCTGCTTCTCCAGTTCCTTGAAGACCATGCTCCTCAGGTCGACGGTCCATTCGGCGCAGGCGTCGAGGACCATGCGGATCGCCACGCCGTCCCTGGCCCGCTCGACCAGGCTGGCCAGGGCCTTCATGTCGGAGAAGGCGTACATGGCGATCTCGATCCGGCCGCCCGAGCGGACTCCCCGGATCATGTCGTCTGCCACCACGTTCAGGTTGGGCGGGACCTCCGAGCCGTCGGAGAGGCGCACCGGCTTGCGGTTCTCGGGGTGGAAGCCCCCGTCGGGGGAGAACACCGCCTGGAGCTTGGGCCGGGCCGACAGGCTGGCGGCCCAGGCCAGGGCCAGGGCCCCGAGCCAGAGGGAGCGAAACGGTCGGAATCGGCAGCGGACCAAGGCGGCCTCCTCGTTGGTCCGGGTCTGGACCCGGAGTCGGATCGGGGCCAGAGTACCAGCCCGGATCCCGGGGAGCCTGTGGTAGATTTCCCGTGCGCCCTGGGCATTCGGAGGACCGCATGATCTCGGTCAGCAAGCTCTACACGGCCCGCTCCCAGACCCACGACGGCCTTCGCTACGGGGTCCACCCCGACCACGGGGTCCACAACCCGCACGAGGTCGAGGAGTCGGCGCGTCGCCGCAAGCCGGTGGTGGTCTGGAACCTGACCCGGACCTGCAACCTGCGCTGCATCCACTGCTACACCGACTCCGAGGAGAAGAAGTACTCCGGGGAGCTCGACCGTGCCCAGCTGTTCGCGGTCGCAGACGACCTCATCGGGTACCGGGTACCGGCCGTGCTCCTCTCCGGCGGGGAGCCCCTGACCCATCCGCTCTTCTGGGAGCTCGCCTCCCACCTCTCCAAGGGCGGTCTCCGGGTGGTGGTCTCGACCAACGCCACCCTGATCACCGATGCGGTGGCCAAGCGGCTCAAGGAGATCGGCGTCATCTACGTGGGCGCCAGCCTCGACGGGATCGGCGAGACCAACAACGAGTTCCGGGGCAAGCCCTGGGCCTACGACCGGGCCGTTGCGGGCATCCGGGCCTGCAAGCGCAACGGGATCAAGATCTCCCTGCGCATGACCCTGACCCGCCACAACGTGACGGCGCTGGACGACATCTTCCGGTTCGTGGAGGAGGAAGGCCTGGAGCGGGTCTGCTTCTACCACCTGGCCTACGCCGGGCGGGGGAGGGGTCTGTCCTCGGACGACTGCACCCCGGAGGAGACCAGGGCGGCGGTCGATCGGATCATGGCCTGGACCCGCGACCTCGACCGACGGGGCCTGGGCAAGGACATCATGACCGTCGACAACCACACCGACGGCGTCTACATCTACCTGAAGCTCCTCGAGGAGGGGCAGACCGAGCAGGCCGAGAAGGTCCGGCGGATGCTCGAGTGGAACGGCGGCGGGGCCAACTCCTCGGGCGTCGGGGTCTCCGACATCGATCCCCTGGGCGAGGTCCATGTCGACCAGTTCTCGATGCACGAGTCGCTGGGGAACGTGAAGCAGCGCCCGTTCAGCGAGATCTGGGAAGACGAGACCAACTCCCTGCTGGCCCAGTTCCGGGACCGTCTGCCCCTTCTCAAGGGCCGTTGCGGGGCGTGCCGCTACCTCTCCATGTGCGGCGGGTCGCTCCGGGTGCGGGCCCAGCACTACTACGGGGATCGCTGGGCCGAGGATCCGGCCTGCTACCTGAGCGACGAGGAGATCGGATACCGGCCGGCCCCCGGCGAGGAGCGTCCGGTGCCTCTCGACGGAGTCAGCCGGGTCGAGGTCTGATTGCCGTGACCCGGCGTCGCTCGCTGGGAGTCCTGCTCTCGCCGCGTTCGGTGGCGGTCGTGGGGGCCTCGCGTACCCCGGGGGCGATCGGGCACGAGGTCTTCCGCAACCTGCTCGAAGCCGGCTTCCGCGGCCCGGTGTATCCGGTGAACCCGGTGGCCGACCATGTCCGTTCGGTGCGGGCCTACCGGTCGCTGGACGAGATCCCCGGGGACGTCGACCTGGCGGTGCTCACGGTGCCTCCCGGCGAGGTCGCCAAGGCGGCCCGGCAGGCCGGCGAGAAGGGCGTGAAGGGCCTGGTGGTCATCACCGCCGGGTTCGGGGAGGTCGGGGGCGAGGGACTCGAGCGCCAGGAAGAGCTCCGCCGGGTGATCGAGCACTACGGCATGCGCATGGTGGGGCCCAACTGCCTCGGAATCGTGAACACCGATCCTGAGGTTCGCCTGAACGCCACCTTCGCTCCCCACTACCCGCCGGAGGGGAGGGTGGCCTTCGCCAGCCAGTCGGGCGCCCTGGGGGTCGCCATCCTCGACCATGCCCGCGAGCTCGGGATCGGGATCTCGAGCTTCGTGAGCATCGGGAACCGGGTCGACTTCGGTCTCGACGAGCTGCTCGAGCACTGGAACGGGGATCCGCGGACCCAGGTGATCCTGCTCTACATGGAGAGCTTCGGGGATCCCAAGCGCTTCTCGGTCCTGGCCCGGGAGGTGGGTCGGCGGATCCCGATCGTGGCGGTGAAGGGCGGGCGGACCGTCTCGGGGGCCAAGGCGGCCCGCAGTCACACCGGCTCGCTGGCCGGAGGGGAGAGGGCCTCCGAGGCCCTGCTCCACCAGGCGGGCGTGATCCGGGTCGACACCGTCGAGGAGCTCTTCGATATGGCGATGGTGCTCGAGAACCAACCCCTGCCTTGCGGGAAGCGTCTCGGGATCCTCACCAATGCCGGCGGTCCCGGGATCCTGGCCGCCGACGCCGCCGAGGCGGTCGGCCTGCAGGTGCCGGCCCTGTCCGAGCGGACCCGGGCCGCGTTGGGACGGATCCTGCCCCGCGAGGCTTCCACCGCCAATCCGGTGGACATGATCGCGGGCGCGGGACCCGACCAGTTCCAGGGCGCCCTCTCGGTACTGCTGGGGAGCGGCGAGCTGGATGCCCTGCTCGTCCTCTTCGTCCCGCCCATCGCGTCCCGGACCGGGGAGGTCGCCAAGCGGATCGTGGAGGGCTCGAAGGGGTCCGGGATCCCGGTGGTGACCTGCTTCCTGGGCAGCCACGGAGTTCCCGAGGCGCTGCGGACCCTGGAGGGGGGAGGCGTCCCCTCCTACCGGTATCCCGAGGCCGCGGTCCGGGCCCTGGCCCGGGCGGGCAAGTACCAGGCGTGGCGATCCCGCGAGGAAGTCCCGGCCCCGGAGCTCGCCGGGATCGATTCCCGCCGGGGCCGGGCCGCGGTCGCCGAATCGCAGGACGATGGCTGGCTGAGGGACCAGGGAGTACGGGATCTGCTCGAGGCCTACGGGATCTTCCACGTCGAGACCCGACCGGTCCGCAGCGAAGAGGAAGCCGTGGCGGTGGCCGAGCGTCTGGGCTATCCGCTGGCCATGAAGGTCGTGGCCGAGGGGATCCTCCACAAGTCGGACGTGCGGGGGGTCCGGCTCGGGCTCCGGGACGGGGCCCAGGTTCGGGCCGCCTTCCGGGCGCTGGCGGCGTCGCTCGAGGAGCGCGGCCAAGGGGCTGCCTTCCGGGGTGCCCTGCTCCAGCCCATGGTCCGGGACGGGGTCGAGATCGCCGTCGGGACGGTCCGGGATCCCCTCTTCGGTCCGCTGGTCATGGTGGGGATCGGGGGCGTCAACCTCGAAGTGCTCGGCGACGTGCGCTTCGGCCTGCCACCGCTCTCGGCCACGGATGTCGCGGAGATGATCCGCTCGCTGCGCGGTTATCCCCTCCTGTCCGGCTACCGGGGCAACCCTCCGGCCGACGTGGAGGCCCTGACGGAGCTGGTGCTGCGGGTCGACCGCATGCTCACGGAGCGGCCCGAGATCGTGGAGATGGATCTGAACCCGGTGATGGTCCTGCCCCGGGGCCTGGGGTGCACCGTGGTCGACGCCCGGGTCCGGGTCGTCGGGTAGCCGGGCGGATCACCAGCGCACGTCCTGGTGTTCGAGGACGCCCGGGATCCCGTCGATCGCGAGGTCCCCTCCCTCGAACGGCAACCGACCGGACCAGATCCCCGCCCGCTGCTCGAAATCGCTGGCGGCCAGCCCCAGGTCCTGCTTCTCGGAGTGGCGGTGCAGGACCCGGAAATCCAGCGCGGTCGCCGGGTCCCCGGGGAGGGATCGGACCTCTGCCGCGAGCTCCTCCCTCGCCGGGAAGCGCACCCGGGGCAGGGAGTGGAGGCGGCCGTCGACCCAAAGGGCTCCCTCGTCCATGGGCCCCTGGTCGTTGAAACCCTCGACGAGGTTGAAGCCGACGGGGCGTCCGTCGGGAAGGCGACCGTTGGCCATGGCCCATCGCCAGGTGGTGCGACGGGCCAGGTAGCCGGCGGTGAGGTCGAGACCTCCGACCCCTCCCGAGAGGTCGAAGCGGTGCCGGGCCACCCGGAGGTGGCCGGAGGCGGGGAGGCCGCCGAGCTTCTGGGTGCAGTTGGTCCACCCGGTGGGGGTGACCGGGGCGATCACCGAGAGCGGCTCGGCGGATCCGGTCGGGAAGCCGATCCGGGCCTCGACATCGGGATCGCCGGCGAGGTCGAGTTCGAGCTCCAGTCGCAGGGACTCGGGGACGCGTCGGAGGCGGGCCTTCAGGCCCCCGGCGCGAAAGCGCGCCTCCAGGCCTTCCCATGGCTCGTCCGAGAGGGAGAAGGCGAGACGGGGGAGACCGAGCGGGGAGGCCATCGCCAGGATCCTCGAGTCGGAGAGGTCGAGGACCCAGAGGAAGGCCTTGGATGCCCAGCCGAGATCCACCAGGGCGAGCCCGAACAGGACCTCGGGGGTGGAGGCGGTCACGAAGACCCAGCGCTTGCGGGCGACCCGGGACCGGAGGGCGCCCGGGCGATGGCGAGGACCGAGTCGGTCGAGGTCGAGACGGGGGAGGGGACCCCGGAACTTGCCGAACCGGGGGGCCGAGCCGGGTCCCAGAAGCGTGGAAGGGGCCGGAGGAAGGGTCAAGGATGGCCGGCGATCCAGCCGCCCACGCCCAGCAGCACCAGGAGCAGGGGCGAGGCCAGGGCGAAGGGGCGGATCCGGGCGGCCATCGAGCCCTGGATCCGGCTCTCGCGGGAGGCCGTCACACCCCAGTGGAAGGCCCCCAGGATGAGGTCGACCAGCACCGCCAGCAGGCCGGCGGGGACCGCGCCCAGGAGGATCAGGCCGGTGTTGCGCATCGAGAGGCCCCGGTAGAGGAAGTCGCCGAGGCCGCCGGCGCCGATGAAGGCCGTGAGCGAGGCCACCCCCACCCCGATCACGGCGGCGGTGCGGACCCCGGCCAGGATCAGGGGCGCGGCCAGCGGGAGGCGCACCATCAGGAGCTCCTGGCTGGCCGTCATGCCGAGGCCCCGGGCGGCGTCGCCGACCGCGGCGGGCACCTCCTCCAGGCCGGTCAGGGTGTTCTGGGTCACCGGCAGGAGCGCGTAGAGCACCAGGGCGAGGACCGCGGGCACCAGGCCGATCTTGCCCGTCAGCGTGAGGAGGAAGGCCAGCAGGGCCAGGCTGGGGACGGTCTGGAGGACGGCCACCGTGCCCATCACCGGTCCCCGGAGGCCGGGCCGGGCCCAGGCGGCGATCCCCAGCGGGATCCCGATCGCCACCGCCACGAGGGTGGAACCGAGCGTGAGGAAGACATGCTCGCCGGTCTTGGTGGCGAGTTCCGGGAAGCGCTCGTGGGCCAGGACCAGGAAGTCGAGCGGGTTCACGGGGCGGATCCCCCGGTCGGTTCGGGAGAGGCTTCGGTGCCCGGCTGCTCGGCCTTCTCCCGGCGGCGTCGGATCACCTCGCGGGCCTCGGTGGCGCCGAACAGGGCGGTCGGGAAGCCGGCGTAGAGGGCGAGGTGGAGGAAGAGCTCCATCAGCTCGTCCTCGCCGACCCCGGCGTCCAGGGCCGCGTGCACATGGGTGCGGAGCTGGGGGCCGAGGCCTTGGAGGGTCAGGGCCGTGACCGCCACCAGCTCGCGGGAGCGGAGGTCGAGGCCGGGCCGGGGATAGACCTCTCCATAGGCGAAGCCGATCAGGTGCTCGGCGATCCGGGGATCGACGTCCCGGAGCGAGTCGCAGATCCGGTCCCAGCGGGACCCGAGCATTTTCCGCCCCTGCTCCATCCCGCTTCGTATGCGGTCGGACATCCGACCCTCCTCGAACCGGGCGAGGGTACACTCTGGATCTCGCCGTGGGGAAGCCGCAGCAGATCCAGTATGTCGTGCCCCGAGGCAGCTTGGTCGGCTCCCGGGCGGTCGCCTTCCTCGACGACCTGCGGGCCAGCGTCGACCGGCCGCTTCGATACCTGGTGATCGACTTGAAGGACGTCGGGTTCCTGACCAAGGAGATCTGCCTGGCGATGGTCGAGACCCAGAAGGTGCTGCGCCGGGATGGAGGGGAACTCCTGGTGATGCGGGCGCCGGAGATGACCCGCCACCTCCTCGAGCTGCATCGGGTGGACCTCGACATCCGGATCTTCCGCAGCCAGGAGGAGGTCCTGGCCTTGATCGAGGGCGGTGACGACGCGGCCTGGGCGCGCACCACGTTGGTTCCCGGGGCGAGCGAGCCGCCTGTCGAAGAAGCCGTGGTGTCGGGTGGATTCGGCTTCCTGGAGCGGGTGCTGGAGCGGGCCCGCCGGCGACAGGAAGCAGGGATACCGGGTGACGGCGAGAGGTTCGCCGTCGAGATCGACGAGGCGACCGGTGAGTTCCGGCTGACGAGGATGGACGAGCCGATCGGGCTGGACCCGGGGACCGAGCCGGCGGTGGAGGTCGAACCGGGATCGGAAGCCGAGGAGGTCCCGGGGCCGGAGGCCGAGGCCGTCCCGAGCGAGGAGGGGGACTCCGACTTCGACTCGGCCGGGATCGCCCGGGTGTTGTCGGTGCTGGAGGGCGAGGGCGTTTTCGGGACCGCAGAGGCCTCCGGATCGGGATCCGCACCCGAACCCGAACCCGAACCCGAACCCGAGCCCGAACCGATGACAGGAGACACCGGCGCGGGAGCGGGCGAGGCGGCCGGGATGAGCGATTCCGAGGAGCTCTCCCATGTGATCCGGGAGGCCCTCCGTCTGGTCGGGGAGTACCCGGCGGAGGAGCCGGCCGAGACGCCGAGGGCGGAGGCGGAGCCGGAGGTCGAGCCGGAGGTCGAGCCCGAGCCGGAGGCGACCCCCGAGATCGAGCCCGCGCTCGCGTTCGAGCCGACACCGGAGGCGAATCCCGAGGCCGTACCCCGATCCGAACCCGAACCCGTACCCGAGGCGCAGGCCATGCCCCAGCCAAGGGTCGAGGCGTCTCCCAGGGTCGCCTGGGTGTCCCAGCGTCCCTGTCGACCGGGGGCCTCGGCCCGACCTCGTCCGGGCAAGGAGCCTCCCCACGGTACCGGTCCCGTCTATCCCTCGCGACGGCCCACCCGGAGGTCGGAACTCGAACCCTTCCCCCCGGATCGGTCCGCCTGGAGGGTGGGGGGAGGCTCCGAGTCGAGCGGGCGACGCTCTGCGCCCCCGATCGAGGGCGGCATGGTCCTGCTCCCGGAGCCAGCGATCGGCCGGACGGGTTCGCTCGAGGAGTCTCCCCGCGAGGCTCCGCGCTCGGCCTCGGCCGCGAAGGTCGAAGTGGAGGTGCGGGAGGCGGGATCGGGGACCCGAGGAGCCCCGGCTCCGTCGGGTGGCCAGTCGAGCCGCGACCCGGTGGAGGACGGCGAGCTCTCCCGCCTGATCGGCCAGGCCTCGGATCCGGGTCTCGACCACCAGCTCCGCTGGCGGGCCGTGCGGGCCCTGGGTCGCCAGCCGGATCGCCGAGCCGTTCCCCTCCTGGAGTCGTTGCTGGCGGATCCTGACCCGTCGATCCGCGAGATGGCGGCGGTCTCCTTGCGTCGACTGGGGAACGATCCCGGCCGTCGACGCGGCGTCTGAGCCACTGCCGGCTTGCGGGTGAGGACTGTCACCGTCGGGGCATTGCATCCCTGGTCCCCCCCGGGTAATCGCCGGGTAGGGGAAAATCGCGACCCGTCTGCCCGCAGCCTCGGGTCCCGGCGCGGGAGGAGGTACGCCCTGGTCGTCAACACCCGTCGCTGGTGGGTCCTGGCATCCTGGTGGGCGGCCGGGACCGGAGCCGTGGTGGCGGTCGCTCCTCTGGTCCTGGATATCGATCCCGCCTCCGGGGGAGGGGCCATGCTCCTCCTCGGGATCCTGATCGGAGCGACCGGAGGCATCTGCGGCATGGTCTTCCGTTCGGATGCGGACAAGCTCGATCGCCTGGCCCAGGGCGAAGGCGTACTGGCCCGTTGGAAGTACCCGCCGGAACTGTGGGCCAGGTACCTGGCGAAGGAGCAGGAGGACGAGACGTCCTCCAAGACCGGCCTGGCCGTGATGGTCACCGTGATCTCCCTGTTGATCGGTGGAGTGTTCGCGATCGCCGACCCGGATACGGGGCCGATCGTGCTCGGCGTCCTGGTAGGGGTCTGCGGCCTGATCTGGACCCTGGTCCTGGTCCTGCCGGGGCGAAGGTTCCGGAGCGGTCCCGAGGCCCGGGAGCCCGAGGCCCTGGTCGGGCGGGACGGCGTGTACCTCGCCGGCGAGTTCCACTGCTGGACCAGTTTCGGGGCTCGCCTGAACCGGGTGGTCCGGGCCGACGGGGAGCCCGGGGAGCTGGTCTTCGACTACCAGATCATGCAGAGGTACGGTCCCGCCTTCTACACGGTACGGGTGCCGGTGCCCGCGGGGGAGGAAGGCGTCGCCGACGAGGTGGTGGCCAGGCTCTCGGGATAGCCTCGGCCCGAGATCCTCCCACCGGCCGCGGTATCCTCGCTCCCCCCCGGGGTGGACCCGGGGCCGAGGAGGCATGGGTGCGCCCCAACTGCGTGAAGCTGGCGTGTGCGTCGCTCGCGGCAGCCGTCGTCGGTGCCTCTCCGGCCGGTGCCGACGAGGTCGTGTGGCGACTGAGTCCCACCCGTCGGATCCACACGATCCTGACCGGCGGGGTCCAGCAGTCCTCCCGGACCGCGCCTCGCGGCGACCCCAACACCATCTCGTCCTACTCCGGGGCGGAGAAGGCGTGGATGTCCGCCCTGTTCCCGGGTGCGAGATACGGGCTCTACCACCAGCCGGGCGAAAGGGTCCCGGACGAGTACCTGGTCCTCTCCGACGGTTCGGTCGTCGGCCGGGACGACCTGGTGACGATGCCGGCAGGGAGTGACGGGTCCCACGCGGTCGTCATGGTGGTGCGGCCCGCGGACGGGTTGGTCCCGATCGGGACTCCGGGCCTCGAGCCGGAAGCGTCGTCGGGCACCGCGGGAGCGGTCGAGGACGAACTGGAGGTCCGTCTCTATTCCGACCAGCCCGCGGCTCCGGCTCCCTCCCCGGGTCCCCCGCCGGTTCCGGCTCCGGTACTTCGGGTCGACCGGGCCCGTCTGGCTTCCTGGATCCTGTTCGCGATCGTCAAGGAGACGGCGGCGGGGATCAAGATCCTCGCCCGCTCCCGCTCCCCCTCGCCTCGCTCCGGGGAGGACCTGCTGCGGTTCCGGGGATTCGACTTCGCGGGCGGGCGGGCCTTCGAGCTGGCCACGACCTGGCGGCAAGCCGTCGGGAGCGTCGAAGCGGTACAGGCCCGCTACCAGGTCTTCACCCGAGGCGCCTGGGGGATCGTCGAGGCGATCGATTCGGTCCTGCTGGCCTGGGGACCGGATCGCCTCGAACGGCGCGCGGTCCGATTCGGATCCCGGACAGGGGAGGGCGGCGAACTGGAGCTGGTGACCCAGGAGGTCGACCTGGCGGACCACCCGAAGGCTCCCGATCCGGCCGGGTTCCTGCCTCCGATCGGCGGTGGACCGGGGGCCTTCGAGGGGGGAGGGGTGGTCCGGATCCTCCAGCTCCGGGAGGGCCGCTTCCGACTGGCGGGCTGGGCCGATCTCGCCAAGGGGGACCGCCCGGTCGAACTCCGCAAGAACTGGCCGAACTACCAGGCCAGGCGGGTTTCGGGACCTCCCGCACTCCTGTCCTTCGGGACCCCGGGGTCCCCCTTCGAGATCTACCCGTGTCCCTGGCCCGATCATCCGGTCCGGGAGGTCCCGTGGGTCTCCGATCGGTCCCTCTACAAGGGGAGCGAGCACTTCTCCGGGAGGGGCGACCTGGGACTGGCCGTCTGGACCCAGAACGATACCCAAGCCCTCTACCTGATGGCCGTGGTCCGGGACGACCGGCTCGTACTCCCGTCCCTGGGCCAGGATCCGGCCTCCGGGGATCACATGCAGCTCTGGCTCGACCCTGCCTACGGGAAGGAGGGACTCCTCCTCGAACTCTCCCCGGGGAATCCGCCGGGGGCAGGTGCCCAGGCGAGGATCCGCTCCCCGGCCACCCGCAGCGGACCGGCTCCCCTGGTGAGGGTGGCGGCCCGTCCCTTCGAGTCCGGGTACTGGCTGGAGGCAGGGATTCCCTTCAGCTTCCTGGAGGCCATCGGGATGAGGCCGGCCGGGAGCCTGTGGGGTCTGGCGGTGAACGCGGTCGACCTGGACGACCCGGGCCAACCGGACCGGAAGACCGTCCTCTCCACCTCGTCCCGTTTCGAATGGGCGAAGACCGAGACCTTGAACAACCTGATCCTGGAGTGAGGCACCCATGTGCAACTACGTCGAAGACGATCTGGACATGACGCAGACCCTGATGGGGGCCACCGTGGTGCACGCCAAGCCCGACGTCATGAGGTTCGAGGTCCGGGGTGCCGAGGGGGCGACCTGGGTCGCCAAGGTCACCATCCGGGACGGGCGCTTCCACGTCGAGCGCGAGGACTGACCCGGCCGCAGGAGATCGTCCGGGGCCTTCCGGGGTGGGCCTCGCTACTCCAGGCGCCGCGCTTCCCGGACCCGACTCGCCCATCGATCCGCGTCGATGTCGGCCGACCGGACGCCCCGCGAAGTCGCGTAGGCGAAGCGCCCCTCGCCGAGGTAGACGCCTACATGGCGGGTGTTGCCCCGATCCCCGAACTCGAAGACCAGGAGGTCGCCGGGTTCGAGTTCGTTGCGCGAGACGGGGATCCCGCGCTCGATGGCGGCGGGATCCAAGGAGGACCTCCCCAGGAGTCGAGCCGCCAGGGAGAGCTCGTCGAGGGTCTCGCGGGATTCCTGGAGCCGTCGGAAGCCCATGGCCACCCGGGCATCCCGCTGGGACCTCAGCAGTTCGGTGACGCCGTCGGAGACCAGCAGCTCGGTCCGCAACAGGGTGTGGTGCGAGTTGTCCACCGGGACGTGGAAGGTGGGTGCCGGCGCGGCCTGGGGGCGCGGAGCTTCCGGGGTGCTCCCGGAATCGACCGGCACGGAATCGGGGCCGGCCTGGCCCCCGGCGGGGACCGGCGCGTCCGGTGCGGCCGGTGGGACGAGCTGGACCGTGGGATCGGGCGCCAGGCCATCGATGTTGGCTGTGGCCCCCGGTCCGACGTAGGTCGCGACCGGGGCGGTGGCGGCCTCCCGCTCGGCGGCCAGCCGGGAGGTGGTGGAGATGCCGCGCCGCGATCGGGTGTCCTGCGAACGCTTCTCCTCGATCCGGGCCTGTCCCGGATAGCCGGAGCGGCTCCGGGAAGGCGTCCGAGAGGAACCGAGAGGCGTCGGTGGAGGCGGGACGTACAGGGGGAAGGGAGTGGTGGAGAGGCCGTTGGCGTTGGGAGCGCCCTGTCCGGATGCGCCGAACGAGGTTCCGTAGCCGGAACTGCCGTAGGTGGTAGAGGTCCCGCTCCTGGTCTGGGTGGAGGTCGAGCCGGCGTATTGCCCGGATGCGGGCGCCGGCAGGGCGCTCACGAGCCAGAGCGGAAGCAGGACGGAAGTGGTCCGGATCATCCCTGATCGAGGATAGACCCGAGCCAGCCGTTCTCCCAAGCCGCAGACCTGGCGATCCCCGACATCTCCCCCGAGGTGACCATGGCTTCGACCCGGGCCATGTCCCCGGCGAGGACCCGGTCCTCGGCCAGGGGCGGGACCTCGCGCCGGATCCGCTCCCGGGCGGCCTCGACCGCGGACCCGGCCCGGAGCGGGAGATGGAACTCGAGCCCCTGGGCCGCCACCAGGAGTTCGATGGCCACGGCCTTCTCGGCCAGCTCGACGGCGACCATGGCCTTCTGTGCGGCGTGGGCGGCCATCGAGACGTGATCCTCCTGGTCGGCGCTCGACGGGATCGAGTCGACGCTGGCCGGGTGGCTCTGGAGCTTGCCCTGGGAGACCAGGGCGGCCTGGGTGTACTGGGCGATCATCAGCCCGGAGTTGAGTCCGCTCTGCCGGGTGAGGAAGGGCGGCAACTCCGACAGGAACTGGGTCAACAGGCGGAACGTCCGCCGTTCGGCGATCGAGGCCAGGTCGGTCATGACGATGGCCAGCAGGTCGAGCGGGTAGCCGACCGGTGCACCGTGGAAGTTCCCGCCGGTGGCCACTTGGTCCCCGACTACCAGCGGGTTGTCGGTGGCGGCATTGCACTCGATCGAGAGCACGCCGTGGATCCATCGCACCGCGTCGATGGCAGCCCCGAGGACCTGCGGGAAGCAGCGCAGGGAGTAGGGATCCTGGACCTTGGTACAGGTCGCATGCGAGGCCCGGACCTCGCTCCCATGCATGAAGGCCCGGAGCATGGAGGCGGCTTCCCGGTGCCCTGGGTGTCCCCGCAGCTCGGCGATCTCGGGCCGGAACGGACCATCCGAACCGCGCAGGGCCTCGGTGCTCATCGCCCCCGCCAGGCCGGCGGTGGCCAGCAGGCGGGTGGCCCGGCAGATCGCCAGGCAGCCCAGCGAGGTCATCACCGGGGTGCCGTTGGTCAGGGCCAGGCCTTCCTTGGCGGCGAGCCTCATGGGGGAGATCCCGGCCCGGGCGAGCGCCTCGGCCCCGGGGAGGAGTTCGCCCCGGTACCAGGCTTCCCCCTCGCCGAGCACCAGGAGCGCGATATGGGCCAGTGGTGCGAGATCGCCGCTGGCTCCCAGCGAGCCGTACTCGGGGACCACCGGCACCACGCGCCCGGCCAGCAGGGCGAGCAGGGTGTCGATCAGTTCGGGACGGACCCCGCTCGCTCCCTTGGCCAGGGTGTTGGCGCGCAGCAGCATGGCCCCGCGCACCACCTCGGCGGCCATGGGACGTCCCACCCCCGCGGCGTGGGACCGCACCAGATTGGTCTGGAGTCGCTCGAGGTCCTGGTCCGGGATCCGGACCCTGGCGAGGTCGCCGAAACCGGTGTTCACCCCGTAGACCGCGGCCCCTCCCTCGACCATGCGTTCCAGGGCGCTCCGGGACCGGAGGCATGCCTCCCGGGCCGAGGGAGCCAGGACGACCGAGAGCCCGGGTGCCAGGACCGCCCTCTCGACCTCTGCGGGGGTGAGCGATCCGCCGTCCAGAACGAGGTGGTAGGTCTCGCCCAGGATGCCTCCTCGGGTCGGAGACTCTAGCACGGTCCGGCCCAGGTGACCCGGGCCCCGGGACGACTCAGGGCGCGGCCGGTCGAGCCGCGAGCGCCTCCAGCGCCTGGAGCAGCCTGGCGGGTGCCAGGCGCGTCAGGAGGTCCCGGGCCCGGCTCGGCTCGGCCTCGATCTCCACCAGCAGGGTGGCAGGCGGCGCGGCCCCCGGCCGGGGCGCCACCGGCGGCGCGAACTCGGTCTGGCCCCGGGTCGAGACCCGCCGCCAGGGACCGACCATGGCCCGGATCCAGGTGGTCGGCGGCGGGGCCTCGCGGTCCTCGTCGCCGTCCTGGATCTCCTCGAAGGCGAATCCCGAGTCGGGCACCTTCACCTCCCGGAGAGGTCCTGCCGACTGCGGACTACCCGGGTTCAAGGTGATGGTCAGGGAAGCCTCGGTGTCCCAGGAGATCTCCTTCTCCATGGAATCCAGGCGGGACTGGATCGCCTCGCCCTGGTCCCGGAGCGGAGCGGTGGACGCCTCCAGCTGCTTCCCCAGGCGTTCGACCTCGGCGAAGTCGCCCCTGGCGGCGGCAGCCTCCAACAGCTTCGAGACGCGCTCGACCTCCGCCTGGAGCCCGGCTCCCGGCGCCTGCCAATCGGCCATGGTCTGCTGGGCGCTCTCCATGCGCTTCTGGTTGCGGGCGTCCTCACCCCGGGTCTCGCGGTACCGGCCGGACACCGAGAGGGTGAGGAGCGGGCGGGACGGCTCCACGCAGGTCCCGGCCATGTCCTGGTCGCGGAGTGGTTCGTCCGCTTCCAGGGCCCAACCCTCCGGAGCCGGGGGGAGCCGCTTCAACATGGTGTCGCGGGCGTCCTTCAGGAGCTTGGCCTCGGCTGCGGTCACCTTGCGCCAGCCGTAGTCCTCGCAGGGGCCGCCGTCGGCCCGCAGGTCCGGGGAGACGAGTGCGAGGAGCAGGAAGTGGACCAGGGAGAGCGAGCGGAGGAAGGCGGACATCGACGACCCCGATTCCGGAGACGCAGGTCCCGCGGTTCGCAGGACGACCGGGACCAGCTTAGACGTGCCCCCCACTGCTTGACCATCCAGGGGGGGAGCGGCGATCATCCCGCCCCTATGGCCGTCAAGATCAGCGACATCATGCTCCGGGATCCCCTCACGCTCAAGCGCGAGCAGACCATCTTCACTGCCCGCGAGGTCATGCTCCTCAATGGCTACGAATGCCTCTACGTGGTCGACGACGAGGGCAAGCCGGTGGGCCTGGTCGACTCGCTCCGGGCTGCTTCCAAGAAGACCGGCAAGGTGTCTTCGATCATGGAGACCGACTTCGCCACCGTGAAGGACAGCGACAGCCCCAGGGATGCGGCCGCCATCTTCACCGAGAAGCGGGCCGATCACCTCTCCCTGCCCGTGGTCGACGCCGGCGGCAAGTTGGTGGGGATCATCCGGGTCAAGGACCTGCTCCAGGACCTGTCGGCCTCGGCGGTACGCAAGCGCAAGGGCGACATCTCCCCGGAGTCGGCGGTGATCCGTCTGGCCATGACCGAGACCGACCAGGACGAGAAGAACTCCCTGAAGATGATCCGCGAACTCGGTTTCCAGCCCGGCGTCACCCAGGTCGGGGCCAATGCCGAGAAGCTGGCGCTCAAGATGCGGGAGTCGGCCATCGTGGCGGCCATCGCCCATGGCGTCATCAAGGAGGACGTGCGCGAGAAGGTGGCGGTCTCCAATGCCATCCGCGACATCATCCTCCAGCTCGACGTGATCGCTCCGGGCCTGGGCGGCGGGTACAAGCTCGGCATGGTCCGGGGCGAGGGTCGGATCTCGGTCTGTGCCTTCGGGCGCTGCGGTCACGCCCTGGCCAATAGCTCCGAGCAGATCTTCCTCGGCAGCTCGATCATCTGATTCCGGCCTGCGCCCGCACCGCCTTGCGCCCCCGCGGCGGTCATGGCACCCTAGCTCCGGTGGGGCCCCTCGCTTCCCGGTCTCGACGCGCGGCCCGGAGACGACTCCGAGGGTTCCCCGTGCCCGTCGCTTCGCCCCGGCGCCGGACCGGCGTGGGGATGCTGCTCGTCGTCATCCTGATCCTGGTGACGGTGATGACCTTCATCGCCATCGCCCGGGCGGTCTTCTCCAAGGGCGTGACTAGCCAGGTGCTGCGCAGCTCGCTCGGGGTCCAGTGCCAGACCCTGGCGGAGGGCGCCGCCGAGGAGGCCCTCCTCCAGCTCCGGGCCAAGGTGAACGACCCGAGCGACCCCATCTACCGGGAGATCCGCCAGGAGGTCTACCGGGGCCAGGTCGGCGATTTCGAGGTGCGGCTGGACCCGACCCGGGTGGATGCCATGATCCGGAACGACCCCGACCTCGCTGCCTACTACCTCGGGGACGCCCAGGCCACCATCGCCTTCCAGAAACAGTTCTCCTCGGCGCCCTACGAGCGCTACGGGCTGATGAAGGTCGGAGCCCGGGTCAGCACCGACCTCTCCTTCGCCGACACCGTGTCCCGCCGGGTGGAGCTGGGGGTCGAGTTCAAGGTCCACCTCCTGGGATCGCCTCGTCCCTTCGACCAGGCCGCGGTCTACGTCCACGACGGGGAGGCCCTGCTCCGGGACCCCTACCGCCGGATCGAGGACGCGCTCCAGGACATCGACGACCTCCGCAACCTGCACGAGGAGATGACCCAGCAGCTCGAGAGCCGCAAGGGCTCGATCACCGGCTGGAACGCCACCCTGATGGTCGACCGCTACAAGGGCGTGCAGGTCCTCCCCCGGGAGTACTGGCGCGGCCAGGCTCCCGAGCTCCGGCTCCCGGCCGTGATCTACGGGCTGGGACGGGACGCGGCCGGGATCGATCTCACCGAGCTCGACATCCGCAATCGGGTCGAACGGGGTTGGGAGTCGGTGCAGCGGACCTCCACGTACTTCCGGGAGGCGAAGGGTCGTCTCGAGTCCTCGTTCGAGAACTCCAGCCGCCACGACGACTACCTCGAGCGCCTGCGGGTGCTGCTGGGGGCCTACAGCGAGATGTTCGGGACCGTGAACCGGTTCCGCAACATCTTCCACGTCTTCGACGGCGCCAACTATCCCGAGCTCGGCAAGTTCGGGTACAAGCTCGAGATCGCCGAGTGGTTGCGGAAGGTGACCCACGACCTCGATCGCGATCCGGCCCGACGTGAGCCGCAGGTCCAGCTCGAGGAGCTGCTCAAGGCCGGTCGCCTGAACGGTGTGGTGTTCACCAGCTGGAACGGGAAGTCGGTCCGGCTGGCGGGGCGCAACCTGCCGGGAAGGATCGTGCTGGTGACCGGGGAGACCTCCCTCGAGCTCTCCGACCTGAACCTCCAGGCCACCGACCGGGACATGCTGACGATCGTGGCCATGGGGCCGCTCAGGCTCTCGGGCAAGATCCACGCCTCGATCCTGGCCCTGGGACCGGTCGAGATCGCCCCCAACACCCAGATCGAGGGGAACCTGGTCTTCGACAAGGTGAGGGTCCCCGAGGACATGGCCGGGCGGGCCAGCTACGACCGGCGGCTCTTCTCGGGACGCACGACCACTACCGATACCAGCGGTGCCTACCTCGACTACTACTACGTCACCCTGGCGCCCAGGCCCGTGTACAAGGCGGTGGACCGGCGATGACGACGGAACGACGCGGGTTCACGGCCGCCGAGGTGATCGTGGCGATCGCGGTCCTCGCCCTGGCGGTGCTGCCGGTCTTCATGACCACCACCTCGGGCGAGCGGAACGTGCGCCTGACCGAGTACCACGTGATCGCCCAGACCCGGGCCAAGCGGGTCATCGAAGCCTTCGCAACCTACGGTCTCGACGAGCTCCGCAAGCTGGGTGGCTCGGGCGGTTCGCTACCTCCGCCCTTCATCGACGGGGAACTCGATGCCTCCGGGATGGACCTCCCCGAGGAGTACCGGCGGAAGATGGAGAACTTCCGCGAGGAGTACGCCTTCGAGAACCTGGGTCCGGAACTGGGACGCGTCGAGGTGAGGGTCTTCTGGACCATCTCGGGTCACGAACACTCCTACCGGCTGGCGCGGGTCTTCGGCGCCTCGGCGCTCTCCGAGGTCCCGGCGCCGCCGCTCCGCCAGGGAGGCGGGTGATGGCCGTGCCCGTCCGGATCCGACCGAGGGGAGGTAGGCGGCGTGCCTTCACCCTGCTGGAGATCGTGATGTTCTCCGCCATCGGCGGCGGGGTCATGTACATCGCCTACAACATCTTCGTGGCGAGCGCGAAACAGGGGGTGAACCTCGACGCCAAGCTCAAGGCGGTGCAGGGAGCCCAACTCCTGCTCGAGCGCCTCGAGCGCGACCTGAAGCACATGGTCTTCGAGCAGGGGCGGTACGAGCTCTCGGTTTCGGAGGACGGTTCCCGGGTGCGCTTCTACATGTTCGACGGCCACGGCGCCGACATGGCCGACGGGGTGATCCCGATCCACCTCCGCGAGTACCGCTTCGATCCGGCGCTCTCCCGAGTGATGATCGACAACGAACCGTACGCCCCGGCTTTCTTCCGGGCCGTCGAGTTCCAGCTCGGTTCGGCCGGCGGGGCCGGGACCCAGGATCGGCCGGTCCTGACCATGCGGGTAGGTGGAGTGGCCGACGAGCTCGCCGGTCTGCCGGAGGCGAACCTCGACCTGAAGACCCGCTCCGACTTCGTGAGTTCGGTGGGTCTCGAAGCGGTGGCGGCCGCCCGGCGGACCCCCCGGTGGCGGAGCAGCCTGGCCTACCGCGTCCGCTGACCGGCAGGCCTTGAAGCCGACCCCGACTCCGACCCGGAGCCGGTCGCCGGGCCCCTGGTCGTCAGGGCCACCCGGATCGCGGCTTCCAGGGCCGGGAGCACGACCTCGCTCGCCCGGGCCGTGAGGTGACCCTCGGGGGGAGCCACGGCCGGGTCCCCGAAGAACGGCACCTCCTGGGCGGAAAGCGCCTCGAGCAGGGGGGCTGTCTCCACGGCCGGTACTCCCAGTTCCCCGGCGAGGCGGGCGAACTCCCGTCCCGGCCAGGCGAAGTCCCACTGGTCGGCCGGGATCTGGGAGTGGGTGGCCCGGAGGAAGTCCCGGAACTCGGGGATCACTTCGTAGACCAGGGGGAAACGCACCAGGACTACCTGGATCCCCCGGGCCCGGCACCGGGAGACGAACTCCGCCACCAGGGCCCGGAACAGGCGGAGCGCCTCGGTCCACACCGGGTCGAGCGGCAGGTAGGCGCGATGCAGGTCGTCGACGGGAAGGCTGCGAGGGGCGCCCGGTCGGGCCCAGGCGGATCGCGGACGGGTCGCGGCCTCGCCGGCGGAGGCTCTGGATCCGAGGTCGACGGCTGGCTGGCGGCCCTTCTTCAGGATCTCCGTGACGTGCTTCTGCAGCATGTAGAGGCGCGAGTTGGCGTCGAGCCAGGAGGCCAGCCGGGCCCGCAAGGGGGGCCGATGGAAGACCAGCTTGCCCGCGGCGTCGAGTTCGAACCATGCGGAGGGCGCCCGGGTCAGGCCTGGGTGGCCCTCGTGGATGTCGTTCTGGAGATAGAGCTGGAGGACCACCAGATCGGGTTCCAGCGGGAACACGAACTCCTCGAGGACGAGGAGTTCCCGGGCCGGGTGCGAGCCGTCGATCCCGAAGTTCCAGGTCTCGAGCGCCCGGCCTTCCACGGTCCGGTTGCGAAGCCGACCGACCAGGGTCGTCTCCTCGGGGATCTGGATCTGCGAGGTGAAGGAGTCGCCCACCACGGCCACCCGCCAGGGGCGCCCCGGGTCGCGCGAGGGTGGGGAGGGCTGGGGGCCGCGGAACCCGAGCGAGTTGGTCCGCAGGCGGAACCGCAGCCCGGATTCGCGGCTCGTGTAGTCACGGTCCTGGTCCGGGAGGAAGGTGCGTCGCACCATGGGATGACTGCGGAAGATCTCCCCCGAGGCGAACCAGGCGCGAGCCCCGAGCTCGGCGAGGCCGAGGCCCGCGAAGGTCCCCAGAGCCAGGGCCGCGGCCATTACGCCGCAGCCCGGCTTCCGGGCCGTGCGCTCCGGGGAAGAGGACCCGGCGGATTCACACTCCAAGCGCGGCCTCCCTGCGGATCGTTCCTCCCAGGAGCACCCGATCCCCCTGGTAGACCACGCATGCCTGTCCGGGGGCCACGCCGATCTCCGGCTCCTCCAGCCGGACCTCGACCTCCCGGGCCCCGAGCTGCCGGAGTTCGGCCGCCAGCAGCTCGCCCCGGTGACGCACCCGGACCTGGGCCGAGATCGGCGTCTCCAGGTCGGCCAGGCTGCCCCAGGTGACGTCCTCGAGTTCGAACCGGGGACAGCCGGCCTGGTCGCGGGTCCCCACCACGACCTCGTTGGAGGCCGGGCGCAACTCCACCACGTAGAAGCGCTCCGGGCCGGCCAGGCCCAGGCCCCGCCGCTGGCCGACCGTGTAACGGGCGACGCCTTCGTGGGTTCCCACCACCCGGCCGTCCGGGTCGACGAAGTTGCCGGGGACGATCCGGTCCCTGGCCTCCCGGTCGAGCAGGATCCGGTAGTCGTCCTCGGGGACGAAGCAGATGTCCTGGCTGTCCGGCTTGGCCACCACGGGAAGGCGGAGGCGGGCGGCCGCCGCCCTGGTCTCCGCCTTGGTCATCGCCCCGAGCGGGAAGATGGCCTTCGAGAGCTGTTCCTGGTCCAGGACGTAGAGGGAGTAGCTCTGGTCCTTGTCCGGATCGAGGCCGCGATGGAGCTCGAACCGGCCGGACCTCGAGGCCGCCTGGAGGCCGGAGCCGAACCCGGGATCCGAGCCGGCCGGCGGGAGGATCCGGGCGTAGTGCCCGGTGGCCACCCGGTCGGCACCCAGATCCCGAGCCTTCTCGAGCAGGGCCCCGAACTTCATCCTCCCGTTGCAGCGGAGGCAGGGGTTGGGAGTGCGGCCCTGGAGGTACTCGGAGACGAAGTCGTCGATCACCGCGGCGCGGAATTCCTGTTTCAGGTCGAGCACGTAGTACGGGATGTCCAGCCGGGCCGCCACCCGGCGGGCGTCGTCGACATCGTCGAGCGAACAGCAGGAGCGATGTCCGGCAGCGGCGGGGGCCTCTCCCCCCCAGACCTTCATGGTCATGCCGATCACCCGGAATCCGGCTTCGACCAGGAGCCCGGCCGCCACGCTCGAATCGACGCCTCCGGACATGGCGACCACCACGGTTCCGGACCCTCGCCCGGTGGCGGCTCCCGCTCCGGTCACCGTCGACACTCCCGGAGACGCCCGGAGATCGCCAACAGAGCGGCCGAGAACCCGTCGACCTCGGCAGGCGTAGTGTCCTTGCCCAGCGAGATCCGCAGGGTCCTGCGCTGGTCCCGATCGGAGAGGCCCATGGCGGAGAGCCCCGGGGAGGGCTCCCGGGCGCCCGAGGCGCAGGCCGCGCCCAGGCCGACCTGGAAGCCCTCGAGGTCGAGGGCCATGAGCACCGTCTCGGCGTCGAGGTCCGGCGAGAGGAGGGTCATCAGCCCGGGGGCTCTCGCCCCCCGGGGCCAGGGCTCCTCCGGGCCGACCACCCGCCAGCCGGAGGCGCCGGCCAGCCGGTCCCGGAGCCGGTCGTCCAGGCCCGTCAGATGTTCCCGCTCCCGGGTCCCTGCGGCCTGGGCCCGTTCCAGGCAGGCGGCCAGGCCGGTGGCCAGGGCCACCGAAGGCGTTCCGGGTCGGAAGCCCCTCTCATGGGTGCCGCCCGGGAGCAGGGGACCGGGCGCGGCCCTGCCCCGGATCACCAGGGCGCCGACCCCGCAGGGGCCGTAGACCTTGTGGGCCGAGACCGTGACCAGGTCGGCCCCGGCCACCCATGCGGCGAGATCGACGCGGGCCGGCACCTGGGAGGCGTCGCAGTGGAACGGGATCCCCCGGTCGGCTGCGATCCCGGCCAGATCCTCGATCGGCTGCAGGCAACCGGTCTCGTTGCTGGCCCCCATCACCGAGACCAGGAACACGTCAGGACCGAGGAGTCGTTCCAGGTCGCCCGGATCCACCCGACCCTCGGGGGCACCTCCGAGCTCGCCGACCCGGGCGCCCTGGGCGGCGCAGGCCTCGACGGCGCGGCGCACCGAGGGGTGCTCGTAGGGAGAGACGACGATCCGGTCCCGCTCTCGTGGCTTGCGGGAGGATCCCCAGGACCCGAGGATCGCCAGGGCGTTGGACTCCGTGCCTCCAGAGGTGAAGACCACCTCCCGAGGTCGTGCCGCGAGGCAGGTGGCGACCCTCTCCCGCGCCGTCTCGAGTCCGTCCCTGGCCCGGCGGCCGGCGGCATGGGGGCTGGAGGGATTGCCGACACGGTCCGGACTCCACCATGCGACCATCTCGGCCAGGACTCCGGGGTCGACCGGGGACCCGGCCGCGTGGTCGAGGTAGGTCACGGGTCGGCCAGCACGTCGTAGAGGTCGGCCAGGACCTCGTGGGCCGACTGGTAGCGGCGGGCGGGGTCGGCCCGCAGCAGGCGGGAGACCATCCGGTCGAGCCGGGCGGAGGAGGCGAGACCCGGGAGGCTGGAGAGAGGAGGGATGGACTCCTGCTGCTGCAGCCGGATCACCGAGAGGAAATCGGTGGCCGAGAGTGCCCGCTGTCCCGCCAGCAGCTCCCAGACGATCACGCCGAGGGAGTAGAGGTCGGAGCGATGGTCCACGGGCCGTCCCTCGTTCTGTTCGGGGGAGGCGTAGAGGTAGGTCCCGATCAGGGAACCCGGTGTGGTCTTGAGGAGTCCGTCCTGGGCGGCGGCGACCCCGAAGTCGATGACCTTCACCCGGTCGCCGTCCGCCACCAGGATGTTCTGGGGCTTGAGGTCGCGGTGGACGATCCCCCGGTCGTGGGCGTGGGCCAGGGCCCCGAGGAGATCGCGGAACATCCCGAGGCCCCGGCTGCGCTCGATCCGCCCGGAATCCTTCATGAGCTTCAACAGGGTGGGTCCCCGGACGTGCTCCATGGCGATGTAGTGGTGTCCGTCGGCGAAACCGTTGTCGAAGACCTTCACGATGTGCGGGTGGTCGAGCCGGGCGTAGACCTCGGCCTCCCTACGGAAGCGGGGGAGGATGGACTCGTCCCGGAGGTACTCGGGCCGCAGGGTCTTCAGTGCCACCTCGCGCCGGGAGACCACGTCCCGGGCGAGGTAGATGGCGCCACCCATCCCCCCTCGTCCCAGGTCGTCGAGGAGCTCGTAGCGCCCGATCCTCATGGTCTGCACCTCGGTCCCGGCGGCAGGATACCGCACCGGCTGCGGCCGGGTGAGCCTCCGTGGATCTCCCTTGGTCGGTGCCCTGCGCCTTGGATAGACTTCCAGGGTACGAGAGGGGCCATGGCAGTCGAATCCGACGAGGCGGCGGCGACCACCCGAAGGACCCGGAGCTCCGGCGACCCGGGCCTGGAACGCCAGGGCCTGGACCTGGTCCGCAAGACCGAGATCCGGGCAGTGATCGTGGGGGTGCTGGTCGAGCCCGCGCCGCTTCCTCCCTCCCAGAAGATCCGGGCCCGGTCCCGCCTGAACGAGGAGCTCGACGAGCTCGAGGCCCTGCTCGACACCCTGGGAGCCGAGACCTGTGCCCGGCTGCTACAGGTCAGGAAGAAGCTCGACCCCGGCCACTTCATCGGCCAGGGGAAGGCCGAGGTCCTGCGCGACCTGGTGAAGGAGAACCAGGCCGACCTGGCGGTCTTCGACGCCGACCTCTCCCCGGCCCAGAACCGCAACCTGGAGAAGACCCTGGGCTGCACCGTGATGGACCGGACCGGGGTGATCCTCGAGATCTTCTCCCAGCATGCGCGGACCGCCACCGCCAAGCTGCAGGTCGAGCTGGCCCATCTGAAGTACCTGCTCCCCCGCCTGAAACGGGCCTGGACCCACCTAGAGAGGCAGAAGGGCGCGGTGATGATGCGCGGCGTGGGCGAGAAGCAGATCGAGCTCGACCGCCGGCTCCTCAAGGAGAGGATCGCCCATCTCGAGGAGCGCATCGCCAAGCTCACCGTGCAGCGCGACACCCGGCGCAGCGGTCGCCGGGACATGTTCCGGGCCGCCCTGGTCGGCTACACCAACTCGGGGAAGTCGACCCTCCTGAACGCCCTGACCGACGCCGACGTGCTGGTCGCCGACCAGCTCTTCGCGACCCTGGACCCGACGGTCCGCAAGATGACCGACGTGCGCGGGCTCCCGATCATGGTCTCCGACACCGTGGGCTTCATCCGCAAGCTGCCCCACGACCTGGTGGCATCCTTCCGCAGCACCCTGGAGGAGTCGGCCGAGGCCGATCTCCTGCTCGAGGTCGTCGACCTCTCGAGTCCCAGCTGGGAGGCCCAGAAGGAAGCGACCGAGGCCGTGCTCGACGAGCTGGGGGTGGGCGAGCGCCCCCGCCTGCTGGTGTTCAACAAGATCGACCTGCTCCCGAAGAGGACCAAGCTGCCCGCCATCGTCCGCTCGATCCATCCCCAGTCGGTCTGCGTCTCGGCCCGGACCGGGGAAGGCCTCGAGGACCTGCGCAAGGCGATCGTGGCCAAGGTGCACGGGACCTTGGAGAGCCGCGTCCTGGAGCTGGCCCAGGACGAGGGGAACATCCTCTCGGAGATCTACGACCACGCGGTGGTCGAGTCGGTCGACTACCGGGAGGACGGGGTCGCGGTAGTGCGATTCCGGGCGACCGCACGGGAGCACGACGCCATCGACCGGTTGCTGGGACGGCAGCGTTGAGGCTTGCCCTCCTCCGCAGCTCCCTCCTCGCCGCCGCGATCCTCGCCGCCGGATGCGGAGGCCAGGCGCGGATCGACGGGGCCCGGGAGAGGGTGACCTCGGAACCCGGCTCGGCTCCGGCCTGGGCCGAGATGGGACAGGCGCTCCAGTCCGCGGGCCACGAGGAGGAGGCCCTGGCGGCCTACTCGAAGGCCATGGACCTCGACACCAAGGATCTCCTGGTCTACCGCAAGGCCTCCGAGCTGGCGGCCTCCTTCGGCCTCTTCGAGGAGGCCCGCATCTACGCCGATCTCGGCCTCTACGTCGATCCTGCCGACCGGGAATGCGCCTTCCTGGGCGCCCGGGCGCGGGTCTCGCAGGGGCGGGTGGACGACGCCCGCAAGTACCTCCCGGTGGCGGGCCTCGCCAAGCCGCCGGTGCCCTACCAGCTGACCCCGGACAAGGCCCTGCTGGGCAAGTTGAAGGAGCGTGTCGAGGGGAAGTACTTCGTGGTCCGGACCGACCTGGACGGCCGGAGCGCCCGGGAGGTGGCCTCTACCGCCGATCTGGTGTGGCGGAGGTACAAGGCGCTCTTCCCCAACCTCGACGATCCCGCGGTCCCGGTCCGGATCTTCCTCTTCTCCTACAAGCAGGACTGGACCCGGATGGTCGGGAAGTACCACCAGGGCGTGGTGGAGGCGGAGGGCCTGACCATCAAGGATCCCATGGGTGGGATCCGGGTCATCTCCTGCATGGAGTCCGAGACCGACCGCGGCGGCGGCCAGCGCCGGGGCAAGGAGGAATGGCTCGACCGGATCCTGCTCCACGAACTGAACCACGTGGCGGCCCTCCACGCCCTGGGCACCCGCGCTCCCCTCTGGTTGATGGAGGGGTACGCCGAGTACACCGCGGGTGCCTCGCCCAGGCTCCCCGGCTTCCGGGTCGGCGAGATCCTCCGGGATCGGGCCGACGTGATCCGGTTCCTCGACTCCCGGGGCCAGAAGCCGCCGCGACTCTCCTCGCTGCTGGGACAGGGGAACTGGAAATCGGCGGGCTTCTACGAGTACGCGTGGTCGTTCGTGCACTTCCTTCACCACGGTGCCGGAGGTGCCTACCTGCCGCGCTTCCGGTCCATGCTCGAGCGTCTGAACGCAGGCGAGTACCGGGCCTTCGAACGGGCCTTCGAGGGAGTCGACCTGGGGCGCATGGAGCGCGAGTGGCATGCGTACGCGGTGATGCTCTGACCCGGGGGGATCCCCTCCCGAGGTCCTTCCGGCCCCCTCGGGGCGATCCGCCGGAGGGCCTCGACATCGGGTGCGTTGACCCGGTCGGCCATGGGCACCTATACTCGGCGCCCCCGCCCCCCTTCCCGGGTGCCGGCGGTCACGGAGGCTTTCTGCATGTCGTCTGTGGTCAAGAAGCGGCGCAAGAAGATCAACCGCCACAAGTACAAGAAGCGCCTGAAGAAGACGCGCATCCAGCGTCGCCAGAAGAAGTAGCCGCTCTGCGCGGAGGGCGGTCCCAGGGGGCCGCCCTCCGGCCGTGCTCCGGGAGGCATCGCGTGTCCGATCAGGACCACGTGGCCTCGTCCCCAGCCGCCGCCTTGCTCGCGGAGGCGGAGGCCTGCCTGCAGGCAGGAGACGACGAGGGGGCCTCCCGGTCCTTGCTGAAGGCCGCCGAGGTCGCCAAGGCCCGAGGCGAACCGGAAACCGAGATCCGATCCCGGCTGGGTCTGGCTTCGATCCTGCGGCGCGCCCTGCGCCCTTCGGACGCCGTCACCCAGCTCGAGAGGGTGGCGGCGGTCGCCGGGGCCCATGGCGATCGGTCGGGACTGCTGGTGGCTGCCAGCCAGCTCGGCTCCCTCTACATGGAACTCGGGTCCTGGCAACGGGCCCTCGATTCGGCCCGCGCCACCCGGGACCTGGCCCGCCTGGCCAAGGACCGCCGCACCGAGGCCGCCAGCCTGGGACTCGCCGGGCAGGTCCTCCGCCGCCTGGGCGATCTCGACGCCTCGCTCGAATCCGCCCTCGAGGGATTGGCGATCGCGCAGGCCGACGGCGACCTCTCGGAGGAGCTGGCGTTCCTGGCGGACCTGGCCCTGCTCTCGTTGCGCCGTCGCGAGGTGGAGCGCGCCGGCGAGCTGGCGACCCGGGGCCTGGTCCTCTCCCGGGGAGCCGACCGCCACGAGCATGCGACGGTGTTCCTCGGACAGCTCGGCGAGGTGGCGAGGGCCCGCGGCGAGTGGACCCGTGCCAGGTCGTTGGCCGAGGAGGGGATCGCCGCGGCCCGGGAGCAGGGGAACCGTCGCGAGGAGGCCGTGTTCGAACACGACCTGGCCCTGGTGGCCGAGGCCGAGGGCCGGCTCGAAGAGGCTCTCCAGGATCTCGAGCGGAGCGTCGCCCTCCTCGAAGAAGTCGGGAATGCCGAGGGAGCGTTGGCGGGGAGTCGTCGCAGGGCCCAGCTGCTCGTCTCCCTGGGTCGGGGCGACGAGGGCTACGCGGTCCTGGCCGAGGCCCTGCGCAGGACCATGGCCATGGATGCCAGGGCCTTCGAGGAGACCTTCGTGACGGTCTTCGAGCTGGCCGCCCGGAGTCATCGCGGTCGGGGATGGGACTCGCTGGCCCGGGGCGTCCACCGGATGGACGAGGTGATCCGCGATCTCGAGGACCAAGGGCGGCTCGTCGACACCATGGCCGGTACCCTCCGGGAGGCCCTGGAGGTCCTCGCCCTGGTTTCCGAGGCCGGGGGGGACCCGGATGCTCCCGAGATCGCGGAGGCCCGCGAGCTGGCCACCCGGGTGGAGGAGCGCCTCGGCATCGGCCTCACCGACTACCTCGCCGCCCTCCTGGGCGGGAGCGACGGGTAGGCGAGGACTCCGACGTCCGGCGTCACGGCCGGATCAGGGACCTGACGCGGTGGTGGTCGGGGTCGCGGTCGCCGGGTCCGTCGGGGCCGGAGCCATCGGAGCCGACACCGCCTTCCGGGCGTTGGCCATCCACTCGAGCACTTCGCCGATCGGGATCCCGAGCGCGGTCCCGGTCGGGCCGTACTCGAAGTCGGCCTGCTTGGTGATCACCCGGTGCACGTGCCGGAGGTGGAAGATGGTCAGGGCGTGGACCTTGCCCGACACCCGGTCGAAGAGCACGCCGCCGTCGGAGGCGTCGGTGGCGTTGGCGTCGAGCGCGTAGCGGATGCGACCGGGGCCCTCGGAAGGCGACGGGAGGATCGAGGCCACCGAGGCACGAAAGACGTAGGGCAGGACCCCGGGAGTCCCGAATCCATGGAGCTGCAGCTCGTCGCCCACCCCGAGCTCGCGCCCGGGATCGATGGGCTGGGCCTTCTCCAACGAGCCGAGTACCCGGAGCATCGCGAGGTTCCGCCGTTCGTCGATGGCCAGGATCTCGACCGCCTTCATCGCTCGGGCGGCCGCGATCGCGATCCCGTCGGGCTCGTCCCGCGTCGGCACGAGGACACCCAGACGCGAGGTCGGGACGAGCAGCGACGGAGTCACGCTGCGCAGCACCGACGAGGGAGCCACGAGATGTCCCTCGGAATCGACGAGCACGGTGTTGCCGAGGAGCTGGACGTCCTTCGCGCCGGAGGGCAATGCCACCAGCGGGAGGACCGAGCGACTCGCGTCGCGCAGCGACACGCGACCGGCGTCGACCGGCGAGAAGGTCGCACAAGCCGCGAGCGTGAGTGCGGAGATCCTCATCCAGAGCCTGTTTCGGAAGTCGCTTCGACCCGTTCGCACGTCGCTCCCCTCTCGTCGTGAGGCGGCGAGACTAGGCGCGATCGAACGAAACCTGCAATTCGTTGTTGAACTTTGTGGGTGCGAGCGCGTAAGAGAGAGGGAGGCAGTTCGGAGAATGCAGACGATGGGACGAGGTCGAGTCGAGGGATGGCGATGCCGGGGACGGATCCTCTCGGTCGCCCACCTCGTCGCCGTCTCGGTGGCGTCGGCGGCGGGACTCTCCGCCCACCCCGCGAGCGACGGGCCTCCGGTCGCCGCGATCCGAGGGAACGCGTCGCGAGACCGGGAGCTGCGGAGACTGGACCGACCGCTCCGCCTCCTGCCCCACGTTCTCTCCGGTGCTCGCTGGGTCGACACGGAGACCCTCGAGGCTTCGCCCGGGGCGACCCGAGCCGCGATCCTGGTCCGCGTGGACGAGGTTCCCGGAGGCGCCGGGTGCGACGAACTGGTGACGGTGGAGCGTCGGGGCACCTGGACCATCGCCCGCTCCGGGTCCGCGACCGCCGACGGGACCCGTTGGCTCGAGATCGCGACGGAACCGGGGGCCACCGGCGCCAGCCTGTCGCTGCCCGAAGTGCGGTGCACCTGGGAGGTCGAGGCGAGGGCGACCGGCTCGACCGGGGCACCAGGCGGATCCGGAAGGTCCTCGTCCGGTCGCGTCGATCCGACGCGACCGGAGATCGTGGAACGCGCATCGTGGGGTGCCCGCCCTCCGGCCGAGCGCTTCGATCCCCACCGGCCGGAGGCGATCGTCATCCACCACTCCTGGCTGCCGGACGCGGCGGGCTATCTCAGGGTGGGCGGCGCCGAGTCGGTGGCCGGCATCCAGCGCTTCCACCAGCTCGATCCGGATCGCCGCTGGAACGACATCGGCTACCACTTCCTGATCGGACCCGACGGCCTGGTCTTCGAGGGGCGCCCGATCGAGGTGGTGGGATCGCACGCCGTCCCCAACACCGGCAAGGTCGGCATCTGCCTGATCGGGAACCATGATCCGGGCGGCGATCCGGTGTCGGCGGATTCCTGGAGCCACCTGCTCGACCTCGTCACCTGGATCTCGCATCGCTACGACATCCCGGTCTCGGAGGCCCTCTTCGGGCACCGGGCCTTCTCGACCAAGTCCTGCCCCGGCGACCTCGTCCATGACCGGTTCGACGAGATTCGCCGCGAAGTGCGGAGCCGGATCGGCTCGATGGGCGAAGATGGTTCCTGATGACCTGACCACATCCGGCGGCACCGGTGAACCGGTGGGCGCCCCGATCGCCTGTGGAGGGGCGAGTCTGAAGTACATCGGCCATCCTGCCGATGGAGTTGAGAGGACTTTCCGTACGACCCCGGAAGGGTGACCGCCCCCGGGAAACCTGACCAGGACGAAGCGGACTCCGGTACCGGATGACCGGATCGCAAGCGCCCTGGCTCAAGAAGGGATCAAGAGCATGGAGAAGATCGACGAGCTGATGGAGGGAACCGGCCGCCCCACCTCCGCGCGGGCCACCAAGAAACCGGCGAAGAAGAAGGCCGCCAAGAAGAAGGCCGCCAAGAAGCCGGCGAAGAAGGCCGCCAAGAAGAAGGCCGCCAAGAAGCCGGCGAAGAAGGCCGCCAAGAAGAAGGCCGCCAAGAAGCCCGCGCGCAAGGCCACCCGCAAGCCGAAGGCTGCCGCCCCGGCTGCGGCCCCGGCGATGCCGACCGCCATGCGGCGCAGCGCTCGTCGCTGAACCCTGGGCGCCGGCCGTCAGGCCGGCTGCCTGCCGTGGTCCGCCACGCAGGATCCCGAGATCGCGGAAGCGAGCGGGCGACGGCGGACCGACGACGGAAGTGGGAAGGGCTCCCGGAAGGGAGCCCTTCCCCAATTCCCCGGGTGGGGGATAGTCTCCGGGACCCGGATCCCGGGCCGAGGGGATGCGGGAGCAGCCGTGGCGGGAGACAGGATCGACGAGCGGTTCGAGCCGTCGGCCCGCGCCATGCTCCGGGATGCGATCCGGGAGGCCGGCGGCAACGAGGTCTACCTGGTGGGCCGGGCCGGGGAAGGTCCGCGGATCGCGGTCGTCGAGGTCCTCGCCCGCGGCCACGCCACCGCGGCCCCGGCCCTGCTCGGCATCGCACGACCCGGCGAGGTGGCGATCCACAACCATCCCTCGGGGAACCTGCTGCCCTCCGATGCCGACCTCGAGGTGGCCGGACTGCTCGGGAACCTCGGCGTCGGGTTCATGATCGTCGACAACCCGGCCGAGCGGGTCTACGTCGTGGTCGAGCCGTTCCGGCCGGAGCCCAAGGTCGTCCTGCGTCCCGAGAGCCTGCTCGAGGATCTCGGGCCCGAGGGCGCATTGTCCCGGGGCTTCGCCGGATACGAGCACCGCGAGGCCCAGGTCGAGATGGCCCAGGCAGTGGCGAGGGCCTTCGACCGGGATTCGATCGCCGCCATCGAGGCGGGCACGGGGACCGGGAAGTCCTTCGCCTACCTCTTCCCCGCCGTGCGCTTCGCCCGTGCCAACCGCGAGAAGGTGGTGGTGAGCACCCACACCATCAATCTCCAGACCCAGCTCCTCGAGAAGGACGTGCCGGCCGTGGGCCGGGCGCTCGGCGCCGAGGTGCGGGCCACGGTGGTGAAGGGGCGAGGCAACTACATCTGCCTGCGGAAGCTCGAGGAGGCAAGGAACGAACCCGGCCTGTTCGACGATCCGGTGGCCCGGGCGGAGCTCGAGGCGATCGTCGAGGTGGCCAAGGGCGGGAGCGGCGACGGCAGTCGCCAGTCCCTCGGCTTCGTTCCCGACCCCGAACTCTGGGAGAGGGTCCAGAGCGAGACCGACACGACGCTCAGGGTCCGGTGCCCGCACTACGACCGCTGCTTCTTCTACGAGTCGCGGCGGCGGGCGGCGGCCTCCGACGTGGTGATCGTGAACCATCATCTGCTGCTCTCGGATGCCCGTCTGAAGCAGGAGTCGGGTTTCGGGGTGGCGGCCCTGCTGCCGCCCTACCGGCGGCTGGTGATCGACGAGGCCCATCACCTCGAGGAGGCGGCCACCGAGCACCTCTCGGAGCAGATCTCGCGGTTCGGGATCCAGCGCGTGCTGGGGCGCCTGGTCTCGGCCCGCCGCCAGGACCGGGGTCGGATCCCGGCCCTCATGCACCGGCTCGGGGAAGGCATCCGGGGAACCGGGAACGATCCCCGGGGAGAGTCCGCCCGTCGCCTCGGCGACGACGTGGTCCCCGCCCACCGTCGCCTGGTGTCCGAGCTCGATGGAGCGTTCCTGGCCATGGAGCAGGGCTTCGGCAGTCGCCCCGGCAAGGCCAGGGTGGGCGAGGACATCGAAGCGGATGCCTACTGGGTGGAGTGCCTCAGACCTAGGCTCGAGGGTCTGGCGAAGACCCTGGTCGAGCACTCGGAGCGGATCCTCGACGCCCTGCGTCCCCTCGATCGTCTCGACGAGGACGCCTTCGCCCGCCTGGCGGGTCCCGCCCTCGACGTCCGGGCCGGCGCCCGGAGGGTCGAGGAGAGGGCCATGGCGATCCGGTCGTTCCTCTCCTCGGAGGCGGGGAGTTGTCGCTGGATCGAGCTGAAGCCGGCCCGCAAGGGGAACGTGTTCAAGCTCTGCTCGGCACCCATCGAGGTTGGTCCTGCCCTGCGCGAGACGCTGCTCGATCGGGTCTCGACCCTGGTGCTCACTTCCGCGACCCTGAGGTCGGGCAGCGAGTTCGGCTACTTCCTGGGGCGGATCGGTCTCGCCGACCAGGTCGAAGACCGGCTCGAGACCCTGGCCCTGGCCTCACCTTTCGACTACGCC
This sequence comes from uncultured bacterium, assembly GCA_964403795.1. Taxonomy (GTDB): domain Bacteria; phylum Muiribacteriota; class UBA6191; order CAZXTJ01; family CAYOHP01; genus CAYOHP01. Next base: position 125,940 of record CAYOHP010000002.1, on the reverse strand, counting down.
CGCCAGGCCTGGGTGGGAGTCCCGCTGGACCTTCCCGAACCCAACCATCCGAAGTTCCCCGAGGTCCTCTCGGAGGCGCTGGCGAGAGCGGTGGAGGCGAGTCGCGGCAGGGCCTTCCTCCTCTTCACCAGCTACGGTCTCCTGAATCGGGTCTTCGATCGGATCGCGGCCCGCTGCAAGCTCCTGGGCTACGAGCCCCTGCGGCAGGGGACGGAGGATCGGCACCGGCTCCTGGAGAGATTCCGGGCCCACGGTTCGAGCGTGCTCTTCGCCACCAGCTCGTTCTGGGAGGGTGTGGACGTCCCCGGGGATGCCCTCCAGCTGGTGGTGCTCACCCGCTTGCCGTTCTCGGTCCCGGACGAGCCGGTCCTGGTGGCGCGGGCGGAGCGGATCGAGGAGCGGGGAGGGGACGCCTTCCGCGACTACTCGGTCCCGGCCGCGGTGCTGCGCTTCCGCCAGGGGTTCGGGCGGCTGATCCGGACCCGCACCGACCGCGGCGCGGTCCTGGTCACGGACTCCCGGATCCTCTCCAAGAGCTACGGGAAGGTCTTCCTGGAAGGGCTCCCGGTGGAGACCGTCCACCAGGACGAGCTCGATCGCCTGCTCGAGCGGATGGAGGAGTTCCTCCGCCCGGATCCCGCCCCTCCGGATTCCCCCGTGGTGCGCCGCGGGCGCGACTAGAGGCCCCCGGCCCACCCTGCAGCGGCTGCCGAGAGGTGCCGGGCTGCGGCGGCCCGCCCCGTGCCTTCGCTCTCCTGCAGGGCCCGGGCCGCGATCTCGCCGGCCAGCTTCCGGGCCGGCCCGCCGCTCTCCCCGGCGGCGAACCAGGAGAGGCGCCCCAGGAGCGATTCCAGGTCACCAACGGGAATCGGTTCGGAGAACGCTTCCGGTAGGTGGAACCGCTCCAGGGCCACCACCGTGTGCCGGGCTCCCGAGGCCGTGACCAGCGCGATCTCCCCGGAAAGGACGTCGATCGATGCGTCCTCGCCATCGGTCCAGAGTTCGACGAGTCCGTCGCCCGACTCGATCCGGGCTCCCGATCCCAGCTCGACCCTGGCGGCCGGAGACGAGAACGCTGCCAGCATCGAACCCCGCTCCAGGGTCGGGACCTCATCCCTGGACAACACCCGCGCCTCGGGATCGGGCTCGATCCGCAGACCTGCGACCGGGTTCCCCGATCCGACCACGACCTGGGTTCTCCGGCCCCCTGCCGGGGACTGGGACCCATCCCGTGGAGGAGCCGGTTGCCGTGGCGGGCGCGGATCGGACCTGCGGTTCCCGGCAGTGCGATCCGGAAGGCCCGTCGGGACGGACCGACCGGGAGCGGAAGCCCGGGCCCGGCCGGAGCCCGAACTCGAACCCGGGATCGAGCCGGGAACGGGAGCGGCGGGCGACGGCTCCTGGCCCTCGACCGGAGAAGTGGTCACCGGGTCCGCCGGCGAGGCCACGGTCGACCGGGTCCAGCCGGACACCGTCGCGGAGATCCGCGCCACCGCTCGCCCGGCCCCGGAGACCGAGGCCCGGGCCGCATCCTCGATCCTCTCGCGCCATCCCGACGAGTTCGCCCCGACCCCGGGGAACGCGTAGAGGCCGAGGACGACGAGACTGGTCCCGAGGATGGCCGGCCACAGGAGTCGCTTCCCGGGAGACGGTCGATCGCCTTCCCGGGCCGGCGTGGGCGGGGCGATCCGACCACGGGCCCGTACCCGGGGGAGGGCCGGACTACCAGGTGGTCCCTCCGGGCCTCCGGGGGCGAGCCGGGTGGCCGAAGGATCGCGTCGACCGTTCACCAGAGTGCCTTTGCCGGTGAGCCTGCCAGGCTGCCGAGTTCCTCGCGCTCCTCGGGATCGTCGAGGTAGTCGTTCACGGTCTGGACGACGACTTCCACCCGGTCCAGGAGCACGTACTCCGGGATCAAGGCAGCGAAAGTCGAGAAGTGGGGAGGCTCGAAGGCACTTCGCCTCCGGCCGAGGACGGCCTCCCCGCCTTCCCCCGCAACGCCCGTGGCTCCCGGCACACCCCGGAGCCGGAGCCCTACGTACTTGCGCAGGATCGGTCCGAGAGGCAGCACCACCGCTTCGGCCGGGGCCAAGAGGTCCCAAGGGAGGAAGCCGGCGGGCGGAGCTCCGGCACAGTCGAGGATGCCTTCCCTCCCCAGGACCAGGGCCGCGGGCCGCATCGCCAGCCCGGCCAACCTCCCCGCATGGAAGGCGAAACAGCCGCAGCCCATCAGGTTCCAGGCCCGGCGCAGGCCGGTGAGGTGGCGGCGTCCCGAGAGGAACCCGAGGAGCCCGACCATCCCGGTCCCGGCGGCCAGGGTGAGGAGCTGTCTGCGGTGCGTCGGGAACACGACCATGGTCGGGTCGCCTCCATCATGACATGCTTCGGCGGCTCCGGCTTGGTCCGAAGGGTCCCGTCCGATACCTTTCCAAGTGTCGGCCCCGGGGGATGGGTTCTGCCCATTGAGGCCCGACGAGGTGGTACTCCGGGATGCGGCTCAGACGGATCCAGCTGGTCGACGACTCGCTCACGAGCCGGGCGGTACTCGCCGATCTGGTGACCGACCTCGGCTACGAAGCGGTCCCGGCCTCCAACGGCGAGGAGGTCATGGCCGATCCGGCCTGGGCCCGCTTCGACGCCTGGATCCTCGACCTCCGGCTCCCCGGGATGTCCGGCCTCGACCTGCTGGCGAGGATCAAGGCGACGGTCCCGGACGCCATCGTGCTGCTGGTCACCCAGTACGAGTACGCCCGCCTCGACCGGGCCATCTCCAGGTACCGGAACGTCTGGTTCCTGCGCAAGCCGCTGGATGCCCAGACCTTGGCCTCGGTCCTGAACAACGCCTTCGCCGGCCAGGAGGCGGCCCGGGACCTCGAGCGCATGCGCAGCCTGTCGGTGGGCCTGAAGTCGGTGGGACGGGTCCGTGACCTGGACCAGGAATTCGGGGTCCTCCTGCACCTGGCGGTGGGCTCCCTGGAGGCGGATGCCGGGGCGGTCTACACGGTCCCGGAGCGCGACCCGTCGACCGCCACCCTGCGGGCCTCGGTGGGGACCGCTCCCGGGCTGCTGGGCGGCGAGTTCCCGGTAGGCGGCCTGCTGGGGCGCTGCGTGGAGCGATCCGAGCACGTGCTCTCGGCGGGAGCCCGGGTGCAGCGCCTTCCCGACCTCCGCCAGCTCTTCCCGGACCTCCACCGCCTGCACGTCCTGACCACGCCCCTGATCGCGGGCCAGAAGCTGGTGGGCCTGCTCCAGCTCCACCGCGATCCCGAGCGCGAGTCCTTCGAGGAGAAGGACGTCGCCCTGGCCAAGCTCTACGCCGCCACCGCCGCGGTGGCCCTCGAGAACCTGAAGCTCCTCGAGGAGACCCAGAAGGCCCTGAAGCGCCAGGTGGCCGCGCAGCGCGAGCTGATCCAGAGCCGGCGCCTCTCCAGCCTCGGCCAGGTCACCGCCGGCATCGCCCACGAGATCAAGAACCCGCTGACCGTGATCCTGGGGAACCTCGGCCTGATCCGACGCCGGGGCACCGCCGAAGGGCTCGACGAGTACGTGGACCGGATCGAGACCCAGGTCCGTCGCATCCACCGCCTGATCCAGGACCTGAAGACCGTCTACCGTCCCGAGGAGGCCGACCGCTGCCGCTTCGACCTCGCCGACACCGTGGTCGAGGCGCTCTCGGTGGCACCGCCCCCCTCCGACGGTCCGCCCGTCGAGGTCCGGGTCGACGTGCCTCGCGGTACCCGCATCGAGGGCGACCTCGGGCAGGTCCTCCAGGTCCTCGTCAACCTGCTGAGCAACGCCTACCAGGCGATGAGCGGGGCCGGCGGCACGGTGACGATCGACGTGGTACCGGACCCCAACGACACCGTGCTCCGGGTCCGCGACACCGGTCCCGGAATCCCGGAGGCGGTGCGGGCCCGGCTCTTCGAGCCCTTCTTCACCACCAAGGGCGCCGACGGCACCGGGCTCGGCCTGTGGATCTCGCAGACCATCCTCAGGAGCCACGGCGGCTCGCTCGAATCGGTCGAGCATCCCGAGGGAGGCGCCTGCTTCCAGCTCCATTTCCCCCACGAGTCCCGGGCCGACGCCACCGGACGCCCGGCCCTCACGGTGCTCGCCGGCGGCAGGCCCTCCCGCCCCGACGGTCCCCAGGCCCGGATCCTGGTCGTCGACGACGAAGAGGCGATCCGGGTCTACCTCTGCGAGCTGCTCGGTTCCGAGGGCTACGACGTCGTCTCCGCCGCCACTCCCCGGGGAGCCGAGGACCAGCTGGCCGCCGGGCGCTTCGACCTGGTCGTGCTCGACGAGCACCTGCAGGGGATCTCGGGCCGCGACTTCTTCCTGCGCCATGGGAGCGACTTCCGGGGCGCCGCTACGCTCCTCTTCACCGGGGCCGACGAGGCCGACGAAGCGGAGATCCTGGCATTGGGCATGGGTGGCCTGATCCGCAAGCCTGCCAGCGCCCAGCGCATCCTGGGGGCGGTGGCCGAGATCCTCCAGGGGAGCCTGGCCCGTTCCCAGGTCCCGGCTTCCTGATCGGTCGGGGGAAGGCGGGGAGCCGGGTCGTGGCGTGCGAAGAGGGATCCCGTGCCCGCGGGACTCCCGAGCCGCCTACGCTTGGCGCGTCGACTCCTCGACCCAGGCCGCGTAGGGGGCGTGGCGCTCGAGGACGCCCAGGGCGATCACCTCCGGGACCTCGTAGGGGTGGAGGCCGGGGACCGCCGCCACCAGGTCCGCGATCCGCGCCTCGCCGGTCTTGATCACCATGAGGGTCTCGGCGTCGTCCTGGACCTCGTCCTTCCACCGGTAGACGCTCCGGACCCCCGGGATCAGGTTCACGCAGGCGGCCAGCCGGCGCTCGACCAGGGTGCGGGCCAACTCGGGGGCGCGTTCGGGAGGGGCGGTGCAGAGGACGACGCGCATCGGGGTCACCTTTCGTCCCGGGCAATGTAGTGCTCCGGGCGTACACTGGCCACGCAACCAGGAGGCGGCGGCGCTGACGAGCTTCATCCCGTTGGACGAGGTCGGGAGCCTGGTGCCCCAGGGGGCACGGCTGGCGCTCGGCGGCATGACCCTCTACCGGCGTCCCATGGCACTGGTGCGCGAGGTGCTGCGGGCCGGGCGGGGGGACTTCGAGCTGGTCGCCTTCACCGGAGGGATCGAGACCGATCTGCTGGTGGGCGCGGGTCGGGTGCGGCGACTCCGCTCCTGCTACGTCGGCCTGGAGACCTTCGGTCTGGCGCCCATGTTCGGGACCGCGGTGACGGAAGGGAAGCTCGAACTCCAGGAGGAGACCGAGGCGACCCTGGCGCTCGGGCTCCGGGCCGCCCTGGCCCGGCTCGAGTTCCTGCCCCACACCGGCCTGCTCGGCACGGACCTGATGAAGGCGAGGCCCGACCTGAAGACGGTGCGGTCCCCCTACGGCGAGGCCGAGTACCTGGCGATCCCGGCCCTGGCTCCCGAGGTGGCCCTGCTCCATGCTCCCCGGGCCGACCGGCGCGGCAACATCTGGCTGGGCGGCAATCTGGCGGTCGATCGCCAGATCGGAGCCCTGGCGCAGACCACCATCGTCTCGGTGGAGGAGGTCGTCGACGACCTCGGTCGCTTCGAAGCGGACCTCGTCTCCACCGAGGTCACCCATGTGGTCGAGGTGCCGGGCGGGGCCCGGCCGACCTCGTGCTGGCCCTGCTACCCGCTGGGCGGCTGCCGCATCCTCGAGTACCAGCTGGCGGCCCACATGGGGCGCTTCGAGGATTGGCTGGAACGGTTCCTGTCCCTGGACTCCCTCGATGGTCTGGCTTCCATCGCTCGTGACATGGGTCTGGGGGAAGGCCTGGAATGACCGCTCCCGCGACCGTGGCGGAGACCATGCTCTGGGCCATGGCCCGCGAGCTCGAGGGCGTGGACTTCGCGGTGCAGGGGATCGCCACCCCGCTGGTGACCCTCGCCCTCTCGTTGGCCAAGCGCACCGTGGCTCCCGACCTGCTGCTCGGCTACGCCATCGGGAACTCCATGGGTTTCGGGGCCGGGGTGCCCAGCCTGATCGACCCCGAGGCCACCACCCTCGACCCCGCCGTGGCCCGCTTCGATTTCGTGGAGGCGGCCGGCGAGCTGCTCCCCTGGAAGAACCCGCTCGAGTTCTTCCGCCCCGCCCAGATCGATCCCTCGGGGGCCACCAACAACCTGGTGCTGGGGCCCTACGCCGCTCCCAAGCTCCGGCTCCCCGGCTCGGCCGGGATTCCCGATGTCAGTCCTACTTCCCGGACCGCCCGCGTCTACATCCCCCGTCATCATCCCCGGGTCTTCGTGGCCGAACTCGACGCCCGTTCCGGGGCCGGGTACCGCCCGGGTATCGGCGGTGGTCCGGTCCGGGTCTTCACCAATCTCTGCAGCCTGGTCCTCAGGGACGGTCGGCTGGGGATCGAGGACTTGATGCCCGGGGTGACCCCGGAGGAAGTCCAGGCCCAGACCGGCTTCCCGCTGGCTCCCGGACCGGCTCCCGGGAGGCTGCCGATCCCGCCCGACGACATCCTCCATGTCATCCGGGAGGAACTCGACCCGCGGCGTCTCCGGGAGCTCGACTTCCTGGGGACCGAGGCCCGCTTCCGGGAGCTCTACCGGATCGCTTCCGAGGAGGAGGCCGCCCGATCGCGGTAGCCGGTGTCGGCTTCCGCATGCTAGTTTCCCCGGCTCGTGATCGGCTCCGGAGCGGGTTCCGGAGGTTCCGGGCCAAGGGGAGGTCCTCGTGTTCTCGAAGCCTTACGCGGTGATGTACTACGTCCATGACATGAAGAAGGCGGCCGCCTTCTACACCCAGACCCTCGGTGGCCATGCCCGCTTCGAGAGCGAGGGCTGGACCGAGATCGACTTCGGCGGCACCGTCATCGCCCTGCACCACTCGGACAAGGCCCCCAAGCACACCGAGACCACCCCGCACCTGATCCTCGAGGTGGCCGACATCGAGAAGACCGTCGGCGAGCTCAAGGAGAAGCGGATCGAGTTCCACCAGCAGATCTCGCCCATCGAGGGCTGCGGCTTCTGCGCCACCATGCTCGATCCCTGCGGCAACGCGGTCGGCCTCTACCAGCGCACCTGAGCGGTCGATGGCCGAACCCTTCCTCACCCTCGAGCCCGCGGGGGCGCGCCTCCTGGTCCTCCGGCTCGGGGGACCGGGAAAGCTCAGCACCCTGTCGCGGGGGATGATCGACGCCCTCGCTGGAGCCCTCGACGAGATCGAGGCCGCCGGACCCGGGACCGGGCTCGTGGTCGTGGGAGGCAAGCCTTCGGGCTTCCTGGCCGGTGCCGACTTGAAGGAGCTCGCCTCCGCCTGGGGAGGGCGCTCGACGGCCGAGGTCCGCGCCATGGCCGAGTCGGTCTGCCGCGAGGTCCAGGATCTCTACGACCGGCTCGAGGCGCTCCCCGGGCCCACCGTGGCCGCCATCCACGGCGCCTGCCTGGGAGGCGGCTTCGAGCTGGCCCTGGCGATGAAGGCCCGGGTGGCCGCCGACGATCCGGCGACCAGCATCGGGCTTCCCGAGGTGAACCTGGGTCTGATCCCCGCTGCCGGCGGTACCCAGCGGCTCCCCCGCCTGATCGGCATGGCCGGCGCCATGGACGCGATCCTGGGGGCACGCCGCTTCTCGGCCGACGAAGCCCTGAAGAAGGGGCTGGTCGACCGGGTCGTCCCGCCCGCATCCCTGCTGCCCCAGGCGATGCGGCTGGCCGCCGGGATCGCCGACGGCTCGGCCCGGTTGGTGCGCAATCCTCGCAGGGGCTTCGCCACCCGCTTGCTCGAAGCGGTGGGCTGGGGTCGGGACGCCATCGAGTCCAAGGCCGTCAAGGAAGTCCAGAAGAAGACCCGGGGGCACTACCCCGCACCGGTGCTGGCGGCCCGGCTGATCGGGTTCGCGGCCGACGGGGGGAGTCCGGTCGAAGGCCTCCGGCGGGAGCGGGAGGCGTTCGGGGAACTCGCCTCCGGGAAAGTGGCGGCCAACCTGATCCGGATCTTCTTCCTGACCGAGGGCGGCAAGGCCGGCCGCTCGGGGAAGGGCCGCCAGGTCACCCGCATGGGCGTGGTGGGAGCCGGGTTCATGGGATCCGGGGTCGCCCAGCTGGCGGCCGCCAAGGGCTTCCAGGTCCGGCTCACCGATCGCGACGACGAGGGGCTGGCGGGCGGGATGAGACGCTGTGCCGATCTCTTCCGCAAGCTCGAGGAACGGGGCCGGCTCGGACCGGGCGGGGTGCGGGCGGCCATGGGCCAGATCGTCCCGGTGCTGGAGCACCGCGAGCTCGCCCGTTGCCAGCTGGTGGTCGAGGCGGTCTTCGAGGACGTTGACCTGAAGCGGGGGATCCTCGCTTCGGTCGAGCAGCACCTGGGGCCCGACGCGGTGCTGGCGACCAACACCAGCGGGATTCCCCTCTCCCGTCTGACGAGTGCCCTCTCCCGCCCGGAGAACCTCGTGGGGATGCACTTCTTCAGTCCGGTCCACAAGATGCCCTTGCTCGAGGTGGTAGCCGGGGAGGCGACCTCGGCCGAAGCGGTCGCCACCGCGGTCGAGACCGGGCGACGGATGGGCAAGACGGTGATCGTGGTCCGGGACGGCCCCGGGTTCTTCACCACTCGGGTGCTCGGGGTCTACCTGGCGGAGGCCTTCCGCTGCCTCCTCGAAGGCAACCGCTTCGAGGCCATCGACCGGGCCCTCGAGGAGTTCGGCTGGCCGGTGGGTCCCTTCAAGCTCCTGGACGAGGTGGGGATCGACGTGGGAGCCCATGTCTCCAGGGACCTGCACCTGGCCTTCCCCGACCGGGTCCCGTCGCCCGAGGCGATCGTCGCCATGGTGGCTTCGGGCCGCAAGGGGCGGAAGGCCAAGCGGGGTTTCTACCGCTACGACGCTTCCGGCAAGTCCGAGGGGCCCGACGCTTCGGTCTACGCCGAACTCCCGGGATGGTGCGCCGACCCCGAGGCCCGGGCCTCCGAGGCCGCGACCCGGATCATGGCGGTGCTGGCGGACGAATGCGTGCGCTGCCTCGAGGAAGGCATCGTGGCGAGCCCCGACGAGGCCGACACCGGGCTGGTGCTGGGATTGGGTTTCCCGCCGTTCCGGGGTGGCATGTTCCGCTGGCTCGACGACGAGGGTGGGGCCCAGGTGCTGGAACGGCTCGAGGCCCTGGCCGCCCGCGGGGGACCGGCCCGCACCCCGCGACCCCGACTGGTAGAGGCCGTCCGGGAGGGGCGCAGGTTCCATGGCTGAGAAGAAGTCCGGCCCGGAGCGGATCGCGATCGTGGACGGGCGGCGCACCCCCTTCTGCCGTTCCGGGGGAGCGCTCGCCGGCGCCCCTCCCCAGGAACTGGCCCGGGCCGCCATGGCCGCCACCCTCGATGCCCTCGACCTGGCCCCGGAGGCGGTCGAAGCCGTGATCGCCGGCTGCGTCGGCGCCTCGGTCGATGCCCCCAATGTCGCCCGCCAGGCCTCGCTGGAGGCCGGCATCCCGGCCCGGGTCCCCGGTCACACCGTCAACCAGGCCTGTGCCTCCGGTTTCCGGGCGCTGACCGATGCCGTCTCGGTGCTGCGTGCCGGGGATGCCGGGACCGCTCTGGCGGTGGGGACCGAGTCGATGTCGAGCTATCCCCTCCTCTACCGGGAGGGCCTCAAGAAGGCCGTGATCGGGGCCATGACCGAGAAGTCCGTGGCCGGCAAGGTCAAGGCCCTGTCCCGGATCCGACCCCGGGACCTGGCTCCCGTGGTCGCCCTCCAGGAAGGGCTCGAGGACCACTACACCGGCCTCGGGATGGGCGAGACCGCCGAGGCCATGGCCAAGATCATGGATCTCTCCCGGGAGGAGCAGGACCGGTATGCCCGGGACAGCCACCTCCGCCTGGCGGCCGCCTGGGAAGCGGGACGCATGGGGGAGGAGACGGTCGTGATGGCACCGCCTCCCGACTACGACGAGATCGTCCGGATGGACCAGGGCTTCCGGCCCGAGCAGTCGCTCGAGGCCCTGGCCAAGCTGAAGCCGGTCTTCGATTCCCGGTCGGGGACGGTGACCGCCGGCAACAGTTGCATGCTCACCGACGGGGCCGCCGCCGTGTTCCTGGCCTCCGAGTCCCGGGCCAAGGCCGAGGGCTGGCCGGTGCTCGCCTGGGTCCGGTCCTGGGCGTACGTCGGCCTGGCTCCCGGCTTCGAGGGTCTGATGGGCCCCGCCTACGCCTTGCCTGCGTTGCTGGATCGCCTGGGGGCGAAGCTCTCCGACCTGGACCTCGTCGAGGTGAACGAGGCGTTCGCCTCCGTGGTGCTGGCGACGCAGAAGGCCCTGGGGTCGGAGTCCTGGTGCCGGGAGCACCTCGGTCGGGGACCGGTCGGCGAGCTCGATCCCGATCGCGTGAACGTCAACGGCGGTGCGATCGCGTTGGGGCATCCCCTGGGAGCCTCCGGGATCCGGATGCTGCTCACCCTCGCCAAGGAGATGCGCCGGCGCCAGGTCGGCCTGGGGGTCGCCACCCTCTGCGTCCACGGGGGGCTCGGAGCCGCGGTGGCGCTGGAAGCCGACTGACGGGTCGGGATCCCGGCGTCGCTCCCGGTCCCGGATCCAGTTCCTGCCGGGCAAGGATCATGCCCGAATCGCGGTGTGGGACTTGACACCTTCCGCTCGCTCCTCAGAATGACCTCGCCGCTGCATGAGCGGCAGGTCCGGGGCCTCGGGACGCCAGGGGGAAACCACCCAGCCCGCCCTACCCCTCCGGACACGGGAGGTCGCCTGTGCGAAGGATCGTTCCCATATTGGTGGCCGGGGTGTTCCTGGCCCCCGCAGTGTCGGCAGAGACCCGGGCCGCGGCGATCGCCAAGGAGCCCAAGGCGGTATTGGCCCCGGTCCCCGGTGGCATGTCCGACCGCCTGGCGGGCCTGGGCAAGTCGCTCGCCGGCGACAAGGAGGCCATCCGGCGCGAGCTCGGCTCGAAGCTCGAGACCAGCCGGCAGGAGGCCCACGACCTGATCGACCAGCTCGTCGACTCCGAGCACTATGAGTCCTGGATCGGCGCCATGGAGGAGAAGGACGGCACCGGGCTCGCCCGGGAGATCTCCGGCAAGCCCAAGGAGCAGGTGCGGGCCGCCCTCCACAGCCGGCTGGACCGCCGCCTCTCGGACCTGGGGCGCGAGATCAGCGACAAGATCGGCAAGGAGTCCCCCGACCGGATCCGGGCCTCGTTCAAGCTGGCGCTCACCGACCTCGCCAGGGAGGAGACCGACGTGGTGGTCTCGGCCCGGGCTTCGCTCGGCGACGCGGCCGGCCCGACCCCTGACGGGGCTCCCGAGGCGGGTGACGCTCCGAGCGCTCCCGGGGCTGCCGGACCTTCGGCTCCCTACTACCCGGCTTACGCCCAGTACCAGATGGGCGGAGTGCGGGCCTACAATGCCCAGGCCTGGGCCAACCCCGCCTACCAGCGGACCATGGACATCGTGCAGCAGCGGGCCTACTACCAGGGCCAGCTTGCGGCCGCCCAGTGGAACGCCAGGGTCAGCTCCTTCAACCAGTACCTCTACGGTCGGAGCCAGCCGGCCTACTCCAACCCGGCCTACCGGTACTACTACCAGAGCCGGTTCCCGGCCGGGTACTACTACCGGCCCGATCGGGTGGAGCAGGTGGTCCGCCGGGGATTGTGGGGGGCGGCAGCGGTGGCTGCCACGCCCTTCGCCCTGGTCGCCTCCCTGTTCTGACAACGGGTCCCGGTCGACGCCCTCCATGTGCGGTGGAGGGCGTCGTCGCGATTCCCGGGCGCCGAGTCTCGGGATCGTCTCACCGTGTCGCGACCCGGTCATCTCGCGTCCCGGAAAGAGACTCACGGGTCATTTTGGAACCCTGGTAGCCAGTGGCCGGGACCTGACCGGGAAGGCGGGATCGGCCTCCCGAGCGGATCGAGGTCGAAATCGACGGTTCTGGCACGTGCCGTGCTTTCCCCTCCCTGCGATGGTCGAATGCAACCAGGTGTGGGAAGAACGCAGCGGGACCGAATCCTTGGGCTGGTTCGCGGGTCCCTCGGGAAGGCCGGAACTGGATGCCCGGAACCTCTTCCTGCTGGTGGCCCGCGAGTGCTTCCGGGACGGGCTGGTGGATGCCGCCGACAACCTGGTCTTGAACCGGCTCTGCCGGTTCCTCCGGGTGGACGGCTCGCTCATGGTCCGCCTCATGGCGACGGTCCGCAACGAGTTCCTCGACGGGCGCCTGCCTCTGGGGGATGCCCTCGACCGGCGGGACGTCTTCCTGCGGGCCTGTCGCTTCGCCCGCGAGATGGGCGACGTATCGATCCGGGCCGGGCGGCTGCTCGCCGGGCTGGCCCAGATCCTCGAACTCGAGCCGGCACCCGGGGTCCGAGCGGCGGTGCCAGGTTCCTCGGGGGCGCCGGTCACCCAGCGCCTGCCGGTCACCTCCGGGACCGCTCGGCGCGGTCCCGACGATACCGATCCCGCCATGCCCGTGGTGGGGTGAGGAGCCTGGGACCTATTCGCCCTCGTCGGCGTCGTCACCCTCTTCGCAGGCCGCGCCCCGACCGAGCACGAAGCGCTGCCACTCCTTGAGGTAGCAGAGGCTGTCCATGGACTCCATGCGGTCCACGAAGACCACGCCGTCGAGGTGGTCGACCTCATGCTGGAAGACCCTGGCGTGGAAGGCCTCGGCCTCGAAATGGAGCGGGCGCGCCTCCTCGTCGAGCGCCTCGACCCGGATCCGGTTGTAGCGCCGGACCTGGCCCCGCAGCCCGGGGAGCGAGAGGCAGCCTTCCCACTCGAGCTCGGTCTCGTCGGTGAGCCGCTTCCACTCGGGGTTGAAGAGCACCGTGACCGGTACCTCCTCGGCATCGGGATAGCGCGGATTGGATTCGACGCCGTAGATCAGCAGGCGCTTGGAGACGTGCACCTGGGGCGCGGCCAGGCCGGCGCCGTCGTACTCGGCCATGGTCTCCAGCATGTCCTGGACCAGACGGCGGGTCTCGCGGGAGGTGATCTCCGCCTTGGTGAAGGGCTCGGCGACCCGCCTGAGGACCGGGTGGCCGAGGCGGGCGACTTTCAGGATGGCCATCGGGAGCGCCTCCTCGCCCCCGAGGATACCCCGGCACCGGGATCGGCGGCCGGTTGAAGGCACTCGGTCCGGGTGTTACCGTCTCCGCCATGGAGCCCCACTACCGGCTCGCGAGGCTCCTCGCCCGGATCCTCTTCAACCTGTTCTTCATCCGCCCCAAGGTCCGGGGCGCGGAACACCTCGAGGGCGTGAAGCGCCCTTTCCTGGTGGTCTCGAACCACGGCAGCAACATCGATCCGGCCCTGATCTGGGGCTACCTCCCGGAGCCGGTGATCTTCCTGGCCAAGGCGGAGCTCGCCAAGGTCCCCTTCGTAGGTTGGATCTCCCGCATGGTCGGGAACATCCACGTGAAGCGGGACGGCCAGGACGCCGGTTCGTTGCGCCGGGCCCTGAAGACCCTGAAGGAGGACCAGGGGAACCTGGTCGTGTTCCTGGAGGGGACCCGTTCCCCGGATGGGCACCTGAGGGGCGAAGCCAAGCCCGGGGCGGCCATGCTGGCGAGCCGGACCGGGGTCCCGGTGGTCCCGGTCTTCCTCGAGGGCACGGCCCGGGTGGTGCCCCCCGGGTCCCTCCTCCCGAGGCTCGGCGAGGTGACGGTGCACATCGGCCCCCCGGTGCCGCTCGACTTCCGGTCCAACCGGCCCTCGGGCGAGGAACTGGCGGAGGCGACCCGCAGAATCGAGCTCGCCATCGATGCCCTGGACCCCGATCGGGTCCGGCGGGAGGCCGACCCGCTTGGTAACCCGGCGGGCTGAGGCTACGGTGGAGAAGTGATTCCCGAAGCGGCGGCCACCCCGATCCTGGTGTGCCTGCTCGTCGTGCTGGTCGCTTCGATGTTCGCGATCGCCCGCCGGCGGAGGCGGAAGTCGGTCGAGGTCGATCTCCTCGCCAAGGTGAAGATCTGGATGGTGGAGACCAACCGGCGTCCCGAGGACGCCATCCGGGCCATCGAGGCCTGGTCGGGGGGGAAGCTCCCGCTGCCCACCGACCTTCACCTGGCCTACATCCAGGCGCTCTACTGGGTGGGCCGCGAGGCGGACATGGACCGGGTGATCGAGGCCTTCCCTTCCCGGGACCTGGACATCCCGACCCGCTACGACCTGGCCCGCAAGCTCGAGGCAGTGGGGCGGACCGAGGCCGCCACCGAGCACTACAAGCAGATCTCGAAGCAAGACGCCGACTACGCGGACGTCCGCATGCGGTTGCAGCGGGTCACCACCAAGAGTTCCTCGGACGCCGAGGTGGCCCTGGGCCTGGACCCGAACTCGATCCCCCGCCACCTGGCCTCGAAGTACCGGGGCATGGAGCTGATCGGGAAGGGGGGGATGGGATTCGTCTTCAAGGCCTTCGACATGCGGCGCAAGCGGGTGGTGGCCCTGAAGGCGCTCTCGCCCTTCCTGCTCGACGAAGGCCAGGCCCTGGAGCGGTTCCTCCGGGAGGCCAAGCTGCTCTCCCAGTTCGAGCACCCCAACGTGGTGAAGATCTTCGATGTCGAGGAGAAGCCGCTCCCCTACTACACGATGGAGTTCGTGACCGGGCAGTCGTTGGGTCACCGGCTCGAGCAGACCGGGAAACTGCCGGTGTCCGAGGTCCTGGACCTGGCCCAGGCGGTGCTGTCGGGGCTGGTCCATGTCCACAAGTGCGGGGTGGTGCACCGCGACATCAAGCCCGAGAACATCCTGCTCGACGGGGACGGCACGCCGAGGCTCACCGATTTCGGCCTGGCCGTGAACACCCAGGCCACCCGGATCACCCAGACCGGGCAGGTCATGGGGACGCTGCGCTACATGCCCCCCGAGCAGCTCCGGGGCGAGGAGACCGGACCGAGCGGGGACCTCTTCTCGCTGGGTGTCACCCTCTACGAGTGCCTGGCGGGGATCCAGGCCTTCCAGGGGGACAACCGGATGAGCCGTAAGCTGGTGGGGCGGCTTGGCGAGGTGCTCGACCGGGAGATCCCCGACGCCCTGGTGTCGTTGGTCGAGCTGATGATGGAGAACCAGCCCGAGAACCGGATCGCGAGCGCGGCCGAGGCCCTCGAGATGGTCCGGCAGCTGCGCCGTGAGCTGACCCGCAAGGGACCGGTGGCCTTCCTGTCCGAGACCCTGGTGCTCCGGGACCGGGTGGTCAAGTCGCTGCTCGGGTTCTTCAGCGGCCTGGCCTCGCTCTCCGAGGCCGAGCGCAAGGAGTACCTGGCCGAGTCGTCCAACGTCCGGGACCTGAAGATGCTGATCTGGTCCCTGAACGAATCGATCGGCCGGGTCGGGACCGCGGGGCGACCTCCCCCCGGCGCCGATCCCCGGGCCTGGGCCCGGGAGACCGGCAGCCTCCGGGACGACCTCGCCAAGTTCGTGCGCTCGCTCGCGACCGATGCCATCGACGCCTTCGCGCTGCGCACCCGGCGACTGCAGAAGGATCTCGAAGTCTTCCTGGAGCCCTTCGCCCTGAAGCTCTCGACCTCGGTATTCTCGAAGCTCGACCGCGACCTCCAGGGCACGGTCCTGCTCCGGCTCCCGGCCAAGGAGATCCAGGTCTTCGGGGCACCCGATGTGGCCGCGGTGCGGGACGAACTGACCGCTGCGCTCTCGGCCCTGATCATGGGGGGGAGGCCGGTGCTCGCCGAGGTCGAGGTCACCACGACCATGGAGCGCGAGGGTGAGCGCTTCAAGCTCGAGCTCAAGGGTGCCGGGATCGAGCGGGAGCACGTCAAGGCCGCCCTGCTGTTCGAGGCCATGGGCGCCGAGGTCGGCTTCCAGCAGGCGGGCGTGTTCACGGTCTGGCTGCCGCTGGTGATGGAGGACGCCGCCAGCCGCAAGGCGGGAGAGGCCGCGGCCCCGGGGCCGACCGGTGGCTCGGGTGCCGGTGGGGGTGGGGCGGGACCTTCGTCGCCCGGGGGCGAGGTCGTCGAGGAGCTGGGGTAGGCCCGGAGCCCGTCCTCAGGACTCCAGGATCCGGCCCAGGCCGGAAGCCTTCTCCCGGAGCTCGTCGGGGGCATCCATCTTGTCGACCAGGATCTGGACCATGGCCTTGGCCAGGCGCTTCTTGCCGATGCGGGCCGCCACCGAGGCAAGGCGCAGCACCAGGTCCGGTTCGTCGGGGGTGTGGGCCCAGGCCCGCAGCAGGTGGTCGAAGGCAGCGGGGTAGTCCTTCTCGGCGAAGAAGAGGTTGCCGAGCTTGCGGTGGACCGAGCTGTCGGTCTTCAGCCACTGGGCCAGGTCGCGGGCGATCTTGGCCGCCTCCGCCTCGTGTCCCGATTCGAGCGTCCGCTCGCCCACCCCGATCAGGCTCTCCAGCAGCGCCAGCTGGGCCCGGTACATGGAGAAGTACCCGGCCAGGGAACCGGCGAGGTCATGGCTCCGGCGCGACTGCTCGATCCGGGAGATGTGGAGCGGCAGGAAGGGGAGCTCCGGGTCGTCGGCCAGCTCGCTCCCGTCCGGGGGAACTCCCTCCTCCTGGGCGGCGCGCCGAGCCAGATAGGTCCGCACCCCGTCGAGCGGCCCGGGGGGGAGGTCCCGACCGAGGACCTCGCGGGCCTTGGCGGGCTGGCCGGCCAGCAGCGCGCCCAGACCGGTCACCAGGGCGGCTTCGGTGCGGGCGGCGGACTCCGTGACCGGGGCGGCTGCACCCGGTTGGTCGGGCGCCCTCTGGATGGCGCTGTCCATGCGCATGGCCAGGGTTCCGTCGTCGGCTCCCGCGGGATCGTCCGGGACCTGGGAGAGCTCCTCGGCGGTCGGGGCCTCGGGGGGGCCTTCGAGGATCACGTCCTGGTAGAACTGGGTCGAGCGGAACATGTCCCAGGAGTTGACTCCCATGGAGGACATGCGCTCGAAGGCGCTCTGGAGGGAGCTCCGCAGCAGCGGGTAGCGCTTCAGGCCCATGCTCGAGATGGAGCTGGCGAAGGCGTGGGCCGCGTGGAGGGCACTGGCCAGGTCGTCGTCCTCGCTGGAGCCGAGCATCTCGGCCAGGCGGTCCCCGGCCCGGAGGTTCCCCTGGTGCCAGAGCGCGATCAGGGCGTTGGCGCGGACCCGGGTGCTGCGGTGGGAGAGCAGGGGTTCGATCAGCTCCTGGTTCTCCAGCGATCCCACCCGGTCGAGCGCCTCGACCGCGTTGGCGACGATCCGGTCGTCCGGATCCCGGAGCTTGGTCTTCACGAAGCTCAGGTGGTTCATGTCGCAGACATGCCCGAAGGCGGCGACGATGGTGGCCCGGACCGTGGGGCTCGACTCCTTCTTGAAGAAGCTCTCCAGGACCTTGAGTTCGGAGAGGCCCGACATGCCGGCGAAGATCTGGATCGCCTTGCCCCGGATCAGGTCGTTGGGGTGCTGGCAGAGCTTGGAGATCCCGACCTTCATCTCCGGGTTGCGGATCCGCTCGATCGAGGTGAGCGAGGACGAGAGCACGGTCCGGTCCTGCTCGGTGTTGATCATGGTGATCAAACCCTGCATCAGGAGCGGGTCCTGGAGCTCCCCGATGATGTAGGCAGCGGTCGAGCGCTTGAGCGCCTCCTTGGCCTTGAGGAGCTTCTGGAGGATCGCCACGGCGCGATCCTTGTCGTAGGGATAGATCGCCAGGATGGCGTTCCCGGCCGCCCTGTTGTTCTCGTCCTTCAAGGCAGGATCGAGGTAGCGGATCGCCTCGGGGGGGCGCAGATTGAAGCCCGACAGGGCCTCGATGGCGTTGGCCCGCACCCGGCCGTCGGGGCTGCGCAGGCCCTTGGCGATCACGTCGACCGATTCGGCCCGGTGGATCAGGCCCAGGGCGGTGAGGATCGCGGCCTGGAGCCGGACGTCGCCCACGTCGAGGAAGAGCGAATGCAGGTGCTCGGCGGCCTTGCCCTCGCCCACCAGTCCGAGCGAGGTGACCGCGGCCTGCACCACCCGGGGCGAGGGGTCCCGGAGGAGCTTGACCAGGATGTCCTCGGCGCCCCGCTCGATACGGCCCCCGAGCGCCATGGCCACCGACTCCCGGACCTTCTCGTCGGGGTCGCCGGCATGCTGCTCCAGCACCAGGAACGAATCCGGACCCTCGATCTCGCCGAACACCGAGAGGGTGACCGCCAGGGCCTCGGGATAGGTCGGGGCCCGGAGCAGCTTCTTGAAGATCGGGAGACAGGCCTCCTCGGGGTAGCCCGCCAGGGCCCGGGCCGCGCCCTGGCCGGTGTCGCGCCGCGAGAGGGCCTTGAGCAGCGGTCCCAGGCTTCCCGGGTAGCGGAAGGCGCCGAGCGCCTCCAGGGCCGCGTTGGCGCGGGAGACGCTGAGGTCCCCGGCCAGGTCGCCGAGCCCTCGCAGCGCCAGGTCCAGGATCCGGTAGGCGGCTTCCAGGGCGTTGCCGTCGGCCTCGTCGCTCTCGGGCGAGACGGAGAGGGTCGAACGTCGGTTGCGGGCCCGCCGGAGCTGCTTGAACCCGCGCTGCTCGAGGATGGTGAGGCCCTCGCTGGCCCGGAGCGCGACTACCCGGTCCTGGTCGACGGTGCAGCGTTCGAGCACGTCGGCCAGCTCGCCCTCGGTGAGGCGGTGGGCGTTGCGGATCACCTCGTCCAGGGCGTACAGGCGGACCTTGGGGTCCTGGCTGTCGAGGAGCTGGGTGAGGTGCTTCAAGCGGTCGGACAAAAGGCCCCCTCGCGGATCCCGGGCAAAGGTAGCACGGCTGTGGCACGCTGGCGCCGTGCCGACGAGGTGGCGCCCGATCCGGGCATCCATGTGCGCTCTCGGGCTCGCGCTGGCGAGTCTGGCGGTCGCTCTCGTCCCGGGGATGGCTTCGGCCGCCGAGGGTGTGCCGGGCGTGCCTGCGGCGAGCGACGGTCCTGAATCCCCGCTGGTCCTCGTCGACCCGACCGGCCTCGCCCTGGGCCTCGAGTCCCTGGAGGTGCGGCTCGCTTCCCATGGTCCGCTGGCCCTGACCGAACTCGACATGGTCTTCCGCAATCCCCTGGAACGGGAGATCGAAGGCCGCTTCACCTGCGTGCTCCCGGTCCGGGCCACCGTCTCCCGCTTCGCCAAGGAGGTCGACGGCCGCCTCATGGAGGGGGAGGTGGTCGAGCGTCTCAAGGCGACCCGCATCTACACCCAGATCCTCCACACCCTGAGGGATCCCGCCCTGCTCCAGCAGGACCAGGGCAACC
Source organism: uncultured bacterium (assembly GCA_964403795.1). Lineage (GTDB taxonomy): Bacteria > Muiribacteriota > UBA6191 > CAZXTJ01 > CAYOHP01 > CAYOHP01. The sequence continues at coordinate 106,754 of CAYOHP010000002.1, read as the reverse complement.
GCTTCCAGGCGAGGATCTTCCCGATCCCCGCGGGCGGCACGGTGCGCCTGCTCATGTCCTGGTCCGAGGTCGTGCCGGCCGGGCCTGACGGGATCCGACATGTGGTGGTCCCGCTCCGGGGCCTGCCCAGGATCGGCCGGTTCGGATTCCGGGCGGTGGCCCGTCCCTTCCCGGGGGACGAGGTCCGGCTGGCGAGCTGGCTGGGCGCCCTGGGGCAGGGCGAGGATCCCGGCGACGCCCTGCTGGTGCGGCGAGACGAGCGGCGCGACTTCATGCCCCCGGAGGATGCCTCTCTCGAGATCCGCGCCGGACCGGGCGAGGCCCGACGTCTGGCGGCGGGCGACTTCGAGATGCTGGTGGTGCCGGTTCCGGCCGCCACGACCTCGGGCGGCCACCAGGCACCCGCGGGCTTCGGCTTCTGGTTCGACACCTCGGCCTCCTACGCCCAGTCCGGGGAGCACCGCATCCGCGCCTTCGGGGAACTGTTGCGGGCACTGGGGGTGCGCTTCCCCGGGGTTCCGGTGACGGTGGAAGCCTTCGACGCGATCCCGGAGGCGCTGGCCGCCGGCCCGGCCGGGGAGGACCTGGCGACTCGGATCGAGCAGGGGCTCAGGGATCGGGAGTTGCTCGGGGCCACCGACCTCGCGGCACTGTTCCGCCGGATCGGCGAGGCGGCCCGGGCCGCAGTCGCCCCCCGATCCTGGGTGGTGGTCTCGGATCTCGTCCCGACGCTCGGCACCCGGGTCCCGGCCGAACTGGTGGCGGCGCTGGGGGAATGGCCTGCCGGGCACCGGCTCTCGGTGCTGGTGATCGGGTCCACCGTCGAGGCCGAGCTGGCCCGGGCGGTGACCGACCGGACCGAGGGCAGGGTGGTGACCCTGCCGCTCACCACCGGGTTCCGCCGGCACGCCGCGACCGCGCTGGACGAGCTGCTCCGGGAGCCGGGACTGCGGGCTCGCCTGGAAGCCTCCGGTGCCGGGTGGGTCCAGCCGGCCGAGTTCCGGGACCTCCGGCCCGGGAGCGAGCTGGTCGCCTTCCTCGCCAGGACCCAGGGTGCGGAGCCCGCGGTGACGGTCGAGTTCGAAGCCGGGGCCTCGGCTCCCACCCTGCCGGCCCGGCCCGACCAGGAGCCGGGTTTCGCCCCTCTGCTCGAGCGCGAGGCCTACCGCGCCTACCTCCAGGTCCTGGAGGACCGCGAGGCGAAGGCCACCGATGTCGATGCCCGGACCGCGCTCCGGGCCGAGCGGATCGAGGTCTCGGTCAAGCGGCGGGTGCTCTGCCCCTTGACCGCGCTGCTGGTGCTGGAGACCGAAGAGGACTACCGGCGCTTCGGGATCGACCGGCGGGCCCTGGCCGACATCCTGGTCGTGGGCGAGAAGGGGATCGAACTCCTGCGCCGGGCCGGGAGCGGCGAGGAGGCGGCGACGCCGCCCGAGACCCGACGGGAGGAAGAGCCGAAGACCGAGAAGAACGGCGACGCCGCTCCCAAGCCGAGCTATCCGCCGGGACGCGATCCGAGGATCCGGATCCGGCCTCCGCCCGGGACGGTACGAGTGGTGGCGGTCTTCCCATGGGGCGAAGTCAAGACTCTCGAACACCGGGCCGAGGCCGGGATCTTCGAGACCCGCTTCGTGGTGCCGCGGGGCACCGTCCACGGGTACTACGAGGTGGTGCTGGTGCTGACCGGTCTCGACGGTGCCAAGACCCGCATGGCGGTCGGCTTCCACGCCGATCGACGGGCCCCGCGAGGCTCGGCCCAGGCGGCCTCCACCCGGATCGCCTCGGGGTGGAAGGTCCGGCTGGCGGTGACCGCGACCTCCGATGCCGAGCGGGTGGAGGCGGTGCTCCCCTGGGGCAAGGCCTGCCTGCTGGTCCAGCGGGAAGGTACGTCCCGGTGGGAGGCCGAGTTCGAGGTCCCGGGCGACCACGGACCGCTGCTCGCGATCCCGGTCTCGGTGCTGGATCGGGGCCACAACCGGCTCTCGCTCGAGGTGGAGGTCGAACTCCCATGAAGGCGAGACGATCCGGGCTCCGGGCCGCGGTCAGGGTGGTCGCGGCCTTGCCGGCCGGCTGGCTCGCAGGGGTTGGTCCCTCGTGGTCGGCGTCGAGGTCGGGAAGGCTGGAGGGAGCGCCTCCGGCCGGGGTCGTCTTCGAGGTCCTGGCTTCGACCCGCTCGGTCACCCGACTGGCGGAAATCGATGGGACGCTGCTGGTGGGGACCACCGGAGGCCTGGTCGAGATCCCGGTCCCGGCGCTGGAAGGCGGGCCCGGATCCTGGCCGGTGCGGCTACCGGGAGTGCCGGTCCGCGAACTCGCGGCGGTTCCCGGGGCCGTCCTGGTGGCGACCGACCGGGGTCTCTTCCGGCGCTCCGGCGGCCAGGGCTGGGACATGGTGTCGGCCGAGCCGGCCGCTGGTGCCCTGGGCACCGCCGCAGGGAGCCTCTGGACCGGACATGGGGACGGAGCGGTGGTCCGGCGGGACCCCACCGGTTCCGAGCGGGCCCGGATCCGGACCGGGTGGCGGGCCCCGGTGCACTCCCTGGTCGAGGACGGCGACGGCGTACTGGTCGCCTCGGTGGAAGGTCTGGCACGGATCGGTCCGGATGGGAAGGCCGTCACGGAGCGCCCCGGCGACGATCCCCTGGCAACCACCGTGATGCGGCTGGTGCGGATCGGGACCCGGGTCCTGGCCTTGACCGCCGGCGGCGTGTTCGAGCGCGAGGGCGGGGTCTGGGTCCGCCGAGGTGTGGGGGCCACGGCCTCGATCCATGCCCTGGATGCGGTGGCCTCGGGGGATTCGATCCTGGTTGCGACCGCGGGGGACTCCCTGCACCGCCTGGAAGGGACCGCGCTGACGAGGGTCGCCAGGAGCTTTGCCCACGCCAGCGCCCTGGTGAGGGTCGGGCGGCACCTCGTGGTGGGACTTCCCATGGATGGCACCTGGGTCATGGGTTCCCCGCCGCGCCCGCTCCAGGACCTGGATCGGGAACCCCCGGGGAACACCGTGACGGGTCTGGCCTTCGCGGCGCGGTACCGGACCCTGGTGGTCGGGACCTTCGAGAACGGGCTGGGGATGTTCCAGGACGGGGCCTGGAGGCAATACGGCGAGGGACGGGGCCTGCCCTCGAACTGGGTGAACCAGGTGGCCAGCGACGGAACCCGGGTCCTGGTGCGCTTCTCCGATGGTCGGGTCTATACCCAGATCGGCCGGGAGCGGTTCCGCCAGCTGGGGGCGGGGGACCACTGGCCGAAGAACTGGACGAGTTCGCTGGGGGTCTCGGACGGTTCGATCTGGGTGGGTACCCTGTCGGCCTACTACCTCCGGAACCCAGGGGGCTGGGACGTGGTCGTACCCAAGCCCGAGCTCCAGGACAATCAGGTCACCGACCTGGAACGCATGGGCCCGGAGACCTGGGTGGCGACCCACAAGCACGGGCTCCATCGCCATGACCGCGCCGGGGACCGCTGGGATTCCTACGGCTACGGCTCGGGTCTGGGCGATGCCTGGGTCACTTGCGTGGAGGGCTTCCGGGGCGAGGTCTGGGCCGGCACCTTCGACGGCGGAGTGGCCCGGCTGGGCGGGACCCCCGAGACCCGCCAGGCCTCGGCCGAGGCGCGGCACCCGGAACGATGGCGTCGGTACCGGGCTGCGGATCCGGACCCGGTTCTCCCGACCGATGCCGTGAACGCCATGCTGGCCACGCCCGAGGAACTCTGGATCGCCACCCAGCGCGGCCTGGTGCGGACCGACGGGACCCGATGGACCCGCTTCGGCCTCGACGAGGGGCTCCCGTCCGACGAGATCCTGTCGCTGGCCAGCGACGGGGAGCGGCTCTGGATCGGGACCTCCTCGGGACTCTGCCAGGCGCCCCTGGCGCTCCTCCGGGAGGCTCGATGACGTCCTTTCCGGGAGTGTCGAGATCGGCTTCCCTGGCCTGGTTGGTGATGGCCTTCGCGTCCCGGCTCCCGGCTGCGCCTCCCGCCTGGACCGCGGCCTTCGCCGCGCCTCCCGATGCCGCGGTGATCGAGAGACTCGCCGGGGAGGTGGCGGCCAAGCCACGCGATCGGGTGGCCCGGAACCGCCACGCCTACGCCCTGCGCCAGGCCGGGCGCTACCAGGAACTCTCGGCCGCGGCCCGTTCCTGGTTGCCCTTCGACCCCCGCAATCCCCAGGTCTACGAGTACCTGGGGGATGGGCTGGCCGCCACCGGCGATCCCCGCAAGGCGCTGCGGGCCTGGAGTTCCATGGCCGACCTGGCCCCCAACGATTCCGGGCTCCTGAACCGGGCCGGGTACCTGGCGGTGCGGGCCGGTCAGCCCGCCATGGCGGTACCCCTGTTCGAGGCCGCCATCGAGCGTCGCCCCGACCACCAGAACAATTATCGAGGACTGGCCCTGGCCCACTGGCTGGGAGGGGATCACCGGGCCGCGCTGACGGCGCTCGAGCGGGGGCTCGCCCAGGACTTCGATGCGCGCTACCACGACGTGAAGCGGGTCCTCCGGGAGGAGGCGGCCCTGGTGGTCCGGGCCTGGACCCAGGCCGGCACCGGGGATGGCGACGAGATCGCCCGGACCGCGGCCCGGCTGGCCCTCGACCTCGAGGCCCGACCCGAGCTGCGGATCACGCTGGAATGGGAGACCGACGCCAACGACGTCGACCTCCACGTGGTGGATCCCGCCGGCGAGGAGTGCTTCTACAGCCACACCAGGAACGCCTCGGGCCTGCATCTCTACGCCGACCTGACCCAGGGCCTCGGTCCCGAGGTGATGGTGGTCCCGGCCGGCCAGAGGTTGCCCGGGCCCTATCGCATCGGCGTGAAGTACTTCGCGGCCGGTCCGATGGGGGCCTCCCGGGGAGTGGTGGTGGTCCACGGTCCTCCGGTGGGTGGCCGGCCCGCGGTCAGGATCGAGACCTTCGTGCTGCTCCCCCCCGAGGGCACCGCCGACGCGGACCAGGACATGCGCGCCATCCTGGAGATCGGAGAGTCCGGACCGTGACCGAGAGCGTTCCCTTCCATGCCGTGGTGGTCTTCGCAACGGTCTGCATCGTCGCCTGGGGGGCGCACTGGGTGGTCGAGTCGAGCTGCCGGATCGCGCTGCGGCTGGGGATCTCCCAGCTGGTGGTCGGCCTCACGGTGGTCTCGATCGGGACCTCCGCGCCCGAGCTCGTGGTCACGGTGATGTCGGCGCTCCGTGGCCAGGGCGACATCTCGGTCGGCAACGTGGTGGGATCCAACATCTTCAACCTGGGCTTCATCCTGGGGGCCTGCGCCCTGCTCCACCCGATCGACGCCAGCCGCAGCCTGGTGGCGCGCGACGGCATGGTGCTGGTCGGGTCGTCGCTCCTGTCGATCCTGCTCCTGGGAGTCGACCTCCGCATGGATCGGGGCGACGGGATCCTGCTGCTGGTCCTGATGGGGCTCTACATGGCGAAGCTCTACAAGGACCGGAGCGGCGACCCGAGCGAGGAAGGAGAGGACCTCCCCGACGTGGCCGGCGGCCCTCCGATCAAGACCGACCTGGTCTACTTCACGGTCGGGCTGACCGCCATCCTGGTGGGGGCGCACTTCATGGTGCAGTCCGCCAGCGCCATCGCCCGGGCCTACGGGATCAGCGACTGGGTGATCGGGGTGACCATCGTGGCCGCCGGGACCTCGGCTCCCGAGTTCGCCACCTCGCTGGTGGCCGGCCTGCGCGGCCGCTACGACATCTCGGCCGGCAACCTGGTCGGCAGCAACATCTTCAACCTGATGGCGGTGCTGGCGGTCTCCGGGATCATCCAGCCGGTGCCGATCGCGCCGGCGGCCCGTACCTCGATCCTGGTGATGACCGGGATCAGCCTGCTCACGGTCGGCTTCCTCCGGAGCGGCTGGAGGGTCAGCCGTCTGGAAGGAGCGATCCTCCTGGTGGTGGCCCTGGCGGCCTGGGGATGGGACCTCTCCAACCAGGGCGGGTGAGGCCCGGGCCGCGGCCGGGGGAGGCTCCATGGCCTCGTGTCCCGGCCGCAGCTACGGGTGTCAGGCCAGGGTGCGCTTCGAGAAGTACCAGTCGGTGACCTTGTACTCCTTGTTGGCGACCCGCTGGGCGGCGGCCTCCATGGTGGCCGGAGGCGGCACGATGACCTCGTCGCCGGGCTTCCAGTTGGCGGGGCAGGCGACGCCGTTCTTGTCGGCGGTCTGCAGGGCGTCCACCACCCGCATGATCTCGTCGAAGTTCCGGCCCACGTTGAGCGGGTAGTAGATCATCGCCCGGACGTTGCGCTTGGGGTCGATCAGGAACACGCAGCGCACCGTGACGGTCGAGGAGCTCGGCTCGTGGATCATCCCGTAGAGGCGGGCCACCTTCTGGTCGAGGTCGGCGATCACCGGGAACGGGATCTTCACGCCGAACTTCTCCTCGATGTTCCGCACCCAGGCGATGTGGGAGTAGACGCTGTCGATCGAGTTCCCGATCAGCTTCACGTTCTTCTTCTGGAACTCGGCCGCCCGCTTGGCGAACTCGATGAATTCGGTGGTGCACACCGGCGTGAAGTCGGCAGGGTGCGAGAAGAGGATCACCCAGGAGTCCTTGGACCAGTCCGAGAACTTGATGGGACCGTGGGTCGTGTTGGTCTCGAAATCCGGGGCCGGACCGTTGAGCTCGATCCGGGGCCTTCCGTCGTGAGGAAGCATGGAAATCTCCGTCCTTGGGGTCTCCCCCTGGGCACCGTAGTCCCGGCGCCGGTTTCCCGGCAATAGGGGTAGGATGGTCCCATATCCTCGGAGGGCGTTCTCGATGCTGGTCCTGCCCCGTTCGATGGCTGCCGAGCTCGAGCCTCGGGTCGCCGCCGGCTACCCGCACGAGACCTGCGGATTGCTGGTCGGCCGTCGGGAGGCGGATCGGGCCCTGGTGTCGCGGGTCGTCCAGGCCCGCAACCTGAACGTCGCGCGCGCCAGGGACCGCTACGACCTCGATCCCGACGACTTCTTCCAGGCCGACGAGGCGGCCCGGGAGGCAGGACTCGAGATCCTGGGGATCTGGCATTCGCATCCCGACCATCCGGCGGTACCCTCGGAAACGGACCGCTCCCGTGCCTGGGAGGGGTGGTCCTACCTGATCCTGTCCGTCACCGCGGAGGGTGTCGCCGACCGCCGTTCCTGGCGGCTCTCGGGGGAACGTTTCGTGGAGGAGGCCATCGCCGATGAGTAGAGCCGTCGTCCGGATCCCGACCCCGCTCCGGTCCTTCACCGCCGGCGCCGACGAGGTGGCGGCCGAGGGGGCGACCGTGGGCGAGGTGCTGCGTGCCCTGGGCGAGCGCCACCAGGGGATCCTCGCCAAGGTCCTCGACGATTCGGGGAAGGTGCGCCCCTTCGTCAACGTCTACCTGGGGAAGCAGAACGTCAAGGCGCTGGGCGGGCTCGAGGCCAAGGTGGGGGACGGGGACGTGGTCTCGATCGTTCCCGCCGTCGCCGGAGGAAGGCCGTGAGCGCGCGCCAGAAGCGCCTGGAGGAGATCCGGACCCGGGTCCCCGAGGTCGAACCGGCCGAGGCCCTGCGCCTGCAGCGGTCCGGTGCGATCCTGATCGATGTCCGCGAGCCCGACGAGGTCTCGGCCGGGAGTCCGGAGGGGGCGCTCCGCATCGTTCGCGGCTTCCTCGAACTCCGGATCGAGGACGCAGTCCCCGACCCGTCGGCTCCGATCGTCTGCATGTGCGCGGGCGGAGTGCGGTCCTTGTTCGCGGCCGAGGGGCTGCTCCAGCTCGGCTACCGGGACGTGAAGTCGGTCAAGGGCGGCTTCAACCAGTGGAAGAACGCCGGGCTCCCTGTCGAGGTGCCGCGCTCCCTCACCGCCGAGGAGCGGGAACGGTACGGCCGCCACCTCCTCATCCCCGAGGTGGGCGAGAAGGGGCAGCGGAAGCTGCTCGACAGCAAGGTGCTCATGATCGGGGCCGGGGGCCTCGGCTCCCCGGCGGCCTTCTACCTGGCGGCGGCCGGAGTGGGGACGCTCGGTCTGGTGGACGGGGACGTGGTGGACCGCTCCAATCTGCAGCGCCAGATCCTCCACACCGAGGAGCGGGTGGGCACCTCCAAGGTCCGCTCGGCGGAGGCGACCCTGAAGGCCCTGAACCCCGGCCTCCAGGTCGTCGGCTACGAGACCCGGGTCGACAGCGGGAACGTGGAGTCGATCTTCTCGGGCTACCACCTGGTGGTGGACGGCTCCGACAACTTCCCCACCCGCTACCTGGTCAACGACGCCTGCGTGAAGCTCGGGATCCCCAACGTGCACGGATCGGTCTTCCGCTTCGAGGGCCAGGCCTCGGTCTTCTGGCCCGGGTACCCCGCCCGGAGGGGCCCGTGCTACCGCTGCCTCTACCCCGAGCCCCCGCCTCCCGAGATGGCGCCGTCGTGCGCCGAGGCCGGCGTGCTCGGTGTGCTTCCCGGGGTGGTCGGCCTGCTCGAGGCGGTGGAGACGGTCAAGATCCTGCTCGGGGTCGGCGATCCCCTGGTAGGACGCCTGCTCCACTACGACGCGCTGCGGGCCCGCTTCACCGAGCTCGAGCTCGCCCCGGATCCCGACTGCCGGTACTGCGCGCCCGGCCGCAGCTTCCCGGGCTACGTCGACTACCAGGCCTTCTGCAGCGCGCCGGGCAAGGGATAGGCGGCACCCCCATGGCCAGGCGCATCGTCGAGGGAATCGGGGGGACACCGCTCGTCGAGATCTCCTTAGGGGTCCCCAAGGGGACCCGGATCTTCGCCAAGCTCGAGTCGGTGAACCCGGGCGGGTCCATCAAGGACCGGCCGGTGCGGCGCATGCTGACCCGGGCGATCGGGCGGGGCGAGTTCATGGGACGCCGGCGCCTGCTCGATTCGTCCTCGGGCAACGCCGGGATCGCCTACGCCATGCTGGGGGCCGCCTTCGAGGTCCCGGTCACCCTGGTGGTCCCCGGGAACGCGAGCCGGGAGCGCCTCGGCAGGATCCGGGCACACGGCGCGGAGCTGATCCTGACCGATCCGGTCGAGGGCTATGACCATGCGCTGCGCGAGGTGAAGCGGATCGCGGCGGAGCGTCCCGACCTCTACTGGCACTGCGACCAGTACGGGAACGAGGACAACTGGCGGGCCCACTACGAGGAGACCGGAGCGGAGCTGGCGCAGCAGGTCCGGGCCGAGTGCGGGTCACTCCCCGATCTGTTCGTGGCCGGGGTCGGGACCGGGGGCACGATCACGGGGGTCGGGCGACGACTCCGCGAGCTCGACCCCGGGATCCGCATCGGGGCGGCGATCCCGGAGGTGTTCCCCGGCATCGAGGGCCTGAAGCCGCTCGGGCATCCCGGGGACATCGTGCCGGCGATCCTGGACCAGTCCCTGATCGACGTGCGCCGGGAGGTCACGCTCGAGGACGCGGTGGCGGTCTGCCGCGAGCTCGCCCGGTCGGGCATCTTCGTGGGACCGTCCTCGGGGGCGTACCTGAAGGTGGCGCGGGACCTGGCCCGGGAAGGCGGGCACAAGGTGGTCGCCACCGTGCTCTCCGACACCGGGGAACGCTACGTCTCCACCGGGATGTGGGACCCTCCCGAGTCGGAGTAGCGAGCGAACCCCTTGGGGTGGGCTGCAGACGAGGTACCCGGCCCGGCCGGCTACAGTAGGTCCACCCCACACCCCGGACCCATGGCCGACGAACTCCTCCCCACCGGAATCGGAGCCAAGTACTGCGGCATCCGCCTGCTCGGGAGGGGATCCTTCGGGCGGGTGGTGCTGGCCCAGGACTCGGTGCTCCGGCGTCCCGTGGCGGTGAAGGTCCTGGAGACCCGGATCACCAGTCCCGACCTGCTGGCCCGCTTCGAACGGGAGGCCCGGGTCACCGCCAACCTCCGGCACCCCAATATCGTGACGGTCTTCGACTTCGGCGTCGACGAGCTGGGCACCGCCTGGATCGTCTACGAGATGGTCGAGGGCGTCGATCTGGACCGGGTGGTCGACGGGCGGAGGCCGGCCTCCGACGGCGAGGTGCTGGAGTGGGCCGCGGCGGTGGCCGAGGCCCTGCAGGTCGCCCACGACGCCGGCATCGTGCATCGCGACGTGAAGCCGGCCAACGTCCTGCTCCGGGACGGGAACCACCCTCTTCTCTGCGACTTCGGGATCGCCCATGCCGACGAGCGCGGCAAGACCCTCCTCACCCAGGAGGGGATGGTGATGGGCACTCTCGCCTACATGGCTCCCGAGGTCTTCCAGGGTGCCGCGGCCGCGCCGGCATCGGACCAGTACTCATGGGCGGCCACGGTCTTCGAGATGCTCTACCACGAGCTGGTGTACCCGGTGAGGTCCACCGCCGAGCTGATCGAGACCATGACCCGCGGCACTCCTCCCGCCATCCCGGCGGGCTTCCGGGGTCGGCTCCCGGGGGTCGAGGACGTGCTGCTCCGGGCCCTCGCCCGGGATCCGGGAGCTCGCTTCCCGGCCATGCGGGACTTCGCGGCCGCCTTGAACGAGGCGGTCGGTCTCATGTCCTACTCCCAGCTCAAGGCGGACCTCGGGGTCGGCCCTCGGAAGGACCGGGCCGATCCCGGTACCCTGGTGCTGACCAAGGCTCCGGGTGCCGCTCCCTCGGGAGCCCCGGGCCTCGATCCCCCGACCCGGGCGGCACAGGGACGTTCCGGAGCCTTCGCTCCTGCCGAGTCGGCACCGGCGGACCTGTCCCGGAACGAGGACCCGGTGCCGCTGGTGGTGCCGGCGCGACCCACCGGGCCCTTGCTCGGCCTGGCGTTGGCCGGATTCGTGGCCGTCGGCTTCGTGCTGGGACCCGTCTCGGGTTCGGAGCGCGGGAACGTACCGGGAGCCGTGTCCGAGACCAGGCCGGGTATCGGGGAGGCGGTCGCCACTCCGATCCCGGAGGCATCGAGGGGCGGAGCCATGGAGTACTCCCGGAGCTCCTTCGGGCCGCTCCAGGAGGCATACCGCAAGCTGCGGGCGGAGCACGAGGTCCAGGATCTGACCGATGCCTTCAGCTTCCATCCCTCGGAGCGGAGCGATAGGCACGAGGCCCACGCGCTCCAGAACCTGGAGATGTTCGAGCTCCCGAGGATGGACGCCTGGATCGCCTTCCTCGAAGCCCTGCAGGACTGGTTCGTCGACCTCGACGACTACGACAAGCGCCCGGCCGTCGAGCGGGGCGACCCCTCCTGGCGGGATGCCGAGGTGGTGCGACGCCTGGACGAGATCGTCTTCGGTTGGTTGGTCCATGCGCTCGAGGACTACCAGGTCCTGTTCCAGCACTGGAGCTTCGAGAAGGCCTTCCAGGGGAGGAAGGACGTGCTCGGCGCGGTCGAGGGAGTGGGCATGTTCGCCACCAGGACGGCCCAGTTCCAGGCGATCTTCGCGCCGTTCCGCCGGCGCCTGCGCGAGTTCTCGCGGTCCCCTTCGGGTGCCAGGACCTGGATCGCCCTGGTGGGCCTGATCCAGGCCCTGGTCGACTTCGGGAAGGCGGGGGACGGAGGGGTATTGGCCGATCTCCGGAAGGCGGCTGCCGAGGTCGAGCCGGGACCTCTGGCCTTCTGGATCCACAAGGCGATCCTGTACCTCTTGGCCACCAGTCCCGGTCCGGGGATGGTGGCGGGGCCGATGCGCGACGGGATCCTCGCCGAGGTGGAGGAACGGGTGGTCCGCGACTGGCCGGTCGGCCAGCCCTGGAGGGCCATGATCCTGCGTCGTTGCCTGCTGGAGGAGATCCGTCTCCAGAGGATCGCCGAGACCGGCGAGGTCGACCTGGCCGCGGTCATGCCCCGGGTGTCCGCCCTGCTCGACCGGATCGTCGCCGAGGATCCGGAAGGCCTCGAGGATCGAGGGCTGTTCCTGGAAGTGGCCTGCCGCCAGGCCGCCAGGGCGGGTGGGCCGTTCTACACCGCCGACAGTCCGACCCGACTCCTGGCCCCGGTCCATCGGCGGCTCGACGCCTTGAGGGACAAGGCCAAGGCAGCCCAAAGGGCCGGCAAACGGGATCGCTGACGCGGCTGACCCCGGGATACCTGGGGCACCCCGGGGTCGTTCCCTCTACCCGCGGATCACTGGCCGGAGACGCCCTGCAGGTAGGCGTCGTACTGGCCGGTGGGGCAGACCTTTCCGGAGGTCGGGTCGCCCGAGGTGGGAACGTAGCCTCCCTGGCCGAGCGGGTCGCCCGAGGTCGGGGCCGAGGGAGGAGTGGTCGGGACGTCGGCCGACCCGTTGTACCCGGTGTACCCGGCGTTGGGGTCGCTGGTTCCGAACCCGTTGGTGTCGCCGCCGGTGGCGCGGTTGGCGAGGCTCCAGACCCCGTAGCCGGCCAGGCCGCGGACGCCCCACTTGCGGATCCCGCCCAGGACCCGGCGCCCCAGACCGGGGCCACCGGCGCCCGTCGCGGCCACCGCGTCGTCGGAGAGGCGGGCCCCGCTCTCGACCACGTCGTCCACGAGTCCGGCACCCGGCGCCACCGCGTCGTCGGCCAGGGTGGCGGCGTCGTCGGCGAGCGTGCCCCCCCCGATCCGGTTCACGTTGAAGCCTCCGGCGTTGCCCCGGGAGGTGACCCGCACGATGTCCCCGGAGTCGAAGTGGACGTTGGCCGAGGTGATCCGCTGGATATCCCCGGCATCGGCGGGCAGAGAGCCCTGGAGCGACTGTCCCGGCTTCACCCGGACCCGGATGCCCCGCGGGTAGCGGGTGGTCTGCACGATCGCTTCGCTGATGCCCTGGTAGTTCGAACCGTCGACCGCCTCGCGGCGGGCTGCGTTCAGGATGCTGCGGCTCCCCTGGACCCGGGGCAAGGCTCCGAGGGTGCTACGGGCACCGGTGGTGGAGACTGCTCCGGGCAGGGTCCGGGACCCGAGCCGGGCGAGATCGTCGGCCTGGCTCGAGAGCGCCGACGAAGGCCGGGCGAGGCGGCTCAGACCCGGGATCCGCGACAGGATGCGCGAGCCCGAGCCGGCGGCGGCCCGGGTAGCGCCCCGGCTGAGGATCCGTCCCAGGAACGCCTCGCTGGGGGTAGCCGAGGTCTGGACCAGGATCAGCCCGATGAGGAGGTGTCTCGCACGCATGCCGCCCGTTCCTTTCGAGGTCGACACGGGATCAGCAGCATGCGTGCCGGGTCTTCGGGAATCGGCTCCTGGAGCCGGTAAAGGCCGAGAGTTCCAGAGGTCCGGGAGGTGCCCAGGCTGTCCGATCGGGTCCCGGACTGCCGTCCGGACGGAGGACCCGGACGGCTACTCGTCCTCGAGGTCAGGCTCGGGAGCCTCGCTGGAGGCAGGCTGGTCGAAGCGGAGGTCCCCGGCGTCGGGCAAGGTCTCCCCAGGCACGTCCCCGGCTTCCCGCCTCTGCACGATGAAGTCGACCGTCTTCTGGGCCTTGCGCTCGGGCTTGCCGGCCCGGGCGGGTGCAGCCTGCTTGATCCTGAGGACCGTCGAGAGCTTGACCAGGGTGCCATCCTCGAGGCTGAGCGCCAGCCCCTGCTCGAGCTGGACCGCGTAGCGGACGCCGCTGGCTTCGACGGTTCCCTTGGCGTCGCCCTCGGTCTCCACGATGGCGCAAGGGGTCCCCTGGACCTCCTCGATCCCGGTGAAGCGGTGTCGCACCGTGAGGGGTGCCGGGAGGTCTTCGGCGGAGTCGAGCACGGTCTCCCAGGAGTGGCCGGTGGCGATGGGTTCTGTGGGGAGGACCGGCCAGAGACCCCGAGCCAGGTCGGTTCGCCGGCTCGGCGTACCTGGGGGGGCGCTCTCGTCCTGGACCTTGCCCACCCGCTTGCCACTGGGCTCGATCCGATAGGTGTAGGGGTCGAGGAATCCGCCTTCTTCGTCCGGGCGGTCCGCCAGGACGTCTTCCCGGCCGAGCGGTCGGATCAGGACCTCGAGGTTCCCGTCCCCGGCATCGTCCAGGCTCACCTCGAGCAGGTCGAGATGGTCGGTCTTCTCCCGCTTCACGTCCCCCTTGCCGCCCGAGGTGGTGCGCTGGATCTCCATGCGGACCCAGTAGTCCTCCGGGGCCTCGGTGGAGCGGAGCTGCAGGACTCCCCGACCTTCGGCGTCGGGGACCAGGGGCTCGACCTCGTCCTCCTCGGGGAGGGGAGGCGACTCCGATTGCGCCGGCAGGGCGCCCGCCAGGAGCAGGGCGAACAGCAGGGCCGGCCCCCAGGGGCCGGCCCGCTCACGGGACTTCAGGATCCGCACCTCGGCGAGCGTACCCCAGGCTCACTTCTTGCCGGGGGGAGGTCCGGTGAAGGCGGTCGGAGGGGCGTTGTACCCGGCGAAGACGCCGTTCCCGGCCGTGATCGAGGTGCCGGAGCTGGTCCGCACCCCGGTACCGGTTGGCTTCACCACTCCGGGCCGACCGGGCACCCCGCTCGGAGTGCCCGCCCCCGGAGTGGAGCCGATGGGGGGAGTGCCGGAACCGGGGGTGCCGTTGCCGGGCCCCTGGGCGATCACGCCGTTGCCGGTGTTGCCGGGGCCGCGCTGCGAGCCGAAGCCGGTGTTGGAGGATCCGGTCCCTCGGCCGGTGCCGTTGTTGTAGCCCTGGTAGCCGCTTCCCGGGCTGCCGCCGTTGCGGTTGGGCTGCCCGGCCTGCTGCATGTCGTCGGCCAGGCTCCAGACGCCGTAGCCGGCGGCGCCCCACAGGGCGGCCCTCCCGGCCACCCGGGCGGTCCGGCGCAGGATCCCGGGGCGGGCCACGGTGGCGGCGGTGGTGCTGGCGGCGGCGGTGGCGGTGGTGGCTCCGGCAGTCGTGGCGCCCGCAGTGGTCGCCCCGGCCGTGGTGGCGCCCGCGGTCGTGGCACCGGCCGTGGTGGCGCCGGCAGTGGTCGCTCCGGCGGTGGCCGAGCCGCGGGCTGCGGTCCGTCCCGCGGCGGTGGAAGCGGTGCGGGCCGAGGGGCCGCTCAGTCGGGTCACGGTGGTCCCGCCCCGGGCGCCGTTGGAGGCCACCCGGACCAGCGAGCCGTCGGCGCCCCGGAAGGTGGCCGAGCTGATTCGTTCGATGGACTGGCCGGGCTGGAGCCGGCGACCCAGGGTCTGGGCCAGGGTCTCGCCGGGCCGGGCGGTCACCCGGATCCGGGTACCGGTGTTGGTCCATGCGGTGACCGAGGAGGCGCCGGCGATCCGGCTCCCCCCGTTGCCGTTGAGGAAGCGGTTGCCGGCGGTCCGCAGCGCGGCCGCGCCCCGGTTGGCCGGGAGCCGGGACAGGGCCGGGGCTGCCCGGGTGGCTCCCCGGGCCGCGGTCCGGGTGGCGGCGCTGGTCACGCCCCGGGTGGCGGCGCGGGTGGCACCCGCCAGGACGGCCTCGGCCTCGGGGGCCCCCAGGGAAAGGCAGAGGACCAACAAGGCGGTCCCACGCGTCATCGACCGGTTCATCACCAGAACCCCATCTTCTCCGCTACTGCATGCTCTCGGTCTGGGCCGTTTCGGGTCTGCGGGGACCCGTCCCGGGCGTCCGTCTGTCCGACCGGCCCCTGGGGGACCGTCCGGACACCCGGATCGCTGACCTTCCTACCCTGAGCTTACGATCCCTGCAACCCATGTCAACCGGGCTTCGTAGAAGAGGACAAGCGGCTGGAGCCGACCTTCGCGTATCCCGGTCTATCCCGGCGGGCGCGTTGGCCGTCTCCTTGCGAGGAACGGTCCGAGGTCGAGGCGAGCGTCTACGCTACTCTGCAGACAGGACCGCCCATGCACCGTTCCCCGCAGGTCCCCGGGCCGGACAACCGGCAGGGCGCCACGCTTCCCATCGTCCTCATCGCCCTGGTCTTGTTCCTGGCGATGGGGTTCGCGTTCCTCGGAGGGAGTCGGGGCGGATACCGCCTGACCGCCCAGGCGGCCTACCGGATCCGGCTCGAACAGGTCGTGATCTCGGCCCTCGACGAGGCCCGGTACCGCCTCTTCCAGCAGACCTCCCTCTCGGCGGCCCTGCGTGGCCAGGGGGCCACGGTCAACGCCGAGGTGCGGGCCAGGCTCCTGGAGGCCCTGTTCCAGGCCGGCGGCGATCCCAAGAACCTCGACTTCACCCTGGAACTCGGTGACCTCCTAGCGGTCACCCGGGTGATGGCGCGGGCCTCCGGGTTCCCGACCGACTTCACCAAGCTGGAGGCCCGGTTCTACGGCTTCCGCCCGGTGCTCTACTCGGAGGACGGCAGCTTCCCCAAGCCCGAGGACTACTACGCCAACACCTCGACCTTCCAGGACGACCCCCGGCGTGCCATGCCGGCCGACCTCCAGGGCTACTGCACGGTGAACGTGCATGTGAAACAGGGAGGCCTCCAGAGAAGGGTGGCCGTTACCCACGACGTGAAGATCGTGGACGCGGCCCCGCCCGCCCAGCAGTTCGCCCTGTTCTCGTACCGCAGCCCGGCCAACCTGCCGGAGCGCATGTTCGACGCCTTGAACGTCGGCGAGGGCACCATGGCGATCTATCCCCAGGTGGTCGGCCGCCAGTTCGTGAAGGGTCCCTACGCCCTGAACATCGAGGGGCATACCGACGGCAAGGGCTCCAGGACCCACGGCGGGGACCGGCCCGACTTCAGCGCTTCCTACCCGTCGATGGAGAACGCCTGGTACGGCTGGAGCCAGGTGCCCCTGCAGCGGGCCCTGCGCCTCGACTTCGGACGCTTCTTCGCCCGGGGACCGGCCCGACCCAACGAGATCTGCCGGGACCGGAGCGGCTTCTCCGCCACCCTGGGTCCGGGCTTCGGCCCCACCTGGACCGGGGACCGGGCGATCTTCGCCGCCGAGCAGGCCTACCTCGCCGCCTCGGTCCCGGTCGGGTTCCAGAGGTTCTTCATGAACGGCGAGCCGCATGCGCTCAATGGCAACGACGAGCGGAGGCTCTCCGATCTGGGCGGGCTGGGGGCCGACACCTGGCGTGGCCTTCTCCGGTCGCCGGACCCGGACGCCTCCGAGGACTCGGTCCACCCCTACAAGTACTCGGCGTTCGTCTCGGCCCAGGACTGGGCCCAGAAGGGCGAGGAGGGCCAGACCCTGCTGGTCGAGCCCGGGGACGCCGGGGTGGGGATGTGGACCCCGATCAAGATCTACCAGTTCAAGAACGACGGCTGTCCCCGGGACGGCATCCTCGCCAACATCGGCGGGGCCGTGAAGTCGCTGATCGGGGTCACCCTCGACATCGTCGGCTTCGGGTTCCTGGAGCTGCGCAGCTACAAGCGGGAGCCGGTCCGGGAGGACATGGTGAAGAGCCCGGAATCGAGCCGCGACATGGAGGAGATGGCGAACCGTCCAGGTGGTCCCCAGACTCCCGAGGAGGACCCGAACATCTACCTCATGGAGTACGGGATGTGGTGGGAGAACAACGAGACCCTGGGGGCCCTCTCGTCGTTCATCAACCTCGGCGTGAACCTGATCTCGATCGCCACCCTGGGGGCGGGCTCGGCGGTGCGGGCCGGTCTGGTCGCCGGCAAGGGCCTGATGGGCAAGGCGATCGTCGGGATCGCCCAGCGCCAGGTCCCGATCCTGGTCGGGGCCGGGGGTGCCGGGGTGGCCGGCCAGATCCTGACGGGAGGCGGGAACACCAACGTCGGGTCAGGTCAGGTGTCGGTAGGCCAGATCGTGGAGACGACCGACGGGTCGCTGGACGGCATGATCCTCTCCAGCAGCGTGGCCACCCTCGATCCGGAGCTCCTGAACGCGCGGATCGCCCCCGTCTCCTTCAACGCCATCACCCAGCGGGCCCAGCACTCGATCCTCCAGGACGCGGTCACCGTGGGCAACGAGGTCCTCTACCAGTTGATGAGCGGCGATCCCACCCTGGTGGGGCAGGTGACTCCCGCCGATCTCGAGACCTGGAGGCAGGTGGAAGGCGCGTTCTACCCCCCCGACGACTTCCCGAACATGTGGCACGGGTTCCTCCCTCCCGGACTCAAGCCCTACATGCGCCTGGCGACCGCGGTCTACCCGGAACTGGTGGACCTCGCCGGCACCGGGGACGTCCCGGTGGAGCTCGAGGGCGTGGTGGCGGTCGAGCGGTACCCCCAGGCCCAGGACAACTTCAGCCAGGACCTCACCTACCAGGGACGCGGGATCCTCTTCTCCTCGTCCCGGGGCGATCCCGACGATCCCAACAAGGAGCCGGTCTTCGGCGGGAACATCGTCCCGGCGGAGCGGGGACGGGACTACCTGACCATGGTCTACTGGTCGGGAGCCGCTCCCCAGGATGCCCGGCGCAACACCGGACTCGGGATGCTCGGTCTCACCCAGCCCCGCAACGAGGGCTCCTTCGTGAGCCCCTACGGGGTACGGGCCATGGGAGAGACCACCGCCATCAAGGGGAACCTGGTGACCGGCTTCCTGGATCGCCATCGCTTCCAGGGCAAGAACAGTCTCCGGGTCTTCTACGACTGGAACATGCTCGCTCCCGAGCAGGGGAACCAGCCGGCCGTCCCGGCCGACTTCTACCTCTCCGTGGCGGTCAGCCCCAAGGTGGCGGGTTGGTATGACAACATCGAGTGACGCTTCCCGGCGCGGCGTGAGCGGCGTCGAGGTCATGATCGGCGCCATCATCCTGGGCCTGGCCTTCATCCCGATCTACACGATGTTCGTGCAGACCCGGGAGATCACCTCCAAGTCCGAGATGTCCTACCGGGCGATGCATGTGGCCCGGGAGCAGCTCCAGGAGATCCGGACCCTGCCCCTCTGGGGCGTCCCGGGACGCCCGGCGACCGCCAATCGTCCCGAGATCCCCGAGGTCCCGCCCTGGACGGGCCAGGATTGGACCCCGGTGACCGGCAAGAACGTGCTCTTCCTGTCGGCCTCCGACCAGGCGGATACCGGGGCCCTGAAGACGATCGCCTACCCCGAGTCCTATGCCGGGATCGACACCCGGGTAACCGTGATCCCGGGAGGGGCGTCCGAAGGCGAGCCCGACTTCCAGGACATCCGGGTCATCCAGCTCCAGGTGCGCTGGAAGGAGAAGGGCAAGATGCAGGGCGGGACCGACACCGACGTCAGGGTCGGCACCCAGCTCTTCCAGGCCCTGGCGGTCAGGAGGTCGATCCGATGAAGCGATCGCTCCCGCCTCCGGCATCGCGGCGGTCCGCGGCCCGCCGGGCCGTGACCCTGATCGAGGCGCTCTTCTTCACCGTGATCGCCAGCATCGTCCTCTGGTTCGTTTGGCACATGGTCGGCCAGGGGACCATCCTGGGCCGCAGGGCGGTCGAGGAGATCGCCCTCCAGCAGGACATCAGGAACGTGGTCGAGAACATGGTGAGGGACGTCTCGGCCGCCTACCTGATCGCCGAGCCGCACGGGGAGACCCCGCTCCCGGCCAAGAAGGTGGTCGTCTACAAGTACGTCGAGCTCGACGCGTCCCAGCGACTCAAGGACAACCAGGCGGACATCCAGGCCAACGGGATGCCCGGGAGTGCCTACCCGTTCGGTCCGATCCAGGGCGAGACGGCCCACGCCACGCTGATGATGCGGG
The DNA here is from genome assembly GCA_964403795.1 of uncultured bacterium. Classification (GTDB taxonomy): domain Bacteria; phylum Muiribacteriota; class UBA6191; order CAZXTJ01; family CAYOHP01; genus CAYOHP01. The sequence goes on along the minus strand of CAYOHP010000002.1, from coordinate 87,339 downwards.
TCACCTACGAGTACCTCGAGGCGGAGCAGCAGGTGGTCCGCAAGGAGCTGCCCGGCCGCCTCCTGAACGTGGCCTCGGCAGACAGTCCCCGGATCATCACCGAGTACCGGTTCGAGGGGCTGGGAACCGAGGGCATCCTCCCGATGGCCGAGAACGTCACCCAGTTCGAGATCGTCCCCGGCGGCTACGACAGCCGGGCCATCGACCTCCGGACCGGCCGGGGAGCCGTCACCGACACGAGCAAGATCGGCGCCCGCCAGCTCGGTCCCTTCGCTCCGGCCGACGGTCCCGGTCCCGGACCCAAGCAGGATCGCACCGTCTTCGTGGTGCTCCGGATCAAGACCGCCTTCGACAAGGGGCCGGACATGAAGAAGGCCCAGGACAGCTCCATGGACATGGTGACGAAGATCTGGAGCTACCCGCGGCTCTACGAGCACATCTACGCGCCGTTCTTCTCGAGCATGGACCACGACCTGAGGTACTGAGAGCCCATCCATGGATTCGCTCGAGCGCCTGTTCTATTCGGTCTCGGCCTTCGCTGCCGGGCTGGCGCTGCTGCTCTTCGGCCTCTACTTCAACCTGGGGGACATGGTGCTGGCCGCGGTGCGCGGTCCGGCTTCGTTCCGGGAGGGGATCTTCCGCCGTAACGTCCGCCAGGCCGAGCTGTTCGGGGTCCCCAAGGAGGTCAAGCCGCACGAGGGGCCGACCGTGAAGTTCGACAAGATCGGGAGCGGGCTCCCCTTCAAGGCCTACAACGGCCCCCCGGACCTCTTCCAGCTCGACCAGATGCTCGAGAAGGAGAGGAAGTACCTGCTCGGCAAAGGCTTCGCGGATCCCGAGTTCATCGAGATGGAGAGCCTCTACCGCGCCGATCGGGCCTACCTCCGGGGCATGTACGGCGTCGACCAGCTGGTGCTCAGGGGCGATGACATGACTGCGCTCGAGGAGCTCGAGGCCCTGATCCAGCGCACCAATCCCAAGAACCTGAGGGCGCTGCTCCAGCTCTACGAGCTCCGGGGGCGGCTGCTGGGGCGGCTCAACGCCCCTCCGGACCGGCTCTACGAGCACGTGATGCAGGAACTCGAATCCCGGCGCAAGCTCCACGAGATCGAGATGAAGGGCTACCACGCCCGCCCCAGGATGGAGCATCTGTTCGCCCAGAGCGAGGCCCAGAAGGGCCAGGTCGAGAAGCTGCAGAAGCACTTCCAGGACAAGCGCAGCGAGGCGATCCGCTTCTTCTCGAGCGGCCTCTACGGAGGGGACCGACTCGATCCCGCCATGGCCAAGGTGGTCCAGGCCGCGGTCGATCGGCACCACCAGCGGGGGAACCTGATCGATCGGGAGAAGGACGAGATCATGGATCTCGTGAACACCCGGGTCGCGGCCTTCGAGAAGGCCCGGGGGGGCGGCTGATCCCGAGGACGGGGACCCTCTCCGGGGAGGGGAGCGGGCCTTCCCTGCACCTTCCCGGGGGATCCCCGGTCGTGGCGGTCGCGCTGGCTGCGGGCCTCGTCCTGGCGGCCTCTGTCTGTGCCCAGGTCGACCCGGCTCTCGCACCGCTGGAGGCAGGGCTCCGGTCGCTGGTGGAGCGTCACCGGGTGCCGGGAGCCGGGTTCGCCTTGGTCGGTCCCGAGGGAGTGCGCTGGTCTCTGTACGTGGGGATGCGGGACCGGGAGAGAGCCCTGCCGGTCGGCCCGGCGACCCGGTTCCGGGCCGGCTCGGTGACCAAGGTCTTCCTGGGCCTGACCGTGGCCATGTTGGCCGAGAAGTCCCGTCTGGCCCTCGATTCCCCTGTGGCGGGGCTGGTGCCGGAGCTGGCGATCGCCAATCCCTGGGAGGACACCCACCCGCTGCGGGTCGAGCACCTGCTCGAACACACCGGCGGCCTGCCGGATTTCGGCTTCGACGAGGTCCTCGATCGGGCTCCTCCCGGGCCCCGGCGACCTCTCGACCTGCTGGCCGCGGGTCCGCTTCCGATCCCGGTGCGCTGGCCTCCGGGATCCCGCTACGCCTATTCGAACCGGGGCTACGTGGTGGCGGCGCACCTGATCGAGAAGGCGGCCGGCAAGACCTGGGAGGGTGTCGTCTCCGAGCGGGTCCTGGGTCCCCTGGGGATGGAGGACGCGAGCTTCGACTGGGGCGAACGCCCCGAAGGCGACGTGGCCCTCGGGTACCTGGGACCGGAGGACCCGGCGGTACCTTGGCTCGCTCCCTGGATGCGGCCTGCGGCCGGACTGCTGGTCTCGCTCCGGGACCTGTCGAGACTGGTCGCCATGCTCCTGTCCCGGGGCAAGGTCGGGGACCGACGGATCCTCCGCAGCCTGACCCTGGCGAGGCTGGAGACCCCGAGCTCCAGCGACGCGGCACGGCGAGGACTGGCCGTGGGGTACGGGCTGGGAGTGGCGCGGAGGGTCAACCGGCGGATCCCGCTGCTCGGCAACTACGGCGGGGGGTACGCGGCGCAGGTCGCCTTCGGGTATTCCCTCGAGCACGGCCTCGGCTACGTGGTGGCCTTCAACACTTCCCATGCCCGCACCGGTTTCGAGGAGGCCCAGGAGAAGCTGGTCGAAGTGCTGGCGACGATCGGGGCCGGCGCAGCCGGATCGGGAGAGCCAGGCGCCGAGGCCCCCGCCGGGATCGTCGACCCTGCCGGCTGGTACCGGATCGGGAATCCTCGCCACCAGGCCCTCGAGTTCGTCGAGCTGCCGCTCGGCACCGTGCGGGTCTCCCCCTCGCCCCAGGGCGGCTGGTGGGCCACGCCTCTTCGAGGTCCGGTGCGGCGGATCCAGGCGGTGCCGGGAGGGACCCGGGAGTTCCGCATCGAGGGAGACTGCGGGCCGGGATTGGTGGTCTTCGAGGGCGAGGAGGGGCGGATCCTGGCCGGAGACGGGATCCACCTGGTGGAGGTCGGGGCGGTCCGCGGGGCGGGCCTCCCCCTGGGACTGGGACTGCTCCTCGGCGCCTCGGCCTGGACGGTCCTGGCATGGTTCCTGGCCCTGGTGCGGGGGAGTCCGGAGCGCGGGGATCCGGTGCGGTGGCTCCCGGCGGGGGCCGTGCTCCTCGGTGCGACGGCCGCGGTGGTCGGGGTACGGACTCCGGTCGATCGGCTCGGGTTGGCGGGAGCCGAGGCGTGGACGGTCTGGGGTCTGGGTCTGGCTTCGGGGGTCGCGGCCTTCCTGGGGGTGGCGGCAGCGGTGCGGGCTACCCGGACCTGTGGCCGGAGCGCCCGGACCCTGGCCTTGGCGGTCGGTCTGCTCTGGGCCTACTTCGCATGGCATGGGGCCCTCGGTCTCTGGATGGGACCGGCCCCGGGCAGATAGGCCCGCGGAAGCCGGTCGGATCTGCTGCCGAGTAACAAAGTGGCGCGCATGGTGTCATAACGTTACCTGTTGAGCCATGAAACGATCCAGGGGCACTGCGGGCAGCCTTCCCCCTTGGGCTCGAAGTGGCTCCAGGAGCGGTGTTCCGGGTCTGGGCCAGGCTGGCACGACCCCTGCTTTCTCCGGGCTGTCGGGTCCGTCGGATCGTCGGGACCAGGAGGGAAGCCATGAGCGACCGAGATCGAAGCAGCCGGTGCCAGCCTGGGGAGAGCCGGTCGTCGTCCCCCCGGATGACCACCGCTCGTGTCGTGCCGAACCGGGTCTGCTTCGACATCGGGGCTTCCGAACTGGTGGAGGACAGAGGCAGTCGTTTCGAGGAGCGGTTCCGCAAGGTGTTCAGGTCCGGAGCCCAGGAGATCGTGGTGAACCTCGGGGATGGCCCGGACCTGACCGGAGCGGCCCTGGGAGCCCTGCTCCGGGCCCGGGCCGAGACCGTCCGTGCCGGGATGCGGCTGGTGGTCCGTCCGGGCAGCCGCCGCCAGCAGCAGAACCTCGAGGAGCTGGGGCTGGGTGAGATCCTCGGCCTGGCCGCCTGACCAGGACTCCTGGTCCCGACGTCCCGACACGAGACCCCCGGGCCCGAGGCCCGGGGGTTTTTTTCATGGTCCTGGTCCCGGGTTAGCGACCTGGGACCAGCTCCCCGACCTTGGCGGCGATGATGAAGTCGTTCTCGTGGAGGCCGCCGATCTTGTGGGTGTAGAAGACCAGGTCGCAGTACCCCCAACCGAAGTGCACGTCGGGGTGGTGTCCCTCGGCCTCCACCAGCTCCGTGACCCGGGTCACGAAGGCGAAGGCCTCGGCGTAGTTCCGGAACTTCCAGCTCCGGCGCAGACGGGTTCCGTTGTCGGTCAGCGTCCAGCCCGGCGCCTCGACCAGCAGGCGTGCGGCTGCCGCAGGGTCGAGGGGAGGGATCCCACCCTGGCAGGGGGTACAGGTCTTCCCGGCGAGTCCACCCATGCGATCGACCTCCGTCCAGCCCGGTCCCGGCCACCCGCCGGGGTCCGTCCGGGAGAGTGTGTCACGAGATGAGCCTCCGTTCCATGGCGGAGCCACCATGGAATGTGTCAGATTGGTCGCGGCAACGGTGCGTGCCACTTGGCGGGAGCGCTTGGACGGCGTATCCCTGATGATTGGTACGACTCGTGCTTTTCGGGGGCTACCGCTTCTTCGGAGGCGTTTCACCCCAGAGGACGGATGCGATGTTCGAGCGCAACGATCGCCCTGCCTATACCTACCGGAGCTCCAAGAACACCCTGGGACGGATGACCGCCATCCGGCTCGGACCGACCCACGTGGAGCTGGTCGTCCATCCCAGCGAGCTGGTGATCGACGGAGGCGCCGGTTTCCGGTCCAAGTTCCGGTCGGCCCTGGGGGACTCTCCCAAGACCCTGGTCCTCAACCTGACCGCTGCCTCGGGACTCGATGCGGTGGGTTCCGAGCTCCTGGTCGAGGCCCGTCGCGAGGCCGAGTCCCGGGGCATCCGCATGGTGGTGCGTCCCTCCAATCCCGCGGCCAAGGGGCGGCTCGAGGAGCTGGGACTCTCGGCCCTGATGAGCGCCGCCGCCTGACGGACGGGGTACCTTTCCGGGCTCTCGTCCGGCTGCCCGGGGAGCGGCTGGCCGCCTTCCCCCGCTACCATCCGGAGACATCGGAGCTGACAGGGAACCGGCCGCCGACTACTCTCTCGGCATGATCGACGACCCGGAGCCTACCAAGGGCGCGGTCGCTGAGGCCCCGGCGGAGACCAGTGTTGCCGAGCTGGTGGTCCATCCCCGCGACCTCCTGGACGACGACGGTGCCGGCTTCGAGGGCCGGGTGGCCGAGGCGCTCGTGTCCCGGCCGGCCACCTTGCTGGTGCATCTGATCGCCGGCAAGGAGCTCTCGCCCACCGGGATCTCGGTACTGCTCAAGGGGCGGGTGCTGGCGCGGCGGGCGGGTGCCCGGTTCGTGATCCGGCCGTCGAACTCGGCGGTGCGCGGCCACCTCGTCTCGATGGGGCTGGAGCGCCTGCTGGCCGGCTGAGCCGGGTGCGGCAGGGGCCTACCCGAGGAGCGGTAGCTCCGGGAAACCACCGAGGCCCACCGAGGCGGGCGGTAGGCCCCACCAGCCGCGCACGACCGTGGCGTAGAGCGAGCGGAAGTCGACGGTGTGGACCAGGTCGCCGTCGACCAGCCGGGCGAGCGAGGGCTGGACCCCGTGGAGTCCGCCCTTGACCTTCCCGCCGGTGACCAGATGGGGCGCGGCGGTGCCGTGGTCGGTGCCGAGCGAGCCGTTCTCGGCGGCCCTCCGCCCGAACTCCGAGTAGGTCATCACCAGTACCCGGTCCCAGTGTCCCTGGGCGCGCATACAAGAGCGGAAGGCTGCCAAGGCGGCCCCGAGTTGCGAGAGGAGGCGCTCATGGGCGCCGATCTGCCGGGCATGGGTGTCGAAGCCGGCGAGCGAGGTCTTGAAGACGGGAACCGGCAGCCCGGCCGCGATCGCCTTGGCGACCCCTTCGAGCTGGCGACCGAGGGCGTGGTTCGGGAACGACACCGGGAGCGTCGGTACCGCCTGGATCCGGGCCTCGATGCGCTGGGCGGCCTCCCGCAGGAAGCTGCGGACGCCCAGGATGTGGGCCAAGGCGGGATTGGTATGGCGCTCCGGCAGGTCCTTCATGCGTAGCGCTCCCTTGAGCAGGCCCTGGGGGTCGCGCATCACCACGTTCTTCCGCTCGGGCCCGGCCATCGGACCCTCGTCCCTGCCGAGCACGATCGAGTCGGCGACCCGCTCGGGAGGCAGCTCCGAAGCCGCGAAGGCGCGGGCGATCCAGCCCTCGTCGAGGTAGTCGTGGGCGTCGGAAGCGGTCTCCCAGATCTCGATGGAACGGAAATGGGAGCGGTTGGGATCGGGATAGCCGAGTCCCGCCACCACTCCCAGGTCGCCCTGGGTGAAGGATTCCAAGAGCGGCTCCAGGGCGGGATGGAAGCCGAGACTCGGCGACAGCGAGAGGACGCGGTCGGGCGCGATCGCCAGGTTGGGCCGCAGCTGGCGGTAAAGGGGATCCCGGAACGGAATCAGGGTGTTCAGGCCGTCGTTGCCGCCGTGCAGCTCGACCAGGACCAGGTAGCGATCCTTGGGGATGGCGAGTCGCGTGGTCTCGGGCAGGCCGGCGCGAAGCCCCGGAGCCAGGAGACCGAGGCCGACCAGTTCCAGGAACTCCCTGCGTCGCATCCGGTACCTGCCCTCCTGTTCTCGGCTCAGTGGACCTGGAAGGCCGGGTCCAGGACCAGTCGCCGCACCAGATCCCAGCGCGGGGTCTTCCTGGGGAGCCGGTCCACGGGGTCGGTGGCCAGGAGCAGCCGGACCAGGGAAGGGTCGTCCAGGGCCGGGTAGGGAGGTGGCGCCCCGCCTTCGGCCACGCCTGAGAACGCCTTCTGGAGGATCTGCTGGCGGGCGACCAGGGTGGCGGAGGTGATCCATCGCTCGCCGCCCGGCCAGCCCTTCACGTTGGGCGGGGCCAGCAGGTCCTGGCCGAGCCGGCGACTCGCCTGGGCCACCAGCCGGGTGTCGTCGAACGGCAGGGGAAGGAGCCTCAAGACCCCGACCAGCAGCAGCACCGGGGACTTGATCAGGGTGCCGCGCTCCTCGGGCCGCCAGAAGGCCGGGGAGTCGAGGATGCCCCGGAGCAGGGCGTCGATGCGGTTCCCGGAGGACCGGAAGAGGGCGCCGAGCCGGGTGCGCTCCTCGGGGGGGATTGGAGTCGAGATCATCTCCCGCCAGAGCTTCCCCGCCAGGTACTCGCCGGTGCGGGGCCGGGCCAGGAGGACCTCCACGATGTCGTCGGGACCGAAGCGGCCGGTGGCGCCCAGGAAGGTCTTGGTCCCGTCGTCATGCTTCCTGCGGGCCAGCTTCCAGGTGTGGTTCGGTCGATCCACCTTGAGGCCGGTGAAGGCGCGGGCGGCCTCCTTGATGTCGGTCTCGGTGTAGTGCCCCTCGCCCAGGGTGAAGAGTTCGAGGAGCTCGCGGGCGAAGTTCTCGTTGGGTTGGCCCTTCTCGTTCTGCTGCCCGTCGAGGTAGACGAGCATCGCCGGGTCGCGGACGATCGCCCGGAGCAGGGACCCGAAGTCGCCCAGGGCGTGCTGGCGGAGCAGGGAGTTCTGCTGGGCCATGAAACGCGGCCAGCCCACCTTGTCGAACGAGGACGTGAAGTGGTTGTGCCAGAAGAGGGTCATCCGCTCGGTCAGCGGCGATTCGGTCTCGATCATCTCCTGGAACCACCAGGCCTTGAGCTCGAGCTCCCGGCGTCGCTTCTCCTGCTGGACGGCCTCCTTGTTGGCCTCCGATTCCATGGCGAAGGCCTTGAGTTCCTTGCGGTCCGGGAAGGGGTCGGCGAGCCAGGCGGGAGGGGGAACCGAGGCCTGGGCGCGGGCCGTCGAGAGGACCTTCGCGACCGCATCGGCCCGGCTCAGGGGAAGCAGCGCGGAGAGCTCGACGGGGGTCCCGCCGAACCCGGTGCGGAACAGGAGGTGGCGGGCCTCCTCGGGCTCCAGGGCCGGTGCCGCGCCGGCGGAAGCCAGGAAGAGCAGGGCGGTGGCCAGGAAGCGGCCGGCCCACGAGGGCTCGGGACGCCGGCATGCCTCGAGGCGTCCGAACCACCGGTAGCGGTTCCGGGCCACGAAGTCATAGACGAGGTCGCGGATCCGGGGCGGGACCACCAGGAGGAGTCCTCCCAGGCACCAGGGGAAGGCCAGCCGGCGGGCCACCCGGAAGGCGGCCTCCGAACGCACGAAGGCGGATCCGTCCTCGACCAGGACCACGGTGTCGAGGTTTGCGGGATCGACGCCCAGGGTCGGCAGCAGGTCCTTGGCGAGCTCGGACTGGAGGGGTGCGAAACGCAGCGAGGCATCCTCCTCGTGGTCGAGCACGAAGTGGACGCTGGCGTCGCAGAAGCCGCACATCCCGTCGAAGAAGAGGATCGGTTCCCGGGTCGGGCCGGCCTCCTCCGGTGTGGTGGGATCGGTCATGGTTCCTCCAGCGTGCCTCGGAGGCCGCGCAGCCACGAGGAGATGGCGCCGGCATCCCGGGTCGGGCCGATCGCCCGGCACGCCGCCTCGGCCCGGTCGAGGTGGCCGGCGGCGAGGGCGACGACCTCCCGACGATCGAGGTCGGGAGCTCCGTCCCCCGGCTCGTCGGTGTCGAGCCGGTCGATCAGGTCGTAGGCCGCGCCGGCCTCCCGCCCGCAGGTCTCCAGGCTGGCGATCACCGGGTGCGGCAGTTCCCGGCCAAGGCTCGCGGCCAGCAGGGCGGCATGGCCGAGGAAACTCCCGGTACGGAGGCTGGCGATCCGGTCCCTCGCCGCCAGCCGATCGCCGGGGACGGAGTCGGGCCGGGTCCGGAGTTCCAGGGCCAGGATCCGCCCTTCCGAGAGGTCGGCGGTGATCCGCGCCACCTTCTCGACCCGGAGATCGTCCCCGTGCCGAGCCAACAGGGTCATCGCCCTGGCCAGGAGCAGGTCTCCGAGCAGGATCGACTCCCGCCTCCCGGGTCCCGACCTCGCCAGTCCCTCGTCGTGCAGCACCGAGGCGTAGTGGAGGAGTTCGAGCATCTCCGCCAGTTCCAGCGCAGCCTGGGCCGGCTCCGCGCCGAGGAGGTCGGAGCAGGCCAGGAACCAACCGGGTCGGAGCATCGAGCCGCGGCTGGCCTCGAAGTGGACCTCGAGGTCCTGGACGGCCGGGACCGAGGTGCGGATCGCCTGGAGGATCGAGGCCGCGACGGCTTCCAGGCGGACCAGGACGGCGGGGAAGGGAGGGGACATGGGATCGGTTTGTACCGCGGCGGGAATTCTCGCGACCAGGGATTGACGTCTCCTGCCGCATCCCTAAGTTGCACGCCGAGGACACCTCCGAAACGGGGTGCCCTCTTCAACCAACACGAAGATACCCGGCCCCGGCATGTCCGCGGCCGCTTGCCATCGGAGGATAGTCCAGTCATGCGAAAGCTCTCGCTCGCGCTCTTCGCCGCGTCCATGATGATCCGCCCCCTGCTCGCCGCGCCCGCCACCCAGGTCTCGGAACTGGTACCGGGCCAGCTCAATGCCGCCGCCTTCGTCAACGTGCGCGGCATCATGAACGACTACGGGATGCTGTTCGACGGCGGACCGCTCGCCCAGCAGATCGAACAGCTCGTCGCCATGGGTCTCCCGGATCCCCGCAAGGAGATCGACCAGCTCGCCATCGGCGGCACCATCGAGAACATGTCGGATGACCAGTTCGTGGTCGTCTCGACCGGCTCGCTCCGGATCGACGCCATCGTCCAGATGGTGGCGGCCCAGTACAACGCCACCGTGACCGAGGAAGCCTACCGGGGCGTCAACCTGATGTCGGTGCAGGAGGAGAACAAGCCGCACGCCGAAGCGGTGCTCGCCAACCTGACCGAGTCCTCGGCCATGGGCAGCTTCGACCGCAAGGGCCTGCATCCCTTCGGCCGCCTGGTGGTCGACACCGCCCAGGGCCAGAACACCAGCTACGGCCAGAAGTACGGCTCGACCCTGGGGGCCGGCGACTACGCGGTGCTCTCGGCGGAGATCCCGAAGGAGCTCCGCAAGGACCTCGAGAAGCAGGGCCAGATCGCCTTCCTGTCGCTGGTCGCCCACGCCCGGGCCAAGCTCTCCAAGATCGACGGCAACGTCCGCCTCGTGATCGACGGCGTGTGCGTGGACATGTTCGACGCCGAGACCGTGAAGCGGGCGCTGGAGAAGGGCCGTGACATGCTGATCGGCCAGGTCAGCGACCCGATGTTCAAGGAGATGCTCGAGAAGCTCCAGATCGTCCGCGAGGAGGCCACCGCCCGCCTCGTGTTCGAGCTCCCCGAGAGCGTCCTCCGGGACATCCTCGAGGGCTTCACCGGCCACAGCGACCGAGCCGAGTGACCCGTCCCCGTCCGATCCCCGATCGGACGGCGCGGAGCGAGCTGCCCGGACTCCCTGGGGGGTCCGGGCAGCGTCGCGTCGAAGGGCTCCCCTTGGGGGCCGTCCCCGTGCTGGAATCGGGCCATGGAACCCCTCAAGCTCACCGCCGACCTCGAAGGTCCTGGAAACTCGTTGGCTGGCGCCCTGGTCTGCCTGGGGATCGCCGGCGCCATGTCGATGACGTTCCTCGAGGCCAACTGGGGGAACGTCGGGTCGGTAGGGGTGGTGCTGGCCTTGCTCGGCTTCGGGGCGGTTTCGGGGGTCGTCCTGCTGGGCCGGGCGGCGCGGCTCTCGGCCCGACGCCAGGCCGTCCGCGAGCTCTCGCTGGTCCTCCCGGACGGTCCGCCCCGGCCGGGCAGGAAGTGCCGATTCGAGGTCGAGTTCCTCCCGGGCGGCGAGCAGAAGCTGGTCCGGGCCGAGGTCGCCTGCCGGCTGGTGGAGATCGCCCGCCGGGAGGGCGAGCCGATGGCTCCCGAGGTCGGCGTGCTCCACGAGAGGGTCCAACGCTTCGAGCCGGGAGTCGGGCTGAAGGGCGATCGTCCCTGGACCGGCAAGGGGGAACTGGGCCTGCCCCCCGAGGTCCTGCAGACCTTCTGCCTGGAGTACCACCAGGTCGACCTCTCGTTCGGGGTCAAGCTCGGGTGCGAGCCGGGGGGAGAGGTGGAGTACCGCTGGTCGGTACCGCTCGCCGGGGAGGGGAGCGCCAAGGGCGACGCCCTCGGCGAGCTCAGGCCCGTGGGGACGGCGACCGGGATCGGGTTGCGGTCGCTGCCGGGCGCACCGGCACCCAGGGCCGGGGGCGAGCTGGCGGTCGTCCTCGAAGTCGCACCCGGTTCGGGTGTCACCGGTCCGGTCGAGGTCATGGTCCTCGGGAGGGCTTCCGGCGGCAGCGAGGAGGAGCGCGTCCTGGGCTCGGCCACGGTGGGAGGCGGGCCCGGGGCCGGGGCCGAGGCGGGATCCCCCTGGACCTCCGAGGTACGGATCGCCTTGGGTACGGGGTTCCCCGCCTCCTTCTCGGGGCAGGTCGTCGAGGTGTCGTGGGAGGTGCGGATCTCGACGGGGGGATCCCTCGTGGCGGTGGTGCCTCTGCGGGTCCTCCCTCCCGCCGGCGGGGGTCCAGATCAGGAACCTGATCCGGTATCCTGACCTCGCCATGACGACCTTCAAGCCGTGTCCACGCTGCGGTTTCCAGGCTTCTCTCAATGCCCGGTCCTGCGCCCGGTGCGGGAACTACTTCCCCGACGTGGCTCCCCACCATGTCCGGGCCTGGATCCTCCGGTACGCCCGGACGGTCCGGGACCAGCACCCGGATCTGGGTCCCGAGGACCTGAGGACCTTCCTGGAGGAGCACCTCCTGCACGACCCGTCCCTTCAGAAGGCGGTGTTGGAGGACGGCGACTTCCGGGCCACCGCCGTCTCCCAGGGGCTGCTGGACGAGGTCATGGATTTCGTGAAGGGGATGTGGGCCAAGGTCTCCGGGGAGCACCCCGACACCGTCCGCAAGTTGAAGGTGGCCATCCAGGGCGCCATCGAAGAGGTCCTCGAGGCGCGGTCCGGGCCGAGTCCGTTCCCTCCGGCTTGACGATCCCCGGAAGCCCCCTAGTCTGACCTCGACCGCTCCCCTCGAGAGGCGCGGCATCCGCCTCCGGCGGGATCGCCCGTTCGCATGTCCGTCCACGGGCCGGGGCCTCCCCGGCGGAAAGGGCGCGTCCATGCGGAACCGGTCGGCCTCTCCTCACCCTTCGGCCCTGGTCCTCGGGGTCGGCCTTCGGCTCGCCGGGATCGCCGGATCGGCGATCCTCTCGCTGCCGGGAGCGGTCTGCGCCGGCCCTCATGGACCCCCTGGGTGGGCCCGGGGCGATATGCACCAGCACACCCGCCACTCCGACGACGGCACCTGGGAGCCTGCCGACCTGTGGGCCCGGATCCGCGAGCTGCTCCCCCGGGGACCCCGTTTCGTCTACCTCTCCGATCACTGCGAGATCGCAGGGTTCTTCCCGAACCCCGTACGGCCCCCCAAATCCGACAACTGGGGGAGCTGGGAGGAGACCCGGGAGATCCGCCGCAGTCTGCACCCCGACGAGCTGATCCTCACCGCCCAGGAGATCGGGGGCTTGAAGGGCGGGCACATCGGCGCCATCGGACTGCCCCAGTGCCAGGGACAGTCCCCTCCCCGGATCATCCTGAAGACCGGCAACGACTACCGGGGATGGATGGAGCGGGTGAAGGGGGCCGGTGGGCTGAACGTGGTCTACCACCCGCGGGGTGTCCAGGAGCTCGGCCCGGTCCACCCGGGCACCTTCGCCCACTGGGACTCGTGCCTGCCGCTGATCGACGGGATCAGCGTCTGGAACGGGTACAAGCTCTTCGACGCCCCGGACGAGTGGGCCTGGAACCGGATCTGGGGCCTCTGGCAGCAGGGGTACCGGATGGCGGCGGTGAGCGGGAGCGACGCCCACCAGAAGGCGCCCGACGACATCCCGCTGGAGTGGTGGGGCCGGGAAGGCAAGATCAGCTTCCACTGCCATCCCATGAATCCGCATCTCCGGGTGCGGGTCGGGGAGACCCTCGACGAGGACCGGCTGCGCCAGGCGATCCGGGATCGACGGATCACCCTGGCCGACTGGCCGGAGAATTGGATGGACGTGGTCGTCACCGCGGGCGAGGGGCGCGCAGCGGGGATCGGAGAGACGGTGCAAGTCGATGCCGGAACCCGCCCGACGGTGAGGGTCGAGGGCTACGGCAGTCCCGAGGTCTACAGCGGGGACCCGGTCCTGGAGATCGAGGTCGGTCGCATCGGCGAAGCGCCCCGATCGTGGATCCAGGAGGTGGACGAGGAGGGGAGCGTCTCCCGGTTCGCCGAGTTCCCGCGACGGAGAATCCGGGTCCCGATGGCGAAGGGGGAGTTCTCGGTCGTCCGGGAACTCGATCTGGATGCGGGCCGATGGTTGGTCACGGCCCGGGTGGTCCCGGAGTCCCCTCTGGCGAACTACTGGCGGGGAGTCCAGCTCTCGAACCCGATCGAGATCGTGGTGCCCTGAGCCTGAGCCTGGGTCTGGGCCGACGGGATCAGCGTCCGGCGGCCAGGGCGGTCTGCTGGGCGTAGCCGGCGGCGCGCTGGGCCGCGTCCGCGGCGCGCTGGGCCTCGGCCGCCAGGTTGGCCACCCTGCCCTCGGCTGCGGAGGCGGCGGCCGAGCGGCTCTCGGCGGCGCGTCGGGCCTCGTCGGCGACCCGTTGGGCCCGCTCCGCGGCCAGCCGCGCCGCCTGGGCCTGGGAGCTGTCGGCTCCGAACCTGGCCTCTGCGTCCGCCAGGTCCTGGGCCGCGGCCGCGGCTGCCTCGGCGGCCTGGGCCGCAGCTTCCTGGGCCGCCTGGGCCGCGGCCTCGGCCTCGGCCTGCGCCTGCTGCGCGGCGGCGAGGGCTTGCATGGCGGCCTCGTACTTCTCCCGGTACTCGTCGGCGGTCGCACGGGCCGCCTCGGCCGCCTTGCGATCCTCCTCGGCCCGTTCCCTGGCCCGTTCCGCCGCGGTCTTGGCCCCTTCGATCTCCGACTGGCCGCGCTGTCTGGTCTCGGTGTAGTCCTTCTGCGAGTCCTTCGCCGAGTCGGCGGCCTGGATGGCGGCGCGGTCGGCCTCGTTGTAGGCCGAGAGTTTGCTCGCCTTGGCCTGCTTGGTGGTGGTCAGGGTCGACTGGGCGGCGGCCACCTGGGAACGAGCCTGGGTGGCCTTCGACTGGGCGGCTCCCAGGGAGCCCTCGAGGCCGGAGACCTTCTGGGTGAGCTCCGAGACCGACCGCTCGGCGGAGCGCACCGAACCGTCCGAAGGTGGGCAACTCGGGGGCGGGGTGCTCACGTTGCAGGCCGCCACCGACTGCTGGTAGGCCTGCTCGGCCTGCTGCAGCTGCTGTTCGGCCCCGGCGAGCGACGACTCGGCGCCCGAGAGCTGCTGCTGGACCCCGAGGACTTCCTGGTCGGCGGCAGCCATGGCCTCCTCTGCGGTCTTGAGGGCGTCCTCGGCGGCGTCGACCGCGTCGCTGGCGGCTTCCAGATCCGCGAAGGCGGCCTTGGCCGCCAGCGAGAGCTCCTCGGCCTTGGCCGCCGCCGCCTCGGAGGCCGTCTCGGCCGCCAGCATCTCGTCGAGCATCTGCTTGGCGACGTCCTCGGACTGCTGCGAGATCTCCTCGGCCTTCTGCTCCGAGGTGGTGGCGATCTCCTCCGCCCTGGTGGCCACCTGGTCGGCGGTCAGGTAGGCGGCTTCGGCCTCGCTGCCGGCGTTGGCCGCTTCCTGGGCCGCCTGCGCAGCTTGCGACGCCCGATCGGCGGCCTCGGCGGCGGCCTGGCTGGAGGCCGCACTTTCCTGGGCCGCCTGGTCGTTGGCCTGGCGGGCTCGCGCCATCTCGGCGGCGGCGGCGGCGGCGGCCGCATCGGCGGCCGCCTGCTCGGCGGCCCGTTGGGCCGACTCGGCGGCGGCCTGGGCCGCCTGGGCCGCGGCTGCCTGGGCTTCCGCCCGGGCCGCGGCGGCCTGGGCCTCCGCCTGGGTCGAGGCCCGGGCGGCTTCGGCCGCCTGCTCGGCCGCCTCGGCGGCAGCCCGGGCCGCGGCGTCGGCGGTTCGGTCGGCCTGGGTGTCCCGCTTGGTGTCCGTCCCCTGCCCGGAGACGCCGCGCCCGGCGAGCGGGTTGTCGCCGACTCCGGGCAGGCCGGACGAGGCGATGGTGTTGGCCTCGGCGGGCAGCCCCTCGGCGGGCGTGTCGATGAGCGAGGGCGGATAGCGGATCTCGTCCCCGATCCCGGCGCGGGCGTCGGCCATCGCGTCCTGCGAAGCGGGCAGCAGGCCCCGGGCGACCTCCGAGGTAGCGGCCAGCAGCTCGATCACCCCGGCGCTCGAGAGGCCCTTACGGCGTTCCGTGATGTCGATCAGGGCGATCGCCTTGGCCGCGGCCCGCCGATCCGCGCCGAGCAGGCCGACCTCCCAGCCCTGGATCAGGGCGCCCAGGAGGCTGGCCGGCTCGAACTCCATGCCCCGGGCGAGCAGGCGGTCGATCAGGGTCTGGAGGTTCGAAGGCGAGACCCCGGAGGGGACATGCGAGGGAAGGAAGATCCGACCGACGGGACGCAGCTCGGCGGCGGCCACGTCGACTTCGAGTTCGAAGGCCCCGTGGTTGGCGCCCGAGGCCCGGGGGACCTCGCCCGCGGCCTCGGAGATCGACGCCAGGAAGCCCGTGGAACCCGTCTCGGCCGCTTCGGGTTCCGTGAGCCCCTGGGCCGGGGGCCACTGGTCGGAGTGGAGGGACTTGAGGATCTGCTCCAGGTCACGATCGGAATCGGAAAGCACGGTCCTTGCCTCGGAGAGCACGGGGCGGATCTCGACCGGGAGCTCGCGGACTCCGTCCAGACCCTTCACCAGGACCAGGAGCACACCTTGGCGTTCCTGGATCGAGAGTCCGAGGTCCTCGCCGGGTCTCCCCACCTCGTAGCGCCGGGACTTGCCCGAGCGGTCGGTGATCACGATCGCCCCGGTCTCGATGGCGACTTCGACCAGCGACTCGTCGGTCTGGACCCGCTTCCCGTCATGGATCGCGTGCACGACCCGGAAGCCCTTGGCGGTGGGGACGATCTTCAGCCCGAAGCGGAGGATGCGACGAAGGCGCTCCAGGAAGTGGCCTTGTTCCCGGGCTCGACCGGACCGATCCGTGGTCGCCGCGGTGCGGGTCACGAAGAACTGGAAGGCCGCGAACGCGAAGCCGAGGACCGTGACACCCAGGGTGACCCCCAGGACGACCTCGAGTGCGGTGAAACCCCGTCGTCGCATGGCCACGGATCCAAGGTAGCCGGCGGGCGGCTCGGTACCTAGGAGTGACGGCTTCCGTGGAGCCCTGGGCTCCGACCCAGGGGACCGGTCATGATCTCACTCAGGCCGCGAACAGGGCCGAGAAAACCATGCTCCCGAAGGCGATGCAGAGGACGCAATAGAGGCGGTGGGTCACGGGAACATTCTACCCCGGGTCCGAAGGATCCAGGGATCGATGCAGGAAACTCCGGCCCCCCGGGCCGTAGTCCCCGGCGGCCTGCCCGTCGCCTGCCAGCAGCCAGCGGGTGGTGAGGAGCCCGTCCACCCCGACCGGGCCCCGGGCATGGATCCTGGAGGTCGAGATCCCGACCTCGGCCCCGAGCCCGTAGCGGAACCCGTCGGCGAAACGGGTCGAGGCGTTCCAGAACACCGAGGCCGAGTCGATCTCCCGGAGGAAGCGATCGGCGGCGGAACGGTCCTCGGTCACGATCGCCTCGGTGTGGCCGCTGCCATGCTCGTGGATGTGGCGGATCGCCTCGTCGAGGTCGGCCACGGCGCGGACGCCGAGGACCAGGGCGCCGTGTTCGGTGTCCCAATCGGCGGGCTCGGCCGGGCGGCACCCGGATACCGCGGCCTGGACCGCTTCGTCGGCCCTCAGTTCCACCCCCCGCCGCCTCAGCGCCTCGGCGAGCGGACCCAGCTGCTGTAGGAGATCCCGATGGACCAGCAGCGTCTCCGCCGCGTTGCAGGCGGCCGGGTAGTCGCACTTGGCATCGACCACGATCCGCTCCGCCTTGGCGAGGTCGGCGGCCCGGTCGAGGTAGACATGGCAGATCCCCTCGGCGTGCCCCAGGACGGGGATCCGGGTGGACTCCTGGATGCTCCGGACCAGGGCACCCGAGCCGCGGGGAATGACCAGGTCGATCTCCCGGTCGCAGTCCAGGAGCCGGGAGACCGCCTCGCGGCCCTCGATCCCGACCACCGAATCCCGGGGGAGGCCTGCGGCCGAGAGAGCCTCCCGCAGGCAGTCGACCAGGGCCCGGTTCGAGTGCCTGGCCTCGGACCCGCCCTTCAGCAGGACCGCGTTGCCGGCCCGGAGCGCCAGCGACCCGATCTGGACGACCGCATCGGGCCGGCTCTCGAAGATGACGAGCAGTACCCCCAGGGGACTGGTGACCTTGCGGAGCTCCAGGCGATGGTCGAGGAGGGTCCGGGACAGGACCCGGCCGACCGGGTCCGGCATCCCGGCCAGCTGGAGGACGCCCTTGGCCAAGGTCTCGAGCTTCCCCGGGGAGAGGCTGAGCCGCTGGACCAGCGGGTCGGGGACGGCCTCGGCGGCGGCGGCTTCGAGGTCCCGGCGATTGGCCTCGAGCAGCTCCGCCCGTCGCTCCTCCAGGATCGAAGCGAGTCCCCGGAGCAGCCTGGAGCGATCCTTCCCGTCGACCGATCCCAGGCTTCGCTGGGCCTCCCGGGCTCTCCGGGCCGCTTCGATCGGGCTCTCGGCAGCGCTACCGGTACCGCGACTCACCGGAAGGTCCCCAGCACCAAGTGGTCGCGATGGACCAGGGCATGCCGGTTCTTGACCCCCTCGGGGATGCGTCCCTCCCGCCAGGCCCGGGCCGTGGCCGCGTCGCAGAAGACGATGCCGCGACCGATCGCCTTGCCGTCGGGACCTGCCAGCTCGATCACGTCGCCCTCGTCGAACTCGCCTTCGACCCGGGTGACGCCCTTGGCGAGGAGGGAGGCACCCCGCTCCGACACCGCCCGCACCGCCCCGGCGTCGAGGTGGAGGACACCCCGGGGGGCGACCGCGAAGGCGATCCACCGTTGCCTGGCGTCCAGGGTCCCGTGGGCCACGAACCAGGTCCCGGTCTCTTCGCCGGCGAGCACGCTGGAGGCGGCCCCGATCCGGCGACCGGAGGCGATCACGGCCTGGCAGCCGGCCCGGGAGGCCATGGAGGCGGCCTGGACCTTGGATCGCATGCCGCCCCGGCTGGCTCCCGAACCCGGCTCGGCGGGAGTCTCGGGAAGGGTCGTGGGGTCGTCCACCCGGGGGAGCAGGCGGGCGTCGGGATGTCGCCCCGGATGCTTGTCGTAGAGCCCTTCGACGTCGGTGAGGAGGACCAGGAGCTCGGCATCGAGCTTGGTCGCGACCAGAGCCGAGAGCTTGTCGTTGTCCCCGAAGACCGGTCGCTTCTCTCCTTCGCGGAAGGCGAGCTCCTCGGTCGAGACCGCGTCGTTCTCGTTGATCACCGGGATCACCCCGTGGCGCAGCAAGGCCGAGAGGGTGCTCCGCAGGTTCAGGTAGCGGATCCGGTCGTCGAAGTCGCTCTCGGTGAGGAGGACCTGGCCGCACACCAGCCCGAGGCGGGAGAAGCCTTCGTGGTAGAGGCCCATGAGGCGGGTCTGTCCCACCGCCGCGCAGGCCTGGCGCTCCTCGAGTTCCGGTGGCGTCTTCGGGAATCCCAGGGCGTCGCGGCCCAGGCCGACCGCACCCGAGGTGACGATCAGGACCTGGCGTCCGGCGCGCTGGGCCTCGGCGGCGACCTCGACCAGCGAGAAGAGCCGTGCCAGGGCGATCCGCCCATCGTCCTGGGTGAGCACCCGGGTCCCGACCTTGAGCACGATCCGCGAGGCCGCCGCCACCTCCGGGCGGATGGGCGTGGACCCGGGGGGCAGGTCGGGATTCACCGCCGGGCCGTCAGCCTGTCGGCTGCTTCCGGGCTCGGGGGCCCCTCGAGGTCCTGGAGGCGCCGGGAGAGATCGGCCAGCAGGGCCGAACGCGCCGGGCCGGGAGCCACCGACCATGCCTCCGGGATCCAGGCGTCGAGCCAAGCGGCGATCGACCGGCCCGCGGCCTGCTCCATGTGGTCCCCGGCGAGTTCGCTGGACGCCAGGACCTGCTGGAGGGCCTTGAAGTAGGCCTGCAGCGCCGCCTCCTCGGCGCGATGCCGTTCCGGCTCGGAGAGCAGGTTATGGAGGAGGCCGCCACGCTGGCGGGGATCGCCCATGAGGTGGAAGTACGACCCCGGGGAACGGTTCTCGGAGGAGAGGGCCCTATCCAGGCCCTTCTCCGTCCCGGCCAGCCGGCCGAGCGCCGTCTCCATGGGCCGCAGCCCCGAGCGCAGTGCTTCGGCGAGGGCGGGGGCCAGGTTGGGAACGGTCCGGTCCGGGATGCCCAGCGGTTCCCGGAGGGTCCCGAGCCAGTCGGTCCAGAACTCGACCGCCCCGTCGATCGAGTCGGAGAGTTCGGTGGCCAACACGTCGGAGCGCATCAGGGAAAGGATCTCCTCGACCGGGGGACGAGCCGCCAGCCGCCCCAGGCGCCGGGAGAGACCCGAGAAGATCGACCAGGAGGTCTTCTGCCCGACCACCATGGCCAGTCGGAGCCAGAGGCCGCGGACACCCGCCAGGGGCGGTCCGGCGTCCGCAGTCCCGGAATCGGCGATGCCGGGTGCAGCCTGCGGATCGACGGAGGTCGCGGGGCCGGATTCGCCCCCCGGAACGGCTCCCGTCGATCCCCCGGCGACCGACTCGACCAGGGACCTGAGCCCCCGGGTGGAGACCAGGGAGAAGAGCTCGGCCTCTACCCGGGCCGCATCCGGCTCTTCGATCCGGAGCACCTGGGCGAGGTGTGCCAGCAGCAGGTTCTCGGCCAGCGAGACGCGGCCGTCGGCGACCGCCACCGCCGCCAGGTTCCGGTAGACGTGGAGCCGGAGACCGTAGTCCCCCAGCTCGGAGAGGTCCTCGTCCAGCGGGGTCGGATCGCGGATCTCCGCCAGGACCTGGCGCTGGGCCGGGCGCGAGAGGCCCAGGCTCTCGATCTTCCGGGTCAGCAGCGCCACTTCCTCGTCGCTGACCGAGCCGTCGGCCCAGGCCGCTGCGATCATCGCCCGGACCAGGAGTACCCGGAGCTTCTCGGGGAGCCCCCGCTCGTCGGCCAGCTGGACCTGGCGCAACGCCAGCCGTTCGGCCAGCTTCCGTACCTCGCTGCGGAGCCGGGAGAGCCCGGGTCCGAGATTGCCGCGGCGGGTCTCGATGTGGTCGAGCTCGTCCTGGAGGGAGCCGAGCAGCCGGTCGCCGTGGGGACTGGTGGAGGTGATGAGCCGCAGCAGCTCCAGGACGAACGATCGGGCCTGGTCCAGGTGTCGGCAGCTGGTCCCGACCAGGACCAGGTTCTCGCGACCCAGGCTCGACCAGAGCCGCCGGTACCAGGTCTGTTCCCGGGCCGACGGGAAGTCGCCCTCGGGGGTCTCGAAGAGCCGGATGCAGTCGTCGGCAACCCGCACCGCGTCGGGTGGACGCTCGGGGAGGGAGTAGTCGACTTCCCGCAAGACCGCGTGGGTCAGGTTCGGCTCGGACACCCCCACACTGTGGAGGAGCAGGTGCCCGGTCTGCAATGCCGGCCGGGCCTGGAACGGTTCGATGCGCCCTCGGGGTCAGACGGTGAGGGCGTCGCTCGGCCCGAAGGCCAGGACCTCGTCCCAGATCCGCTGGTCCTCGGCGACCAGGCCGGCCACAGTATGCATGGCCGAGGCGTAGACCTGGGCCGTCTCGGTGGCGCCGGCGGCCTCGGCCTCGGCGTGGAGCCGACCCAGGAGGTCGTAGGTGGCCCTCTGGTCGGCCCCGTCGAGCTTCAGTGCGAAGAGCACCATCAACACCTCGTCGTGGGGACGCGGGGAGGTCAGGGCGGAACGGAGCAGGGCGGAGGCGTCCATCGGGGTCCCTTCGGGACCGGAAGGATACCCCGGGGGCATGGCTTGTCGATTCCCGCCCGGTCCCTAGACTGAGGTCGCTCGGGGTCCCTGACGGAGGTCCAACGTGCCGCTTCGCACCCGCTCTTCGCTCGCCCTGGTCCTGGGGCTCGGTCTGGTGTCGCTCGCTCCTGCCGGGGAGCTGCCCCGGGAGTACCTGCGGGACGTCCAGGGCGCCGCCATGCAGCGTTCGCCCGAGGTGCGGGAGGCGCTCCGCACCCTGATGCAGGACCGCGAGTTCTTCGGGAAGTTCGTCACCGCCACCTCCCGGCTCCGCCGCAAGGACTCGGTCGCGGCCCCGGTCACCAGCATGTTCGAGACCGCGGCCCCCTCGGCCCCCTCCCGCTCCTCGAACCCGGTCGGGGCCTCCCCCGACGACAACGACTGGATCGAGAAGGCCAAGGCCTGGCGCGAGAAGGCCGAGGAGATCGCCCTCCAGTACGCCAAGTTCCGGCTCCAGCAGGAGGTCGGCCTGAAGGGCGTGGTCAAGGAGATGGACCCGGTCAAGGTGGTAGGGACCTACGCGGTGATGACCGACGAGATGAAGACCACCGGTCGCTGGCAGGTCCGGGTCGAGTACGCAGCCCGCTTCTCGACCTTCGCTTCCAAGATCGTCTCCGGCCTCGACGTCGTCACCAAGGTGCTCACCATCGGCTTCCTGAAGGCCTCCGACCTCTGCGGTCGCGGCCTCGAGGAAGTGAAGGGACAGGCCGACATCGTGGTCGACCTCCCCTCGATGAACGCCTCCAGCCCCGACGAGAGCTGCTGGATCGAGCGCTGATCGTCCGCTGACCTCCGGGTCCGACCCTTCGGGTACGATCGCCCCGTCCCGTGCGCCTCGAGGCTGCACCGGACGGGGCGCTCGCGTCCGGGCGCCCGGAAGGGACGGGGACCATGGAGCGGGATCATGAACCCCGCAAGGTGGTGCGCAGCCGCCGGGTGGTGACCCCCGATGGCCTCCGGCCTGCGGACATCCTGATCCGAGGTGGCCGGATCGAGGCCGTGCTGTCCCACCGGGGCGCGCCCCGGAACCTCCCCACCGAGGACCATGGGGAGCTGGCGATCCTGCCCGGACTCGTGGATGCCCATGTGCACGTCAATGAGCCGGGTCGGACCGAGTGGGAAGGCTTCGAGACAGCCACCAGGGCGGCTGCCGCCGGCGGCATCACCACCATCGCCGACATGCCGCTGAACTGCATCCCGGTCACCACCACGGTGGCGGCCTTGGAGACCAAGCTCGCTGCCATCGAGGGCCTGCTCACCGTCGACTCCGCCTTCTACGCCGGCGTCATCCCCGGCAACGCGGGCGAGCTCGCCGGGTTGGCCCGTCGCGGGGTGCGGGGAGCCAAGTGCTTCCTCTGTCCCTCCGGGATCGACGAGTTCCCCAACGTGGGCCGGGACGACCTGAGGATCGCCATGCCGGTCCTCAGGGACGCCGGGATCCCGCTCCTGGTACACGCCGAGCTGGAGAGCCACCCCGGGCCCTGCGAACACGCCGACCCGCGCGACTACCGCACCTACCTGGCGTCCCGGCCCCCGGGCTGGGAGCGGGAGGCCATCGAGCTGGTGGTCGGGGTCATGGCCGAGACCGGGTGCCGGACCCACATCGTCCATCTCTCGGCGGCCGAGGCCCTCGACACCATCCGGGAAGCCCGTGCCAAGGACCTTCCCCTCTCGATCGAGACCTGCCCGCACTACCTGGCGCTCGATGCCGAGTCGGTGCCCGACGGCGACACCCGCTTCAAGTGCGCGCCCCCGATCCGCCGGGCCGGCAACCGGGACCAGCTCTGGGAGGCCCTTCGCACCGGATTGATCGACTTCGTGGTCTCCGACCACTCGCCCTGCGTGCCGGAGTTGAAGCGCCTGGAGACCGGCGAGTTCGACAAGGCCTGGGGCGGGATCTCCTCGCTCCAGCTCGGCTTCCCGGTGGTCTGGACCGAGGCCCGCGAGAGGGGATTCGATCTCACCCGGCTGGCGGCCTGGATGGCGACCCGTACTGCTCGTTTCCTGGGGCTCTCCGGGGTGAAGGGCGAGATCGCGCCGGGCTGCGACGCCGACCTGGCCGTCTTCGATCCGGAGGCGAGCTTCACGGTGCGGGCCGCCGCGCTCCAGCACAAGAACAAGATCACTCCCTACGAGGGACGCACCCTCCAAGGCGTGACCGTGGCGACCTACCTCAGGGGTACGGTCGTCTACCGGGACGGCGAGTTCCCGGGCCGGCGCAGGGGTCGGCCCGTGATCGACGAGGGAAGGGACGGCTGAGGTGTCCAGCACCGGCAAGGCCGCGTTCGGGAACCTGGT
This sequence comes from uncultured bacterium, assembly GCA_964403795.1. GTDB lineage: Bacteria > Muiribacteriota > UBA6191 > CAZXTJ01 > CAYOHP01 > CAYOHP01. Next base: position 64,174 of record CAYOHP010000002.1, on the reverse strand, counting down.
GGACCTGGCGAGCGAGAAGCTCGGGGGCAAGGCGCTGGCGACCAGCGACGACTTCTTCGCCGAGAAGGAGAACCTGGTCAAGGCCTCGCCGGCCGTCTTCCTGCCCGACGAGTACACCGACCGGGGAAAGTGGATGGATGGCTGGGAGTCCCGTCGCAAGCGGGTTCCCGGCTACGACTGGTGCATCGTGCAGCTCGGCGCCCCGGGAGTGATCGCGGGCCTCGACATCGACACCAGCTTCTTCCTGGGGAACCACCCGCCCTTCGCCAGCCTGGAGGCCCTCTGCCTGGACGGCTCCCCGGACGTGGCCACGCTCACGGCCCCCGGCGCCCCCTGGAAGGAGATCCTCTCCCAGGCACCGCTGGCACCGGGATCCCAGAACGTGTTCGGGATCTCGTCCACCGAGCGGTTCACCCACGTACGCCTGAACATCTACCCGGACGGCGGCGTGGCGCGCCTCCGGGTCTATGGCACGGTGGCGCCGGACTGGGGATCGTTGCCCAAGGGCGAGGACCTCGACCTGGCGGCGGTGGTCCACGGCGGCGTGGTGGTCGGGTGCTCCGACATGTTCTTCGGGTCGAAGGACAACATGATCATGCCGGGGCGGGCCAGGAACATGGGCGACGGCTGGGAGACCCGGCGCAAGCGGGCCGCGGGCCCGGACTGGGCCGTGGTCCGGCTGGGGGCCCGGGGCACGCTCGCCAGGCTGGAGCTCGACACCCAGCACTTCAAGGGGAACTTCCCCCACGAGTGCCGGGTTGAAGGACTCGATCTCGGCGCCGACCGCTTCCTCCTGTTCGCGGGCCGGACCTATCCCTGGCAGGAGATCGTCCCGCTCACCCGGATGAAGGCCGACCACCGGCACTTCTTCGAGGACCTGAAGGGGCGCGGGCCCTTCACCCACATCCGGATCGAGAGCCATCCCGACGGCGGTCTGGCGCGCTTCCGGGCCTGGGGACGGAAGGCTTGAGCGGTCCAGGAGGCTGGCTCGCCTGGCTCGATTCCCGGCCCGAGGCCGAGGCCCGGGACGCCCTCAGGGCTTGCTGCGCAGCCGCCCCCTGGGTCGAGGCGATGCTGGCCCGCCGCCCCTTCGGGAGCGAAACCGCCTGCCTGGAGGCGGCCGAGACGATCTGGTGGGGGCTGGGGCCGGACGCCTGGAAGGAAGCCTTCTCCCACCATCCCCGCATCGGCGACCGGGAAGCGCTCCGGAAGAAGTTCGCGGGTGCCGGCAGCCACTGGTCCTCGGGCGAGCAGAAGGGCGTCGAGGGTGCCGACGAGGCCGTGATCGACGGCCTGGCCCGGGGCAACGACGCCTATTTCGAGCGGTTCGGCTACGTGTTCCTGATCTGTGCCACGGGCAAGTCGGCTGCCGAGATGCTGGCGGCCCTCGAGCGCAGGCTCGGCAACGAGCCCGGGGCCGAACTCCGGGTGGCAGCCGGGGAGCTCGTGCAGATCATGCGCCTGCGCCTCGCCAAGCTCGGACCCGCGACCCAAGGAGGAGCCAAGGTGGCCCAGCTCTCGACCCATGTGCTCGACACCACGGTGGGCCTCCCGGCCCGGGGGGTGGCCGTCACCCTCGAGATCGCCGACGGTACCGGCTTTCGGCGCCTGGCCGAGGGCCTCACCAACGACGACGGCCGGATCCCGGGGATCCTCCCCCAGGGAACCCCCCTGGCCGCCACCACCTACCGGCTCTCGTTCGCCACCGGTGGCTACTTCCGGGACCGGGGCGTCGAGGCCTTCTACCCCTCGGTCTCGATCGTCTTCGAGGTCAAGGACGCCGGCCGGCACCACCACGTGCCGTTGCTCCTGAACCCCTTCGGGTACTCGACCTACCGGGGGAGCTGACGGGACCACGGCCGATCCGGGGAGGCGACGCGGTCGGGACCTGAGGATCCGGGTGGGAAGGCCGGAAGCGTTCCCTCAGGCTGCGGCTTCGGAAGCCTCGGCGGCGATGCCCACCCGGGCCGGGTCGGGCAGGGCCTCGAGGCGGGCCGCCACCGGCTGCCAGGTCCCGAACTCGCGGGCCGGCATCTTCTCGAGGTGGTGCACGAAGTCGAGGACGCTGCGGTCGGGTCCGACCGGGGTCTTCAGGTCGAACTTCATGGTCTGGAAGACCTGGGTGTCGCCCTTGGCGAAGTAGTCGCCGACCAGCCGGGTCAGGAACAGCACGACCCGGTTGAAGAGCCAGCCGAGGATCCCGGGCCGGCGCTTGGTGAGCAGGATGGTGCGCCCCTCGGCCTGTCCGCCCGGAAGCATGCGGCTGGTGAACATGATGTGGAAGTGGAAGGCGTCCGGGCCGACCGTCACGGTTCCCGTGGAGCCCCACCAGTAGCAGAGCTTGTAGGTGACCGCCTCCTTGTAGAGGGGTCGGATCAGGCGGACGAACCAGGAGTCCTCGCCGCCCCGGGTGGTGTTGGCGAAGGTGATCCCCTGGTGCTCGATGGTGGCGGTCTCGAACACGATCTTCGCCGGCAGGTTGTGGACCGAGTTGAAGTGGTGGGCGTCGATGGCGTTGATCATCACCACGTTGGGGTGGCAGTTCTTCACCCAGGGCCGGCCGAAGCTCGCGTCGCAGTCGAAGTCCCTGAGCTCGGGCTCGTAGGGGATGGGCTTGTCGGGGGCCTCGCCGGTCCAGACCCAGACCATCCCGTACTTCTCCTCGGTGGGCCAGGTCCGGACGCAGGCCTTCACCGGGCGGCCCAGGCTGGGCACGTCGCTGCAGTGTCCGTCGGCCTCGAATTTCCAGTGGTGGAAGAAGCAGCGCAGGCCTTCGCCCTCGACCCGGCCCTCGGCCAGGTGGGCCCCCATGTGGGGACAGTGGGCGTCCATGGCGGTGACCTTGCCGGTCTCGCTGCGGAACACGGCGAGGTCGCGCCCCAGGAGTTTCACCGGGCGGACCGCCCCGACCGGCAGCTCGCGGGACGGGATGGCCCAGTACCAGCCTTCGACGAAGCGCTCGCTGGAATTGAAGTTCCGGAGGTCGGCGACGGGCGTCAGCGGAGCTTCCGGCGACTCGGTCTGCATGGGGCCACCCTGGAGGCCAAGGATAGCACGGGATCGGCACGGGACCCGACCCTCGGAGTACGCTCGCCGGGTGCGAGGAGGAGCCATGCGGACCAGTCTCGGGAGCAAGGTGACCAAGGGAGTCCTGGATCGGCTGGGGAAGGCCAACGCCGTCTTCTCGAAGGCCTATCCAGGCGAGTCCGACGCCCGCCAGCCGGTGCATACGGTCTATGGCGGGGCGCAGCTCTTCAAGGCCGACTCCGCCCAGAAGCTCGGGGTGCTGGCGCTCAAGGCGCTGGCCGAATACGCCCCGAACTTCGCCGACCTGGCCCGGGCCGTGGAGATGCCCGGCGCGTGCGGCCTCCCGGTCCGTCCCGCCGAGATCGACGCCCTCCGGGAGGACGTCCGCAAGGATCCGGAGGGGTGGAAGAAGCGCTGTCCCGACACATGGCTCTCGGTCACGGTCTACGACCGGGTGATGGCCAAGCTCGAGCGCGAGGCGGTCGAGGACTTCCGGATCGACTTCGAGGACGGCTACGGCAACCGGCCGGACGACGAAGAGGACAAGGATGCGGTCCGGACCGCCGAGGAGGTCGCCAAAGGGGCCGCCGAGGGGATCCTCCCGCCCTTCATCGGGATCCGGATCAAGCCTTTCACCGAGGATCTGAAGGCCCGCAGCCTCCGCACCCTCGACCTGTTCGTCTCGACCCTGGTCGGCAAGGTGGGAAAGAACCTGCCCTCGAATTTCGTGGTCACCTTGCCCAAGGTGGTCATGCCCGAACAGGTCACCGCCCTGGTCGAGGTCCTGGAGGCTCTGGAAGCGGCTTTGAAGCTGCCCGAGGGCACCCTCAAGCTCGAGATCATGATCGAGATGACCCAGGCGATCCTCTCGCTGGAGGGGAACTCGAATCTCCCGCTGCTGGTGGCCGCCGCCAACGGGCGATGCACCGGGGCCCACTTCGGGACCTACGACTACACCGCCTCGTGCAGCATCACCGCAGCCCACCAGGTGATGGACCATCCCGCCTGCGACTTCGCCCTCCACATGATGAAGGTGGCCTATGCCGGGACGGGGATCTTCCTCTCCAACGGAGCCACCAATGTGATGCCGGTCGCACCCCACAAGAAGGGCAGCGGACGCCTCACCGCGGCCCAGCTGGCGGAGAACCGCGAGGTCGTGGCCCGGGCCTGGAAGACCGCCTACGACCATGTGCGCCATTCGCTGCGGATCGCCTACTACCAGGGCTGGGACCTGCACCCGGCCCAGCTCCCGATCCGCTACGCGGCGGTCTTCGGGTTCTTCCTCCAGGGCCTCGAAGCCGCCGCCACGCGCCTCAAGGCCTTCATGGACAAGGCCGCCCAGGCGACCCTGGTGGGCGACGTGTTCGACGACGCGGCCACCGGCCAGGGGCTCCTCAACTTCTTCCTCCGGGGCATGAACTGCGGGGCGATCTCCGAGCAGGAGGCGACCGCCACCGGCCTCACCCTGGACGAGATCCGCAGCCGGTCCTTCCTGAAGATCCTGGAAGGGCGCCGGGCCCGGAAGTAGTCGTCACCCCAGGAGACTGCGGAGCCACCGCCCGAGGAAGAGGGTGGCGACGCACAGGGCCGAGATCCCCACCCAGAAGACCACCACCGAGACCCGGGAACGGATCGAGGGACTCTGGTCGGCGGTGCGGGCCGGGAGCTGGGTCCCCTTCGCCGGGTCCTTGAGAGATTCCCGGGCGTCCTCCCGGGAAGGCTGCCCGCGGGGACCCCGGATGGCGGTCGGAGGGCCCCTCGACTCGCGGGCCGGCTCGGGGTCCGGGGGCGCGCCCTCGGCCTGGCCCTGTGCCTGGGCATTCTTGATGATCTCGTCGATCGGGTTCTTCCCCTGGCCCTTGGCACCCGGGTAGTAGCTCGTGTCCATGACCGCGTCCTCGGCCTCCTGGTCGGCGTCCTCCGGGCGGTCGGAAAGCCTGGGACTGGCGACCTCCAGCGAGACCGGGGCGAAGCTGGCGGTGCGGGAGTCGGGGCGGGGGACCAGGCCCAGGCCGATCTTCCGCCTCGGGATCGAGATCGAGCGGTCGAGCTGGCCGAGGCCCGAGAGGTCTGCGCCATCGCCGTCCCCGCCGCCCAGCTTGGCAGCCAGGCCGGTGAGTCGCCGGGTCTCGCCGGTGACGGTGGCCGCCAGGGCGGCCAGGCGGGCCACCTCGCAGCCGGCCCTGAAGGTGAAGGTATCCTCGCTGCGGAGCGCCTCCACGATGCGCTCGACCCCGCCGCCTTCCTCGTACCACTGGAGCAGGCCGGCATAGGCCTCCACGGCCGGGGAGCCGTGGGTGGCGAGGTCCTGGGCCTCGCGGGCCCGGGGGAAACTGGTCGCCAGCGCCCGGGCCGCGGTCTCGGCCTGGAGCGGGCCGACCAGGAGCAGGTAGTGGAGGTCGGGTACCGCCAGGTTGGCCGCCTTCCCCAGGAAGCCGAGAGCCTCGACCATGGCGATCGACGCCGGGGTGTTCTCTTCGTTGCGGCAGCGCTTGGCGAGGACCTCGGCTGCCCGCTTGCGGGAGGCGGGATGGGTCCCGGCGAGGAACCAGGCGGCGCCTTCCCTGGTCTTGGGGTCCTCGTCGTCGAGCAGCTTCCCGAGCGCCTCGATGGCGTCGGGCATGCGGGAGACGAGGCGCCCCAGGGAGCGGATCGCCTGGACCCGCAGCGGTCCGGGGGGGCACTGGGACACCGCCCGGGCCAGTGCCTCGGTGCTCGACGGGGCCTCGATGTAGGCCAGGGCCTGGATGGCCTGCACCAGCTCGGTGGGTACCCCGGAGCGCAGCAGCTCGGTGGTCCGCTGCACGGCCCGCTGGGGATCGACCGCGATGCAGGCGAGCAGCGCGTTGAGCGAGAGCTTGGGGTGCTGGGACCCGAGCAGGGCGACCACCCGGTCCCGGAACTGGGCATAGGGGATCTGGGCCGAGATCAGCGCCTCGATGGCCGCCGCCTGGACCGCGGGGTTGGCGGAGGCCAGGCCCTTGGAGGCGATCCTCAGCACCCCGGGCCCGGCATCGGCGGAGACCGCCTGGAGGCATGCGATCTGGATCAGGGGGTGGCTCGAGGAATCGAAGACCACCTCGATCCGTTTCAGGTGCTCGGGGGTGCCGATCCTCCCCAGGGTCTCGGCGCCCTCGATCAGCACCCATGGGTCGCCGCTGCGCATGGCGGACTCGAGGATCGGGAGGTGGTCGAAAGCCTCGAAACCTTCCAGGGCCGCCACCACCCCGGAGGCGATCTCGCCGCCCCGGGGTGCCAGGCTCGAAAGGTACTGGAAGGACACCGGGGAAGGCAGCCTGGCGAAGCCCTCGAGCAGCGAGGGGAAGGTGGAATGGACTTCCACGGCCCGGCACAGCGCCACCGCCCGCTCCGCGGCCTGGGCGGTCCCCAGGGTCGAGAAGGCTCCCATGGCGGGGATCACCGCCTGGTGCTGGGCCGCCATCCGGCCGATCAGGTCGAGGGCGGCCGGGGAGTGGATTCGGCCCAGCACCCGGAAGGCGAAGACCATCTGTTCCCGGCTGCGGCTCGCCCCCTCGGCGAGCGGTTCGAGGAGTTCGTTCAAGGCGGCCCCACCGGCCTGGGCGACGTCCGCCCCGGACGCCTGGGGAGAGGCGGAGACGGCCGGCTGCAGGAACTGGGTCCAGGCCCCGGCCTCGGCCGCTTCCTCTCCCACGGAACGGCGCAGGCGCTCGATCTCCCGCCGGCTCCAGACCGACTCCTCGGTGAGCCAGGACGCCAGCGTTCCCTCGCGGGCGTGGAAGAGTCGCGCCAGGCTGAGGATCTCCATGGCGTCTACGGCCAGCGGGAGTTCGCGAAGGCGGCGGAAGAGGAACCGGCGACCTCGGGGATCCTGGCGCGGCAGGGCGAGCGCGATCTCGTCCTGGGGTCTCACCCTGCCATCGTGACAGGAGGGGAGGGGGAGCGCAACGAGCACCCGGAGCAGAGGGTCGCCCGCCGCCTTGCGACCTCCCAGGGGCGCATCCGGGTCGCCAGCTCCAGGCCCGAGGAGAGCAGGGAGGAGATCGCACCCGGATCGGGGAGCATCCAGGCCGGGAGCCGGGAGGCGAGGGCAGGAGCCGGGTCGAGGCCCTGGCGGAGCCGGAGACGGGCGCCGATCCGGAGCAGGGCGTCCCGTTGGCGGAGTCCCGCCCGGAGGGTGAGGCCGGTCTCCACCATGCCCCCGGGGGTCCAGAGGCGCGACAGGCTGAACGACCTTTCGAAACGGCCCGAGACCGCGGCCTTGGGCGCCACCCGCACTCCCCAGACGAAGGGCGCCGACGAGCCCTGGGCGAACCGGACCAGCCCGGTCACCCGGAGGTCGTCGACGGGCCAGGTGTAGGCCGAGACCTCCAGGAAGGCGGTGCCATCCGGGGTCAGGCCCAGGACGGTGCCGCCCCGCTTGGCGTCCACGGCCAGGGCCAGGCCGTCGAGGGAGAGCGAGAGGAGCCGCTCCGGGCTCCCGGTCTCGAGGAAGAAGGCGAGGTCCCACCGGGAGGCCGCGGCGGTGCCGGCAACACCCTCCGGGGTCCGGGATGCGTGGTCGGCCCAGGCCCGCACGGCGACGGGCCAGGTCCCCAGGCAGGCAGCGAAGGTCGCGAAACCCGGGGCGGGTTGCGGCCACCCATCTGCCGGGACCCCTTTGGCTGTGAGCGTCCTCATACCGGGAGCCTAGGCCGCTGTGTGGGCCTGCGGCGAGCCCCTTGGAATCCATGGGCGGGCCGTCCACAGTGGGGTGGAAGTGCGAGGAGGTGCGGGGTGGTCGATCTCCCGGTCCGTCGGACGGCTGCCGTTCTGGCTTTGCTCATGGGTTTCGGACTCGCGGAGGCCTCGCCCCCGCCCGGGCGCTTCCGCCGGCCTCCTCGCCAGGTGGTCACCAGCGAGGAGGGCAAGCCCGTGGTCCCGACCTACAGGAAGATCGCCGACGAGGTGACGGTTGCCGAGGGGACCCTCCCGACGGTCATGCTGCTCGACGGGTCGCCCTTCGCCAAGGTCGCCTCGGGTGCCCACGCGGCGCTCGGCTACGAGGGCTCCAAGCTGCTGCTGGGGGCCCAGAGCCAGGGGAGCCGCAGGCTCGAAGTGAGCATCCTGGCCGCCGAACTCGGCGACCACTCGGGCTGGGAGAACTTCCGCCTGCCCACCGAGGGAGTCGGGAAGCCGGTCTTCCAGCGGACCGTGGCGGCCCGCAAGGAGGTCGAGGAGGAGGCGGCCCAGGCCCTGGCCCGCTTCGAGAGCGATCCCTCGGAGTTCCTGGTGGACTGGCTCAAGCAAGGGCGGAGGCGCAAGGGCCGCAAGGAGATCCTGGCCCATGGCTACGACCTCGAGAAGGTCGGGGCCCGGCTGCGGGAGCACGGGGGGATCGGGCACGCGGTGTCGGCCGGTTCCTTCAGCCAGTGGTACACGTGGCGCAACGACGATCCCCTGAATCCGCGTGGATACGGGAGCCCCGAGGCAGGGTTCAAGGATCACGCCTGGGTTGCGCTCCACCCGGCCTACACCATGGGTTACCGGATCCCGGTGGAGCTCCCGGCTCCCGGCCTCTACGTGGTGGTGGCCAAGACCGAGCACCAGACCGCCACTTCGGGCTTCCTGTACACCGGCATGGACTGCGTGGGCCGCAGGGACGGGGACCGGGTCCACCTGCAGGCCGTGTCGCGCAAGGACGGGGCTCCCTTCGGGAAGGTGGATGCCACTGCCCACTGGGTCCGCTGGGAATCGAACCGGAACCGGGTCCGGGTCACCAGCCACAAGTCCGACGACCAGGGGTACCTGACGCTCGACATCCCCGAGGGCGAGGGCTCGGGCTGGGTCCTGCTCCAGCGCGGCGATCACCTGATGGCGGTGGAACTCGGGGGATACGCCTCGGCCAGGGAGCAGCTGGCGGAGTTGCGACGGGATCCGGTCTCCCAGACCGGCCAGCCGCTCATGGTGCACCTCACGACCGATCGCCAGGTCTACAAGCCCGGCGAGACGATCCGGTTCCGGGGGATCGCCCGGCGCCTGGTCGAAGGGGCCGAGCTGGCGGTGGTCCGGGGAGCCGGGGCCCAGGTCCGCCTGGGCTGGGACTGGGAGGAACAGGGGTCTTCCGTCGAGGTCCGGAGCGACGATCTCGGCGTCTTCCACGGTTCGCTGGAGCTGCCGAAGGACCAGCGGACCGGGACCTTCCCGCTCAGGGCCAGCTTCCCCGAACTCGGCGGAGAAGGCAGCGTGGAGATCGAGATCCTCGCCTATCGCAAACCCGAGCACGAGGTCGTGGTGGAGGCCCCTCGGGAGTGGACGGTGCAGGGCGAGGAGGCGAGCTACGACGTCCACGGGCGCTTCACGGTGGGAGGCAACCTCGCGGGCGCGGAGGTTCGCTGGGAACTCCGGGCCGGTGCTCCCTCGGAAGCTCCCTTCGATTCCAAGCTGCATGGGTTCGCCGAGACTCCGGGCTGGACCTGGCGGGACTCCGAGGGCGAGATCGACTTCGAGGACTCGGGGAGCGGGAAGCTCGACGACCGGGGGCGGATCCGGATCCCGGTCCGGCTGCCTGCCAAGAAGGCGGACTACTCCCTCACCGCCGAGGTGACGGTGGTCTCCCCCGATGGCCGCGAGGTCCATGGGAACGCGGTCCTCTATGCGCCCCGGTCCGAGGTGGTCCTCGGACTCCAGACCACCATGGCGGTGGTCGAAGAGAAGGAACCCTGGATCGTATTGGCCCGGACCGTCGATCTCGAGGGCAAGGGCAAGGAGACCGAGGTCGAGCTGGAACTGCGGCGCCGGAGGTGGCTGCGGGACGAGAAGGACCGTTGGACCGAGAAGGTCGACGTGCTCCGGACCTGGACCGAGAAGACCGACTCCCGGGGAGCCGCCCAGTGGCGGATCGCCATCCCCGAGGCCGGGGACATCGAGCTGACCGGTCGGATCCGGGACGCCGGGCGGCGGGCAACCTCGTCGAGGATCCGGACCTTCCGGCTGGGCGAAGGCGGCGGCTGGTGGCGCTGGGACCGGATCGAACTCTCGGCCGAGCGCCCCGAGTACCAGGCCGGCGAGACCGCCAGGGTGCTGGTCCGGTGCCCGATCGAGACCGGGATCGCCTGGTGGTCGCTGGAAGGGGCGCACTTCCGCAAGCGGGGCCAAGTGGCGATCAAGGGCTACTCGGCGCTGGTCGAGGTCCCGATCGAGGCGGCCGATGCCCCCGTCGCCAAGCTCCATGTCGAGACCGTCAAGGACGGACGCAACCTGCAGGAGGAGATCGACCTGAAGGTCCCCGCGACCGACAAGCGGGCCAAGGTCGACCTGGTCACCGACAGGCGGGTCTACGAGCCCGGGAGCGAGGTCGACCTCTCGATCGAGGCTCGGACCTCGACCGGGCTCCCGATGGTGGGCGACCTGTGTCTGGCGGTCGTCGACGAGGCCCTGGAACAGGTGGCCCCGGATCGGACCCCGGAGCCGTACCAGCACTTCTACGGCGAGCGCCAGAACTCGGTCTCCGGTGTGGGAGGCGGATACTACGCGAGCGACGAACTCGCCATGGCCGACATGGAAGGCGGTCCCGGGCTGGCCCGGGCCAGCTTCGCCATGCAGGCCAAGGGGATGAAGATGGCGATGATGGGCGCCCCGATGCCGGCGTCGGCGCCGGCGGCCGAGATGTCGATGGACGGCGGGGGCGGGGGCTCCGGGGGCGGTGGCGGAGGATCGGGAATCCGGGTCCGGACCGAGTTCCGGGACGTGGCCCACTGGGTCGGATCGGTGCGTACCGATCGGCAGGGCAAGGCCCGGCTCCGGTTCAAGCTCCCCGACGATCTGTCGCGCTGGCGCCTGGTCACGTACGCGGTGGATGCCGAGACCCGGGTGGCCAGGGCGGAGACCCGGGTGGTGGCCCGCAAGGACCTGATGGTCCGCCTGGGCATGCCCCGGTTCCTGGTCACCGGAGACCACGTCCTGGTCAAGAGCTCGGTCCAGAACGTGACCGACACCGACTCGCGCGGGAAGCTCGAGTTCGAGATCGACGGCGCCCGGGCGGTGCCGCTCGAGAAGAAGGACCTTGCGCTCCTGAACGTGAGGGAGGCGTCCGAGGGCGGTTGGCTGGTCAGCGACGACGGTCCGGTGAAGAAGGCACCGGATCGCTACGAACTGAAGGTCTCGGCCCACGGCCATGACGCGGTCGACTTCCCGGTCTACGTGCACTCCCATCCCGACTCGGGCGAGCTCAAGTTCCGCTCCCGCTTCGACGCGGGCGGGGTCGGGGACGCGCTCGAGAAGCGGATCCCGGTCCTCCCCTTCGGGCGGCGGCGCACCGAGGTCACGCTCCACGAGGTCGATCCCCGGGCCAGCGTGGTGGTGGAGGCGAAGCCGGGAACCTGGGAGAACGCCACCTATGCGGACCTGCACCTCATGCTGGGCCTGGAGCGGGCCATCGAGGTGGCGCTGGTCGACGACCTGAACGAGCTGGTGAAGTACCCCTATGGTTGCACCGAGCAGACCCTGTCGCGGTTCGTGCCCCTGGTCACGGCCCAGGCGGGCCTGGGCTCGGCCTGGCTGAAGACCGCAGGGGTTCCCACCGACCTCGACCCCATCGTCCAGAAGGGGATCGAACGGCTGCGGGAACTCCGGCGCGGGGCGGGATGGGGATGGGGCCTAGGGGACGAGGCCTCCACCACCACCACCGCCTACCTGCTCTCCCGGGTGGCGGCCCTCAAGGGTCCGATCCGGGACCGGATCTGGAAGGAACTGGAACTCGAGTCCACCGTCGAGTGGCTGTCCGACCTCTACCGGAGGAACGGCCGCGAGGCCATCGACAGGGAGGAGGCCTCCGACGAGCGCTACCGGACCCTGGCGATCTACCGGGCCTGGGAGGCCCTCGCCCTGGCCGGGGCTGGGGACCTGAAGGCACCCAGGCTCCCCAGGATGAAGTCGCTGCTCGATGATCCCCGGTTCTGGGTGAGCTACGGACGGGGATCGCTGGCGAGCGGCGACCAGGACGGGGTGACCCGGGCCGCCCAGGAGCTGGAGCGGTTGTCGCTCGGGAACCAGGCCTTCAAGCAGTGGAAGCACGAGGGCATGGCCTGGAGCTGGTACGCCGACGATTCCGAGACGGTGGCCCTGGTCCTCGAGTTCCTGGGTGAGCTCGAGGGTCGGAGCGAGAGCTTCCTGGCCGGTCTGCGCTGGATGACCCTCGGCAAGGGGGCCACCGAGTACCGCAGCACCAAGGCGCGGGCGGTGGCCGCCTCGGTGGCGGTCCGCTACCTCCAGGGGAGGGCGGCTTCGGGATCCAGGGACGATGCCGAGCTCCGGGTCGAGGCCGGGGCTGTCCGTCAGGCCAGGGTTTCCGGCGGGAAGGTGGGACCTCCCTCCCGGATGCATCTGGCGGCCCGGGACCTGAACCAGGCCAAGGGACGGGTCACGATCGAGAAGACCTCGGGACCCAAGGTGCTGGCCCGGCTCGACACCACCCGGTTCGAGAAGGGACCGTTCGCGGCCGAGGACCATGGCTTCTCGCTGCGCTCGAGGATCGAGGCCAAGGCGGATCCCCATCCTTCCCACGAGCGGCTGGTGCGGGAGGTCGAGATGACGGTCCCCGAGGACCGGAGCTTCGCGCTGCTGGAAGTGCCGCTCCTCTCCGGGGCCGAGGTCCCGACCAAGGGCGAGCACCGGCCCAAGCTGGCGCAGAAGGATTCGCGGGGGCGCTGGTACGACGCCTGGCCGGAGGTCGACGTACTCGACGACCGGGTCGTCTACTACTTCCGCTACCTCTCGGCGGGGACCTACCGGGCCACCGTGACCATGACCCCGGAGATCGCCGGGTTCCACAACGTGCTCCCGGCGCGGGTCTTCCTCATGTACTTCCCCCATGTGGAGGGAAGCTCGGAGAGCCACCGCGTCTCGATCGGGCGAGCCGACCGGTGAGCCGGGAGCCGGTGTAGACCCGACGATGCCAAGGGTGCTCGTCGACCTCCGCCATCTGGTGCCTCCGGTCACCGGGATGGGACGCTACGCGCTCTCGGTGGTCCGGGAGCTGGCTCGTCGAGGACCCGGGCTGGAGCTCGGGGTGGTGGCACCGCCCCAGGCGAGGGAACTCCTGTGGCAGGCCGGCATCGGGGTGACGGAAGTGCCTGCCCGCTACGCCAGCCACGAGCACCCCTGGGTCTGGCTGGAGGGCGTTCTGGCAGGGCGGAGGCGGGCGGCCGGGTTCGCTCCCGATGTGGTCTGGGGGCCGGCCTATGCCTTCCCGCCCGCGCCCTCCGGGGTCCCCGTGGTGGTGACGGTCGCCGACCTGGCCTGCGTGGTCACGCCCGAGACCATGCCGCGACGTTTCGCCTGGTTGCTCCGGAGGCGGATCGACCAGGCCGTAGGCGGCGCGGCCGAGATCCTGGTGCTCTCGAAGCACGTCGAGCGCCAGCTCCTGGCTCACCGTCCCGCGGCCGAGGGCCGGATCACGGTGGTCGAAGTGGGGATCGAGGCGGAGTATTTCGCGGCCACCGACCGCCAGGCCGAGGAGGCGCGTCGGATCCACGGGCTGCCGGAACGGTATGTCCTGGCGGTGGGCGGCGATCATCCCAGGAAGGGGCTCGGACGGCTCCGGGAAGCGCTGGCCGCGATCCCCGGGGCTCCGGCACTGGTGGTTGCCGGCGAGCCCCGTCCCACCGGCCCGGGGGTCATGGGTCTCGGGTACGTGGAGGATCGCGACCTACCCGGTCTGTATCGGGGGGCGCGGCTCCTGGCCTTCCCCTCGCTCGATGAGGGCTACGGGATCCCTCCCCTGGAGGCCATGGCGGCCGGGACCCCTGTGGTGGCGAGCGCCACCGGCGGGCTCCCCGAGGCGCTGGGGGAGGAGGCGCGGCTGGTTCCTCCGGGGGATGGAACCGCTCTGGAGGCGGCGTTGCGGCAGGAGCTGGGCGAGCCCTGGCCGGATCCGGCCAGGCGGGAGCGCCTGCGGGCCAAGGTGATCGAGAGGACCTGGGCCAGGGTGGCCGAGGTGCACGAGGGCGTCTTCCGTCGGCTGGCGGGGACCCGGGCAGAGCGCAAGGAGACGTCGTGATCCGTGTTCGTGGCGTGGCGTTGGTCGGGATCCTGCTGGTGGCGGCCGGGACCGCCTTCGCCCACGGGGACCATCCCCCGTTCGAGTCGGTCGAGAAGGCCGTGGCGGTGCTCCACGCGACCCGGGGCCAGGGGGCGAGCGGGACCGTCACCTTCTCCGAGAGCCGGCGCGGGGTGATGGTCCGGGCCCGCATCCAGGGACTTTCCCCGGGCAGGCACGGGTTCCACGTCCACGAATGGGGGGACTGCACCGCTCCCGACGCGGCTTCGGCCGGTGGGCACTTCGATCCCTGGGAGACGCAACACGGGTCTCCCGATGCGCCACCGGCCGGGCGGCACGCCGGCGACCTCGGGAACCTGGAAGCGGGGCCCGATGGCACCGCCGAGGTGCTGCGGCTGGTCGAAGGCCTGAGCCTGCAGGGTTTCCACACCCTGCTCGGACGCTCGGTGATCGTCCACGCCGGAGCCGACGACCTGACCAGCCAGCCGGCCGGCAACGCCGGACCCCGGGTCGCCTGCGGCGTGATCGGGGTGGCACGGCCATGACGATCGGCTTCAGGAAAGCGCGATCCGCTTGTACTTCATGCGGTGCGGCTCCAGGGCGTCCTCGCCGAACTCGCGCTTCTTCCAGGCCACGAAGTCGGCCCAGCCGCCCTCGTGCCAGTCGACCCGCCCGTCGCCCTCGAAGGCCAGGATGTGGGT
>CAYOHP010000002.1:0-49419 GCA_964403795.1 uncultured bacterium | reverse complement strand
GTCTCGACGTCGAGATCGTTGGTCGGCTCGTCGAGCAGGATCACGTTGCCGCCCGAGCGCAGGGTCTTGGCCAGGTGCACCCGGTTGCGCTCGCCGCCCGAGAGGATGCCGACCTTCTTCTGCTGGTCGGTGCCCTTGAACCCGAAGCGGCTCACCCAGGCCCGGACCGGCATGTCGCGGTTGCCGATCTTGAGCACGTCGTCTCCCTGGGCGATCTCCTCGTAGATGGTCTTGTCGGGGTCGAGGCTGGCCCGGCTCTGGTCGACATAGGCCAGCTTCACGGTGTCGCCGACCTCGAGTCGGCCGCCGTCGGGCTTCTCCTGGCCCATGATCATGCGGAACAAGGTGGTCTTGCCGGCGCCGTTGGGGCCGATGATCCCGACGATGCCGCCCCGCGGCAGGTTGAAGTTCACGTTCTCGAAGATGACCCGGTCGCCGTAGACCTTCTTCAGGCCCTCCGCGATCACGACCTTGTCGCCGAGACGGGGTCCCGGAGGGATGACCAGCTCGATCGAGTCCTGCCGGACCTCGACCTCCTTGGCCGCCAGCTCCTCGTAGGCGTTGATCCTGGCCTTGTTCTTGGCCCGCCGGCCCTTGGGGTTCTGGCGTACCCACTCGAGTTCCTTCTCGAGGACCTTCTGGCGGGAGGCTTCCTTCTTCTCCTCCTCGGCCAGCCGCTTCGCCTTCTGTTCCAGCCAGGAGGAATAGTTCCCCTCCCAGGGGATTCCCTGGCCCCGGTCCAGTTCGAGGATCCAGTTGGCGGCGTTGTCGAGGAAGTAGCGGTCGTGGGTCACCGCCACCACTGTGCCCTTGAACTCCTGGAGGTGGCGCTCCAGCCAGTAGACGCTCTCGGCATCGAGGTGGTTGGTGGGCTCGTCGAGGAGCAGCATGTCGGGATTCGACATCAGGATCTTGCAGAGCGCCACCCGGCGCTTCTCGCCGCCCGAGAGCCGGGTGACCTCGGCGTCGCTGGCCGGGCAGCGCAGGGCGTCGAGGCTGCGCTCGATCTTGTGGTCGAGGTCGAAGGCCTCGCAGGCATCGAGCTTCTCCTGGACGATGGTGAGCCGGTCCAGGCACTTCTGCATCTCGTCGTCGCCGAGGTCGGTGGCCAGCTTCTCGTTGATCTGGTCGAACTCGGCGAGCAGGTTCACGATGTCGGTGGCGCCCTCGCGCACGTTCTCGAGGACGTTCTTGGAAGGATCGAGTTCCGGCTCCTGGGGCAGGTAGCCGATCCGGATCCCCTTGGCCGGGTAGGCCTCGCCCAGGAACTCGGTCTCGACGCCGGCCATGATCTTCAGCACCGTCGACTTGCCGGCGCCGTTCAACCCCAGGACGCCGATCTTGGCGCCCGGCAGGAACGAGAGCCAGATGCCTTTCAGGATGTGCTTGTCGCCGATGACCTTGCTCAGGTCCTTCATCGTGAAGATGTACTGGGCCGCCATTAGGGGGGACTCCTCGTCGGGAAAACCTGTCCTTGGGTGTTCGCGACTCTACCAGAGGAAGTCGGGGAGCGGCTTCCCGGCGATCGTCGCCCGGGCGCCGGAGCCGTTCAACTCCCCGAGAGGCCGTGCTCCCGGGCCTCCTGCATCCGCTCGTGCAGGCTACTCGCCAGGTACAGGCGGGTGGTGGCCACGATCACGGGCGCGCCCAGCAGTCCTACCAGGACCACGGCCACCTGGGCGATCTCCGCGGTCTCGCCCACGTGTTTCATGACCCGGCTCACCAGCAGCGAGCCGAACACGACGCCGAGCGCCGCTCCGTTCATGAGGGGCCGGGTGATCCCCGGGATGCGTCGCTCCAGGAACTCGCATCCGAGCAGCATGGAGAGCCCGAAGATGGGGATCCCGCAGGCCGCAGGCGGGAGGAAGTGGAGGAAGAAGTAGAGGCCGGGAGCGGTCTTGTCGAGGTCTGCCAGGTGCTCTCGCAGGAAGTGCCAGACGCCCACGTTCCAGATCAGACCGCCGACCAGTGCCGAGGACATGCCGTCGAGGACTCCCAGGAACCCCAGGAACCGGTGACGGGAGGTCGGGGTCCCGGCCTGGGCGACGGCGACTTCCGGGGGATCCGTCGGGCAGCAGGACTCGGGCAGGTCGGAACCGCTGGCCGCCGGGTTTCCGGGTCCCCTCACGGGCGCGGCTCCCGGCCTTCCCTCGAGACGATCGACCAGCGCGGTCGCCGACGCAGGACGGTCGGAGACGAGCTTCGAGAGCCCCTGGAGGAGCCCGGCGGAGACCGGTTCCGGGATCCCGGGAATCGGACGGGGTGGTTCGTTCAGGATCTGGTACTGGACGTTCATCGGGTCGCCGCGGAAGAAGGGCGGGTTCCCGGCGAGCATCTCGTAGGCCACCGCGGCCAGCGAGTAGACGTCCATGGAGCGGCGGGGGGCGTCGCCGCGGACCTGCTCGGGGCTCATGTAGACCAGGGTGCCGCTGGTGCCGCCCCGATCGGTGAGGCCGGCGAGGGTGGTCTGGTCCCGGGCCTCGCCGGCGATGCCGAAGTCGATCAGCACCGGCCGTCCGTCGGAGGCCCGGAGCATGATGTTCGAGGGTTTCACGTCGCGGTGGACGACGCCCTCGGCATGAGCATGGTCGAGGGCCGCGGCCAGGGGACGGAGGATGCCGAGGGTTTCGTCCAGGGGCAACGTGCCCCGCTCCTCGAGGAGGGCGGCCAGGGTGCGGCCCTCGACGAACTCCATGATCACGAAGGGCTGGCCGTCGTGGACCGCGAAGTGGTGGATCCGGGCGAGCGAGGAGTGGGCCAGGGCGATGGTCCGCTTGGCCTCGGCCCGTAGTCCATCGATGGCGCGGGTCGAGGAGGCCAGGAAGGCAGGCAGGACCTTGATTGCCACCTTGCGGTCGAGCTGGGTGTCGAGGCCCTCGAAGACCGCGCCCATGCCGCCCTTGCCGAGCAGCCGGCCCACCTCGTACTGGTCGAGCAGGCGGTCCCCGGTGGCGATGCCGCGGGCGGTGGCGCCCTCGGCCCGGAGTTCGTCGGGGATCCTCACCATCGGGGCCGAGTGTACGCCCTGGAGCCGGGCCGGCTGCGGTAGGGTGGCGCCGGAGGTCGTCGTGCGGATCTGTACCTGGAACGTCAACGGGATCCGGTCGTGCAGGACCAAGGGGTTCCTGGACTGGCTCGCCGAGGAGGCTCCCGACGTGGTCTGCCTGCAGGAGACCAAGGCCCGCCCCGACGACCTCGGCGACGACCTGCTCTCGCCTCCCGGGTACCGGACGCATTGGGCCTCGGCGGAGAAGAGGGGATACAGCGGGGTCGCCTTCTTCGTCCGGGAGAAGACCGAGGTGAAGAGGGTCGAGGTCGGCCTGGGCCGGCCCGAATTCGACTCCGAGGGACGGACCCTGATCGCCGATCTCGGGGACTTCCTGCTGGTGAACTGCTACTTCCCGAACTCCCAGCGGGAGCACGCCCGGCTCCCCCACAAGCTGGCCTTCAACGCGACGCTCGCCGAGAGGCTGGAGGCCGAGCGGTCTTCCGGACGGGAGATCGTGCTCTGCGGCGACTTCAACGCCGCCCACACCGAGATCGACCTCGCCAACCCCAAGCAGAACGTGGACAACGCCGGCTTCCTCCCCGAGGAGCGGGCCTGGGTCACGGAGATGCTGGGACGCGGCTGGGTGGACGTGTTCCGGGAACGGCACCCCGGCGAGAAGGGGCACTACACCTGGTGGACCTTTCGCAGCGGAGCGAGGGAGCGGAACATCGGATGGCGCCTCGACTACTTCCTCACGACCCCGGGGATCGCGGCCCGGGTGCGGGGAGTCGAGAACCTCACCGGGATCATGGGGTCGGACCACTGCCCGGTACGGCTCGACCTGCGTTGATGCGTTCCCCCGGAGTCGGTTCGACCTGCCGGTCGGTCGGGGAGGACCCGGCGCCGGTGTGTCGGGGCGAGGCTGCAGCGTGTCCGGGGTGGATCCCGGCGTAGCCAGCGCGAGGGCCCGGGAAGGCCGGAAACCAGCCCTGGATCACGCTGGCAAGGGACGTGCATCGGCTCCCTCCGGGCCCCGTGCCGCCGCCCTCCGGAGCGAGGCCGTGCCCCTGGAACGAACGTAAGGAACGGTCTCCCCATGTCTCCCTTCTCCCAGGCCCGGCTCCGCCGCGCCTTCCTCGCTTCGCTGGTCCTCCTGCCTGCCGCTTCGGGGTTCGCCCAGGAGGTCGGCCCTGGGCTCGACGAGTTGCGGGACGGGATCCGCTCGGACTTCGGGATCGCGGTGAGCGGGAACCCGACCCTCCAGGCGCTGTCGGTGCTCCGCCAGAGCATGGGGCTCTTCACGCCGGAGCAGCGTTCGGGCCTCTCCGAGGTCGTCTACCGGGACGGCAGCTGGGGCTCGATCCAGGGCATCTATACCGCCGGTGAGGACGGGCGGGGAAGGATCGAGCTGGCCCCGTCGGGGGCCGAGAACCTGCGCACCGTGACCTTCCTCGGGACCCAGCACGTGGGAGTGGCCAACGGCGGGGCCCGTGGACCGGGCCTGGTCCAGGACGTCCTGGCCACGCTCCCCGAAGGGGCGGGCGGCTATCCCACCTCGTTCAGCCGGACCGGACGCATGGCCCAGTTCGGCGAGGTGGTGACGAGCTGGATGCTGGAACCCCTCGGCCAGGCGGGAACCCGCCCCGGATGGAGCGTCCCCGGTGCCACCGACGAGCTGCTCCGCCAGCGGTTCCCGGCCGCGGTTCCCCAGGGGTCCGGGACGGGGGCCGGGGATCCGTTTTCGGTCCTCCCCGCCGACGGATCGGCGGGCCTCTTCGGGAACGGCGGAGCCGGTCTCCTGGGCATGGATCTGGGGATCGCGCCTGCCGGGACCGCTCCCGGCCCGGGGCAGAGCGACACCGTCCCGGTCGACGAGTTCCTGCCCGAGGGGGGCTGATCAGTTCAGGTTCCGCACCATGAGGCGGGCCTTGTCGGCGAGCGCCCGGAGGTGAGGGTCCCCGGGGGCGAAGGCCAGGGCCCGCTCGAAATGCTGGAGCGCGAGGGCGAACTGGCGCCGCGTCATGTAGACCCGACCGAGGTTCATGTGGGGGAACTGGCGGGGCTCGTAGCGCTTGGCCTGGATGGCCTTCTCGAACCAGGGGATGGCTTCCTCCAGCTTCCCCTGGCTCACCAGGTAGGACCCGATGTCGTTGTAGGGATTGCCGAAATCCGGGTCGAGCCCGATCGCCTGGTGGCAGAGTTCGATGGCCCTCCCGGAGTCGCCGAGGTGGTGCTCCATCCAGCCCCAGAAGGTGAGGGCGTCGGCGGTCGGTCGCAGCGCGGCGCTCGCCTTGAACTCGTCCCGGGCCGAGGTCAGGTCCCCGCGCTGGACCGCGGCCAGGCCGGCTTCGAGCAGCTGGCGGGCCCTCCGGATGGTGAAGTCGTCGACCGTCATGTCCGCAGAGGATAACGCGGGCAGGGCCACGCGACGAGCCCCGGTCGTCCCTCCGGGGAGGGGGACCGGGGCCCGTGGCGCCCTTCCCTGCTTCAGGGAGTAGGGCGGGAGCCGGCCTGGAGCCGCTCGATCGCCTTCATCAGGTCGATCCGCCCCTCGCCGTACTCTCCGTCGCGGCCCGGCTCGCCGAGGTCCTTGGCGGAGCCCTCGAAGGCCTTCTGCAGCTGGTCGTGGGTGGCCCCGGGGACGACGCCCTTGGCCACGGCCAGGGCACCGGCCACATGGGGACAGGCCATCGAGGTTCCGTCCAGGACGGCGTACTCGCCGCCCGGGTAGGTGCTGGCGATCCGGGCCCCGGGGGCGGCCACGTCGGGCTTCAGGAAGGTCTCCCCGTCGAGCTGGATGGGGCCGCCGGTGGAGAACTCGGTGACCTTGTCGTGGTGGTCGGTGGCGCCCACCGAGAAGGCCTCGGGGTAGCCGCCGGGCACGCAGGCCGTCTGGGGGCCGTCGTTGCCGGCCGCGAACACCGGCAGGATGCCGGCCTGGCGCCAGGCCTTCACCAGATCCCGGAAGACCCCCACGTGCTCACCCAGCAGCTGGACGTTCATGCCCCAGCTGTTGGAGACCAGATCGGGCTGGTCGTCGGTCGAGGGGTCGCCGTCGGGATCGAGCATCCACTGCATCGAGAGCAGCAGGCCGACCAGCGATCCCCCACCCTCGGCGTTCATGGCCTTGCCGATCAGCAGCTTGGCGCCCGGGGCGACACCGGTCTTGGCGCCGGCCACGGTGCCGGCGCAGTGGGTCCCGTGCCCCTGGTCGTCGTAGGGCTCGGTGCCGGGGGTACCCACCAGCTTGCCGTCCTCGACCGTCATCTTCGAGAAGTCCCGGAAGGCTTCGACCTTGCCCTGGAGGTCGGGATGGGCGGCGTCGATGCCGGTGTCGATGATGCCGACCCGGACTCCCTGGCCGACCCACCCCTTCTGGCGGGCTTCCTTGGTGCCGATCTGGAGCAGGCCCCAGAGCGGGTTCGCTGGCTCGTCGGCCCGGGGCTGATCCTCGCCCTCGCCCTGGTCCGGATCCGGGTCCCGGGCGCCCCCGTCGAGGAGCACCGGTACGGTCCGGTCGAGCAGGATCCGGTCGACGCTGGGCTCGTCGGCGAGCGCCTCGAGACGCTCCCGGTCGGCCACGGTGGCGACCCCGTTCACGGCCCAGAGGTAGACGCTGGCCGGGGCCTCGGCGCCTTCGGCGATCCCCAGGCCGGGGGCGGCCAGGAGTTCCCGGATGGCGGCCGTGGAGGCGTCGGCGCGGGAGCGTCGGCGGGCGGTCGGGCTGGTGGCCTCGAGGGTGACGGCCTCGGCGCCGGGGGCCTCCCGGGCGATCACCAGGACCCGGACCTGGGCATCCGAGGATTCGAGGGCGCGGGCCAGGGCCGGATCGAACTTGGAGGCTCCCCGCGAGAGCGGACCGCCGGCCATGGCGAGACCGGTCGAGGTGAGGGCGAGGCAGAGCGCCATCAGGGGGCGCAGGCCGGCGAAAGGCTTCATCGTGGGCTCCTGGATCTTTCGGTATGTTCCTGGAGCCGCGTCCGTCCCGGGTCGCGGCTCTCCCCTGCTTGGTGGTGTCGGGCGCCAGGATAGGGAGGGATCCGGGGGCGTCAAGCCGTGGTAGAAAAGGCCGGGGAGGCAGCCTTGATCCTCGGTCGCTCGGCCTTCGTGTTCGCCAATCTGCGGGACGCCGACGGCGGGGGGAGGGAGCCGGACCTCCCCCACGACACGAACTTCATGGAGATCGCGGCCCCTGACCTGAAGGCTCGTTGGAAGCTCTACGAGGTCGCGCTCGAACCGAGGGATCCGCGGGGATGGCCCGGGGTGGAAACCGTGTCCTCGAGCCTCGAGTCCCTGCTGGTCGAGGCCCGGCACCATCCCTACGCGGTGGCGGTCGCCCGTCAGCGGCTCCTCGAACATCTGAAGGGGGACGTCCCGGTGCTGGTGACGCGGGAGACCTTCGCCCACCTGTTCGCGGCGTTCCTGCACGAAGCCATGCGGACCCATCCCGGGGCGATCCAGCTCGAGACCGAGCCGCTGGATCGAGGGGATTAGGAGGCGGGGGCGGCAGGAAATCCCTCGGACGCGAAACGTCCCCGGCACGGGCCCGGGGACGCTTCGCTCGCCGGAGGCCCTCTCAGAGCATCCGGCGGATCGCGGTCAGGGCCTGGCGGGCCCCGGCGTCATCGACCCTCTTGATGGCCTCCTGGGCGGCCTGCTCCTGGGTCAGCGCCTGGGCGGCGGTCGTGCTGGTCCCTTCCTGGGTGCGGATCTCCTCCCGCTTGGCCCGGATCGCCTGGTCGGTGGCGGCCAGCTGACGCTGGGCCGCGACCAGTTGCTCGCCGATGGTCTTCAGGTTGCCCTCGGCCGTCTCCTTGGCCTGGAGGGCGGCCTGGCGCTGGCGCTTGGCTTCCCCGCCGAAGAGCGAGCGGAAGCGGCCGGGGGCCTCCTCGAGCTGGGCGTTGGCGGTAGCCAGCTGGCGCTCGGCCTCCGCCTTGCGCTGCCCCAGCCGCTCGATCTCGGCGGCTTCCCGGACCCTCCGGTTCTCGAGCCCGGTCAGGTCGGTCTTCAGGCTCTCCAGGCGGGCGGCCTGGCGCTCGGCCTCGGCCCTGGCCCGGTCGACGAAGTCCTGCAGGTCGTTGCCGATCCAGCGTTCGAGGTCGTCGAGGGTCCAGCCTCCGACCTGTCCGCGCACCGAGACCCGCAGGCGGTAGATGAGAGGTGCCTGGTCGCCGGCCTGCTGGTTCCAGGTGAGGGCGCCCACCTCGCCGAGGACCTGGTTCCAGCCGCCGACCGCCCCGGTCTGGCGCTTCACCAGGGCCAGGTACTTGGTGTGGAACTCGGCGAGCTGTGCCTGGCGGCTCTCGAGTTCCGCCTGGGCCTTGGCGATGTCCTGGGCCTCTTCGCCGGCCTTCTTCTCCCAGGCCTCGAGTTCGGCCTGCAGCGTGGCGATGTCGATCCCGGCGCGCTGGATCAGTCCCGGGATGCCCTGGAGCTCGGCGTTCAGCTCGCCGGCCCTGGCCACCAGGGCGGTCTGGCGATCCGCCGCCGCCACCCGGTTGCGGGAGGCGGTCCGGTAGTTCTGGCCCCAGAGTTCCACCTGGCGCTCGGCCTCCTGCAGGTCGCTCTCCAGGCCGCTCACCTGGCGCTCGAGTTCCCGGACCCGCGTCTCGCGGCTGGCCAGGACCTCGGTCCAGTTCACGCTGCCGGTCCCGGTGGTGCCGGTCCCGGTGCCGGATCCGGTCCCCGAGCCCGTCCCGCTGGTCCCGGTGCCGCTGCCGGTGCTCCCGCTGCCGCTGGTTCCGGTCCCGGTGGTCCCCGTGCCGCTGGTCCCCGACCCCGTGGACCCGGTGCCGGAACCGCTGCCTGAGCCCGAACCCGTGCCATTGGTCCCGGTCCCGCTGGTGCCGGCGGCTTCGTCCCGCTTGCGGCGGGCCTCGTCGCGCTCCCTGCGGGCCTCCTCCAGCGACCGACGGGTCCCCGTCAGGCTGGCCTCGTGTTCATCCGCCTTGCGGCTCCAGGCGCCCTGCTCCCGCTCGGATTCCCGCATCCTCGCCTCGGCCTGGCGGGCATTGGCGACCTCGGTACCGAGCGCCCGCTCGATCTCGAGCAGTCCGGCCCGCTGGATCCAGTTGGCCCGGGTCTCGAGTTCGGTGATCCGGGTACGGAGCCCGGCGATCCCATTCCGGCGGGCCTGGGCCTGCTCTTCGGCCTGGGCCTTGGCCTCCCGCTCCTGGCGCAGCTTGCCTTCCCAGTCGGCGATCTCCCGGAGCAGCCTCTGGATGGTCGCCCGGTCTCCCTGGGGGGTGGCCTGTCCGTTGCCGGTCCCCCGGGCACCCCCGATGTCCCCGAATCCCGGCTCGCTCCCGTCCCCCGTCTGGGCGCTCGCGTGGCCTGCGAAGGCCATGGCGAGGGCCAGGATCGAGACGCCCGTCCACCGCTTCGACATGCTGGTCCTTCCCCGAGGCGCGGGCCGACGCCGACCCAGCGACCGTACATGGAGTACTACGGTTGCCACCCTACGGGGTTGCCCCGGGGGGACCGGCCCAGCGTAGCCGATGTGGTCCGATCGGGGCGCGACCGCGACAATACCGGTGGGAGGTAGTCGGATGGCCCGCATCCTGATCGTGGAGGACGAGTCCGGGATCGCCGAGCCGCTGGCCGCCTCGCTCCGTAACGAGGGCTACGAGTGCCTGCTGGCGACGGACGGCCCCTCGGGACTCGCCGCGGCCCTCACCGGGGAGCCCGATCTGGTGATCCTCGATCTGATGCTCCCCGGGATGGACGGACTCTCGGTATGCCGCCGGATCCGGGAGAAGTCCTCGGTTCCGGTCCTCATGCTCACCGCCCGCGACGGAGAGACCGACGAGGTCCTTGGTCTCGAGGTGGGGGCGGACGACTACGTGACCAAGCCCTTCTCGCTCCCGGTCCTCAAGTCCCGGATCCGGACCCTGCTCCGTCGCGCGCATCCGGCCCCCGAGGTCGGACCCATCCGGGTGGGGGAACTCGAGATCGACGAGGCCCGGCATGTGGCGGCCCGGGCGGGGCGCCCGCTGGACCTGACCTCCACCGAGTTCTCCCTGCTCCTGCACCTGGCCCGGGCGCCGGGCAGGGCCTTCACCCGGGAGCAGCTCCTGGAACAGGTCTGGGGTTACCGGTTCGAGGGCTACCGCCGGACCGTCGATACCCACGTGAACCGGCTGCGGGCCAAGATCGAGGACGACCCCGCCAATCCCGTCTACATCCTCACCGTCTACAAGGTCGGCTACAAGATGCGGGAAGCGACATGAGCCCGGCGAAACCACCCATCCCCTGGTGGAACTCGCTCGGGTTCCGCCTGGGGGCACTGATCTCGGTGCTCCTGCTGCTGGTCTCCGGGCTTCACGGGCTCCTGCTCCGTCGTCTCATCGAGGACCACCTCCGGGAGCGGCGGGCTCGCGAAGCCCAAGGCAGCCCCGAGGCGGCCGCAGGAAGGTCCCGGCGCCTGGAGGGCTTTCCCTACGGGGATCCGTGGATCCACCGGTCCCTGGCGATCCTGGCCGGATCCTGGATCGCGGGCCTCCTGGCGGTGCGCTTCCTGGTCGGCCGGCTCGATCGTCTTCGGGCTGCGGTGGAGCAGCTCCGGGGAGGCGACCTGGCAGCCCGGGTGGAGCCGGGCCGGGACGACGAGATCGGGAGGCTGCTCGCAGCTTTCAATTCCATGGCGGAGCGGTTGGAGACCGCCCATCGCCAGCTCTCGGAACAGGACCAGGCCCGCCGGAACCTGCTCGCCGACATCTCGCACGAGTTGCGGACCCCGCTCGCCGGCATGCTCTGCAACCTCGAGCTCCTCCTCGAAGGCAAGCCGGACGGGGACGACCGGCGACGACTCGCCGCCGCCATCGACGAGGCCAGGGCCGCCGGGGAACGGGTCGAGGACCTGCTCACGCTGGCGCGCAGCGACCTCGGAGAACTGCCTCTGCAGCGCAAGCCGCTGAACCTGCAGCGTTTCCTCCAGGAGCTGGTGGACCGCTACCAGCCGATGCTCGAGACCGCGGCGATCGAGGTGGAGACCGACTTCGGCCCCGAGATCCGCCAGGTCTCGGCGGATCCGCGGCGGCTCGACCAGGTGTTCCGCAACCTGATCGAGAACGCCCGGGCCGCGATGCGGGAAGGCGGCCAGCTGCGTCTCGAGGTGCGGGACCGGCCCGGGCAGCGGGTCGAGGTCGCGGTGAGGGATACCGGGCCGGGCATCCCGCCCGAGGAGCTTACCCACCTCTTCGAGCGCTTCCGGCGCGGCCAGGGGGGCAGGGAGGGAGGCACGGGCCTGGGGCTCGCCATCACCCGCAGATTGGCGGAGGCCCACGGCGGGAGCTGCACGGTCGAGAGCCGTCCCGGCGAGGGGGCCTGCTTCCGGGTCGAACTGCCGGTGCTTCCGGGGTGAGGGGCGGGTTCCACGGGAAGGCTGTCGGCCTCAGGCGACCACGGCCGGCGGATAGGCGAGCGAGAGCCGGATCCGGCCGCCGGCCGCGGTCGGCAGCTCGACCCCGTTCCGTTGGCTCCGCATCGGGCAGACGATCCCGATCGCGGCCCGGGGGTAGGCGGGCTCGACGAGTCGGCCCTGGGCCTCGTCCCAGGCCGGCACGCCCAGGCGACAAGCCCAATGGCACCAGGCGGGGAGCAGGTGGACCCCCGTGTAGAGCAGCTGGCGGTCTCCCGTATAGAGCGCATGGGCCAGGGAGAGCCGATCGGTCAGATTGGAGACCCCCTGCCGGAGGGTCGCCTCGAGGGAATGCCGCCACGCCGTCCACCAGACCGAGCCGGAGGTGATCGCGAAGGCTCCCGTGTCGAGCATGGGGTGATCCGAGAGGCGATCCGCCACCTCGGTCCCGAAGAGCCGCGACCAGGCCGCGTGCTGTTCGGACCACAGCCCGGGCATGCCGCCGTAGAGCACCGAATAGCCCCGGTCGACCTCGGGGACGATCGCCAGGCCGCGGGAGCGGGCACCTCGCACCAGCAGGTCTGGGGCGGACCGGTCCTGGATCCAGGCATCGGTGTCCAGCCAGAGGTAGACCTCGGGACCGGGGAAGATCCGGTCGAGCGCGGCGCGGCAGAGACTGCCGTGGATCCGGGCGGGGACGTCCCGGATCCCGCCGAGGTCGAACCCGTGCCGGGGCGCGACCAGCGAGGCGCCGGCCTCCCGGAGCCGCCCCCGTTCCTCGTCGGGGAGACCCAGGTCGACGATCCCGAACGGGACGTCCCGGCTCCAGCGCTCCCGCACCGAGGCCATCATCTGGCGGAGCCGGGGGACGTCCCCGGGACCCGCCCAGGTCGCCACCAGGCAGCCGCGGTCGAACCCGGTGTCCGGGGGGGGAGGGTGGTCACTCATGGCGCAGGCACTCGATCGGATCGAGGCGAGCCGCACGGGCCGCCGGATAGGCGCCGAAGAAGAGACCGATGGCGGCGCTGAACCCGAAGGCGAGAGGGTAGGCGTAGCCCGGGACCACCACCACCCAGCCCGAGAGCGCGGCCAGGATCCGGGCCGCCAGCAGTCCGGCCCCGATCCCCGCGATCCCGCCTGCCAGGGTGACCACGATGGCCTCCGAGAGGAACTGGCGGAGGACGTCGCTGCGGGTGGCACCCAGCGCCTTGCGGATCCCGATTTCACGGGTCCGTTCCGTGACCGACACCAGCATGATGTTCATGATGCCGATTCCGCCCACCAGCAGCGAGACCGCCGCGATCCCGGCGAGCAAGAGCGTAAAGGTCTCGGTCACCTCGGTCATGGTCTGGAGCAGCTCCTCCTGGCTGCGCACGTGGAAGTCGTCGTCCGCGCCTTCGCGGATCCGGTGCCGCTCCCGGAGCACGGCCTCGATGGCCGCGGTGGCCTCCGTCATGGACTCGCGGTCCTTGACCGAGACGTGCAGGGCGCGCAGGAAGCGGTTGCCGAACAGCTTGCGCATGGCGGTACTGACCGGCACCACGATCAGGTCGTCGGGATCCTGGAACCCGCCCTGCCCCTTGGCGGTAAGCACGCCGACCACCTCGTAGCTGCTCCCTTTCAGCTTGATCCGCTCGCCCACGGCCGGGAGTTCCCCGAAGAG
The DNA here is from genome assembly GCA_964403795.1 of uncultured bacterium. Lineage (GTDB taxonomy): Bacteria > Muiribacteriota > UBA6191 > CAZXTJ01 > CAYOHP01 > CAYOHP01. Next base: position 36,408 of record CAYOHP010000002.1, on the reverse strand, counting down.
CTCCTTGGCGGGGGTCGCCCCCAGCACGCAGACCTTGCGGGCTCCGGCCACGTCGGCGTCGTCGAGGAAGCGCCCTTCGGAGAGCGTGTAGTTCAAGACCGAGAGGTAGGCGGGCGTGGTGCCGGTGACGCTGGAGGGGCGGTTCTCCGCCAGGTACTTGGCCTGGGCCTGGCCCTGGGCCTCGGGTGCGCCCGCCACCACCAGGGGGACCCGCGCCAGGATCGCCTCCAGGTCCTCGGGGACCAGGGTCTGGACCGCTCCCGAACGCACCTGGCGACCTCGGTCGACCCCGGGACGGACCGAGAGCAGGTGGGTCCCCAGCGAGGCGATCCGCTCCGAGACCGAGGACCGGGCCCCGTGGCCCAGCCCGAGCATGGCGATGACCGCGCCCACCCCGATCACCACGCCGAGCACGCTCAGCGCGGTCCGCATCCTGGAGGCGACCAGGCTGGCCCTCGCCAGATCGAGGAGGGTTCCCAACCCGGGTCCTCGGCGGGCTACCAGGTCTCCCGCGGCAGATCCGGCCAGGGACCGGGTAGCGGCCGGTCGGTTCCTGCGATCCTCCACGAGCTTCCCGTCCCGGACCCGGAGCACCCGTTCGGCCCGGCTCGCCACCTCGGGGTCGTGGGTGACCACGATCAAGGTGGTGCCGGTCGAGTGGAGGTCGTCGAGCAGGGACAGGATCTCGGCGCTGGTGTTCGAATCGAGGTTCCCGGTGGGCTCGTCGGCGAGCACGATGGCAGGGCGGGTCACCAGGGCCCGGGCGATCGCCACCCGCTGGCGCTGACCTCCCGAGAGTTCGTTGGGGTGGTGGTCGGCCCGGTCCTCGAGCCTCACCTTGGCCAGCGCCTGGCGGGCCGGGCCCAGGGCCGATCCCGCCTGTCCCGCGTAGAGAAGGGGAAGGGCCACGTTCTCGGCTGCGGTCTGACGGGGCAGCAGGTGGAAGCTCTGGAACACGAAGCCGATCCGCTGGTTGCGGACCGCCGCCAGCTCGTCGTCGGTGAGCCCGGCGACCTCGCGACCCTCCAGCCGGTAGCTGCCGCGGGTCGGCGAATCCAGGCACCCCAGGAGGTTCATCAGGGTGGACTTGCCGCTCCCGGAAGGCCCGATGATGGCCACGTACTCGCCCCGGGCGATGTCGAAATCGACCCCGTCGAGAGCCCGGACCGTCTCCCCGCCCAGGACGTAGTGGCGGCAGAGGTCCCGGACCGAGAGGACCGGATCGCTCACGAGCCCATCATCCGCATGCCGCGCATCATCCCCCGCTGCCCGTTGCCGCCGCCGTTCCCGCCGCCGCGCCCGGCTGCCCCTGCCCCTTCGGCTCCCGGAACCAGGACCTTCTGGCCCGGCTCCAGGCTGCCCCGGACCTCGACCTCGGCTCCCTGGCGGAGTCCGAGCTCCACCGGGACGAACTGCGGCCGGCCGGACTCGGTGGCCACCAGCACCCCGGTGCGACCTTCCCGCCGCCGGATCGCCGCCGAGGGGACCGTGAGGGCTCCCTTGACGGCCTGCTGGAGGATCCGGGCCGTGGCGTTCATCCCGGGACGCAGCTTTCCGAGGGCGTTCCCCAGGAGCTCGATGCGTACCCGGAAGATGGTGACGTTCTGGACCGCCTCGCCCCGGGGGGAGATGCGGTGGACGCGACCTTCGAAGGTGCGGTCGGGATAGGCCTCGGCCGAGAGCTCCACCTCCTGGCCGACCGCCACCCCGCCGATGTCGCTCTCGTCCACATCGGCGTCGAGGAACAGACGGCTCACGTCCGCCAGGGTCACCAGGGCGGTGCCTCCCTGCACGTTCGAGATCCCCGAGGCGATGATCTGGCCCCGCTCCACATGCTTCTTCAGGACCAGGCCCGGCATGGGGGCGAGGATCCGGGTCTCCACCAGGCGGATCTCGGAGATCTCGAGCGCGATCCGCTCCCGCTCCAATCCGGCCTCCCGCAAGGTGATGTCGTGGCGTCGGGCCTGTACGTCGAGAGCCGCGAGGTCGAGTGCCCGCTCCTCGGCACTGGCGAGCTCCAGGGTGGCGTGGGCCGCCTCGGAGGTCCGGCGGGCCACCTCTAGGTTCTGCTGGCTGGCCAGCTGGCGCTGGTGGAGGCTCTCCTGGCGCTGGAGCTCGGCCTTGGCGAGCTCGTTCTCGACCCGGGCCTTGGCCAGCTGCGCCGCCACCTTGGAACGGCCGACTTCGAGGGAGAGCTCGGCCTGCTTCAACTGGCTGCGGGTCTTGGCGAGCTCGGCCTCGGCCGAGGCCACCAGGGAGCGCTGCCGGCGCAGGTTCCGCTCCTCGTCGACCGGGAGCAGCTCGACCAGCAGTGCCCCCGCCGGCACCGAGTCCCCCTCCTCGACCGACACCGTGGTGATCTCGCCGGAGGCCTTGGACTTCACGTCGAGCACGAAGGCCGGCTCGACCACCCCCACCGCCTCGATCCAGCGGGCCAGGTCCTTCCTCACCACCGGGACCGGCGTCGAGGACTCGCGCCCTTCGCCCCGGACCGGAGTTGCGGGTTGGCTCATCCACCAGGCCGCCCCTCCCAGGACCAGGACCGCCAGGCCGGCGAGCACGGGGCGACGCATCGGGACCTCCGCTCGAGCCGGAACTCGGGATCGGCTCCGGCCCTGGCCCGAGGATAGCGGAGCCCGGGTCACGGAGTGGTCACGATTCCTTGTCATGGCGACGACGGGGACCGGGCGGTACAGTGGCCTGGGTCCGGAGGTACCGGACGGACGATCCCGTGCACCCGGGGGTGCGAATCGCCATGATCCGACGCTCGTTCCTGCTCCTCGCCCTGCTCTTCTGCCTGCCGCTCTCCACCTGGGCCGCGCCCGGGGACGTGATGGTGTACTTCGGGAGCTTCGACCCTCCCCACCTCGGTCACCTGGCCGTCGCCAAGGGCGCCATGGACGGCACCCGGGTCGAGCGCGTCCTGCTGGTCCCCGAGCGCACCTCCGAGCGGGGCGAGATCGCTCCCTTCCCCGAGCGCCTCGCCATGTGCCGGCTGCTGGCCCACCGCAACAAGGGCATCGAGGTGCTCGATTCCTCCGCCATCGAACGGGCCTGGAAGCTCGGGGGAGCCAAGGGCTGGCGGCAGCAGGTCTACGAGGACCTCTATCCGCGCCTGGCGGCCGGCTCCCTGGTGCTCGACGTGATCGGCATGGACCGGTTCAACACCCTGCTCCAGACCAACGGATTCCCCCGCCGGGACGAGCCCCGCATGCTGGTGGTGGTGGACCGGCCGGGCCATCCGCTCGATGCCGATGCCATCCACAAGAGCGGTGTGGCACCGGGCAAGTTCCTGTTCCTGCACCCCGACGTCCTGGACGTCCAGTCGAAGGACGTGCGGAGCAAGCTGGCCGCCGGAGCCGACACCTCGCGTGAACTGCCCGGGGTCCTGCGCCGCTACATCGACGGTCGGGGCCTCTACAAGCGCTGAGAGCCTGTGATCAGGCGAACAGGTCGTCCCGCCAGGCGGTGATCCGCCCGGTCACGGCGCTGGCCGCCACCGTCAGCGGCGAAGCCAGGTAGAGCTTGCCGGGTCCGGAGCGCCCCGTGAAGTTCCGGTTGATGGCCGAGACCGTCACCTGTTCCTTGGAACTCGAGACGCCCGGACCGCAGCCGATGCAGGCGCCGCACCCCGGAGGGATGAGCCGCACCCCGGTGGCCTCGAAGAGTTCGAGGTAGCCCTTGGCGCGGGCGTACTCCTCGACCTCCCGCGACCCGAATTGGATGAAGAACTCGACCCCCGGGGCGACCCGTCGGCCTGCCTCCTTGGCCCGCTGCATCACCGAGGCGTAGAAATCGAGGTCGTCTTCCTTGCCGGCGGTGCAGGATCCTCCATAGGCGATGTCGATCTTCACCTCGCCGAGTTCGCCCACGGTGGCCCCGTGGGTCGGGTCGTGGGGCTTCGCCACCATGGGCTCGAGGTCCCCGAGCTCGATCCGGTGGACCCCGCCGGCGTAGCTCGCCCCCGGGTCGGGTCGCACGAAGCGGGCCCGCAGCCGGGCCTCGTCGACACCGGGGCGTCGGGCCGCGATCCAGGCCGAGGTCTGGTCGTCGGCCTCGACGATGGCGCCCTTGGCGGAGCATTCGGTGGCCATGTTGGCCAGGGTGGCGCGCTCGTCCATGGAGAGCGAGGCCAGGCCCGGTCCGCCCCATTCCATGACCCGGTCCAGCGTCTCCTCCCGCACCGCGAAGGTGGCGAGCACGTGGAGGATCAGGTCCTTGGCGGTGACCCCGGGGCGGAGCGCACCGTGGAGCTCGAACCGGATCGACTCCGGGACCTCGACCCCGGTGAAGCCCGAGTAGACCAGGGCCGCGTACTCGGTGGCGCCGACCCCGTAGGCCAGGGCGTTGGAGCCGCCGCCCATGCAGGTATGCGAATCGGTCGCCTGGTAGAACTCGCCGGGCTCGATCAGCCGCTCCCGGGCCACCTGGTGGCAGATCCCGGGCGAGACCCCGGCCTGGGCCGAGAAGTCGAGCACCCCGGTGTGCTCCTGGAACACCCGTTGCAGATCGCGCAGCTCCTGGATCTTGGCCCCGAACGGCGCCATCTTCGGCACCCCGTCGGCGTAGATCAGGTGGTCCTCGAAGACCGCGAACTTCTCGGGGTTGGCGAGCCGGTAGTCGGCGCCGAACTCCTCGCTGAGGAAGACGTGGACCTGGGCGGTGGTGAACTCGTGCGAGTACCCGCCGTCGACCCGTACCAGCACCGCATCCCCGGGCTTCACGAACCCGTTCGGGTCGCCCGTCCCCTCGCCCTGGTAGAGGTGGGCGGACAGGATCTTCTCGGCCATGGTCATGGGACGGGGGCCGGTGTCCCGGGCCGGGGGCCGGACCCGACCGGAGCGCAGAGCCCCCACGTAGGGGAACAACCCGCCGGCCCGGATCACGTCGGCCGAGATGGCGTCGTGGCCCCGGGTGAACTCGTCGATGGCGATCCGCTCCCCGTCCTGGAGCCGGGCCAGCATGGCGTGGTCCGCCATGAGCACGCCCTGGTTCACCAGGTTCCGCCCATGGATGGGAGCGAAGGAAGCCGCTACCGAGATCCGGATCCCGCACCACTTCTCGGCCTGGACCGCGGTCTCCCGGGACGAGCCGGTGCCCTTGCGCTGCCCCGCCACCACCACCTCGAACCCGCCCTTGGCCAGGGCGTCGGGCTCGAACACCCGCTTGCCCTCGGCATCGACCAGGCCGGCGTAGGCGTTCCTGGCGATCTCCTCGGGACGGTGGTCGAAGCACACCCAGGCCGGGGTCATCACGTCGGTGTTGATGTCGTCGAGCAGGTCCTCGACGGCGACGTCCCGGACGTGGAGGTCGAGTTCGCCGGACAGCTGGGCCCGGATCTTCCCGAGATCCTTGGTGAGGAACAAGACCCGCTTGCCGGGCGTCAGCCCGATGGTCTGCGGGGAACCCTGGGTGGATTGCATGGGAACCTCTCGGCCCGGGATGCTACCCGATCCGGGCCGGGGCCGGCCCTGGGTTACGCTTCCTCCCGCCATGTCCGCGCCTGCCGCCGTCTCCCCGGCCCGGTTGCTGCGGGGCCTGGCCACCGGGTTGGCGGTGGCGGTCCTGGGCCTCGCCCTGGTCGCGGGCCTGGCCGACACGACCTATGCCCCGGAGGCCGGGGCTCGCCTCGCCCCCGTGCTGGCGGCCTCCCGGGGGCTGCCTCCCTATCCGGTCCTCGAGCAGGGTCCCCAGGTCGGGGCTCCCGGCCTTCCCATGGCGCTGGTGGCGTACCTGCCGGCGGCGGCTACCGGTCGGCTGCACCGGGCGCTCCCGCTGGCCGGGCTCACCGGATTCCTGCTGGTGATGCTGGCGGCCGGGCTCTGGATCCGCACCGTGGGTTCGCCCACGCCCCAGGTCTGGGCTCCCTGCCTGGGGGCGTTCCTGGCCGTGGGGTTCCTGTGCGGGGCGCTCGCCGAGGGGCTCCTGGGCATCGCTCCCGAGGCTCCCGGCTTCTGCCTCGGGGTGGTGGCGCTGCTCGTGCGGGACGGCTCCTCCCGGGGACGAGGGCTCTCGGCCCTGGCGTCGGCGGCCGCGGTGTGGGCGGCTCCTCCGATGCTGGCGGTGCCGCTGGGAGTCGCTCTCACCGAGCACAGGGGGGAAGGCCGCAAGCGCGCGATCCGCACCCTGGCCGAGTTCCTGGCTGCCACGGCCGGTCTCGGCCTCCTGGCCGGCTGGCTGCTTCCCTCGGCGCTGGGCGACCACCTGGCGCTGGTCGCGGCCGGCTCGTTCGACCTCGGGCGCCTCGCCGAGCTGGGGCGCCCCGATCTGGCCTGGCCGCTCCTGGTGGCGGCCCTGGCCGGGAGCCGGGCTCCGCCCGAATCCCGGGTCCATCCCCTGCAACGGTCGGCCCTTCCCGTGACGGTGTTGGCGCTGGGCTCCGGGCTGGTGGCGGTGGCCTTCGGGAGCCCGGCCTCGGCGCTGGCCCCGGGGCTCTGGTGGCTGCTGGTCGTCACCCTCGGTGGCCTGGCCTGCCGCTCCGAGGCCCAGGCGCCCGAAGTGCGTCGACCGGCCCGCTTCGCGGGCCTCCTCTCCCTGGTCCTGGTCGGGGCGATGGCCCGGGGCGAGCCGCCCTGGGAGCGGCTGGCCGCCGTCCAGTTCCGGGCCAGCCAGATCCTCGACCTCCTGGGTCATCATCCGGGCAAGCTCTGGGTGCCGAGCGGGGTCCATTTCCACCTCTTCGCCGGGGGACCGGTCCCGCACTCGACCCAGGCGATGGTCGCGAGGGCCGCGGCCGGACGTCCCATGGGCGAGGCGCAGTTCCGGGCCGGTGTGCCTCCCGAACTCGAGGGCGTGCTCGTGCTCACGAAGGAGGACCGCCTGGTGGCGGAGCGTCTCCCCGGGTTCGAGGCCCGGCTCGGGCTTCCCTGGTTCGGGGGGCCGGCCCTGGTGCGGCCGGGCGGGATCCCGCCCTCGCTGCGCTTCGTGCCCCACGTGCACGAGTAGCCGACTCCGCTGCCCCGGTCGCGGCCGGGGTAGAGTCCCGGCCCCATGGCGCCCCGCTCCCCGACCTCCGCCCGCATCGCCCTCGCCACCTGCCGTCGTCTCCCCGACCTCGACGAGGACGACCATCCCCTTCGGACTGCCCTGTCGGCCCGCGGTCATCGGGTGGTAGCCGCGATCTGGGACGATCCCGGGGTCGACTGGACCGGGTTCGACCTGGTGGTCCTGCGCTCCACCTGGGACTACCACCATAGGCTCGACGAGTTCCGGTCGTGGGCGGCCAGGGTGGCGGAGACCTGCCTGCTGGTGAACCCGCTGGCGCTGGTCCGGCTGAGCACCCACAAGTCCTACCTGGGGTGGCTGGCCGGACTCGGCATTCCGGTGGTCCCTACCTGCTACCTGGGCCCGGGTGCTCCGGAGGATCTGGCGCGGACCCTGGAGGAGCGGGGCTGGCGCGACGCGGTGGTGAAGCCGGTGGTGTCGCTCGATTCCTGGGGGACCTTCCGGGTGCGGGCCGGGGAGGCTCCGGATCCCGAACTGGTCGGGATCCTCGGGTCGCGCCAGGTCATGGTCCAGCCCTATCTCGCCAGCGTCGAGGAGCCGGGCGAACGCTGCCTGGTCTGCCTGGACGGGGAGGTCTCGCATGCGGTCCGCAAGCGCTCGCTGTTCCTGGGTGGGCGCAAGGTGGGACCGGAAGGCATGGCAGTGACCGCATCCCCGGCCGAGCTCGCGGTGGCCCGGAAGGTCCTGGCCCTGCCCGAGGTGGCACCGGCGGCCTATGCCCGGGTGGACCTCCTCGAGGTCCCCGGCCAGGGGCCGAGCGTGCTCGAGCTCGAACTCGTGGAGCCCACCCTCTTCCTGACGGACCATCCGTCGGCGGTGGGGCGGCTGGTGGCGGGGCTAGAACGCCGTCTGGCGCAGGCTCGAGGGACGCGGGACCTCGCGGGGTGAGCCGACCCGCACCACCAGCCGGAAGCCCTGCTCCATGCTGTGGCGGGTGGGCTCCCGGAACTCGCGACGCCAGGCGCTGAGCCAGCGGTGATCCCGCTTCCACGACCCGCCCCGCACCGAACGGTGCTGCCCCTCGGGCGGCCCCACCGGATCGCGGGTGCCCAGGTCGGGGATCCGGTAGGCCTCGTGGGAGAACCAGTCGAGACACCACTCGAAGACCAGGCCCGCCAGGTCCTGGTGGCCGAAGGGGCCGGCCCCGGCGGGGCGGGAACCGGCCTCGACCAGGGCCTCGTCCCAGTGGGGTTCGACTCCGCTCCCCCCGGGACCCGGATCGGGGAGGAACACGGCGCGCTCGGGGGTGGGAGGGGCGTCTCCCCAGGGGAACTCGCGCTCGTCGACGCTGCGGGCCGCCTTCTCCCACTCGGCCTCGGTGGGGAGACCGGCGCCGACGTGGCGGGCGTAGTCGACCGCGTCCGACCACGAGACGCCGACCACCGGTCGCTCGGGACGGGCGAGCTGGGTCCGCCATTCGTAGGGATGGCGGTGGCCGGTGGCCTCCACGAAGGCGGCGTAGGCCGCCACCGTGACCGGGGCCTCGTCGAGGTAGCAGGTGTCCACCTCGACCATCGAGGGCGGCGTCTCCCGGTCCCGACCCGAGAAGCAGCCGCGCACCAGATGGTCCTGGGGCATGAGGCGCATCCGGGCGCCGTCGGAGCTGCGCCGCACCACCAGGGGGAGGGCGGTCTCGGAATCGTGGAGGTCGCTGCCGGCCCGGCGGATGCGACCGGTGGCGGTCCAGAACTCGCCTGGGTCGAGGTCGCTCTCGCCGCGGTCCTCCAGGCCGAGCATCGGGAGCACCAGGCCGGCCAGGGTGCGCTCCTCGGGCTGGGCGTGCCAGATCCCGAGCAGGGTAGGGAGATCCCGGATCGGGTCGACGAAGCGCGGCAGGTGCCCCAGGCGCGGCACCAGGTGGGCCAGCTCCAGCCAGGCCCCCGTGCTGTCCCGCTCCCGCTCGAGGGCGCGCGCCAGGCGGGACAGGACCGCTTCGCTCAACCCTGGCCTCCCTCGCTCAGGCCCCCGGGGAGAGGCTGCCATGGCCGAGGCGATCCATGCGAGCCCGGACGCGAAACCTTCGCGACGAGGGGGGCGGTGGCGGGGTCCGGGTCAGTCCGGCAGCGACCAGCGCTCGTCCGGGTGGCGGCGGGCATGGCCCTCGGTCTCCAGGAGCAGCAGTCCGGCCAACAGGCTGCGTTTGGCGAGCGGCCAGATCTCCCGGGGCTTGTCGGCGTAGGCGGCGGGGAGGAGTTGTTCGAGGGTGGCCGGCTCCGTCCCGAGTGCGGAGAGGATCTTCCCCTGGCGCTCGCGGCGATGGGCCAGGAACTCCTGCAGGAGGGCCTCGACCCGGGGCGCGGGATCCCCGTGGGCGGGATAGAGGATACGGGCATCGAACCGGCGCAGGAGTTCGAGGCTCGCCAGGTAGAGGCCCATGTCCCCTTCGGGCGGCTCGACCAGGATGGTGGAGGCGGTGCTCACCATGTCGCCGGCGTAGAGGGCGTTCCATCTTCGCTGGAAGAGGCAGAGGTGGCCGGGAGCGTGGCCGGGGGTGTGGATCACCTCGACCTCGCCGGCTTCGCCCAGTTCCAGCACCTCCCCGCCGAGGAGTTCGCGGTCGGCGACCAGACCCGGCATGAGGCGGACCGTGTCGGGATGGGCCCAGACCGGGGCGCCGGTGCGGTCGCGCACGAAGTCGAGGGCCCCGACATGGTCCTCGTGGTGGTGGGTGAGGAAGATCGCCTCGACGGTGCGACCCTCGGCGGCGAGCTCGTCGAGCAGGATCCCCAGCTTGGCCTGGTCGCCGGGGTCGTCGGTGGCGGGGTCGACCACCAGCAGCCGGTCGCGGCCCACCAGGTAGGTGTTGGTGTGGGTGGCGGGCGGGAGCGTAGGGGTGCGACCGGGGAACAGGAAGGAGTCCGGGCTGAAGCGGATCCGGAGGGGGCGGTCCACGAACGCGGAGTCGTCGAAGCGGCGGAGGTCGTCGATCGCCACCCCGGCGGCCCGCTGTCCCCAGGTCTCGAGCAGCATCAGGATGGGAGGGGCGATCCGGAGTTCGCCCCTCTCGAACCTGGCGACGGCCGTCCAGGGGCGGAACCAGTCACCCCGGGTGAGTTCGCCGGGGATCACGGAGGGCTCCTGGCCCTCGGGGAGCACCGCCAGGAAGAAGCGGTTCTTGAAGCGCAGCGGGTGGAACGGCGGGGTGGTCTTTTCCCCCAGCGGGACCAGCAGGCGACCGTCGATCCCGGCATCGAGGTCGGCGAGCACCTGGCGGAAGGGGACGGAACCGGAGAGCAGTCCCTCCCGGTGCCGGGCCAGACGGGCCGGGTCCAGGCGCCCTCCGGCGCGGGGCCGGGCCACCAGCACCCCGGTCTCCTCGAAGAGCTCCCGGGCGGCGGCCACGTAGGCCTCCGGTGCGACCTCGGCCACCGGCGAGAGCACCGGCAGGTCGCGGTCCTCGGGATCGATCTTGCCGCCCGGGAAGACATAGGTGTCCGGGAAGGCGCGATGGGTGGGGTTGCGGAGGACCAGGAAGACCTCGTGGCGGTCCCATCCGGCCGAGAGGGCGACGGAGGCGGAGCTGCGGAGCTTGCTCATGGGAGCCGGAGTCTACCGGAGGCGGCCGGGGTCCGGCTCCCATGGCGAGCCTCGCCGTGCCGGGCCGGGGACGGCGTCACAGCTGGTCGGACTCGGCCCGGGCCGCGACGTTCAGCCTTCCCCCGACGCGGCGGACGGTGAGGACGGAGGGACGACAGCAGACGGTGCAGTCCTCCACGTACTCCTGGGTGGAACCGGCCGAGGCGTCCACGTCGGCCTCCTGGACCTCGCCGCACCAGGGGCAGCGATAGCGGGCGGGATCGAGCATGGGCAAAGCGTAGCCCAGCGATCTGCCGGACCTTCGGTCGGCGGGCGAGCCGGCCGATGAGGGAGGTGCGACCCGAAGGAAGCGCCATGGAGATCGATTCCCGTTCGAACCACGTCTACCGGGCCTGGATCTTCCTCGAACTCGGCCTGTACGTGCTGGCCTTCCTGTGGGCCATCCACCTCGTGACGCGCTGACCCGCTACGGGCTCGGCGAGCCCCGGGAGCGCCACCGCAACCCTGGCCGTCGAGGTGTACACTCACCTCGGTGAACCCGAGGAGGTGAGTGGCATGCGGACCCGCCCGGATCGAGTCCTCCCGATCCTCTGCGCCCTGTTGCTGGCACCTCCGCTGGCCCTCCTGGTGGCCGGGCCTCCGGCTCCCGCGGCGCCCGCTGCCCCCCCTCAGCCCATGGTCGGGCCTTCCCTCCCTCCCGACTTCTACGGGACGCTCCCTGAGGCCTTTCCCGGCCCGGAAGCCCCCGAGGGGGTGAAGCGACTGGCACTGGTCTACTCCGGAACCCTGGTGGGAGAGACCGAGCCATGTGGCTGAGTGCGCAATCCCCTGGGCGGTCTGTCCAGGAAGGCGACGGTGGTGCAGTTCTCGCGGGAGTCCGGGGTGCCGGTCTTCTATGCCGAGACCGGGGACACCCACCTGAAGAGCCCGGTGATGACCCCGAGCGAGGAGCGGCAGTTCCGGCTCAAGGCCACGCTGTTCCGCCAGGTCCATGAGCAGCTCGGCCTCGACGTGCATGGGGTCGGCGAGCTCGACCTCGGCTTGGGGTGGCCCTTCCTCGAGGAGGTCTACGCAGGGAGCTCGATCGCCCTGCTCTGCGGCAACCTGAGGGAGAAGGCGACCGGTCGCTTCCCGTTCCCGGCCTCCAAGGTGATCGAGCGCGGCGGCCTCAAGGTCGCCTTCGTGGGCGTGATCGGCGAGGGGATCACGCTGCGCAACGACCTGCGCGAGCAGCTCGAGATCCTCCCGCCGGATCCGATCGTCCGCAAGGCCGTGACCGAGCACCGCGACCAGGTGGACCTGATCGTCCTGGTCTCGCACCTCGGTCAGACCGAAGAGGTCCGGATCGCCCGGGAGATCCCCGGGATCGACGTGGTGCTCGGTGGGCATTCCGGGGACGAGCTGATCGCACCGGTCATGAGCGAGGGCGTCCCGATCGTCCAGGCCGGTCGGCGCGGCCAGAAGGTGGGGCGACTCGACCTCTGGTACCGCCCGGGCACCACGGCCGGGGCCGAGCTGCTCCCGGACTCGCCCCCGGCGCCCGGGGCCAAGCTGCCCCGGCTCCAGTACAAGAACCGGATCGAGATGCTCAGGGCCCAGGTGCTGATGGCCGACCAGGCCGTCGAGGAGATGGTCCAGCAGTACAAGGACAAGGTCGCCGCCCTGCCGCCCATGGAGGACGACCTCGAGATCGACGGGGAGGGCGACGGGCACGGCCATGGCCCGGGCGACGGGCACGGTCATGGCCCGGACGATGGCCACGGTCACGGGGCCGCGGGTCCGGGGGATCCGCCGCCCCCGGCGGCCGACGCCTACTGGGGTCCCGAGGTGTGCTCGGCCTGCCACGTGAAGCAGACCGAGTTCTGGCAGGGGACCACCCACGCCAAGGCCTTCTCCACCCTGGTCAAGGTCGGGCAGGAGAAGAATGCCGATTGCATCGGCTGCCACACCCTCGGGTACAAGGACCCGGCGGGGTTCGAGGAACCGGCCAAGGTCCTCGAGCACTTGAAGAACGTCAGCTGCGAGCAGTGCCACGGGAGGGGTTCGCAGCACGGTCGCAAGGGGGTCTTCAACGTGGGCCCCCGGGCCGAGAAGACCTGTACCGTCTGCCACACCCCGGAGAACGACACCACGTGGAACCTCGCCAAGATCGACAAGGTCGCCTGTCCTCTGATCGACCGGTCCGGCGGGGACTGAAGCCCTCCCTGCGGGGGGGCCCGGGGATCCCGGCGAGGGTCTCGATCCTCGACCTTGCCCGGGTCCCGACCTTGGCCCTGGCGCTCGGTCTGGTCCTCGGTCCGGTGTGGACACCGGAGGTCGGCGCCGCCGAGGGCGTTTTGGCCACGGGCCGCGCCGCTGTTGTGGAGGGCGTGGTGGCCGGAGCGGGCGGGAGGCGGGATCCCCCCGGCCCTCGGGCCCTGGCGGCGGCGGGACGCTACGACCGGGACCGGGTGCTCGACGCCTACGCCCGGTCCTGGGTGCCCGGGCGTTCCGGCGATGTGGTGTTCGTGCCCCGTCCCGGGATCTTCTTCACCACCGAGGACGTCCGCTACAACCACGGTTCGCCCTGGGACTACGACACCCTGGTGCCGCTCGCATTCTACGGTCCCGGGCAGTTCCGGCCGGGCCGGGTCCGGATCGAGGGCGCCGACGGTGCCGACGTGGCCCCGACCCTGCTCGCGGCCCTCGGTCTCCCTCCCCTGCCTGCTGCCGAAGGGCGGGCCCGGGTCGAACTCCTCGAGGCGGAGCGACCGCGGCTGCGGGCGGTGCTGGTCGTGATGATGGACCAGGTGGGGTTCCAGGATCTGGAGCGGTACGGCGGCGAGCTCCCCAACCTGGCGCGTTGGCGAGGGCAGGGAGCCGATCTCTCCCCGGTCCGGCTCGGGCACCTGCCGGCGGTGACCGCGGTGGCCCACGCCACGGTGGGGACCGGGACGCGGCCTCGTCGCCACGGGATCGCCAACAACGTCATCCCGGTCGCCGACCGGTCCCGGCTCCGGGTGGTGATCCGGGAAGGCCGGTCGAAGGTCGACCCCTCGATGGTGAGGGTGCCGACGCTCGGCGACTGGATGGATCTCGAGCTCGGGAACCGGGCGATCGTCCTCTCCCACGTCTCGGCCGAGTACGCGTCGGTGGCCATGGGAGGACATGGGCTCGCATGGCCCGGGGGCGATGCCGACTTCGTGTGGTGGTTCGACCACTCGGCCGGCAAGGTCGCCACCGACGAGCGCCTGTACCGCATGCCGGAGTGGCTCCGGACCCGGAGCGCGGAATCGCTGGTGGTGCGCCACGGGGCCTCGCCGATGCAGCCGGGCCTCAAGCAGCCGGGCACCCTGGCCTATCGGGAGCTGCGGACCGCACCATGGTTCGCAAGGTGGCAGGCCGACCTGACGCTCGAGGCCATGATCCGGGAGGGCGTCGGACTCGACGACGTGCCCGACCTGGTGCAGGTGAACCTGAAGTCGACCGACTCCTTCGGGCACCGCTACGGCCGGGATCCGCCCGGATTCCTCGACTGCTTGAGGGAGATCGACCGGTTCCTGGGCGCGGCCGAGCGTCTGCTCGCCGAGCGGTGCGGAGCGGGCGCCTTCGCGGCGGCCCTGACCTCCGACCATGGCTGCGTTCCCGACGACGGCGCCAAGCGGATCCATCGCGACCTGCTCGAATGGCTGGGGGGGGAACTGGACCGGACCGGGGACCGGGACGGGGTGCGTTCGGTCCTCGACATGGAGGCCTACCACCTGCTCCTCGACCGCGCCGAGCTCGCCTCCGAGGGGCACTCCCCGGAGACGGTGCGGGACCTGCTGCTGCGGCATCCCGACGTCCAGGACGCCTTCACCGGGGCCGAGATCGAGGCGCGGGCGGTCCGGCTGGGGCTCGAGTAGGCCGGGGCCGGGGACCGGCGACACCGAGGGGCGGGGCCGGGCACGACGCGGGCGGGCTACCCTCTGCAGTGCATGAGCGATCTCGGGACGCGGCGCGCCGGCTTCTCCGGTCTGATCCTGGTGTTGGCCGCGGCGGTGATCCTGCTCGTCTGGGGGATCGCCCAGCAGTTCGTGACCGGCAGCGCCGAGCGCCGGGTGCGCCTGGCCGAGGTGGGACGGCGCTGCCTGTTGCAGGCTTCCTCGGCGGTGGACGAGGGCATCGACCTGGTCCACGGGCTCGCCAACGGGGTGGCGGCCGAGGATGCCGACTCGCTCGGGCGGCGGATCCGCGAGCTGGCGCCGGGTCAGGTGCTGGAGCTCGCCTACCGGCCGATGCTCACCGAGGAGGGCGGGGAGGCGAGCGGCGAGCGGATCGTCGAGGCGCGGATCCGGGCCTGGGTCCAGCGGGTCGAGCCCGAGCGCGGCTGGCGACCTCCGGAGTTCTCCTGCGAGCGCTACCTGGAAGCCTGGAGGGACCTGCTCCGCACCGGCGCCAGCCCGCTCCGGATCGAGCGCGAGGAGCGGGAGCTGATGGGGAGCTGGACCACGGCCCGGGTGCTGGGGATCCTGGAACTCTCGGCCAGGAGCGAGGTCACCGTGTCGCGGGTGGTGGTCTCGCGCCGGGTGACCTCCCGTCGCCAGTACCTGCTGTCCCTCTCCCCCTGCCCCCAGGGTTTCGGGGAGGCGACGGGATCCGGCCACCCCTCGGTGCTGCGCATCCACCCGGTCGAGGTGGCCCGGCTGGTCGAGCGCCCCCTGGCGGGTGGGGACCCATGAGGCCGGCCGGGAAGCGGCGCGGGATCACCCTGCTCGAGCTGCTGGTGGCGCTCTCGATCGGGGTGCTGGTCCTGGGGGTGACCTGGAGGGTGCTGATCTCCGGGTCGCGTCTCTTCTCCCGGGGCGTGTCGGCGGTGCGCGGTCCGGAGGCCGCCATCCTGCTGGTGGACCGCCTCGAGGAGGACCTCGTCCAGTGTCTCCAGGTACCCGGGGACCCGAGGCCACCGCTGGCGATCGAGGCGGGGCGCCGGATCGCCTTCTACCGCCCCGATCCCGAGCTCGGTTCCGGCGCCTCGGTGGTGGGCGTGCCGCGTCTCTGGGACCTGGTCGAGACCGCCAGCGGGACGGGGACCTTCCATCCGGTGCGGGACGGACAGGTGTTCCGCGAGATCGAGCTCCGGGGCTGGTCGGCCGAACTCGTTCCCCCCGACCTGGCGGAGCGACGTCTGGGCTGGTTCGTGGACCTCCGGTTCCGCTTCGAGGCCGCCGGGCTCCGGGGAGGGGAGCACACGGTGCGCCGCCTGGTGCACCTGCCCCAGCCCAGCTCGAACTTCCTGCACTTCCTGGGGACCGGCGGCGACCTGCTGCCGGGCCTGGTGCAGATGGTGGCACCACCCCGCGACCAGCCGATCTTCCGGACGCTCGGTCCTCCGGGGGAAGGCGGGGAGCCGTGACCCGGGTCGGTGGACAGGCCCGATTCGGGATCTCCGTCACCGAGCTCCTGCTCTCGGCTGCCCTGCTCGGTGCCCTTCTGCTCGGGACCTGGGGCCTGCTCCGCCAGGGCTTCGCCCGGGGGGTGCGGACGGCCGAGAGGGAAGCCGCCGACGTGCGCAGTCGCAACGTCCTCGACCGCTTCGCCCGCATGCCCAGGGAGCACCTCGAGAGCCTGCTCGCCGGTCGGCCCGAGGTGGAGGTCTCGGAGCTGGCGGACCCGACCCTGGAGGGCAGCGGGGAGGGGACGGGGGGCTACCGGCGGCGGATCTCGGTCCAGCGGCTGCCGGGGGCGGTGGAGGCCTTGCTGGTCCGGTCCCGGGTCTCGTGGCGGCCGCCGCGTGCCGAGCGGGATGCGGAGGTCGGGCACTCGCGACTGGTCTTCCCCGGGCAAGGGGGAGCCGGGAGCGGAGGCGGCGACCTCTCCGGGTTCGAGCTGGCCGCCCGGGTTCCCGGATGGGGCCGGAGCGAATCCTGGGGAGGCGCGGGCGAGGCATCGGGTGCGGCTGGGGTCGGGGAGGAGCCGGGAGCCGCCGGGGAGCCGGTCGCGGGGCAGGGCCCGGTCGGAGGCGAGTCCGGATCGGCACCGCTGCCAGGCGGCGGGTCGGGGACGGGGCATCCCGGGAGCGACCCGACGGATCCGGAGTCGCGCCGGGAGAAGACCGCCGGAGGACCCACCGGGGAGGACCCCGGAACGCCTGGCCAGCCGGGCCCGGAGGGCGCCGGAGGGACGGGGGCCGGTGCTTCGGGGAGCGGTGCGACGCTTGCCGGAACCGATCGCGGCAGGGGAAGGCGAGGAGGGCCGCGGCCGAGTCGGGATCCGGGAAGCCAGGGTCGCCAGGATCCGCTCCGGCTGGTGCGGCACGCGGCCCGCTCGGCCCGCTTCGATCCCGGACTGGCGGCCTCGCCCGGGGATCCCTCCGGGGGGTTCTGGGGTGGGCGTCGCCTGGGCGAGGCCGATCTGGTGCGTCGTCTGGCCGGTCCCGGCGGGGAGCTCGCAGCCCCGGCCGGGAACGCGCCGGTGGGGCGTGCCGCCACCCGCCGACGGGCTGCCGAGGCGCTGCTGGCGCGGGTGGGACTCGCCTCCTTCGAGGTCCCGCCCGGTGCCAAGGTCCCGGCGGGCAGCTGGCAGTACCGGCTCGAGGCGGTGGATCTCCGGGACGAGCAGGGAGACGGTCCCGTCCAGGGGGTGTACGTCCTGGTCCGGCCCTCGGAGTCGGCCCTGCTGGTGGCATCGCGTCGGGTCTCTGGCGCGGTGGTGGATCTCCGCATGGAGGGCGACCCGGTGCTGGAACGTCGCCGGTACCGCGATCCCGCAGGCGGGACCTGGCTGCTCCATCGCACCGAGGAACGCCTCTATCTGGTCGCGGACGGTGGACGGTTGGGGGTCGGGCGCCTGGAGATCCTGGTGCTCCCCGGTCTCGATCCTTCGCCCGAGGCCGGTCCCGGTACCCGACGGGCGATCGAGGAGGCCGCCGCCGCCCGCTCGCTGGTGGCGTCCTCGGAGCCCTTCGAGGATCCGCTGATCCGCCGGTCCCGCCTCTCGGATCTCTCCGGGCTGGTCTCCGGGATCAAGGTGGAAGGCGGCCCGCTGGTCTCGGGCCTCCGGATCCGACCGGCGCCCGAGGTGGAGGCAGAGATGAGGGAAGAGGCCCGGCGAGGGGGCGAGGGCCTCCGGAAGCGGGTCGACCCGGTCTACTTCCGGGCCGAGGAACTGGCGCTCAGGGTGCCCGAGGCGTCCCTGGAGGAACTGGACCGGTTGCTCCACTCGGCTCCCGGGCATCGCCAGGCGCGCGCCTTGCGCGGCCGGATCCTGGCCGTGAGCGGCCGGCTCGAGGAGGGCGCCGACGACCTCTTCGTGGCTGCGGCCTATGCCCGGGCTTCGCCCCGGCTGCTCTCCGACCTCGCCGGCGTCCTGCTCCGGCTCGGCAGCCGGGAAGAGGCCAGGCTGGTGATCGACCGCCTGCGGTCGGAGTCCCCGGCCTCCGGGTGGATCGCGGTCCTGGAGAAGAGCCTGGCGGCGACCTCCGGGGGGCGGCCGCCTCCCGAGGACGGGTTCGCCGGCACCCGCCCTCCCCGGCTGGGGATGGGCGACAAGGCCGAGGGAGTGGTGCTCGCCTGGGCCGGGGGAGAACCGGGGTCGGGGTCTCCCGGATAGCCTCGATCGGCTCGGGTACACTCGCCGCCGGGGAGCGTCGGACGATGGCGACGAGCGGGCCGTTCACCGGAAAACTCTTCGTCCCGGGCGACGGCGCCGGCCGGGTGGTCCCGGTCCGGGTGGAAGCCGACGGGACGCTGGTGGCGGGCGAGGGGGAGGATGCCCTGCGGATCCCCGTCCGGGAGGCCACCCTCTCCTTCGCCGGCGACGGCGACTCCAAGCTCACGGTGGTCTGGGGCTCGGGACCGGACCGTCGCACCCTCTATGCCGAGCGGGGGGAGCTGCTGCCGGCCCTGCGCGGGCTGGGGATCGCCTCGATCCGCGAGACCCTCGACGGACTCGAGACCCGTCGCCTGGGTCGCCAGCTCGGAGGATGGACCCTGGTGGCGGCCGCGGCCCTTGCCTGCGTGCTCGGGCTCTGGGTCTCGAACCGGGTGCTCGATTTCCTGGTGGAGCGCTCGCTCGGCGTCATCCCGAGGTCGTGGGAGGTCAAGGCCGGCGCCGCCCTCGGCCAGGCGTTCTCGGCCTCGGGCACACCGGTGAAGGACCCCAGGGTGGTGGAGCCGATCCGCACCATGCTGGCCCGGCTGGTGGAGGCCGCGGGACCCGAGGCCGAGGGTTATGTCTTCGAGGTCGAGGTGCTCCGGGACGACACCGTCAATGCCTTCGCCCTGCCCGGCGGCCAGATCCGGGTCCTCACCGGGCTGATCGAGAAGGCCGAGGACCCGGGCGAGGTCGCCGGGGTGCTGGCCCACGAGGTCCAGCATGTCCTGCTCCGCCACTCGCTACTCCGGATCTTCCAGCACCTGAAGTGGCGGCTGCTCGTGTCCATGCTCCTCGGGGACCTCGAGACCATGTCCGAGGTGGTGCTGGCCAAGGCGACCGGTCTGCTCGAACTGTCCTACGATCGGGAGGCGGAGCGCGAGGCCGACCGGCGCGGCCTGGACCTCCTCTACCGGGCCCGGATCGATCCCCGGGGCCTGCCGGTGTTCTTCGGTCGCCTGGCGGAGATCGAGGGCGACCTCGCGGCCAAGTTGGCCCTGCTCTCGACCCATCCCGGCGGCAAGGAGCGGGTGGCCTACCTGGAACGTGAGATCGCCTCACGCAAGGCGCCTGCATGGTTGACCTTCGACCTCGACTGGAGCACGGTGAGGGCGGCAGCGAAGGAGGCGCAGTGAAAGCGGAGATCCGCGGCAATCCCGACTTCGGGCATGTGGATTTCGAGTTGGCGGCGGGCGAGAGCCTGCTCGTCGAATCGGGGGCCATGTCCTGGATGTCGGCCGATCTCGAGGTCACGAGTCAGATGATGGGGGGCTTCCTTCCGGCCCTGGCCCGCAAGGTGGTGGCCGGCGAGTCGCTGTTCGTGGGCGAGTACAAGGCGACCAAACCCGCCACCCTCTCGATCTCTCCTTCCCTGGTGGGACAGGTGGTCCACAAGAAGCTCTCGGGGACCCCGTACCTGCTCCAGCCGGGTTCGTTCCTCGCCTGCACCCCGGGGATCACCCTGGGGACCAAGTTCGGCGGGCTGCGCGGCCTGTTCTCGGGGGAAGGCCTGTTCTTCCTCGAGGTGGGCGGCTCGGGCGACCTGTGGCTGAACGCCTACGGGACGATCCTCGAGCGCGAGGTGGAAGGCGAACTGGTCATCGACACCGGCCACCTGGTCGGCTGGGAACCCCAGCTCGAGTGGACGGTCACGGGCATGGGCAGCCTCTTCACCACGATGTTCTCGGGGGAAGGCCTGGTCATGCGGTTCAAGGGGCGGGGCAAGGTGCTGGTCCAGACCCGGAGCATGGGCTCGCTGGCCGGCTGGCTCTCCGGATACTGCAGGGGATGACGATGCGATGCCACACGGTCGGTGAAGGTGCGTTCCAGCACGTGAAGGTCGAGCTGGCTCCCGGGGAGACGTTCTCGAGCGAGGCCGGCAAGATGATCCGGATGTCGGCTTCCATCGAGTCCGATGTGACCGCCAGACCGAAGGGCTCGGGCGGACTGCTGGGAGGTTTGAAACGACTGGTCGGGGGAGACTCCTTCTTCATGTCGACCTACACGAACACCGGGGCCTCGATGGGCGAGGTCTACCTGGCCCCGACCCTGGTGGGCGAGTGCCATGTGCTGGAGCTCGACGGGTCCACCTCGTGGATGTGCACGGGGGGCTCCTACATGGCTTGCGGGCCCGACATCTCGCTGGAGACCAAGTTCCAGGGCGTCAGCGGGTTCATGAGCGGCGAGAGCCTGTTCTTCCTCGAGGTCAGCGGACGCGGCCCGGTGGTGGTCAACGCCTTCGGGTCGATCCGGGAGATCGAGGTCCCCGGGAGCCTGATCGTCGACTCCGGCCAGGTCGTGGCCTTCCCCAGCACGTTCAAGTACGAGATCACCAAGGCGGGATCCTCCTGGTGGCAGTCGTTCCTGAGCGGGGAAGGCGTCGTGGTCAAGTTCACCGGCACGGGGAAGATCCTCGTCCAGTCCCACAATCCGAGCGAGTTCGGCTCCGTCCTGGGGCCCCAGCTCCCGGCGAGAGGCTGAAGCCATGAAGCACGAGATCGTGGCCCAGGGTTCGTACCCGGTTCTCGAGGTGACCCTCTTCCCGGGCGAGGAGTTCGTGGCCGAGTCCGGCGCCATGGCCTGGATGGACGCCGCCATCGAGACCACCACCGCGGCCAAGGGCGGGGTGATGGGGGGGCTGTCCCGCAAGCTGCTGACCGGGGAGAGCTTCTTCCAGAACAGCTTCCGCACCAACCGGGCCGAAGGGGCGAAGGTCGCCTTCGTCTCGGCCCAGCCCGGCGAGATCGGCATGATCGAGATGGCGGGGCAGGAACTGCTGCTGGAGAAGGGCGCCTACATGGCGTCGACCCCGGATGTGAAGATCGAGAGCAAGTTCCAGGGGTTGAAGGGGCTCTTCAGCGAGGGGATGTTCGTGCTCCGGGCCACCGGCAGCGGGCCGATGTTCTTCACCGGGTACGGCGACCTCCAGGAGGTCGCGGTGGACGGCGAGTACATCGTGGACAACGGCTACGCGGTGGCGTGGGACGCGACCCTGAACTACTCGGTCACCAAGGCCAAGAAGATCCGCAGCTTCCTGTTCGGGGACCAGCTGCTGCTGAAGTTCCAGGGCAACGGACGGGTGTGGGTGCAGTCCCGCTCGCCGGTCTCGTTCGCGGACTGGGTCTTCCCCTTCCGGCCGGTCAAGAAGCGGGACTGACGGAGACTCCCCGGAGGTTCCCTCCGGGCCGGGTCCGGGCGAGGCGGCACCCGCTGCTGCCTCTCACTCGGAGGTGTCGGGCTCCTCCGGCGGCTCCAGGGTCGTGTGCACCTCGGCGTCCAGCGTCTGGCCGATGCGCCGGGCGAGGTCGGCGAAGTGGGCCCGCTCCAGGTCCGCGGCGTCCCCGGGTGGACGCTCGAGGAAGCCCCGGCACGCCGAGGCGAGCCGGCGCAGCTCGGCGCGGGCCAGCCCTGAGGCGTCGGAGTACCCGGGCTCGGAGGCGTCCTCCTCCTCGGATTCGTCCGGGGTCTGCGCCAGCAGGGCAGAGAGCGCCTCGAAGTGGAGCCGCTGGACGATGCGTCCCAGCGAGGACGTGGGGCCCGACGGTGCAGGGGTCGTCCCGGGGAGGAGCGGACCCAGGTAGGGACGGAGGCGTCCCCAGATGGCCTCGGTGACGGTGGCCAGGAGCTCGGCAGGCTCCAGGGCCGCTTCCCCGGGAGGCAGGTGGAGCGGAGCGTCCTGGAGGCGTGAGAAAACCCGGGGCGAGAGCAGGCGCGCCAGGATCCGCTGGTGGACCGCCGCCAGCGAGCGATGGAGGGGGAAGTCGATCCGCTCTCCGTAGCCTTCGCTGCCGGGGTGGCTCCAGGGATCTGGTGCGGCCCGCGCCAGCGTACCGGGGGCGACCAGACCGTGGGCCGGATCCCCGAGGAAGCGGCGGACCAGGAAGGCGAGCGCCTGGCGCTGCCGATCGGCCGGTAGCGGGACGAAGGCGGGGCGTTCGCCGGGGTCGCCCTTGTGGTCGCGGGAGTGCGTCATGCCTCCGATGTAGGGGAGGGCGATGTCCGCGCAGCGCGCCAGCTGGGCCAGCATGACGCGGATCGCCCGGCGGATCCGGTACCTGGATTCCCCGCTCCGGATCCCTCGTTCCCCGATCCGTGACCAGAGCATGTCGAGCAGCCGGGCACGGGATTCCGCGAAGCGGAGCGGATCGTCCCCGAGGTCGTAGGCCTGGGTCCGCGGGTCGAGGTTCCGCTCGTGGACTTCGCTGCGGTCCTCGTCGCTGCCGTAGACGAGTTCGGGCTCGGCGGCCCGGCTGGCGATCTCCGAGAGCTTCGCCGAGAGGAGGGCCGCCCGCTCCGGGGGGAGTGTCCAGGGGGCATGGGAAGGGGCCGTGGTCGAGGCGGTGGCTTCGGCTGCTTCCGGGGTGGCATCGCCGCCGGCCTCCGATCCCTGGTCCTCGCCGCCCGGGGAGGGTGTTTCCCCCGCATCGCCTGGGCCGTCCGCGCCGGCCGCCTCCTCTTCCTCCCCCTCGTCGTCGGAGTCCTCCTCGGCGCCCGCCTCGGCTCCGTCCGGCCCGGGGTCCTCGTCGCCGTCGTCCCCCTCCTCTCCGTCCGCCTCGGCTTCGTCCCCGTCCTCCCCGTCGTCCCCCTCGCTCCCGTCCCCGTCGTCCGGGAACTCCCGGTAGGCGTACTCGATCGCCCAGTAGTCGTAGGGCCCCAGGGTCGAGCTGAAGTACTCGCCCTGGGTCTCGCCGGGGGCGGCCACGTTGATCGGGACGTAGTCCATGATCGAGGCCGTCAGCCCGTGCTCGGAGGTGAATGCCACGTCGTGCAGGCGTTCGAAGGGCACTGCAGTGCTGGCCGCGAAGTTGTGCCGCAGGCCGAGGGCGTGTCCGACCTCGTGCATCACGGTCTTGCGCACCGCCGGCCCGAGCAGCTCCGCGACCAGGGCCCGGTACTCGGCCTTGTGATCCTCCGGTTCGGCCGTGTCGGCGTCGGCGGCCTTCCCCGGCTCGCCGGCGTCCTCCCCGGCTCCGGCCTTCGACGAGCCGGGTCCGACGAAGCGGAACAGGCCTGCGAGTTCGAGGTCCTCCGCGAGGCCGCGGGCCTCCTCGCAGGGAGGGTGGCGGTCCCGGCGTCGCGGCCTCTCCCGGCGATGGCCGGAATGCTCCTCCGGAAGGCCTCCCTCGATCCCGAACATGCGGGCCCGCTCCCTAAAGACCATCAGGGCGCTCCCGTTGAACAGGATGTCGGAGTCGAGGATCCGTCCCGAGCGCGGGTCGGCCCGGCTGGGGCCGGTGGCGGTGAAGGGTCCCTCGGCGATCCAGCGGAGGGTCGACCGGGTGCTGTCCTCGGCCCACACTTCCTCGTCCTTGGGAACGCCGCGCACCTCGATGGCGTCGAGGAGGCCGATCGCCTCGAAGGCGCGGTTCCAGGCCAGGATGCCCTCCCGGACCCAGGTCCGGAACTCGTGGGGGATCGAGGGGTCGAGGTAGAAGACGATCGGTTGCTCCACCGGCGACGCCTCGGCCTCGGGATCGGCCTTGGCGAGGTGCCAGCGATTCACCCACCGGACCGTTCCCCCGTCCTCGTCGTATCGCGACGGGTCCCTCCAGGCCGTCAGGAAGTGTCCCACCCTGTCGTCCGCCGGGCGCGGCTCGAAGCCGTCGGGTTCCGGGAGTGCGAGCAGGCTGTAGTGGACCCAGAGGCCGAGGTGCCGGCCGTCCGGGACGCTCGGCGTGATCGTGGCCTGCTCGCAATCGAAGGACAGGCTGGCCGTGAGTTCGACGTTCCCGGCGTGGACCTGCACCCGCTCGATCCGGGCCCTTTCGCCGTCGAAGCCGCAGTCGGCATCCAGCGCCTCGCCGACCTGGGTCTCCAGGTCGACCAGGTCCTCCAGGAACACCTCGCCCAGCTCGACCAGGACCCGACCGTCCGCGTTCTCCCCCGCGATCTCCAGGCTCGCCATCAGCGAGTCGCCGTAGGAGTTCGAGACCGCGGTCGCGGCCGGCGTGCCGGGAGGTGCATGGAACCGCACGTTACGCCGGATCAGCTCGACCCGATCCCGGGCCCGCCGGAACTCGAGGACCCAGTCGTCCCGGTCCAGCTGGATCCCGCCGACCAGACGGGCCTCGGCGATGCCACGGGCCAGGGTGGGGAGCAGGAGCAGGGGGCGCTCGAGGTCCTCGGGACGGAGGTTCAGGTACCAGGTGCCCTCCGACTCGACCAGCTCGAGGAGGCCTTCGTGCGAGGTGCCTTCCTCCAGGATGCCGTCGTAGGCCTCGCGCCGCTCCTTCTCCTTGTCGGCCTTCCCGGTCTTCCCTCCCTTGTCGGCCTGGGCGGGACCTGGGGGCGCCGGCTCCGCCCCACAGGGATGCAGGGTCAGGAGCGCGATCAGGACCGCGAGGACCGGCCCGCGGTACCAGGCGAGACGACAGGCGCGGGAAGGGGGAGGCGGGTCACCCCGGGAAGCTGGCTGGGTCACCGCCCGGGCTGTTCCACGTCGAGGAGCC
The DNA here is from genome assembly GCA_964403795.1 of uncultured bacterium. Lineage (GTDB taxonomy): Bacteria > Muiribacteriota > UBA6191 > CAZXTJ01 > CAYOHP01 > CAYOHP01. The sequence continues at coordinate 11,806 of CAYOHP010000002.1, read as the reverse complement.
CCCTGGGAGGATCGCGAGCGACCCGGAAGCCGAGATCGCCCCGGATGCCTTCCCAGTGCCAGTGGGATCGCCACGAGCTGCCGGCGTTCTCCTCGGGGAGGAGCCAGGAGCCTCCCCGGGTCACCCGACTGCCCTGGCCGCCTTCCCAGTCGTCGGCGCACCACTCGTCGACGTTGCCCACCATGTCGAGCACCCCGTAAGGGCTGGCTCCCTGGGGATGGCTGCCGACCGGGGCGAGATAGTCGTTCCAGTGCCGCCCCGCCAGGAGGGCGTACTGGGCTCCGTTGGCGTGCTGCAGCAGATGGGAGATCTTGCCGACGTTGGCCGGCCATTCGCCCCGGCTCGATGCGGAACGTCCCCATGGGAACGGCAGGCGGCTCGGACCCCGGGCCGCCAGGTCCCATTCGGCCTCGGTGGGGAGGCGGCCCCCGACCCAGGCGCAGTACTCCTGGGCCTGCTTCCAGTGGACCAGGACCACCGGGCGGTTAGGGTTTCGGGACTGTTCCCGCCCCTTGAAGAGCCCCGATCCGGCGAAGCGGTAGTACTGGCCGGCGGTGACCTCGTGCTGGGAGATGAGGAAGGGACCGATCCCGCCATGCTCGGGGATCAGGATCATGGTCGAGCCGTCCCGGGCGTTCTCGAAGGTCCGATAGCCGTCCGGGTTGGTTCCCTTGGGGACCAGGATCGGATCGGGGGCCGGGAGCCAGCCGCTGGCCGACCTCGGGGCGGAACCTCCCGACCTCCCCTCGCTACCCAGGAACGAAGCGTTGGGGTCGGCGTCCGTCGGTTCGCGGAAGAACGAGACGATCCGCATGGTGGCGGCGCCGAGCAGGGCGATGGCGACACCCAGCACCGCCATGCCGTTGCCGGGGCGATCGATCCCCAGGCCGTCCGACTTCAGCTGGGAGCGGACCACGTGGCGCAGCGATCCGACCTTGTGTCGGCCCTGGTCGGTGACGAACCGGGTCGACTCGCAGCCGTAGGTCGAGCAGTTCCCGACGTAGTCCCAGCAGTCCTGGTGGTGGGCGGTCCCGCAGACCTCGCAGGTCGCCAGGCTGCGGCCGGCGAGCAGCTCGCGACAGACTTCGCAGCGTCCATTCGGCGAGGTGGAGTCGAGGCTCAAGAGTCCTCCCGTACCCAGGGTACACGAGGCCTGGCGGGTGACCCCAAGGCGCCCAAGCCGTACTTCAGCCCTTCCGCCCCAGTCGTTCCGCCAGGGCCTCCGAGGCCCGGAGGGCGATCGCCATGATCGTCATCTGGGGGTTGGTGTGGGTCGAGCCGGGGAACAGGCTGGCGTCGACCACCAGGAGGTCGCGGAGCCGGTGGTGGCGACCGAGTTCGTCGACGACCGAGGCCCGGGGGTCGTTCCCCATCCTGGCGGTCCCCATGGGATGGAAGGCCATGGGTTCGAGGGCCGACGCGGGAGGCGGGCGGTCGGTGAGGCCGCGGATCCCGTCCGGGTCCTCGAGCACCCGGTGTCCGTGGACCGGCAGGTAGACCTCGCGGGCGCCGGCCGCGAAGAAGGTCTCGGCGACCAGACCGATTCCCCGGAGCAGCTTGGCATGGTCCCGGGGCGAGAGGTCGTAGCGCAGGAGCGGCATGCCTCCCGGCAACAGGGACACCGATCCCTCCCCGGAGTCGGAGACCAGGCAGCCGAAGCTCCCGAGGTGGCGGTAGCGCTCCATCCGCGATTCGAGCTCGCCTCCCACCCCCGGGACCGAGGGGGACTCGACGCCCGGCGGGAGGAACATGCCCTGGAGGAAGATCCCCTCGGCCTCGAACTGGCGCACGTGGTAGCCCTGGGGGACGCCCCGGTGCCCCACGACCTCCTCGTCGAAGAGGGCCACCACCCGGGCCGAGGGATGGATGCGGAGGTGTCGTCCCGTGTGGGCGTCGGCCAACCCGCTGGCGGCCAGCAGCAGGGGCGTGTGCACCGCGCCGGCCGCCAGGACCGTGGTCCGGGCCCGGACCGAGAACCCGTGGGCCTCGGGGCGGCCGTCGCGACCGAGCACCGTGCCCTCCACGCCCGCCACCCGGTCGCCCTCCCGGAGCAGGCGGTCGACCCGGGTCCGCACCAGGAGACGGGCGCCGGCGTCCCGGGCCCGGGGCAGGTAGCTCACCTGCATCGACTGCTTGGCCCCGCGCGGACAGCCGAAGACGCAGACCCCGGTGGCCCGGCAGTCCTTGGCATTGCGGGGGATCGGTCCGCCGGCGTAGCCGAGGCGCTCGGCACCCCTGCGGAAGACGAGCGAGTTCCCGCCGAGGTGCTCCTCGGGCACGGGGGCCACCGAGAGGTCCGCCTCGACCCGCTGGTACCAGGGATCGAGGCCGCCTTCCCCCAGGCCCCGGAGCCCGAACTCCCGGGCCCAGGTATCGAGCACGAAGCCCGGGGCCCGGAAGCAGGTGCCGGAGTTCACCACCGTGGTGCCTCCCAGGGTGCGCCCGAGGGGGAGCGGGATCCGGGGGATGCCCACGGTGGCCGTCAGTCCTCGCCCCCGATACATGCGACGGAAGGCCGCCAGCGGGTCCCCGACCATCTCCGCGGTCTCGACCTGGTCGCCTTCCTCGAGCACCACCACGTCCAGGCCGGCCTCCGCGAGCCGGGCCGCGGCCACCGCGCCGCCGGCCCCCGAACCCACCACCACCACGTCGCAGGCGAGAGCCTCGGTGCGGCTGGGCGTCGATGCCAGGGGGCCAGCCGGTGTGGTCATGACGCCTCCCGGGGACCGGTCGGCTCGGGACCCGGGTAGCCGACCTCGCGGGCCAGGTCCTGGGTGCCGTAGGCCATGGTGAGGAAGAGGAAGCGGAGATCGGCGACCGGCTGGCGGACCACCAGCCAGGGGGACTGGTAGCAGGCCCGGAGCCATCCGGCCCGGGCCGCCGGATCCATGGAGGTGAAGGAGCGGAGGTGGCCCGGGACCAGGCGCGGGGCGAGGTCGAGGCCCAGCACCAGCCAGGTCGCCAGCCGGGGAGCGGCCGGGTGCTCGCCCTCGAGGAAGTCGCGGAACTCGAGGACCAGGCGATCCGGATCGGGATGCGAGGGGAGCATGGTGGAGACGAAGGTGTGCCAGGCGGTCCTCGCCCGGGGGGAGGCGAAGGGGTCTGGGGCCGAGGGGAAGAGGTCCTGGTCGGCACAGAACCGGAGCCAGAGCAGCGCCCCGAAGCTGGCCAGCGCCAGCACCGCGATCGAACCGTCGACCACGAAGTTGGCGAGGTAGGCGAAGGCCGGCCGGTCGGTCCGGTAGAGCCAGAGGGTGGTCAGGCTGGAGGTGGCCTTGCCGACCGCCAATGCCGGGAGCAGCTCGGCGAAGCGCAGGGGATCCGCCCACACCAGCGCGGCCAGCGCCGTGACCACTGCCATGTAGGCCGCGGTCAGGGCGCCCCAGAAGCGAGCCCCGCCGGGAGGCAGGGAGGCGAAGTCGCCGAAGGCGGATCCCGCCGCCTCCAGGGTCGCGAGCACCTGGTCCGGGACCAGGAAGAACAGGCTCCCGACGATCGCGAACGAGAGGGCCGCGATCCCGCACAGACCGCGGATCCCCCGCCAGAGTCGATCCCCCTGCACCATGCGGACGTTGTAGCACGATCGTGGAGTACGGTGACGGGCAGGGGCTTGTCTTTCTAAGTGTATGCGTTACACTTATAGAGGCGAAGGCAGGAGGACCGGATGCGGAACCTGGATCGTCTCTACCGGCATTCGCTGGGCCTGCTCACCGACCTCTACCAGCTCACCATGGCCTACGGCTACTGGAAGAGCGGGCTGGCCGACCGGGAAGGCGTCTTCCACCTGTTCTTCCGGAAGAACCCGTTCCAGGGTGGCTTCACCGTCGCCTGCGGGCTGGAACCGGTCCTCGAGTTCCTGGAGGACCTGCGCTTCGAGGCCTCCGACCTCGAGTACCTGGCGAGCCTCACCGGCAACGACGGGGCTCCTCTGTTCGAGCACGCCTTCCTGGAGGCTCTCGGCGACCTGCGGTGGACCGCCGACGTCGACGCCATCCCCGAGGGGACGGTGGTCTTCCCCCAGGAGCCCCTGATCCGGATCAAGGGCCCGCTCATCCAGTGCCAGCTGGTCGAGACGCCGCTCCTCAACATGGTGAACTTCCAGACCTTGATCGCCACCAAGGCGGCCCGGGTCTGCCTGGCGGCCAAGGGCAAGCCGGTGGTCGACTTCGGCCTGCGGCGGGCCCAGGGAGTCGACGGCGGGCTCTCGGCCAGCCGGGCGGCCTGGATCGGCGGTGTCTCCGCCACCTCCAACGTGCTGGCCGGCAAGCTCTACGGGATCCCGGTCAAGGGCACCCACGCCCATAGCTGGGTGATGACCTTCGACGACGAACGGGAAGCCTTCGAGACCTATGCCGCGGCCATGCCCAACAACTGCGTGTTCCTGGTCGACACCTACGACACGATCCAGGGCGTCCGGAACGCGGTCGAGGTCGGCAAGGCGCTCCGGGCGCGCGGCCATGAGATGGTCGGGGTCCGGCTCGACTCGGGGGATCTGGCGTTCCTGAGCGCCGAGGCCCGCCGGATCCTGGACGAGGCCGGCTTCCCCAAGGCCGCGGTGGTGGCCTCCAATGATCTCGACGAGCACTTGATCCGGAGCCTGGAGGACCAGGGCGCCAGAATCGACCTCTGGGGCGTCGGCACCAAGATGGTGACCGCCTACGACCAGCCGGCGCTCGGCGGGGTCTACAAGCTCGGGGCGATCCGGGATCCGGGCGGGACTTGGCAGCACAGGATCAAGCTCTCGGAGCAAGCGATCAAGATCTCCACCCCCGGGATCCTGCAGGTCCGGCGCTTCCGGGTCGACGGTCGCCTGGTCGCCGACATGATTCACGACGAACTCACGCCGGCCGGCACCTCCCGGGTGGTGGTGGACCCCCTGGATCCGACCCGCCAGAAGCGGATCGAGGCGGAGGCCCAGGGGGAGGATCTGCTGGTTCCCATGTTCCGCGCCGGGGAGAGGGTCTACCAGCCGCCGCCGCTCGCCGAGGTGCGGGCCCGGGCTGCCGCCGGCCTCGAGTCGCTGCATCCGGGCACCCGCCGGTTCGAGAATCCCCACACCTATCCGGTCGGTCTGGAGAAGGGCCTTCACCGCTTCAAGACCGAGCTGGTGACCCGGGCGCGGGGGATCGACCCGTGAGCCGCGACCAGGGGACCGTGACCGTGTTCTCGACCCCGACCTACCGCGACCTGGCGAAGGCCATGCTCGCGGCCCGGCCCGAACTCGTCGCCGGCGAACTGGTGCGCAAGGAGTTCCCCGACGGGGAGGTCTACCTCAGGATCGCGTCCTCGGTCCGGGGCCGGCACGTGGCGCTGGTGGGGGGTACCGCCACGGCTGCCGACACCCTGGAGATCTACGACCTCGCCTGTGCCTGTGCCAAGTTCGGGGCCAGGAGCGTCGTCCTGGTGGTGCCCTACTTCGGGTACTCGACCATGGAGCGGGCGGTGCGCCCGGGCGAAGTGGTGACGGCCAAGACCAGGGCGCGTCTCCTCTCGAGCATCCCCCATGCCGACACCGACAACCGGGTGATCCTGCTCGATCTCCACGCCGAGGGGGTGACCCACTACTTCGAGGGCGACATCGTCCCCCAGCACGTCTCGGCCCGGCCGGTGGTGCTGCAGGCCGTCCGGTCGCTGGGCGGGACCGACCCGGTGCTGGCTTGCACCGACGCAGGGCGGGCCAAGTGGGTTCAGTCGCTCGCCAACGAGCTCGGGGTCGATCCCGCCTTCGTCTACAAGAAGAGGGTCAGCGACCGGGTCACCGAGATCACCGCGGTGAGCGCCCAGGTCGAGGGCCGCGAGGTCGTGATCTACGACGACATGATCCGGACCGGCAGCTCCCTGCTCCGGGCGGCCGAGGCCTACCGCTCGGCAGGGGCCGTCCGGGTGGCGGCGGTGGCGACCCACGGTGTCCTTCCCGGCGACAGCCTGGCACGCATCCGGAGTGCCGGGGTTCTGGACCGGCTGGTGGTGACCGACTCGCATCCGCGGGCCCGGGAGCTGGCGGACGACTTCCTGGAGGTGGTCTCGGTGGCATCGCTCCTGGCCGACGAAGTCGCGGGGGTGCTCGAGTGAGGTACGTACGGGTCGCGGCCGCGGTCCTGAACCAGACGCCGCTCGACTGGGACGGCAACCGGGAACGGATCGTCGCCGCCGTCCGGGAGGCGCGGGAACAGGACGTCTCGATCCTGTGCCTCCCCGAGATGTGCGTGCCCGGCTACGGCTGCGAGGACGCCTTCCACTCGCCCTCCACCGAGGAGATGTCCTGGGAGGTCCTGGGCGAGATCCTCCCCGAGACCCGCGGCATGGTCGTCTCCCTGGGGCTCCCCGTCTCCTGCCATGGCGCGCTCTACAACGCGGTCTGCCTGGTGGTCGACGGCAAGGTTTCGGGCCTGGTCGCCAAGAAGAACCTGGCCGGGGACGGGATCCACTACGAGCCCCGCTGGTTCAAGCCGTGGCCGGAAGGCGTGTTCGAGTCGGTGTCGCGTTCGGGGGTCGAGATCCCGGCCGGGGACCTGGTCTTCGACGTGGGGGGGGTCAGGATCGGCTTCGAGATCTGCGAGGACGCATGGGTCGCCGACCGCCCCGGCGGGGCGCTCTCCGCACGCGGCGTGCAGGTGATCCTGAACCCGAGCGCCAGCCATTTCTCGTTCGGGAAGCTCGAGGTCCGCAAGCGGTTCGTGGTCGAGGGGTCGCGGGCCTTCGGGGTCGCCTACGTCTACTCCAACCTGCTCGGCAACGAGGCGGGGCGCGCCATCTACGACGGTGGAGCCCTGATCGCCAGCGAGGGGCGCCTGGTGGCGGAGGGCCCCCGGTTCTCGTACCGGGAGTCGCTGGTCACCAGCGCCCTCGTGGATGTCGACTGGAGCCGCAGGATGCGGGCCGGGACCGCCACCTTCCGGACCCGGTTCGACCGCGACCCGGAAGGGCTGGTGAAGGTCCCCTACCGGTTCCCGGAGCGCGAGCCGGAGCTGGCGCGGGCGACCCCCGAGGCCTGGAGCAGCTCGTCCCGCCTGAAGGAAGAGGAGTTCACCCGGGCCGAGACCCTGGCGCTGTTCGACTACCTGAGGAAGAGCCGGAGCCAGGGGTTCGTGGTCTCCATCTCCGGCGGGGCCGACTCGGCTGCGGTCTCGTGCCTGGTGGCCCTCATGGTCGAGCGGGCCGCGGCCGAGCTGGGGATCGAGGGGTTGAAGGCTCGTCTCGCCTACGTCCCGGGTCTCGCCGAGGCCAAGGACGTCCGCGCCCTGGTGCGCCGCTTGCTCCTGGTGGCCTACCAGTCCACGGCCAACAGCGGTCCCGTGACCCGGGCCGCGGCCCGGGACGTGGCCGAGGCGATCGGTGCCGAGCACCATGAGTTCGATGTCGAGGCACTGGTCCAGGGCTACCGCGGCCTGGTCGAGACGGCGCTGGCACGACCGCTGGACTGGACCCGGGACAACGTTGCCCTGCAGAACATCCAGGCCCGGGTCCGGTCGCCGGGGATCTGGATGCTCGCCAACATCCGCAACGCCCTGCTGCTCTCGACCTCGAACCGCTCGGAGGCCGCGGTGGGCTACGCCACCATGGACGGGGACACCTCGGGCGGCCTCAGCCCGATCGCCGGCATCGACAAGGACTTCCTGCGTCGTTGGCTCCGCTGGCTGGAAACCGAGGGACCCGCCGGCTCCGGTCCGATCCCGGCCCTGGCCGCGGTCAACCGGCAGCAGCCGACCGCCGAGCTGCGTCCCCCGGCGGACAGGCAGACCGACGAAGGCGACCTCATGCCCTACGACCTGCTGGATGCGATCGAGGGAGCCGCCATCCGGGACAAGCATGGTCCCATCGACGTCTATCGTCTGATGCGGGTCCGCTACCCCGGGTATACCCGTCCGCAGCTCGTCGAGTGGGTGGAGCGGTTCTTCAATCTCTGGAGCCGCAACCAGTGGAAGCGGGAGCGCTATGCGCCGAGCTTCCACCTCGACGACAAGAACCTGGATCCCCGCAGCTGGTGCCGATTCCCGATCCTCTCCGGGGGATTCCGGAGGGAGCTGGCGAGGCTGCGCACCTACGCCGAGGTCCACCCTTGACCGCCACCTACGAGTATCCGAGACCGGCGCTGGCCGTGGACTGCGTGGTCTTCGGCGTGGACCTGGCGGATCGGGAGCTGGAAGTCCTCCTGATCCGCCGTGACCTCGAGCCGTACCGGGGGCGCTGGGCCCTGCCCGGCGGGTTCGTCCGGGTGACCGAGACCCTGGAGGAGGCGGCCCGCCGCGAACTGGAGGAGGAGACCGGGCTCCGGAGGGTCTTCCTGGAGCAACTCTTCACCTTCGGGGACCTGGACCGCGACCCCCGCGAGCGGGTGGTGAGCGTGGCCTGGTACGCCCTGGTGAAGCTCTCGGACCACAAGGTCCGGGCCGCCACCGATGCCGCCGAGGCCGCCTGGTTCTCGGTCGCCGACCTGCCGAAGCTGGCCTTCGACCATGCCCGGATCGTGGACATGGGCCTCGCCCGGCTGCGCGGCAAGGTCCGGTACCAGCCGATCGGCTTCGAACTCCTGCCCCCCAAGTTCACGCTGACGGAGCTCCAGCGCCTCTACGAGGTGATCCTGGAGCGTCCCCTGGACAAGCGCAACTTCCGCAAGAAGATCCTGGCGATGGAGGTGCTGACCGACCTCGAGGAGGTGCAGCAGGACGTCCGCCACCGGGCGGCCCGGCTCTACAGCTTCGACCGCAAGCGCTACGACCAGCTCGTCCAGGAGGGGTTCCACTTCGAGATCTGAGGAGGGCCGCCGACGCCATGACCAAGAGCTGCCTCGTCCTGGTGGACATCCAGTACGACTTCCTCCCCGGGGGAGCCCTGGCGGTGACCGAGGGCGACCGGATCCTGCCGGTGGTGCTCGACCTGCTGCCCCGCTTCGACCTGGTGGTGGCCACCCAGGACTGGCATCCCGGGGACCATGGGAGCTTCGCCTCGAACCAGCCGGGCCATCGCCCCTTCGAGGTGATCCGCTGGAACGGGATCGACCAGGTCCTCTGGCCCGACCATTGCGTCCAGGGGACCCGGGGAGCCGAGCTGGTGGCGGAGCTCGAAGGCGCCAGGATCGATGCGGTGTTCCGCAAGGGCGAGGACCCGTCCGTGGACAGCTACTCGGGCTTCTTCGACAACGGGCGCCGACGGGCCACCGGACTGGCCGGGTACCTGCGGGAGCGGGCCGTGGACCGTGTCGTGGTCGTCGGCCTGGCCACCGACTACTGCGTCAAGTTCACGGCCCTCGACGCCCGGGAACAGGGCTTCGAGACCTGGGTGATCCGGGACGCCTGCCGGGGCGTAGAGCGCGAGCCGGGGGACTCGGAGCGCGCTTTCGAGGAGCTGGCCCGGGCCGGCGTGGTGGTCGTCGACAGCCGCGACCCGCGGCTCCCTGCCGGGGGGGAAGGGAAGGAGATCCTGGGGGAGGGACGGTTCCTGCGCCTGGTGCGCCGGGGCCGCTGGGAATGGGCGGAGCGGACCAACACGCCGGGTGCGGTCGTCATCGTCGGGGTCACCCGGGACCGGCACCTTGTCCTCCTCGAACAGGGGCGTCCGATCGTGGGCACCAAGGTCCTCGAGCTGCCGGCGGGCCTGTTCGGCGACATCCCGGGCAGCGAGGGCGAGGATCCGGCCGAGGCCGCGGTCCGGGAACTGGAGGAGGAGACCGGCTACCGCGCCGAGCGCATGACGCGCCTCTACGGGGGACCGGTCTCCCCCGGCTTGTCCCCTGAGACCGCCACCTTCTACCTGGCGGAGGGCCTGGAGAAGGTCTCGGCGGGCGGGGGCGACGGCCACGAGGACATCGAGGTGCACCTGGTGCCGGTCGCCGGGGTGGAGGCCTGGATCCGGGACAAGCTCGCCGGGGGCGGCTGCGTGGTGGATCCCAAGGTGTTCGCGGGGGTGTGGTTCGCGGAGAAGGCGCTCCGGGACCGAGGGTAGGATGAGGACGGAGGTCCGGTAGATGGAGTATCGGCGGCTCGGCTCGGCCGGCATCAAGGTCTCGGCGCTGTCCTTCGGCTCGTGGGTCACCTTCGGCAAGCAGCTCGACGAGGACCTGGCCTGGAACTGCATGAAGGCTGCCTTCGACGCCGGCGTGAACTTCTTCGACAACGCCGAGGTGTACGCCGACGGCGAGTCCGAGGTCCTCATGGGTAAGGTCATCCGCCGCTCGGGATGGCGTCGCTCCGACCTCGTGGTCTCGACCAAGCTCTATTGGGGCGGCCCCGGGCCCAACCACCAGGGTCTGTCCCGCAAGCACATCTTCGACGGTCTGCATGCCTCGCTCCGTCGCCTCCAGCTCGACTACGTGGACCTGCTGTTCTGCCATCGTCCCGACCCGGAGACCCCCATCGAGGAGACGGTGCGGGCGATGAACTGGGCCATCGATCAGGGACTGGTCCTCTACTGGGGCACCAGCGAATGGAGCGCCCAGCAGATCATGGAGGCCTATGCGGTGGCCCGGCGGGAGCACCTCGTCCCGCCCCAGATGGAGCAGCCGCAGTACAACATGTTCCATCGCGAGCGGGTCGAGAAGGAGTACGAGCGGCTCTACACCGAGATCGGCCTGGGGACCACGATCTGGAGTCCGCTGGCGAGCGGTCTCCTCACCGGCAAGTACAACGAGGGGATCCCCGACGGATCCCGGCTGGCGCTCCCCGGCTACGAGTGGCTGCGACGCATGTTCGAGAGCGAGGAGGGCCAGCAGCGGCTCGAGAAGGTGCGCCTGCTGCCCCGGATCGCCGACCACCTCGGCTGTTCCATGGCGCAGCTGGCGATCGCCTGGTGCCTCAAGAATCCCAGGGTCAGCACCGTGATCACGGGTGCGTCACGTCCCGAACAGGTCGTCGAGAACATGAAGGCCTTGGACGTGGCGGCTGCCATGGACGACGACGTGATGGCCTCGATCGAGGAGATCCTGGGGAATCGCCCCGGGAGCGGGAATCCCAACTACCGGTAGCGGGCCCTCAGAGCACGATCTCCTTGCTGGTCGAGTCGGCCCGGGCGACCGGACCGTCGGCCAGCGCATCCATCTCCGCGACCACCCGCGACAGTTCGGCGTGGAGCGGGGTCTTCTCGGCCTCGCCCCAGAGCCCGAGGAAGGCCCGGTAGTACCAGAGCGTCCCGTCCCGGCCGCCCTTGAACCGCTCCCAGGTGGCGACTCCGTGGACCCGCAGCTCGGCGACGATGGCGCGGGCGTTGTGGAGCTTGTCGCAGCAGGCGACCAGGCGGACCGAGGGCGCGGCCGTCTTCAGGTGTTCGAGGTGGCGCTCCTTGCGTTCCCGCCAGGGCGGCTTGGGGATCACGTCGGCGTCGGTGCAACCCTCGACGATGCCTGCCACCCGCTCCCCGAAGCGGGTCCGGATCTCGGCCAGGGTGGGCTGCCCGCCCTGGTCCTCGACCGCGTCATGGAGCAGGGCGCCGATCGCCTCGTCCTCGTCGGCGCCAGCCTCCAGTGCCAGGCTGGCGACCGCCAGGAGGTGGGCGAGGTAGGGGATCTCGGTCCCCTTGCGCTTCTGCTCGCGGTGGAGCCGGTTGGCGTAGGCCAGGGCGTCCGAGAAACGATCCGAGAGCTCCATCGCGACCTCCCGGGAGGAATGTAGCCCAGGGTCGGCCCCCGGGCAGCGACCTGCCTGGCGTCGGGTACCATGGCCGGCATGTGCGGCCGCTACCTGCTGCGAACCCCGGCGGAGATCCTGGCCCAGCTCTTCGGGATCGACGAGGTGGCCCCCCTCGAGCCGCGCTTCAATGCCGCCCCCACCCAGACGATGCCGGTGGTGCGGGTCGGAGCCGATTCCCGCCGGCA
>CAYOHP010000001.1:0-189683 GCA_964403795.1 uncultured bacterium | reverse complement strand
CGAGCACCTCGTCGACGAGCTTGTCCACCTGGGCGGGATCGGAGACGTCGGTGGCGTGGGCGCTGGCGGCCGGGCCACCGTTCGCCTGGAGCTCGGAGGCCACCTTGGCGGCGCCCTCCTCAGAGGTCGCCACCACCGCCACCCGGAAGCCGAGCGCGGAGAGACGATGGCAGATCGATCTGCCGATGCCGCGCGAGCCCCCGGTGACGATGGCCACCTCTTCCATGGTCCGACTACCTTCTCACGGTCTCCGCGGGGCCGTCAACCACCTTGGAGACCGGGAAATCGGCGTTCGACTGGAAGAAGCCGATGGTCTTCTCCAGGCTGTTGACGTCCTGGATGTTGTGGGTCTCGAGGGCCTTGTTGATCCGCTTGTTGAGCCCCGTGAGCACCCGGCCCGGCCCCATCTCGAGGTAGCAGCGGACTCCCTGCTCCGTCATGTACTCGATCGAGTCCTGCCAGCGGACCGGGAGGGTGAGCTGGCCGATCAGCAGCATCCCCAGGTCGGAGGCCCGGGAGTGGGGGCGGGCGTCGACGTTGCAGACGATGGGGGCCTTGGCGTCCTTGAAGCCGGCGCCCAGGATCCGGTCCTTCAAGCCCTGGGCGGCGGTCTGCATGAGGGGCGAGTGGAAGGGCCCGGAGACCGGGAGCATGGTGGCGGAGGCGGCACCCACGGCCTTGGCCTGGGCGACCACCTCGGTGAGCGGCCGGATCTCGCCGGCCACCACCACCTGGCGAGGGCAGTTGTAGGCGGCCGGGGCCACCACCCCGATCTCCTTGACCTTCTCGCACAGCGCCGAGACCTGGTCCCGCTCCAGCCCCACCAGGGCGGCCATCCCGCCCTTGCCCGAGGGACAGGCCGTGTCCATGAGCTTGCCCCGCAACCGGGTGAGCCGGGCCGCGGTCGGGAGGTCGATGACCCCGGCCGCCACCAGGGCGGCGTACTCGCCCACCGAGTGGCCCGCCACGTAGGTGGGGGGGATCCCGGCCTGCTGGACCAGGCGGAGGATCGCCACCGAGGTGGTGAGCAGCGCGGGCTGGGTGTTGTAGGTGAGCTTGAGCTCCTCCTCCGGACCTTCCCAACAGAGTTTGGAGAGGCCGAACTCGAGGGCTTCGTCGACCTCGGCGAAGGTGTCGCGCACGACCTGGAAGGCGTCCGCCAGTTCCTTGCCCATGCCCACGACCTGGGATCCCTGTCCGGGAAAGATGAATGCGGTCTTCACGGCCGGCTCGCCTCCCTGTCCTGCACTTCTCTGGTCATCCGATCCACCGGGCCACGATCCCCCCCCAGGAGAGACCGGCCCCCATGCCTGCGAAGGCCACCACGTCCCCGGGGGACAGGCGGCCTTCCTGACGGGCTTCGTAGAGGCCGATTCCGATCGAGGCCGCCACCGTGTTGCCGTAGCGGTCGATGTTGATGAGCACCCTGGAGGGGTCGAGTTCGAGCCGCTTGGCAGCGGCTTCGATGATCCTGGCGTTGGCCTGGTGCGGGATCAGGAGCTTCACGTCGGAGAGGGGCACGTCGGCCCGGCGGCAGGCCTCCAGGACCGAGTCCGCCATGGCCTTCACGGCGAACTTGTAGGTGGCCTTGCCTTCCATGTGGATCAGGTGTTCGCCGGCCGCGGCGGTCTCCGGGGTGGTAGGACGGCGGCTGCCCCCGGCCGGAGCCCAGAGGTGGGTGAGGCCGTTGCCGTCGGATCCCAGATAGGTGGAGAGGATCCGGAAACCCTTGCCCTCGGGGCGCAGGACCGCGGCACTGGCGGCGTCCCCGAAGATCACCGCGGTGCTCCGGTCCTTCCAGTCGAGCGAGCGGGTGGCGGCGTCGGAGCCGATCATCAGGACGGTCTTCGCCCCGCCTCCCTGGATCCACATGGTGGCGGTGGCCATGCCGGCGATCCAGCCGGTGCAGGCGGTCTCCATGTCGAAGGCGCCGGCGCGGGTGCAGCCGAGCTTGGCCTGGACGATCGAGGCCGTCGAGGGGAAGGGATGGTCGGGAGTGAAGGTGGCGACGATCACCAGGTCGACATCCTGGGGACCCAGCCCGGCGTCCTCGAGGGCCTTGCGGCCGGCCTCCACCGCCATGTCCGAGGTGGCCATCCCCTCCTCGATGACGTGCCTCTGCCGGATCCCGGTCCGTTCCCGGATCCATTCGTCGGAGGTGTCGAGGAACTTCTCGAGATCCTGGTTGGTGAGGACCTTGGGCGGCAGGTAGATCCCCAGGCCCGTGACGACCGCTCGGGGCAGGTCAGATCGCATGGGTCTCCGGCTTCCTCTCCGAGAAGAGGCCCCGGATGTGCTGCAGATAGCCGCTGGCCGCCACCTTGCCTCCCACCCGGATGGCATTGCGGATGGTCTCGCGGCGGGCCGCACCATGGACGATGAAGGCGGTGCCGTCGACTCCGAGCAAGGGGGCCCCGGCGTAGTCCGAATGGTGGGGGTCGAACCGGGAGAGCCCCTGGGCCAGGCCTTGGGCCAGACCCCCGGGCAGGGATCCCTGGCCGCGGAAGGCCGCCAGGGCCTCCTTGACCATCCCGGTCACGATCCCGGCGACCGCTTCGCTGGTCTTCAGGAAGATGTTGCCGGCGAAGCCGTCGGTGACCACCGCGTCGACCCCGCCGGCGTAGATGGCCTCGGGCTCGACGTTGCCGACGAACCGGATGCCGGGGAGCGACGAGAGATGGGCGAAGATCTCCTGGGTGCGCTCGTCGCCCTTGGTAGGCTCGCTGCCGATGTTGAGCAGGCCCACGCCGGGATCCTCGATCCGGTTCAGGAAGCGCGCGTAGGCGGCGGCCATGAGGGCGAACTGGCCGATGTGGGAAGGCTTGCAGTCCACGTTGGCGCCGACGTCGGCCACCACCACCGACCCCTTCAAGGTGGGGATCACGCTGGCGATGGGCGGTCGTTCCACCCCGGGCAGCCGCTTCAGGACGAACAGGGCCCCGGCCATCACCGCGCCGGTGGAGCCGGCGGAGACGAAGGCGGAACCCGGGTGCTCCTTGACGTGGCGCAGGCCCACCGAGATGGAGTTCCCGGGCCGCTTCTTCAATGCCTGGGCGGGATGTTCCCCCATCCCGATCACCTCGGGAGCATGGAGGATCCGGATCCGGGGATGCTCGGCGCCGCCTGCCCTGAGCTCGGACTCGGGTCCCACCAGGACGATCTCCCGGTCGGACTCGTCGGCGGCCAGGCGTGCGCCGGCGATCACCTCGGCGGGTGCATGGTCACCGCCCATGGCATCGACGACGACGATGGTCACACCGCGCCCCGCTTCCGGTGGAGAATGTGGTGCGGAGAACCGTTCCCCGTCTCAGTCTTCGGTCTCGACGAGCTGGAGGTGGTTGCCCTTGCCGTTGGTATGGGCTCCGCACTCGCCGCACATGTAGTGGGCGCGCTTCAGGGCTCCGCAGAGCTGGCACTTGGTGGTCTGCTGGGTGGGGACCTTGCGGTAATAGAACGCCCGGCGGTTCCGGCCAAAGGTTCGGTTCCGCTTGGTCTTCGGCATTGCCATGGTGGAGAAACTCCTCGCAGCGTGGTCGGCGACGGCTCCCAGGCACCCGGACGGCACCGGTGAGGTGCACCCGGATCGGGCCGGAGCCATGACGCACCCGCCCCCATCGGGCGGGAGCCGACATTCTAGGAGGGCGAGCCTGGCGGGTCAATCTTCATGAGCCCAGGGGGCGCGGTGACAGCCTTCCCCTCCCCGGCTGCGCCCTGACGGACCGCCGGAAGCGGGAGCGGCTCGATCCGGTAGCCGAGCTCCTCCCGGATCGCCTCGAAGCGGTCCCGGAGGGCGGGTCGGGAGGAGGCGGCCAGGTTCACCACGCCGTACCGGGCGCTGGAGCCGTCCTCGCCGCGGAGGAAGTCGTCGAGCACCTGGTTGGGCCGGACCTCGTTCCAGACGGTGAGATCGGGGTGGCGGGCCTCGAGGGCGGCGATCTCGTCGGGGTCGGGAACCCGGAGGAAGCGGGAAGGGGAGAAGATCCGGAGCGGGAAGCTGCCGGCGCAGGCGTGGCGCCCCCCGGGAGCGGGCATCGGCGGGGGGCGCCCCTGGCAGAGGTCGAGGGCGATCCGATAGCTGGAGACGCCGTCCACGGCCAGGTAGAGGTCGCCGAACTGGCCGGCAGCCCGGGGGTTCACCTCCAGGATGCCGAGCCTCCCGGTGGCCTGGTCCCAGGTCATCTCGACGTTGAACAGCCCGTCCCGGAGACCGAGGGCTTCGGCGACCCGGCAGGCGACCCCTGCCATGCGGGCCTGGACGTCGGGGGGCAGGGCGCTCGGGTATTCGAAACCGGCGAAGCTGTGGGTGCCGGGGTGCAGGAGCGAATCGACGATCCCCAGCAGGTGCGCCCGGCCTCCCCGGCACCAGCCCTCGACGGTGACGAGATCGCCTTCGAGCAGGCCTTCGGCGAGGAAGCTCCTGGCCCCGTCCAGCAAGCCGGGCGCGGCGGCCAGCAGGCGGTGGTAGAGGGAGAGGTAGCCGTCGAGGTACTCGCGGGCCTCGGGGCTGGTGACGTGCCTCTCGAGTTCAGGGGCCGATTCGACCCGGCGCGCCAGCACCGAGAACGAGCCTCGGACCGGCTTCACGAAGCAGGGGAAGGCCAGGTCGGGGGGCACCACGGGCCGGGCGCCAGGGTCGATCCTGGCGAAGCGGGGGGTGTGCTCCGGCGCCACCCGGGCCTGGACCTCCCGGGCCTTGAGTTTCTGGGCGGCGAGCAGCACGGCCTCCGGGGGGGATCCCGGCAGGCCGAGGCGGGCGGCCACCATGGAGGCCAGGGCCGCGCCCGGATAGTCGCTGGTGCTGGTCACCCCGGTGAGGGGACCGTGGAGCCCGGCCGCGATCGCCTCCACGTAGGCCTCCGGATCGAGGCTCGCCGGACAGTCGGCGTCCTCGGGGCAGCCGTAGACGATCTCGGGCGGAGCCGGATGGTCGCGGAGCGCCCGCCGGAACTGGGGCCGGTCCCAGGAGGTGGGCATGACGACGAGGACCCGACCGGTTCCCTGCACGCCCCGAGTGTAGTGCCGGGAACCGGGTGGGTTTCCGCCGTACACTTGGGGGCGCCGGGACCTCCAGCCGGGGCGCCGGACGCAGTCGAGGGAAGGAGCGGGTCGAGGTGTTCCAGACCATCCACAAGGGGTTGATCGCCTTCCTGGGACTGGCGGCGGTGACGGTGCTGGCCGCCAATTCCTACCTTCTGCAGCCGCTGGCGGAGCTGGCATTCGGCCGTGTCCAGAAGCGCAGCGGCACCCAGATCAAGGCCGACGCCATCACCGGCAACCTGGCGACCGGGCGGCTGGCGCTCGACGGGATGTCGCTCGCCCGCAAGGTCGAGGGGCGCAACGCTTTCGAACTGAAGATCGGGCACGCGGTGGCCGACCTCTCGCTGCTCCGGATCTTCGAACCCGAGTGGCGCTTCGACGAGATCCACCTGACCGGCGTCGGCGGCCGCTTCGAGGTCTTCGAGAAGGCGTCCGCGGAACGGCCGCCCCAGGTGGGACGAGGGATCTTCTCGGTGGGCAGCGCCTTCATGCGCCAGTGCACCCTCGACATCGTGAACCACCCCCCTTCCGGCGAGGCGCGCACCGTGCGGGTGCTGGTGGACGAGCTCCGGCTCGAGGAGTACCGCAGCCACTGGTCCCTCTACGACCTGCTGTTCCGGTCGAAGGGCACAGGCAAGATCCAGGACGCGCCCTTCGAGGTCGGCTTCGAGGAGGTCGAGGGCGAGCACCGCTCGACCTGGAAGGTGACGGGTCTGAACGCCGAGAGCTTTGCCAGCCGTCTGCGCGGGCCGCTGGGGGCGATGCGGGGCGGCAAGGTCGATCTCTCGGTGGTGAGCCGGTGGCCGCTGGGGGATGCCCGCAAGATCACCATGACCTGGAAACTCGTCCTCCAGGGCGCCACTCCTGGACGGGACGACGGATCTGGCGGCTCCGGGGTGCTCCGGACCTGGCTGGCGAACCGGGGCAAGGACCTGCGCCTCGAGTTCGACTGCGCGGTTCCCCGGGACCGCTTCGACGGGGCCGAATCGCTCCGGGACGCCGACCTCTGGGGCATCGTCTCGGATGCCGCGGCCGAGAAGATCCGGTCCGGCGCCCAGGCCGCGGCCGAGGCCGTGCGGGAGAAGGTGGGGGCCGCCGCCGCCACCCTCCGGGACAAGGTGCGGACCCTCTTCGGCCAGGGCGGGGGCTCGGACCCGTGAGAGGGTCGGTCCGGGCCCTGGCTCTCGCCGGGCTGGCGTCGCTGGTCGCAGCGGCGTCGGGGTCCGCCTCTCCCGTCGATTCGGGGGGAAGGCCGGGAGCCGCGTCCCCTGTCTGGAGGGAGATGGCCCTGGACGCCGAGCGGCTCGTGAAGATCCAGGGCGAGCTCGAGCGGGCCCTCCGGACCCGGTGGAAGAAGCGGCTCCTCGAATTCGAGTTCCGCCTCGAGGGGCTGCGCCTCTGCACCGACGGCGAGCGCTTCCACCTGCTCGCCGATTCGGGCCGGCTGAAGGTGACCAGGGGGACCATCGGGGACCTCCCGGTGGCGGCCGACCTCGAGATCGGGGCGGTCGAGCTCGACTACGCCCAGCTCGGCGTGGGCCGGATCGCGCCGGTCGCACCGGTGCCCCTGCGGATCGAGGTCCGGATCACCATGGACGACCTCGACCGCCTGATCGCCAAGGGCGGTTTCGTGGATGCCGAGGTCCGGGAGGGACCCGAGACCGGGCGCCTGCGGATCGCGGCCACCCGACCGATCCGCTTCCTGCTGTTCCGCTTCTTCCCGCGGGTCGAGCTCGACGGGATCCTCTTCCAGGAGGAGACCCGGATCGGGGTCCGGGACCTCGGGGTCCGCATCCGGGGTCTCCCCCGTTTCGTCGAACGGATCGTCCAGGGGAAACTCCGGGAACGGATCGGGCGTCCCATCGAACTCGAGGACGAGTACGCCAAGCTGGCCCGACAGGGTCTCCGGGTTCTCGGAGGCAGCGTCGAGCTCACCGGCCGGAGCGGGACGATCGTGCGCCGGGAGGTGCCGGGGCCGGCAGTCCGTCCTGCCGACGGTTCCCGGGGGTAGCCGTTGCCGGTCGCCCCCGTCCAGGTCGGTCCCTATCGCATCCTCGGCCTGCTCGGCCGCGGGACCTCCTCGGACGTCTACCGGGCCGAACGGATCGGGTGGCGGGCTCCGGTGGCGGTGAAGATCCTGCGTCCGGGGCGGAGCCGCCGGGAGCGGGAAGTCTTCGAGTCCCGGGTCCGGGCCGCCTCCGGACTCGAGGATCCGCGGCTGGTCCGGGTGCTCGATTCGAACCTGGACGAGGACCCACCCTGGGCGGTGCTCGAACTGGTCGAGGGCGAATCGCTCGAACACTTGATCCGGGGTTCCCAGACCCGCCTGGTCCGCATCCTCCCGAAGATCGCCCGGGACCTCCTCGGTGCCCTGCAGGCGCTCTCCGAGCACGGGCTCTCGCATGGCGACATCACCGCCGGGAACGTGGTGGTGACCTCCGACGATCGCACCCGGCTGCTCGACCTGGGATCGGTCGGACGGCGATCGCCCACCATCGAGGGGACGCCTGCCTATCTTCCCCCGGAGACGCTGCACGGCAACCCGTCAGGGGCGGCCTCGGACCTCTACCAGCTCGGGGCGCTCCTCTACGAGGTGATCGCCGGATTCGTGCCGCATGCCGATCTGGGGCCGAACTTCCTCGAGATCCGCCGGGACCGGAGCATCCGGGCCACCGATCTCGACGCCCTGGCCACCGGGGCCTCGACCCAGGTGTCGCGGCTGGTCGGCGCGCTGCTGGACCCTGATCCGACCCGTCGGCCCGCCATCGACGAGGTGGTCCGGCGGGTGCGGGAGATCCCGGCGCCCTGGGTGCATCGGCCTCCGGTGGCCCAGCTCTTCGACGTCCGGCCCGATCAGGAGGGACCCTCGATGGGACGGGCCCGGGGAGGGATACGACGGACCTTCGGAGCCCCGGACCCGGTCTTCTACGCGCTGGATCGGGGTGCCTTGTCGCGGCGCCAGCTGGTGCGGATCGCGGCCGCGCTGCTGCTCTCCTTCCTGCTCGCAGCCTGGTTCGCCCTGGGCCGCTGAACGGTCCGGGGGGCTTGGCCGCGGGCGCGCCTCGACCCGTCCGGATCCCGTGACGCGAATATTCGATGGGAAGGGGGATGGACACTTCCCGTTTCCTCACTAACGTTCGCCTGCTGACCTCGAAGAAGCGAGGCAGCGGAGTGAGGGAGCCCCCGACAGAGGGGCTCGTAACGAGGAGGATGCAGTATGAAGAAGCGCTCGCGCGTCCCGGAACTCGTCTCCCTGGGAATGGTCGCCCTGATGGCGGCCCCGGCACCGGTCTCGGCCGAACGACCCAACCTGAGGAATCAGGCATCGGTCGAGGCCGCGGTCCTGGAAGCGGTGGAGGCCGACGCCTCCCCCGTGAAGGTGCTGGTCCTGGCCAAGGAAGCATCGACCCCGATGGGCGCCCTGCCCGAGAGCCCGACCGGCCGCCGCCGGGTGGTGGCCGATGCCAGCACCCAGGGGCTCAGGGAGATGCTCGGCAGCGAAGGCAGCGAGGTGGGCATGATGAGCCGGAGCGCCGGCCTCACCTACCTCTGGGCCGTGAACGGCATCGCCACCGAGGTCGACCGGGATCTCCTGGCCAAGCTCCAGGCCCGTGACGATGTGCGCCAGATCGTGCTCGACCGCGAGCTCGACTGGCTGCGCTTCGACCGCGAGGAGGACGGGGCTCCGGCCGAGGACGAGGCGTCCGAGGCGCCGGCCCCCAAGAACTACGGTCTCGAGAAGGTCGGCGCCCTGCGGGCCTGGCAGGAGAAGGGCCTGACCGGCGAGGGTGTCACCGTCGGCCATATCGACACCGGGGTCCAGGCCAGCCACCCGGCGCTCGCCGGGAAGGTCGCCCGGTTCAAGGACTTCGTGGGCCAGAAGACCGAGCCCTACGACGACCAGGGCCACGGGACCCACTCGGCCGGAAGCATCGTGGCCGAGGGCGTGGGGGTCGCTCCCAAGGCCAAGCTGGTGGTCGCCAAGGCGCTCAACGCCAACGGCGGCGGATCCCTCTCGGGCCTGTTGTCGGCCATGCAGTGGATGCTCGACCCCGACGGGGACCCCTCGACCGACGACCAGCCGGCCCTGGTGTCGAACAGCTGGGGCGCCGACAAGGACGGCCTGGGCGACGGCGCCGGGGTGTTCCGGGACATCGTGGTCGCCTGGAGGGAGGCCGGGATCGTCCCGGTCTTCGCCTCGGGGAACAGCGGCCTCGGTTCCAAGGCGGTCCCGGGCGGGTATCCGGAAGCCTTCGCGGTGGGCGCCACCGACAGGAACGACAAGGTGGCGAGCTTCTCCACCGGCGGCGAGATCGAGTGGGATGGGCAGACCTTCCTGAAGCCCGACGTCAGCGCCCCCGGGGTGGCGATCGTCTCGACCATGCCCGACGGCGGCTACCAGCCGATGAACGGGACCTCGATGGCCTGCCCTCACGCGGCCGGGGCCATGGCCCTGCTCAAGCAGGCCCTCCCGGGCGCCTCGGTCGACCAGCTCGAGGATGCCTTCGAGAAGGGCGCTCTCGACCTCGGGACTCCGGGCAAGGACGCCCGCTACGGCGAAGGTCGCATCGACGTGATGAAGAGCCTCGAGGTGGCCGGGGCCCGGGGTCTCCCGCTCTTCCCCTGACGCGGGGCCGGTGATCCAGGTCGTCCCGGGTCCGGACTCCGGTCCAGGCCCGGGACGTCCGCGTTCCCGGCGGGGTCCGAAAGCCTCCGCCCGGAGCGACAGCCCTGTCGGTCCCTCAGGGGTTCCCGGCAGAGCGGTTGCCCGGGTAGCGGGGCGACATCCGTCGCAGGCGCTGCACCGTCTCGGCCACCCGCTCGACCGCGAGCGCGACGTCCTCGTCCCGGTTGAACCGGCCGAAGGCGAAGCGCAGGGTGGCGTGGGCCAGGTCGTCCGGGAGGCCGATGGCCTCGAGCACATGGCTCACCCGCACCGAGGCCGAGGTACAGGCCGAACCCGAGGAGACCGCCACGTCCTTGAGGCCCATCATCAGCGACTCCCCGTCCACCCAGCGGAACGACAGGCTGGAAGTGCCGGGGAGCCGATGGTCCGGGTCTCCGTTCCGGGTGCACTCGTCGACACTCTCGAGGATCCCGGCCTCGAGGCGATCGCGCCAGGCCGCGAGGGTTCGGGATTCGGTCGGCAGGGACTCCTGGGCGAGTCGCGCGGCTTCGCCGAAACCGACGATCCCGGGGACGTTCAAGGTCCCGCTACGCATGCCCCGTTCGTGTCCCCCGCCATGGAGGAGCGGCGAGAGCATGACCGTCGGGTCGCGACGGCGGACGTAGAGGGCGCCTACGCCCTTGGGCCCGTAGAACTTGTGGGCGGTCAGTGCCATGACGTCGACCCCAAGGGTCTCGACGTCGACCGGGATCTTGCCTACCGCCTGCGCCGCGTCGCAGAGCACGAGGATGCCCCGGCTCCTCACCATGGCCGCGATCTCCGCGATCGGGTGCAGGGTCCCGATCTCGTTGTTGGCAAGCATCAGGCAGACCGCGATCGTGCCGGGTTCGAGGGCGGCTTCGACCTGCCCGGGCGATACCCGTCCCTGGCCGTCCGGGGCGAGGCGGGTAGTGCGCAGACCCTGGGTCTCGAGGGCGTCGAGGGTGTCGAGGACCGCCTTGTGCTCGGTGGTGCAGGTCACGATGTGGTCCCCGCGCTCCCGGTAGGCGGCCCAGGTGCCCTGGAGGGCGAGGTTGTCGGATTCGGTGGCCCCGGAGGTGAAGACGATCTCGCGGGCGCTGGCACCGATCAGCTCCCCGACCTGCCGGCGGGCCCGGTCCACGGCCTTCTCGGCTTCCCACCCGAAGGCGTGGGAGCGGCTGGCCGCGTTCCCGAACCGCTCGCAGAAGAACGGGAGCATGGCCTCCAGGACCCTGGGATCCATGGGGGTGGTGGCGTTGTTGTCGAGGTAGATCGGGTGGCCCCGGACCGCACCCTTGCCTGGCGTCATCCCTTGGCCCCCGGGAGGCGCCGGGGAGTGGAGGGCGACTCCTTCCCCAGTCCCAGGAGGGCGGCCGCGGCATGGGCGGAGACCGCCGCGGCACCCCCGAGCACGGTGGCGAGCGCCGGGAAGAACGGGTCATGGAGGTGCATGGCCAGGACTCCGAGAAGGGCGAGGAACGGCACCAGGGGCGGGAAGACCAGTCCGGCGAGCAGGGCCTTGGCGGGGGCTCCCGGGAATCTCCGCCTGAGGGTCCGGGCCAGGACGTAGGTGACCGGGGCCAGTCCCAGGAGGGTGATCGAGGTGGCGACCGCGCTCGCCAGCGACCCCGAGAAGGCCAGGCTCGCCAGCCACCAGGGAGAGAGTTCCGGGACCAGGTAGGCGGCGGTTGCCCAGAAACCACCCCCGACCAGGAGGGCAGGACCTCCCAGACCCGCGGCCAGGAGGCCGTGATAGAGCCCGGGGGCGTTCTCGATCCGCTTGCCCTTGGAGCCCGGGACCGCGGCAAAGGCACCGGCCCCGACGACCCCCACTCCCAAGGCCGCGGCCCCCAGCCAGATGGGGATCAGGAGGGGCTCCCCGGCCCGGAAGCACTCGAACAGGACGGCTCCCACGGCCAGGGTCGCCGAGCCCATCCCGGCGCCTGCAGCGGCCGCCATGCCCAGCTCCCGGTCGCGTCGGCCCTCCCTGCGCACCGAGATCGCCGAGGCCACGGCCACCGGGAAGGCCAGCAGGGCCGGGGTCAGGAACAGGATCGAGAGGACCGCGAAGGGAAGCAGGAACCCGGGGAGGAACGGATCGAGGAAGGCGGCCAGCGCCGGCGCGGCGCCGGTGAGGAACTCCCGGAGCGGAGCCAGGATCAGCAGGGAGGGGAGGCCCGCGGCCAGCGCGCCCTTCCAGGCCGAGGTCCGCTTCTGGTGGTCGACGTCGGTGAGCGAGGTGGACGCGGCCCAGGGGACGAGGGGGGCGTCCAGGTCGGGGGGGTCGGGGACCAGGGCTCCGATCGAGGTCGAGTCCCGGGAGGCCATCCTGCTCCTTCCCGGACAGCGTACCCGGGCGATGTCCCGCCCCGAAGGCCGGGCTCAGCTTCTGGCCAGGTCCCCGAGAAGCCCCAGGATGGTGTTGATCTCGGTGGCCTCCGTGAGATTGCGGCGCCGCTCCTCGTCCTTCACCAGGCGGGCGATCCTCGCCAGCGTCTTGATGTGGGGAGTGGTGTCGTGCCTCGGCGAGACCATCAGGAAGAGCAGGTTGGCGCGGGAGTCGGCTCCGGGTTCCGGGGAAGTCCCGAAGTCGATTCCCGCTCCCAGGGTGCTCCCGAAAGCACAGACGGTGTCGGTCACGAACTCGGACCTGGCGTGCGGGATGGCCGCGCCGTATCCGATCGCGGTGGAAGAGGCTGCTTCCCGCTCCAGGATCTCGGCCAACACCTTCTCACGGTTGCTGACCAGGCCCCGAGCCACCAGCAGGTCCAGGAGCATCGCGATCGCCTCCTGCTTGGAGGAGCACCGCAGAGGCACCTTGACCAGGGTCGCGTCGATGGGAACCACGGTATGCATGATCACACTAGCCAGATCCGGGGCCTGCGACAACTCATCCGGCCCCCTGGAATGTATCAATCGCGTCAATACTCATCCCGGTACCGGAGCCCTGGGCGGGATCGGACGGATCCGGGGAGCCCTCCCCGGTGGGACCGAGGAACATGACTTGGGAGATTCCGAGTTCTCCCGGGCGCTCGGCTACCCCGGTCTCCAGGCGGCGCCACCATTCGGGGGATCCCGACGGGGGCCGGTCGAGGCAGAGCAGCGGGGTTGCCCCCAGGGTCCGGATCCATCCGATGCGCGAGCTGACCAGGATCGCCATCCGGAGCGCCTCGGGCAGTTCTCCCGGGAACTGCCACGGTCGGGCCGGACCTTCCCGGAACTGCAGCCTCCCCTGGGGATCGAATCCCAGGGTGGCGGAGCCGTCCCCGAGAAGCAGGGCGAGGGCCTCACATCCGTGCCGGGTAGCCTCGGAGGCGAGCCGGGCTTCGAGATCACGGGTGACCTGGCCGAGAATTTCCGGTGCCGCTTCCACGAAACGGGGCGCCGGAGGGGAGGGGCGGCTCGGATCGGCGAGGTCCTCGAGGGCCTTCCGGGTACGCCGGACATCCTCGGCCAGGAGGTCCCGGTCGGTGCGAGCCCGCCTGAGTTCGCGCTCGATCTCCGCCTCGCGAGCCGAAGCGCGGGCGATCTCCGTCTCGAGCCGGGTGGCCTCCTGCTTGCGTGCCACCAGTTCCTCGCGGGTCCGGCCCAGGTCGATGGCAAGGCTCCGGATCAGCTCCTCGAGCTGATCGCAGGCGCGGGTGCAGGCTTCGAGAGCGTCGTCGCCAGGGCGAGCCTTCCCGGGTCCCTTGGTCAGCCCCCGGGGAAGTCCGGCAGCCAGGCCTGCGCCGCACTCCCCGAGGATCTCGATCGCCTGGACCAGGCTGTGCACGACCGGTTCCGGCGAGGCGGCCTGGATGCGGGCATG
The DNA here is from genome assembly GCA_964403795.1 of uncultured bacterium. GTDB lineage: Bacteria > Muiribacteriota > UBA6191 > CAZXTJ01 > CAYOHP01 > CAYOHP01. The sequence goes on along the minus strand of CAYOHP010000001.1, from coordinate 176,190 downwards.
GAGGCGGCGGGTCTCGAACTCGAGCTGTTCCTCGAGTTCCGCGGTGCGGGCTGCCAGGATCCGGGCGTCGTCGAGTTCGGACTCGGCCTGTTCGGCCTTCCGGATCCAGTGCTCGTACTCGTCGATCTCGCGGCTGGCCCGGTAGCGGTGCTCCTCCAGATCGCGAAGGCTCCGGGTCGCCTCCTCGAGGGCCATGCGACCGCCGCCGTCCGGGCATTCGCGCCCGACGAAGGGACAGGTGGTCCCTGCCAATTGGCTCCGGCCCCGCTCGAGGACGGCGATCTGGCCCAGGAGGCGGGAGTGTTCGTCCCGCAGCCTCAGGATGCCGGAACGCAACTGGGGGAGCCTGCCCTGTTCGTCCCGACGCGCCTCGGCGCGTCCGATCGAGGCGTCGAGTTCGGCCTTCCGGTGCCTCAGGGAACGGAGCCGCGATTCGATCTCGGCGACCTCCCGTACCGCCCCTCGCAGGACCGCGAGTTCCTCAAGGGTCCTCCGGCTGACGGGCTGGAGCCGATGCAGGCGGCCTTCCAGGTCCCTCGCCGATTCCTCCAGGGTCCGGATCAGAGGGGCCAGACGATCCAGGGTGGCTCTGGCGGTCTCGGTCCGGGTCCGTTCCCGCAGGGACCCCTGCTCGAGGTCGGAGAGCAGGCCGGCCAGGGCGGCATCCCGCTCTCCGAGGTGTTCCAGGGCCTGCTGTCGGAGGGCTGCGTCGAACCTCCGGGAGGCGGCCTCGCGGTCCTTCTCCCCGGAGGTCGCCTGCCCATGCTCCAGGGGCTCGCGGTGACCCGGGCCGTGCGATCCGGGACGCGCCTCCCCGGCCGGCGGCTCGAACCTCTCCCTGGGAGAGGTTCCGCGGGATCTCCCGGGATCGAGGTCGCCGGCGGCGACCGGGAGGAAGCGCTCGAAGCCCGATCCGCCCCAGGTCCAGGGGAGCCAGGGGGGGGATTCGGGAGCGGGAGCGACGCGGCTTGCCTCGGCGGAATCCGGATCCAGGCGATGGAGGCCCCGCCAGAGGCTCGGCAGGGAGGCCTCGGATCCGATCCGGAGGAGCTTCCGGAGACCCCGGGCGACCTCGAGGGATCCCGACAGGGTCCGGGATCCGGGCTCCTCGATCTCGAGGCTGATCCGCCGGGAGTTCCGCTCGATCACGGCGCGGCCGCGTCCCGGGACCTCCAGGTGGAGGGCGATCCGCCAGGGGTGCTCGGCGTCGGGGTGCGGGACGTCCCTGAGCGAGAGGCCGGAAGGCAGGACCTGGAAGAGGACCAGTCCCAGGGCATCGAGGAGATCGAGTCCGGGGCCGTGTCGGCGAGGGGGCAGCTCGATCCAGGGGCGGTCGAGAGACAGGCTCACGGCTTGTGCGGAGATCCCCCGGACCGCGGAGACGGAGAGTCGCTCGATCCTGGCGGTCATGGCGACTCCTGCGGGGAACCGGGGGGCCTCCCGGCCCCGATCCTCAGAGCGCGTCCTCTCCGAACTCGATCAGCTTCTGGATCAGGTGTTCCGACGTCACACCTTCCGCTTCGCCTTCGAAGTTGAGGATGATCCGGTGGCGGAGGACCGCGATGGCCAGGGCGTGCAGGTCCTCGACTGCCACGTTCAGGCGCCCCGCCGCCAAGGCCCGGGCCTTGGCGGCCCCTACCAGGGCCAGGAGACCGCGGGGACTCGAGCCGTAGGCCACGCTCTTCTTGATGATCGCCGGCGCGTGCTTGCTCGAGGGCTGGGTCGCCAGGATCAGGCGGGCTGCGTAGTCCTTGACCCGGTCAGCGATGGGAACGTCGCGGACCAGCGCCTTGATCCGCTGCACCATCTCCGGGGTGGTGCGCGACTCCAGGGTGGGTTGGGCATTGGTGATGTTGCGATCGATGATCCCGGAGAGCTCGTCCTTGGAAGGGAGATCGACCATCAGTTTGAAGCAGAAGCGGTCGAGCTGGGCTTCCGGCAGACGGTAGGTGCCGTCCATCTCGAGCGGGTTCTGGGTCGCCATCACGAAGAACGGGTCTCCCAGCTGGCGGGTCCGCCCCGCGACCGTGACCGTGCCCTCGGCCATCGCCTCGAGGAGTGCGCTCTGGGTCTTGGCGGTGGCCCGGTTCACTTCGTCGGCGAGCAGGAGGTTGGTGAAGAGCGGCCCCTTCTGGAACCGAAAGGCGCGATCGCCTCCCTCTCCCTGGACCACGATGGTGGTCCCGATGATGTCCGCGGGCATGAGGTCCGGGGTGAACTGGACCCGGTTGAATTCGAGCCCGAGGACCCTGGAGAGGGACTTCACCATCAGGGTCTTGCCGAGTCCGGGGACGCCCTCGAGCAGCACGTGTCCGCCCGAGAAGAAGGCCAGGAGGAGATGCTCGATGACGGCTTCGTTGCCGATCACGGCCTTGCGCATCTCGGTCTTCATGGACTTGAAGACGTTGGCGACGTACTCGGCTTGCAGTTCCATCGACGGGGGACGGTAGCACGATCGCCAGCGCACCCCAAGGCAGGGGGCGAGCCGTCCGGGTCACCGGGAGCGGTTCAGGGGCTCGCGATGCCGGGCGAGAGACGTGTCAGGTCCTCCACCCGGAGCTTGCGCGGGGCGAGTTCCGGCGGCGCGACCTCGAAGCGGACCCGGAAGAACTCGAGGCTGTCGTGGGCCAGCACCGCGAGCCGGTAGCGTTCCTCGGGTGTCCATCGGCTCGCCTCCTGTTCGAGGTTCTCGAGGGTGGCGTCGAACGGACCATGCCCGGACGGCCGGGTGCCGGCGCAGAGCCAGCTGTGGCGGGAGACGGCCCACATCTCCAGGGTCATGGCCAATCTTCGGCTGGGTCCCGGGAACGGGTGGGGGCCTGCCAGGAGCCGTGACATCCGGGCCGCCAGTTCCTCCCGAACCTCGCAGGTGACCGAAGTGTTGTCGACCAGGGATGCCAGCAGGTCGGCGCGGGACCAGAGGAGGGAGTCGAAGAGCGGCGAGTCGGGATCACCCTCGATCCCGGTCTGGATCGCGAGGGCACGGGGACCCCGTTCGGGGACCTGGAGGCCCGTGCTGATGGCCGAGAGGAGTGCCAGGACCGGGGTGTTCTCCCAGTAGGTCCGCAGGGGCCAGGCTCCCTCCAGGGAGGCGAAGCGATCGGAGATGGCTCCCAGATTGGCACGGACCCCCCTGTGCACCTCCCCTTCGGCGGCGTCCCCCAGGGCGGCATCCGGGAGGTCGAAGATCGAGGTGCTCGCGGCATCCGCGGCCCGGAGCTCACGGAGGAAGTGGTGCAGACGGGCGACATCGGGAGCCAGGGTGGAGGATCGCGGCGGGGTCTTCGCCTCCGCTACGGAACGGATGGCGGCCATCACCGCGTCCCATGCCTCGACGAGTTCCGGGTCGGCATAGGCCTCCCGGCGGCCCTCCCGGTGACTGCGATCGAAGCACGCTTCCCGGGGTGCCAGCGTGTCCTGGGTGATCTCCGAGATCCGGTCCAGGGCGCGGCGCAAGGCCAGGGCGGGTCCCATGGGGTCGATCGGCCGGGACTCGGGGGAGGGCTCGCCGGGAGGTGCGGTGTCCTGGATCCCCGAGGGGGCCAGCGAGCGGAGGACGGCGCCGAGCCCGAGCAGCAGGGCGAAGGCGACGGCCCGGGTCCGGGGCGCGGGCGGCGGTCGGGGAGGGACGTCCCGGGTCGCCAGGACCCTGGTGGCGGCGGGTCCTCCCAGCAGGGCGAGCTGCTGGGTCGAATCCGGAGGCGGCGGCAGGTCCGGTCGGGGAGGCTCGGGACTGCCGCGGTCCGGTTCGGCCCGCCGGAGGGCCGCGGCCAGGTCGCCCATGGAAGGGAAGCGGTCGCCCGGATCCAGGGACAGGGAACGGGACAGGACTCCGGAGAGGCTCGCCTCCGGGCCAGGTGGTAGCAGGGAGGTCCCGCGGGTGCTCCGGTCCTGGATCGCGGCGAGGATCCCGGCGGGATCCTCGCAGCCGTAGGGGAAGGTGCCGCGGAGGACGAGATGGAGGCTGGCTGCCAGCGCGAACTGGTCGGAGGCCGCCGAAGGCGGTGATCCCCTCCAGAGTTCGGGGGCCATGAACGGCGGGGTGCCGAGCAGGATCCCGGTCTCGGTCCGGATCGTGCCGGGCCCTTCGGTGCGTGCGATCCCGAAGTCGCAGAGCACGGCTTGGAGGGAGGCCCGGATCAGGATGTTGGCGGGCTTCACGTCCCGGTGGAACACGCCCTCCCGGTGGACGACCGCGAGGGCCTCGGCGATCTCGACCCCCCACTGGACGACGAGAACGGGATTCGGCTCCTGGACCCGGCGACGCAGCTCCTCCAGCGACTCGCCCTCGATGTACTCGTAGGCGATCCAGGGGTCTCCCTCCGGGGCGATCCCGTGTTCCAGCACCCGCACGATGTGCGGGTGGCGGATCCTGGCCGTGACCCGCGCCTCGCGCTCGAAACGCTCGCGGATGCTCCCCTGGTCGGCGGCCTCCAGCAGCTTGAGGGCGACCCGGGTGCCGCTCCGGGAGTCCTGGCAGAGGAACACGGACCCGAAACCTCCCCGTCCCAGGGGACGCACGACCGGGAAGCGGCTTGCCAGCGACGGAGGCAGCTCCCGGGTCATCGCAGCGGGGAGGGGCTCGTGGGCACCGGCTCGGAATCGCGCTCGACGGCCAGGCGCTCGGCGCGGCGCCGGTGGTAGGCCCAGGTGCGTTCGGGAGGACGTCCCTGGTCCGACTCGTCCCTGCGGGCCAGGCGCTTCTGGAGCTCGGCCAGCCGGGCGTGGACGGCGGCAGGGTTGGAGGCGTAGGGGAGGGAGAGGCGGAGAACCCGGTCCTCGCTGACCGGCCGGTCGCTCCTTCGCAGGTCCCCGGCTCGTCGTTCGAGGGTTCGCGCCAGTTCCGATCTCCGGTCCGCCCGGTCGCGTACCGCTTCCCGGAGGAGGCCTCTCGCCAGGGGATACTGCCCGTCCTCCGCGAAACGGATCGCGTCCTCCGTCAGCTCGTCCAGCGGGGCCCGGGGCGGGTGGACCAGGAAGAAGGGCTCGCCCTGGGAGACGAGGCAGAGATCCACCGCCTCGAGCGGGAAGCCGACCCGGTACCCGGCGAACACGCTGGCCTCCTGGTCGCGAGGGATCGATACCGGCGCCACCGCCGCGAAGGCGGGACGGAAGGGTGCTCCGGACAGGGGCGGGTCCAGCGAGAGCCCGGTGGCGGGGAGCCACCTGCGGTCCGGGGTACGGACCTGGAGATGCTCGGGACGGAGCTCCAGCGACTCCTGGCGGGCGTTGCGGACCTGCAGGCGCACCAGGAGCCACGGACCGTTCTCGTCCTCCAGGCGAAGGCCCGAGACGACCTGGATCCTCGCCACTCCGTCGAGGCTGCGGAGCCTGGCCTCGGAGCGGGTCCGCCCCGGGAAGGCCCGCTCCTCGCGGGGGGACCAGGGTGGCGCGGCGCTCGAGGCGGAGGCCTGCAGAAGGCCTAGGAGCAGGATCGGGAAGGATCGGTCGGCTCTCACTCGCCGGCGGTCCTCTCGAGGATCCGCTCCTCCAGCACTCGCACCAGGCTGGGAGCGAGCCGGCGGCGGGACCTCGCGCCACGCAGGATCGATCTTCCGTCCCGTCCCTCGGCGAGCCAGTCGTTGACCACCACCTCGACCCAGCCTCGCCCCGGGAGGTGATCGAGGGTGGCGGGCCGAGCCACCCACGCAGGTCCACCGTCAGCGGCGGTCGCCTCGGGGAGGGCCTCGCGCAGTCGTGCCGCAGGAACCTCGAGAACCACGAGATCGTTGTCGAAGGGGGCGACCCGGAGGAGATCCCGGCTGTCGAGGTCGCCCCCGGGGAGGCCGGACCGGAGTGCTCCCCGGTTGAGGATCGCCAGGGAGGGAGATCGGCCTTCCGACCTGGCGGCGTCGAGCATGGCCTCCAGGGCCAGGTCGAAGGTCTCCCGCAGGGTGCTGCGTTTCCGGTCCCGTGCCAGGATCCGGTTCGGGGTGTCCCTCCGGGCCAACAGGTCGGTGGTCGGGTTGGGGGCTGCCTCCCGGGGTGCCCATGGAATCCACTCGACCTCGGCTGTCGCCGGGTCCGGCCGATCGCCGACGACAGGGATCCGGACCCGCCCGAGTTCCCGGGCTTCGGCTTGGGCCTGGACCACGATCGTGTCCTGGCTCCGGAGTTCGACCCGCTCGCTCGGGTAGTGGCCGCCGACGATCAGGTGGATCCGACCTGCGAAGCGCCGGGCCGTCTCGAGGTCGCGGTCACGGCCCTGGTGGGACAGGAGGACGATCAGCCGGGCGCCGCTCTGCTCCATGCGCTGGAGTTCCCGACCCAGGGCCTCTTCCACCGGATCCAGCACGAAGGCGGCGTTGATCGAACCCGGATGGGTGGGCACCAGGCCGGGATCCAGGATCGAGACGATCCCGACCCTGAGGCCGGTAGCGGGGAGATCGAGGAGCTGCGAGGAACGCACCCCCGGGGGGGGCGCGGTGCGGCCCCGGACCCGGAGGTTCGAGCCGACCAGCGGGAAACCGGAGAGCAGGGAGCGGATCCTGAGGCCGGAGGCACCCCGGTCGAGCTCGTGGTTGCCGATGCCGGCTGCGTCGTACCCCAACAGGTTCATGATCCCGAGGCACAGCTCCAGATCCGCGATCCTGCGGCCGCCGAGGAGGAAGTCGCCGGAGTCGACGAGCAGCATGTCGTGCCCGGGTTCCAGGCCTTCCCGGATCTCCGTGACGATCTCCCAAAGGGCCGGCGCCCCACCGGCACTGCGGGTTCCCAGGAGGTCCCGCGGTTCGATCCGGCCCCCGACGTCGTTGGTGAACACGACCGAGAGCACACCCGCGGCTGCCAGGGCGGGTGCCAGCAGGAGGAGCGCCAGGGATCGGAGCATGGGTAGAAGGGTACTCCTGCTAAGGTGGACCCACCAGCCGGCCCGGTCGCCGGGGGAACCGGGACAGGGTGGAACGATCCTTGGATCCTTGGTGGAAGACCCTGGCCCTTCGGCCCCGGGAGCCGGAGGCCTGGACCCAGGACCGGGCGCCGTGGGCCGACCCCGGGTTCTCGAGGCACTACGCCCGCACCGGGGCGCTGGGACCGGGCCGGGCTCGCCGGGAGGCACGCTTCCTGGCGTCCCTGGCAGATGGCCCGGGGCGGGCCGTGGACCTCGGGTGCGGGGCGGGCCGGACCGCGATCGCCCTGGCGGACCTGGGATGGCAGGTGCTCGGGCTGGACGTGGGCGAAGGAGCCCTCGAGATCGCCCGGTCGCGCGCCGGGAAGCGGCGTTGCCGGTTCGAGCGGATGGACCTCAGGGAGCTGAGCCTGGAGCCGGGGGGAGCCGACCTCGTCTATTCGGTCGACGGGACCCTGGCCGGATTCCCGCCGGCGCAGGCCCGGCGCATCCTGCGAAGGGCGGCCCAGGGTCTGGTGCGGGGCGGGGCCGCGGTCCTGGAACTCCCGACCCCGGCCATGGGAGAGGCCCTGGATCGCCGGCAGGACTGGTACCTGGCCGAAGAGTCGCCGGCCGGGGCCTTCCGCCAGGTGGTCCTGACCGAGGATTTCCTGGTGCGGGACCAGGATGTGTACGTGCACCGGATCCACTGCCTGGATCCCCGGAAGCAGTCGGCGGAGAGCTACGTCCAGAGCTATGCCCTCTACGACCCGGACCAGGGGAGCCGGTTGCTGAAGGGAACCGGGCTCGAGCCGGTCGAATACCTCGCCGATTTCGACGGCTCTTCGTACTCCCCGGGGGAATCCCACCGGCTCCTCCTGGTGGCCCGGAGGAAGAACCGGAGTACATGACCCCTCCAGGGTCGGCGCCAATTCGCCGATGGTTCCGGGGAAGGATCGTCGCCGACCCGCCCATCCGGAGAGAGGTTCCATGGTTTCCCGCATCCGCTTCCCCGTCGCTGTCTTCTCCCTCGCCGCCGCCCTGGCCCTGGGGTCCGCCCAGGCCCAGGAAGCGACCGTGTCCGGAAAGCTGACCACCACCGAGGACGACGCCCTCTACGGGGTGGCTGTGCTCCGGTCGGCCCCCGACCATGGCTCCGACGTCGTGACCACGCTCAGCCCGGGCGCCAAGGTGAGGGTCTTCCCCGAAACCAGCCCGTCGGGCTGGTACTACGTCGAACTCACCACCGAGGAGGGCTCCAGCCACTCGGGATTCGTTCCCCAGTCCTTCGTCCGGACCAGCCAGGGTCCCTTCCAGGACGTCGACGAGGAGCACTGGGCTGCGGCTGCCCTCGGCCGGCTCAAGGAGGGCGGCTTCCTCGGCGGGTACGACGACGGCTTCTTCCGCGGCGAGCAGGCCTTCACCCGCTTCGAGATGGCGGTGATCCTGGACCGGTACATGAGCCGCCTGGGCGAGGCCCGGGACCGGATCGAGAAGATGATCTCGAACATCCCGATGAAGCCCAATCTGGCCGGGGCCGAAGCCAAGAACCTGGACCAGGTGGTCGCCCAGCTCCAGTCGGTGGCCAAGGAGGAGAAGGACCTGCACGCCCGGATCGACCGGATGCAGCGGACCCTCACCGACCACGATGCCCGGATCGTCGCCGCCGGCAACCGGATCGACGAGAACGAGAAGCACGACAAGGATCGGGACCGCCGGATCGACGAGCTCGCCCATACCGCGACCCGGATCTCGGGCGAACTCGCCATGCTGCGCAGCAACGAGACCAGTGGCGGCGGCGAAGGCACCAAGGTGAGCTCCTCGCTGGCCTCCAACATCGTCCGGGTGAAGGAGCTGGTGGCCCGGACCGAGAGCCTGGAGGCGAAGGTCGCGGCCCTGGAGGCCCGGGACCGGCTGGCGTCCCTGCTCATGAAGGACGGCGGCAAGCGGTCGACGGCCGCCACCGACCTCGCCGCCCGGGTCGAGATGCTGACCGGCAAGGAAGCCGGGCTGTAGACGGGAACCCGAGCGGGCGAGCGGAGGGACCGGCCCGGGCCGGTCCCTCCGTGCTTCAATGCGACGCATGGAACGGCAGAAGCCCGGACCCCTGGCCGGCTGGGGCCGCTATCCGGTCCAGGACTGCCATGCCTACCGGCCCGAGCGGCGCGGGGCGGTCGCCGGACTCCTCGCCTCGGGTCGCGAGTCGAGCTGGATCGCCCGGGGCCTGGGGCGCAGCTACGGGGACGCGGCCCTGAACCGGGGGGCGGGCGTGATCCTGATGGAGCGTCTGGACCGGTTCCTGGCCTTCGACCCGGCCACCGGCGTCCTGGAGTGCGACGCCGGGGTCTCCTTCGCCGAACTGATCGAGGTGTTCCTGGCCCGCGGGTTCTTCCCTCCGGTGACCCCGGGAACCAAGTTCGTCACCCTGGGCGGAGCGGTCGCCAACGACGTCCACGGGAAGAACCACCACGTGGACGGCACCCTGGAGACCTTCCTCGAGGGTCTCGAGGTCCTGCTCCCCGACGGCCGGATCGAGTGGTGCTCCCGGGAGATCCAGCCCGACCTCTACCGGGCCACCGTCGGTGGGGTGGGACTCACCGGAGTGATCCTCACGGTCCGCCTTCGCCTGCGGCCTGTCGAATCCTCCTGGGTCCTGGTGGACCGCAAGCGCGTGGGGGACCTGGAGGGGGCCCTGGAGGCCATGGAGGCCGACGACGACCGGTATCCCTATTCGGTGGCCTGGATCGACTGCCTGGCCACCGGGGCGCGCCTGGGCCGTTCGATCCTGATGCGCGGCCGCCATGCTCCCCGGGAGGTGGTGGCCCGGGCCGGGAAGGCGCAGTTCGCGGCCGCGGGCGGGTTCGGGATCGGAGTGCCGTTCGAGATGCCTTCCGGCCTGCTCAACCGCGTCACGGTGTCGGCCTTCAACGCGGCCTACTACGCGGCCCACCCCGATGCCTTCGACTGCCTGGAGAGCTACGAGAAGTTCTTCTACCCCCTGGATTCGATCGGTCTGTGGAACCGGATCTACGGGCGGGCGGGATTCGTGCAATACCAGGCCGCCTTCCCCATGGCCACCGCCCGACGCGGCCTGGTCGAGCTGATCGAGCGGATCTCGGAGACCGGCCGGGCGTCGTTCCTGGCAGTCCTCAAGCGCTTCGGTCGGCAGGGCATCGGTTGGCTCTCCTACCCGATCGAGGGGTTCACGCTGTCCCTGGACATCCCGGCCTCGAAGGGGATCCAGGCCTTCCTGGCAGGGTTGGACGCGATCGTCCTCGAGCACGGCGGTCGGCTCTACCTCGGCAAGGATGCCTCGATGTCCCGCGAGGTCTTCGATGCCAGCTATCCCGAGGCTCCCCGGTTCCGGGCGCTGGTCCGGGCCAACGACCCCTCCGGGAGGATCTCGTCCTCCATGGGACGGAGACTCGGACTGGTGGCGGCGTGACCGCACCCTCCGTCCGCCCCGTGGTCCTGGTCCTGGGAGCCACCTCGGCGATCGCCACCGCCCTGGCGCGCCGCTTCGCGGGGGAAGGCCGCGATCTCCTCCTGGCGGCGCGGGATCCCGTCGAGACGGGGCGGCTGGCGGCGGACCTCGGGGTGCGGTCCGGGATCGAGGCGCAATCCATGCTGCTCGATGCCGAGGACCTGGAGTCCCACCCCGGGTTCGTGGAATCCGTGATCGAGCTCTGTCGGGGACGTCCCCTGGAAGGGGTCGTCTGTTGCCTCGGCCACATGGACGAACAGGCCGCCTGCCAGCAGGACTTCGCCCGGGCCCATCGGATGCTGGTCGTGAACTACGTGGCGGCGGTGTCGCTGCTGGAGCGCCTGGCAGCCCACCTCGAAGGCAGGGGCACCGGGTTCCTCTGTGTCCTGTCCTCGGTCGCCGGGGACCGGGGGCGACAGAGCAACTATCTCTACGGGTCGGCCAAGGCCGGCCTCTCGACCTATCTCCAGGGGCTCCGCCACCGGCTGGCCCGGACCCGGGTCACGGTGACCACGGTGAAGCCCGGCTTCGTCGACACCAAGATGACCTTCGGGCTCAAGGGACTCTTCCTGGTGGCCTCGCCGGCCTCGGTGGCCGCGGCGGTCCACCGGGCGGTCAGGGCGGGCAGGGCCGAGGTCTACGTCCCCTGGTTCTGGAAGTGGATCATGACGGTGATCCGGTGGATCCCGGAGTTCGTGTTCCGCAGGACGAAACTCTGAGCGATGCGTCCGGACGGGGCGGGGAACCGCCCCGGGGCGATCAAGGGGCGGCCGCGGTGGCGAGCCGGAGCGCGGTCAGCTGGCCGAAGTTGTTGACCGTCCCGATCACCCCGGTTCCCGGCGGGGCCGACAGGAAGAAGGCCTCGTCGGGCTTCCACTCGAGCCGGTCCGGGGTGAGCTCCACCTCCAGCCGGTAACCCTCGCTCCGACCCGCTTCCCGGCGCTTGGCGTCGAGCCTGGGCTCGGGCCAGCGGGGACGGTGGTCGGTGCCCTCGAGGCGCTCGGGCTCGGCCTCGACCCAGCGGTCCACCTGGTAGGAGAGCCAGTCGTCGTAGACCGGGTCCTTGCGGTAGATGTTGTGGGTGTAGGGTTCGCGGCTCGTGACCGTGCGGTACCGGGTGCGCTCACAGTACTTGTCCTCGAAGAAGCCGTTGCCCTTGTCGATCTTCCCGCACTTGTAGCGTTCCTGGCCGTCGGCGACCTTCTTGGAGACGTCCCGGTACCGGGTCTCGGTACCCACCAGGACGTCCCGGGTCCCCTTCTGGCGGCGCTCGCTGGAGACGACCCGGGCGTCGCCCGGGACGTCGGCCCGCCAACCTTCCTTCGAGAGGGTCCGGTACGCCTCGATCTTGATGGATCGCTCCCAGTGGGAGGCGACGATCTTCCCGGTCCTCTCCGTGGTCCGGCTCCCCCAGATCCCCAGCACCAGCAAGGCCAGGAGACCGAAGCCGGCGATCCGGAACAACTTCCCCAGGAAGCCGCTCGAGGTCGGTGGCGTCGGTGGCGTCGGCGGAGGGGCTGCGCCTTTCCCGGCGATCGGGGAAGGATCGGGGAGGACTTCCTGGACCCGGCGGTGCTTGCCGTCCTGGGAGGGGGCTCCGCAGCCGCTGCACTCGGTGGCGCTCGAGGTGTTGGAGGCATCGCAGTAGCCGCAGATCCAGTCGGGCCCGCTCCGGGCCCGCAGCAGGAGAGGATCCCCTTCGGCCAGGTCGGCCGCGTCCTCGGGGAGGTAGAAGGCCACGTCCTCGCCTCGCGGCTCCCCGCATCCCTGGCAGCGGATCTCGCGGCCGCGATTGGCGATCCCGCATCCCCGGCAGTCCCACAGGCCTTCCTGCAACGCCATGTCGGCACCCGATCCTTCGCCGGGAAGGGTAGCGGAACCGGTCCGGGTACGAAACGGAGGGCTGGTAGGCTGCTGCCGGGAGGCCTCGATGACCTCGAGCCTGGATGGCCCCGCCTATCGGATCGAGACCGATCGCCTGGTGGTGCGGTGCTGGCAACCTCCCGACGTCCTCGGGCTCGACGAGGCGATCCGCGGGAGCCTCGAGCACCTCAGGCCCTGGATGCCCTGGGTCGCGGACGAGCCGAAGTCGCTCGAGGAGCGCCTGGTGCTGGTCCGTCGCTGGCGCGGGGAATTCGACCTGGGACTCGATTTCACCTTCGGGATCTTCGATGCCCTCGACGGCCGGGTCCTGGGTGGAACCGGACTCCATACCCGTCTCGGGGACGGGGCCCGCGAGATCGGCTATTGGATCCGGGCCGGGTACACCGGCCGGGGACTGGCGACCGAGACCGCCGGGGCCCTGACCCGGGTGGGGTTCGAGGTCGAAGGCCTCACCCGGATCGAGATCCACTGCGATCCCGCCAACGGGGCGAGCGCGGCGGTGGCCCGGCACCTGGGTTTCCGGCACGAGGCGACCCTGGCGCGGCGGGCGCGGCGCCCGGACGGGTCGTGGCGGGACACCGCCATCTGGACCATGCAGGACGGGGAGTACCGGGACTCCAGGGCGCGTGCGATCCCGGTCCGCGCCTACGATGCTCGGGGTCGTCGCCTGGTCTAGGAGCCTGTCGTAATCAGGCGGCGAGAGGAGCGGACCGGGCGTCATGATGAGGTTGGGGAACAGCTTCCTCCGTCATGCCGACCTGATCGCGACCCTGGTTCCCGATCCGGGGGGCAGGCGCCTGGTTACCGGAGGGCACGACTCCAGGATCCGGGTCTGGGATTGCCCGGGGCGCGAGCTGGTCCGCGAGGTCGAGGTCGCCCATCCGGTCTCGGCCCTGGCGATCTCCGGCCCCGACGGTCGGATCGCGGTGGGAACCGTGGCCGGGACCCTGGAGGTCCGGGATCCGGGAGGGGGCCAGGTCCTGTTCTCCCGGAGGATCGCGGGCGGTCCGATCGCCTCGCTCGCCTTCCATCCCGAGCGGGACCTGCTGGCCGCAGGGACCGGGGAAGGCATGCTCCACCTCCTGGACGCCCGGACCGGGGAGCTCAGGGAACGCCGCCAGGATCACCGGGGATCGATCCACTCCCTGGCCTTCCCGGATTCGGGGCGGTTCCTGGCCGCGGCATCCTGGGACGGTGGCCTCTCCGTGTTCGAACTCCCCGGCCTCCGGCCGGCCAGGACCCGACGGGGAGGGACCGGGTGGACGCGGGCCCTGGCCTTCGTGCCGGGAACCGAACGCCTGCTGGCCGGAGAGGGGAGTTCGATCCTCGCCTGGGACCTAGGGGACGGCTCGGAGACCCGATGGGGTCCGCTCCATGGCGACCTGGCGTCCTTGGACGTCGACCGTGCCGGTGGCCTGGTCGTCTCCTCCGACCTCGGCAAGGGGGTCCTGCTCTGGGATCCGGCCGATCCGGGGAGTCCGAGGAAGGTTCCCTGGGTGGGGTCCCATGTCCACGCGGTGGCCATCGTCGGAGAGGATCGCCGGATCGCCCTCGCCAGCGGGAACAGCGTGGTGGTGGTGGTCCCGGACGGCTCGGAGCAGGAGTCGGAGCCCGGAATGCCCGGCCATCGACGGGCCGTGTCGTGCCTGTCCTGGGGTCCCCCGGGCGTACTGGCGAGTGGATCCGCCGACGGCCGGGTCGGTCTGTGGCGGGAGGACGGAGGCTGCCGCTGGCTCCCGTCCCCGGAGCCCTGGAGCCCGGTCGCCTGCCTCGGATGGGATCCGACCGGCCGGCTCCTGGCCATCGGCAGCTGGGACGGGGCCCTCAGGGTCGTCGATCCCGGAACCGGATCGGGGAGCCGGATCCCGATCGGGAAGGGCGGGGAGCTGGCAGCCCTGGCCTGGTCGCCCGACGGCTCCCGGGTCGCGGTGGGAGGCTGGGAGCGGACGGTCCACCTGGTGGACCCGGCGGCGAAGGGGCCGATCTGGTCGACCCCGCCCGGGGGGTCGCCGGTCTCGGCCATGGCCATGGCCAGGGAGGGCACGCGGATCTGCGTCGGTACCTGGGACGGGACGATCCGGATCCTGGAGTCGGAGTCCGGCGCCCAGGCGGGCTGCCTGGAGGGTCACTCGTCCCCGGTCGAGGCCCTGGTCGCCTCGAGTGGCGGTCGGGTCCTGGTCTCGGCCTCCGGGGACGGATCCATCCGGTTCTGGGACCTGGCCCGCGGGGTGGAGATCCGACGGATCGAATGTCCCGGGGTCTGGTTCCACGCCCTGGCCGTCTCCCCGGAGGCGCGTCGGCTGGTGGCGGGCGGGGACGATGGTTGCCTGCGCCAGTGGGATGTCGTCTCGGGTCAGGAGCTGGCGGCGAGCGACCTCGGGTCCGGATGGATCCGTTCGCTCGCCTGTTCGACCGACGGCCGGAAGATCGCCGCGGGATTGGCGGACAGCACCATCGTGCTGCTGCCCGGCCTGGTTCAGGGCAGCAGGCCGGAGGCGCCCATCGCCAGACCGAGCACCGAGGGGACCAGGATCCAGGGAGCGTGATCCACCCGCCCCTCGCGGCTGGAGAGACGGAAGAGGATTTCCCCCAGCCACAGGGTCGCCCCGACCGCCCCGAGCGTCGCCAGGTAGGTCACAGCCTCGCGGTCGATCCTGGGGAGAGCCGCCCAGGGGATCCCCAACCCGGACCCTGCAGTGGCCAGGACCCCGGCCACCAGGATCGCCAGCAGCCCGACCCTGAGGGCAAGTCCCGAGAGGGCCCGACGGACCAGCTCGGCCCGGCGGCGCACCGGGACCGTCCGGATGCCTCCGGCCATCGGGACCTTGAGCGAGGAGGATCGTGCCTCCCGCATCAGTCCTCCCAGCAGGGCGCAGATCCCCAGGCCCGAAGCCAAGGCCACCAGGGCCACCGTGGGGGACCCGCCTGCGCCGGGAAGTCCGGTCAGGGCGAGGAAGGTCGTGAGCAGGCTGCCGGTGGCCGTTCCCGTGAGGGTTCCGAAGATCATCGAAAGACGGAACAGGGCATGGGGATCGACCGGGAGGTCCTTGCGCCGGCCGCGCGGGTTCTCCGAGGTCGGACGGGATCCGGGATGGAGGTCCTCGAGCAGGCTGGCGGTGGTCATGTCATGGGAATCGGCTGTCCTGTCCCGGCGCCTGAGGGGAGCAGGAGCAGGAACTCCAGGTCGGGGGAGATCGAGTAGCGGGCTTCCTCGGTCCGGATCCAGGTCTGGTCGGGAAGGCGGCGTCGCAGCCGGCTGATCGTGGTGTGGACCAGGTGGTCGGTCTCGTAGGGGACGTATCGTCGTCCCCAGATCGCCCGGACCAGGGTGGCCGCGTCCTGGGGGACGCCGGCGGACCCGAGCAGGTGGACCAGGGTCGAGAACAGGCGCGGCCGGCGTCGGAGGTCCAGGGGAGCCCCGAGGTGGAAGGCCTCGCGTGCCTCGACGTCGACCCAGAGAGGCTGGTGGTCGCGGGCAGCCCGGATCCGTGCCAGGTCCCACTCGGCCAGGGGAATCCGCCGGTCCCGGGTCACCAGGACCGCTCGGGGAGGATTCCGGGTGACGTAGGCGAGGAGACGGTGGAGATCCCGGAGTCCGGTGGGTCCCTGGGCGGCATCCAAGGGTGCGGTCCTGCCCTCGAGGACGGCCCGCAACGCCGTTTCGGCGATGGCCAGCCGGCGGTCGGGCGTGTCCGCCCGCTGCCACCGGGAGGCCTCGCCGAGCAGGCGGGCCGCGGCCGGGAAGCGGCCCCGCCGCAGGGCGTTGGCGGAGCGGGCCAACAGGAGCAGGCGGCGTGCCGAAGGCTCGGGATCGGAACGGAGGGCCAACATGGGCCTCAGCAGGGCATGGCGGCAGGCTCGGGGATCGAGGAGGCGTTCGGCGAGGAGCCTTGCCCCTACCCGCGCCCCTTCCGGAGGCATCGGCGGTCCTCCGGCGGGACCCTCGATCCGGGACCGGCCGCGTCGGACCCGCGCGAGCCTGGTCTCCAGGACCTCGAACTCGGTGGTGAGCGGGCCTGCCGCGTGCTCCGCCACATCGTCTCGGATCGCTTCCAGAGAGGCCTTCCCCTCTCGCAGGCGGTTTCGCGAGAGCCCGATCCGCGCCCGGACCAGGGCCCTTCGCCAAGCGCCGGGTGCCGACCCTGCGTCGTGAGGACCCGAACCATGGAGCATGGCTTCCGCTTGCCGGAAGTCCCCCGAGGCCGCCGCCAGCTCGGCATCCAGGATGCGGCAGGAGGCCTCGAATCCCCCGGAACGCAGGGCGCCGGCTCGGAGGCGGGCTCCGGCCAGCGAGTCCCGGGCCCGCTCCCAGCCACCACATCGAAGCCAGGCGCGGGCTTCCAGGAGCCGGAGCCGGCTGTCCAGGAGGCGGTCGAGGCCGTCCGGCACGGGCGGGACGTCGTTGGCCGCCCCCAGCAGGCGCGAGATGGCGACCAGGTGGCCGAGTGCCGCGGCCGCGTTCGGATCGGCGTCGGCGGCTTCGAGGCCGGAGCGGGCTGCCCGCTCCATGGCCGCCACCTCGCCGGCATCGAAGGCGAGGCGGGCCGCCAGGATGGAAAGGCCCGGCACCAGGCCTGGGGCCAGGTCGCGGGCCGCGCCGGCCAGAGCGAACGCCTGCCCGGCCAGGGATCCGGGCGGCGCGCCCAGGGCGGCCAGGAACCAGAGATAGGACCCGAGGGCCACCAGGCGCGTCTCGCGATCGCCGGAGCGGGCCGAATGGTCCGCCAGGCGACGCAGGCGTTCCTCGCTGGGGGGAAGGGACCGGACCCGGCTCGCCAGCAGCAGGCGGGACAGTTCGGGGAGGCCGCCTTCCCCACTCGCGGGCTGCGGGGAGAGGCTCCGGAGCAGGGCCTTGGCGCGCCCGGGATGCCCGTGGCGGTACTCGCTCCAGGCCAGATCGAGCGCCTCGCGGGGAGCCGGGGACCGCTCCAGGCGGGCCCTGGTCTCGGGCAGGAGTCGGGAAGGGATCGGGGCCGCGAACGGATGCATGGGTGGACCTCCGTGCCTCCCGGAAGCACGAGACAGGCCGGAATCGGGGAAGTTGGAAGGCCCGTCCCGGCGAGCCGTTCGGGGCGGGGAACCTTGGAGCGAACGGCGCCACAGGCGTTGCGCCCGGCTGCGCACACTTGGTGGACGCAACGGCTCGGATCTGTCCGCGATGAGGCGTGAATCCCTCTCGGGATGCCGCAGATCGTGGCCGGGGCAGGCGCTGGCGTGCTGCGCTACGGTTCGGTCCCGGGATCAGGGGCAGGGGCACGGTCGGGAGGCGTCCGGGATGTCATGGTGGGAAGGCATCTACGACGATCTGCTCCGTCGGGGCGAGGCCGTCGGATGGCAAGCCCTCCCGGGACTGGTCCGGACCTGGCTCGGACAGCGTCGGGAACGCAACCTGGAGTGGCTGCGCGGTCGCCGTTCGGAATGGGCCGGGCAGTCGGCCAAGGTGGTGGAACCGATCTGGTGCCATCGACCGGAGATCCTGGGGCTTCCCTGGGTCCGGAGCCTCCTCCAGGTGGCAGGCACCGACCCGAGGGCCGATGCGGTCTTGGCCGGCAAGCTCCTGGGCTTCGAGTTGCCGAGCCCGGGGGCGGATTTCCCCTGGACCCGGGGACCGGAGGCAGGCCCCGACTTCGGTGTCGCCGGCGTCCTCCGCATCCTCGCCCCCCTCCCTGCCGAGGAAGGCCCCCTGCGAGCCCTGCGGGAAGCCGGGAGACTGCAGGCTGCCACCCTGCTGGCCGCCAGGTCCCGGATCGAGGGGAGGCCGGAGGAAGGGCAGCGAGCCATGGATCTGGTGGCCGGCTTCCTGGCGACGGTGCAGCCGGGGTGCGCGATCCACTGGCTCCGCACCGAGGATGTCGCGCTGCGGCTCGCTTCCCTGGTCTGGGTCCTGACCCTGCTCGGACCGGGCGAAGCCGAGCGTCGGTTCGAGAGCCTGCTGGCGGTCGCCATCCATCGCCACCAGTGCTTCCTCGCCGAGCGGCTGCCCGAGGCGGTTCCCGGTTCGTTCGCCGCGACCTCGGGGTGGGCCGTCCAGTTCGCCGTCTCGGCCGGACTCCCGTGGTTCGAGGCTTCCGAGGAGTGGCGGATCTCGGCCCAGGAGGGATTCGAACGGAGCGTCGATCGGGGCACCTTCCAGGACGGGGTGGGCCGGATCCAGGATGCGGACGCGGAGTTCGCCCAGTTCGAGGCCATGCTCCTGGCGATCCGGGTCGCGGACCGGTCCGGTCTGGAACTGTCCCCGGCCGCTCGCGCCCGGATCGAGCGCGTCGCCGAGTACCTCGCCGCCTCGCGGCTGGGATGCGAGACCTCCGGGCGCACCGGATCCTGCGAAGCGGGGTTCTCGGTGCTGCTCCCCCTGGGGGAAGGCGGAAGGGCGCGCAGCGTGCTGGCGGCGGCCGCACTGGTGTTCGACCGTCCCGATCTCGCCCGCCTGGCGGGAACCCTCGATGCCCAGAGCCTGCTCCTGGCGGGGGACCGCGACTCGGGCAGCCGCTGGGAGAAGTGGACCGGGACGACCCTGGTCGAACCGCTCCTGGCTGCCGAGGCCTTCCCCGAGGGCGGGCGCTACTTCTTCAGGTCCAGCCAGGGCCCCCGTCTGGTCCTCGGGTTCGATGCCGGCAGCCACGGCCGCGAGCCCGAGGGGATCGGTTGCCATGCCGATCTCCTCTCGGTGACCCTCACGGTCGGAGCGCGGCCGGTGATCGTGGATCCCGGCGACACGCTGGTCGACCGTCCCGAGGGGATCCGCGAGTACCTGAGGGGCACCGGTGCCCACAGCACCGTGCGCCTGGACTGGAGGTCGAGTTCCTGGCCCGGTCCGTCCGGGAGGTGGGACCGCCTGGCCCGGCCTCTGGACCGGGGTTACGCGGTCGACTCCTCCGGGCGCCTGCTCATGGCGACCGCCGCGCATGACGGTTTCGGGGAGACCAGCCGGGCCGTGATGCACCGGCGGACCATCACCCGGGACCACGGGAACTCGCTGCACCTGGCCATCGAGGACGAGGTCTTCGGGGAGGCCCCGGGCCCCGTCGACTTCGAGCTCCTCTTCCACTTCGATCCCGGGATTCCCGCCATCCTGAAGCTCAGGGACATCTACCAGGTGGCGTGCGGCGACACGACCCTCTGCTTCCGGTTCTCCTCGGAGACGAGCCTGGAGGTCGCCGCCACCCGTGGCCACGAGCGCCCGCTCCTGGGCTGGTATGCTCGCGACCTCGGAGGGGTCGAAGCCTGTTGGGTCCTGCGGGCCTTCGTGAGTGCCCGGCTCCCCATCAAGGTGAGGACCGCGATCTTCCCGACATGACGACCATGCGATCGGTGTCCGCGAGGAGGCGGGTGGCGTGAAGCGGGCGAGCGCCTATCACGGTCGGCTGGTGATCTCCCTGGAGACGGGGTCGGTCATGGGGCGCGTCCGCCGGGTGGTCGCGGACCTGGATCATGGCGTGCTCGGTGGCCTGGTCGTCGACGCCTCGACGCGGGGCGAAGGCGAACGCCTGGTGGCCGGCGACCAGATCGAGTCGATCGGCGAGGATGCGATCATGGTCCGAGGGGATGTCTCGTCGGCCCAGGCCGGCGAGCAGCAGCGGCTGGTCGACATGATCCGCCGGGAGACCCAGGTCTACCGGACCGGGATCTACACCGCCCAGGGACGCCGCCTCGGCTACCTGGTGGAACCCTACTTCGACGTCTCCCGGGGCACCGCCCTGGTGGCGTTCGAGGTCTTCAGCGAGGTGCTCTTCGCCGACCGGGTGCGGGGAGTCCTGCTCCACGGGGACCATGTCGTGATCGGCCAGGACCTCATCCTGGTCCCCAATGACCTGAACGGCTACCTGGTCGAGGAGGAAGACCCGGGTCTGGAACTCCGGGCCAGTCTCTCCCGGGCCCGGCCGCGTCCTGCGGAGGCCATGCCGACGGCCTCCGCTCCTCCCTCCGCACCACCCCGGCCGCCTCCCCGGGCCGTGCCTCGCCCCCCGCCGGCACGTCCGGATCCGGCTCCGCCGGCTTCGCGGTCGGTGCCTCCTCCCCCGGCGAGACCGCAGCGCCCCCCGGAACCGTTCCCGCCTCCCGCCGCGGTCCCGTCCAGCCCTCCCCCGGAGCCCATGGTGGTGCCGGAAACGGGAGGTCGGGAGGAACCCATGGAAGGGATCTCGATCCCACCACTGCGCGCCTCGTCTCTCCCGACGCCCCCTCCACCTCCGCCACCCCGGACCGAGCCGGAGGACTCGGATCCCGACGGTCTCCGGGACTCCTCGCCGCGGGGAGGGGCACCCATCGATCGTCTCAGTGCCCTGGACGACATGGTGCTCCGGACCTATTCGGACTCGGCGCCTCCGGGGAAGGAGCCGGAGCCCCCACCCGAGGAGCCGCAGGAAGAGCCCGAACCCGCACCTCGCGCGGTCCCGGCGCCTCCTCCCCAGCCGCCTCCCCCGGAACACCTGCCGCCTCCTGTCGCACCCGGGTCCGGCCGCATGCCTCCGCCTCCCCCGAGCATGGGAGCCGCGGCTTCCGCCGGTGGGGATGCCGACGAGCGGCTGGTGAAGTTCGTGCTCGGCAAGGTGTCCTCCCGCGATCTGCGTACCCCCACCGGGGAGTTGATCGTGAAGAAGGGCGAGACGATCCGGGAGGACAGCGTGGCCAAGGCCAGGGAACACGAGATGATGACCCTGCTCTTCCTGGCGGCCTCCCAGACCGGCGGCCGGGCCCGCTGAAGCCTCGGGCTCCGACCGGGTGGTAACCTCCTGGGCATGACGGGCGGCGAACCGGCGACGGTCCTGAGCGTGGAGGGCGACTACGCCAGGGTCCTCCGCATCCGCCACAGCATCTGCATGCTCTGCCCCGATCCCGACGAGTGCTCCGACCAGGAGAAGGACCGCTGCGGGGTCGAGATCCGGGCCGTGAACCGGGCCGGCGCCAAGTGCGGGGACCAGGTGATCGTGCGGCTGGAGGGCTACCAGGTCCTGGTGGCGGCCGGCCTGGTCTACGGGGTCCCCCTGGCGTTCATGATCCTGGGCCTGGTCATGGGGTCGGGGCTCGGGACCTTCCTCGGGTTCTCGGACCTGGGATCCCAGGGCTTGGGAGCGCTCGGCCTCCTGGTCTCCCTGGTGGTCGCGCTCCCGGTGTCGAAGCTGATCGACGGAGGGCTCGAGCGGAGCGGGACCGTGGTCCCGGTGATCGCCGAGATCCAGACCCAGCGGCTCGAGGTCTGAGCCCTCAGGCTCTGAGGGACCGTGGACCGTTTCCCGGCGTACCGACCCTCAGGTCAGCGGTCGGCCGAGAGGGCGGAGCGGTAACGATCCAGCGCCGCCTCGTAGTCCGAGCGGGCCGCATCGGCCTCGCCGGCGGCGCCCGGGTCCTCCTCGGAGAGGAGCCGGCGATAGCGACGGTAGGCATCGGCCAGGTCGCGGGCGGCCTGCTCCGGGTCGGTCGGGCCGGCACCTCCCCGGGAGTGGTCGTGGCCGCAGAGGGAGTGGTCGTGGCCACCGATCTCGACGGTTCCCTGGGGAGCCAAGGGGTTCCAGGCTCCGAAGTCGAAGCTGGCCCGGTCGTCGTCCCCGAAGAGCATCTTGCCGAGCAGGGCTCCGAGTCCGGCACCGGCGGCACCCGCGAGCACGATCCCGACCGGTCCGAAGCTCACCCCGAAGACCGCACCAAGGACGCCGCCGATGACGGTGGCGGCGATCCGTCCGGTCCCGAACTTGCCTTTCCCCTCGGGCTCCTGGTCGTAGGTCCAGTCCGTGGGGTCGCCCGAGCCCCCCTGGCCTCCGGATTCTCCCCGGTAGATCTGGTCGTGGGAGGCCTTGGCGAGGACCGAGCGGATGGCGGCCCGGTCCCCCGGGTGGCGCTCCTGGAGGTCTTCGATCAGTTCCCGGAAGCTCGAGGGATTGGTGGCTGCCATGGTCCGGTTGATCTTCCCGAACCCGTCCTGGATGCCCGAGGGGCCGGCGAGCTCGAGCATGACGGTTGCCGCCCAGCCTTCGGTGGCCCAGAGGGCCTCCGCCGACTTCAGGGCCCCGCTCGGTTCGTAGGCGTAGAGATTGCGGGCCAAGGCGTTCTGGGGGTCGTTGGCGATGGTGTGCCGGTCGGTCAGATGGGCCGCCACGAACTCGGCATAGCCCTCGATCAGGGCCAGGGTCCCGTCGCTGGTGGTGTTCCCGGAGTGGGGCCGCGACAGCCAGGGGGTGGAAGGCGTATTCCCGGGACCGACCAGCTGGGCATGGAAGCCGTGGGCGATCTCGTGGACCAGGGTGTGGGGGAAGAGCTCCCGGTCGCTGCTCTCGATCACCGGATCGTTGGCCTGGAAGACGATCCTGGGGGCGGTGACGGTGGAGACCGTACCGTTGGGCCCGCGGAGCGCGAACACGGACTTCCAGTCGTTGTAGGCGCCCCCGGTACCGGCCTTGATCTCGACGAACACGGGATGGGGACCCGGGAGCCCGGCGATCACCCGGGCGTCGGCCTCCGAGAAGCTGCCGTCGGCCGAGAGCTCGGCCCGGATCGCCTCCTTGCGGTCCTGCTGGATCTGGTTGTAGGTCTGGGTGGCCCGCTTCACCTCGGGGTCGGAGGCGACCCGGTCCCAGATCCGCTTCATGGTGGGATCCGAGGAGTCGGCGACCGTGTAGAGCGGCTGGCCCGAGGAGCCCGCTCCCGAGCGCACTACGAAGACCAGGCCGTCCTGGGAGAGCGGGGCCGCCTGGAGCCCCGAGAGGGTGACACCGACACCGACCCCGACCAGGAGCGCCAGGGACCGGACTCGGACGCGAATCGGAGCAGACCGGGGAGAGCCGTGCATGCGAGGCATCCTAGGAACGTCCCGGCCGGTGTCAATCCCTGTTCCATCCTGGAGGGCGCCGGGGTCGTCTCCCTATCCGGGAGGAGTTGGATGTGGGGACCCGGGAGGATGGGGCCGCGGTCGGACGACCCGTCCTCGGGCTGCCTTCCGGGCTCCGACCCTTGTGCTACGGTTGGGGAGAAGTGAGCCCTTCCCTCGGCCATGCCCGGTGTCGCGGCGCGGCGATCCGGTGTGCCCTGTTGCTCGCGATCTGGACCATTCCCCTGGCTGCCCAGCCCCGCCGCCTCGGCCGGATCGCCTGGACCGAGCTCCAGGGGACCAACTTCCGGATCGTGACCAAGCAGTACGCACCCAACCCGGCAGCAGCTTCCCTGGATGCCGAGGGACTGGCCCAGGTCCAGGACGGATCCTACCTGCTGGATCGATCGGGCTCGATCCGGATCGAGAAGTCGGGAGCCCTGCCGACCGACGGGTCGCGATCCACGGTCGCCCTGCTCCATGCCAGTCTCGACTTCACCGGGAAGCGCTTCCTCTTCACCTCGGGGGAGACCTGGGGACCGGCCCAGGTCCCGACCGCCGCCAAGCCGACCCATCCCCCGGCCGCCGGCCAGCTCGGGGGAGGGACGAAGATCCATTTCGGGAAGCCCGACAACCCTGCCAGCGATCCCTCCCGGACCGCGGGGGGCGCCATGGATGCCTTCCCCGTGAGCGATCCCCAGGGGAAGACCGTCTACTTCGCCCGGTTCTTCTCCAAGGCGCCGGAGAGCGGCTCGCCTCCGGGCTGGTACCTGATGAGCCGAACCTGGGACGCGGTCTCCGGCAAGACCTCGGATCCCGAGACCTTCGTGCTGGCCACCGGGAACAAGAAGGTGCGGGGATCCCAGCCGTCGGTCTCCTCGAACGGCGAGTACCTGCTGTTCGTGCGGGAGGATGCCCGCAACGCCGGGACCGACGTTTGGTACCTGAGGCTTCCGGCGGCCCAGAACGAGGCCAAGAAGCTCTGGGAAGGCGAGGGGGAACGAGATTTCGCTCTCCCGGATCGCACCGCCTCCGACGAGACGGCCTGGACCGAGTACGCCTTGCGAAAGGGGCGGGCCAGGGTCTCCCACCCCGTGCTCTCCCCGGACCTCGCCTTCGTGGTCTTCGCCTGCGACCGGGATGGGGACTACGACCTCTACAAGGTGACCGTGCAGCGGGGCGGGGACGGGAGCCTCCAGGCGCAGGCGGAAACCCAGATCGTCGGGGATGGCGAGAAGGGGAGCGACCAGATGTGGCCGTCCCTGAACGGCGACGGGAAGATGGTCGCCTTCATGTCGGACGAGGGCAGTCCGGGGAAGACCCGGATCTATACCGCCACGACCGACGGTAGCGGGAGCCCCGAGGTGGTCGGCGAGAGCTCCGAGGGATCCATGTGGCCCTGGTGGGACCAGGACGAGGACCCGCCCCACGTGCTCATTTCGCTGCGCCCGAGCGACGGCACCCCTCCCCTGGTGCTCCGGATCCAGGACGACGATCCCGATCCCTCGAATGCCTCCGATGCCTTCACCATGTCCCTCGAGGTCCGGGACTACAACCCCCTGATCCCTCCGGTGCCGGCGGAACCGCCGAGCTCGCTGGCCCCGATCCGGATCGGCGCCACCGGCGGGCCGGACCCGGTCCACCTGGAGTACCCGACCAATGGACCGACCGCCAACTCGCTGAAGCTGCTGCTGATGGGAGGGCGGGACAACCTGGGCGAGCACCTGGGCTTGAAGAAGCTCTTCGTCCCGACCGGCACGCCCGGCCAGGCCAGTGCCAGCGCCTTCTCCGATCCCCTCCTGACCTCCGAGCAGTTCGGGGGCCTGTTCGTGTTCGAGAACACCCGACTCGAGGTCAAGGTCATCGCCCGCGACAATCGCTGGAAGCGGGTAGGCCCCTCGGGCTCCATGGCGGGGTCCTATTCCACCGATCCCATCGAGGAGGCCCGCCAGATCCTGCCGGAGGACCCCCGGTCCCTGGCCCGTCCCAGCGGGGAGAGCGATCCCCCCTACCTCGACATCGTCCCCAGGAACGAGCTGGACAACGGTCGGCCCGGGATCGCCTGGTGGGTCGAAGAGGCCCCTCGCGGCTCCACCGACGAGACGGCCGTGAAGGTCTCGTCCCCCAGTTTCGAGAACGCTCCTCATGTGCTGTTCCGGGTGGCGAACTACCCGCCGGACGGAGGCTCCGGGAGCGACGAGATCCGTCGCACCGACTTCTTCCTCCGGGTGGTGGCGCGGGACCTCCTGGCCAACGTCACCGACGTGCGGATCCCGGTCTACGTCAAGGACAAGAGTTTCGCGGTCTCGACCCTGGAGTCGGGATCGGAAAGGAAGCGATGAGCCGGCTGTCGCGTCCCCTTGCTCTCCTCTTCCTGATCGTCATGGGCCTTCCGGCCGTGGCGCAGGCCCAGGGCCTCTCGCTGCTCCAGAGATTCGGTGCCGACGGGCTCCCCTTCACCTGGGACGATCCGTTGGCTGTCGGGGCGGGCGCGAGTCCCTTCCGCTTCGTGGCCATGGGCGGGGATGCCTGTTCCGAGGAGAGCGCCCTGGCCGAGAACGGGGCCCGATCGGCCCACGGACATGGGAGCGGGCACCCCAGCCAGGGCGACTCGGGGGTCGAGAGCACGATCCTCTCCCATGCCTCCAGGCCTGCTCCCGACCAGCTCGTGGAGAACATGATCACGAATGCCCCGTTCGACTTCTGGGGCTGGGTCGGGGCCATGAACCTGAAGGACGCGGGCATGGTCCGGTTCCGCATGTTTCCCGAGGACACCGCATGGGTGGAGGACTCGCCCTCCTACCAGCGCGGCTGGGGCAACAACAGCTGGACGTCGAAGGAGTCGTCCGGGGGAATCGACCAGATCTGGCAAGGGGGAAGTCGGGCGCGCAATCTCCACCTCGAGGCCCTGGGCCTCGCGTATCGGGACGTCAAACAACCCCAAGGATTCGCGATCGCGGTCAAGAGCGACACCCTCAAGCTCTACCCCAAGTTCCCGAGCAAGCTGGCGGACGCGGAGCTGAACTTGTTCAGCGAACAGGCCTACCTCGAGGGTTGGGTGGTCGAGATGGTCAACCTCGACAACCAGAGCGCGGCGATCTCGGGGAACTTCGTGGCCGACCTGGCAGGCCTGCGGATCACCATGAAGCTGGACAACATCTCGAAGCAGAAGATGGGTTGCACCGCGACCGTCAACGGTGTGCGGTTCGTGATCGGCGGACCGGTCATGGAGTTCCAGCTCGCCGACAACGAGAAGAAGCCCTCGGAGTTCGTCGAGGCCAAGTACGTCGACGACCTGGCGCAGCAGATCGCCGACAAGACGGACATCTCCCCCGTGCTGTGCGCGATCGCGGCGGCCTTCCTCGTCGACATCAAGGAAGAGGCCCGCAAGGAGATCCTCAAGAAGATCCGGGAGGAAGTCGATCCCATCCACGCGCTGGTGGGTACCGAGGACTTCCAGGTGATCGGCCTCTACAGCGGCCTGGCCGGGAGGACGCGCAAGAACCCCTTCGACAAGGTCGCCCTGGGGACCCTCGAGCATGTGGGACAGTTCCAGCCGCACCAGTGGCTGGCCTGGAAGGTCGTCGGAGACATCCCGACCGCCTTCGACTTCGACCTGTCGGCCGCCAACCTCCAGCTCCAGACCTCGAAGACGGTACTCCAGGGCGGGGGCAACGATACCGACTGGCGGTACAACTACGGGAGTACCTACCTGGGGAAGAGCGGAATGCTCTTCGGGAACTCGGCCGGGGCCCACGACAAGAGCACGGCGCGGCAGATCCCCAGCGACCAGGCCATCCACAAGACCCCCGACGTGCTGCAGAGCTTCGCCAAGCAGTTCGTCTACCTGTTCATGGACGTCGTGGATCCCCACCGGCTCGAGGTCGCGGAGAGGAAGGCCCAGTGGAAGAGCATCGACATCCTCTTCCCCAAGGAGGCGCGTCCCGGGGTGACCGTCGATTGGCCCCCCCCGAACTTCAACTTCGGCCGTGCCCACGTCGTCTCGATGCGCTCCGGGAGCGGGGGCGAGATCACCAATGCCAACGGCTCGGATGCCGTGGGGATCGATCCGACGTCCGCGCTCCTCTACAATTTCCTCGCGTGCATCGACCCGGAGTCGATGACCTACTCGATGGCGGGCTCGGTCCAGAAGCGGGGCGCGGCGCCCTATGACACCCAGGCCCTGGCGCGGGACAACCCGCCCACGCCCAAGGCGAACTTCGGGTGGACGCCGCCCCTCCCGCTCCCTGAGCAGTTCCCGGCGGGCTTCGTGAACGACAGCGGACTCCGGTGGCTCACCGCGGGCACCAATCGGACCCTCGAGGCCCAGTCCGAGCTGCGCTGGGCATGGGACTTCGAGCTCGACGGCACCTTCGATTCGGAACACGCCCAGCACATGAGCGACGTGGGGGGAGCCGAGTTCGGGGCGGTGTTCGCGTTCCAGCCGACATCCCAGGACGGGGCCAAGGGACGGACCGGCTTCTCCCTGGTCCCGATGACGGAGTCCGCCCGGACGGCCCTCGAGAACCCCTGATCGCTCTGCCCCGGGTCCCGATACCTCCGGGGCAGCCGGCCGGTTGCCTGCCGCCTGGCTACTTGGTGGGAGCGGTGGGAGTGTCGAACCCGAGGCGGGCAGCCGCCTGGTTCTGTTCCTCTTCGCCCCTCGGTCGAGCGGTGACACCCAGGGCGGCGTCGAGCTGGCGGGCCTGCTCGGGGTTGTCGTTGCGCTTGAGGAACTTCATGAAGCCGGTGCCGCCGGAGAAGGATCCCCGGTTGAATTCGCCCTCCCGGGGACGGCGGGCGAGTTCGGTGGAGGAGGCCGGTCTCCCGTCGTCGCCGTCGTCGCCGGAATCCGCGACCTGGGTACCGGGTCGGGTGGCCCCGCCCGGGGAGACCCCGGTGCCGGAGGTGGGATCCTTGGATCCGGGCCCCGAAGCGTCCTGGTTCGAGGTCCTCGGCCAGGTGAACGACTGGAGGAAGGCGGCCAGCGGCTTCTCGAGCGCTTCGAAGGCCTTGGTAGGTCCGTAGGCGAGGACCTTCAGGAGGAGCTCGCGACCGGACTCCCGGGCGGGGCCCGCGGCCAGGAACCCGCGAGCGATGTGGGCCTCGGCGGGACCGCTGCGGTACCCGAAGGTCCAGGTATAGGTGGGGAGTTTCCCGAGGATCCGGTCCTTGCGGGGCTTCTCCTGTACCAGGAAGCCCTCCGCCTCCTTGAGGCGCATGCCGTCGTCCCGGTAGGCCTGGAAGACCTGGGACTTGCCGAGGCCGTCCCGACCCAGCGAGGCGTCGACCCGGACCCGGAAGCCGCCGGGAGCCGCGATCCAGAGGGTCTTCTCCTTCTCCTCGAACTTGAGCTTCCAGTTCTCGGGGACCGAGACCTTGTAGCCGGTATCCCGATCCTCGTATCCGGCGGCGAAGAGGGAAGGTGCGAGGAGGCAGAGGATCAGGGCCGTCCTGGCCGGTCGGCTTTCACGCATGGCGCGCCCTTCGAGGCCAACGGCCTCTCTCGCCAGGGTAGCAGAGCTCTCGGCCGGTTCCTATTCGGAGGCGCCGGGACCCAGCAGGAGGTCCGAGACCTGGTAGATGAGGCCGCGGTAGGTCCCGGGAACCGTTCTTCCCGCCAGCCGCCACCGGTACCTGCCCGGGGGAAGCAGCCAAGGGGCGAGATGCAGGACCAGCAGGGATCGATTGCGGGGAAGGCCCTGGACCTCGACGGCGCCACCGGGGAAGGTCCTGGATTCGGTGCGGAACACGAGGCGAACGGTTTCGGGACCTCCCGGCGTCGAACCGGCATCCAGGGGGTGGAAGCCGATCTCGAGCAGGAAATGGGGGAAGAGGTTCCAGCCGTGGAGCACCAGGCGGCGGCCTCCGGGAGCGGCTTCCAGCTGCACCTCGCCCTCCCGGGAGCGCGCCGCCCGGGCGACGTCCACCGAGAGCACGCTCTGGCCGACCAGGCTGGCGAAATCCATGACGCCGCGCCGGTTCTCCACGACCCGCGACTCCGCCAGGATCATCGTCTGCTCGGCCAGGGTTCGTCCCGCGAAGAGGACCCGCGCCGGCGGAGAGGACTCCTGCTCCAGGCGGTCCCGGATCCGATCCCCGGGCACGACCTCGAGGCGAGCCGCGCCGGCCAGCATGGTCTGGATCCCGAGGGGGGGCGGCGCGCCCTCGGCATCGGCCGAGGCATCGAGACCGAGCTGGTCGAGGAGCGCATGGTAGAGGGCGAGCTTGGTGGTTCGTGGTACGCCCGGATCGGAGAAGAAGCTCCGGGCGCGGGGGGCGAAGCGTGCCAGTTCCTTGCGGAAGGGCAGGTCCTGGTAGGCGGCCTCGAGTCCTCCCGGGACTTCTCCCAGCCAGCGCGAACGGGCCTCCAGGACGGCCGCCCGCTCGGCGATCGAGGGATCGAGGCTGCGGATCTCGTCGGCGAGATCCTGGATCCGGCCCTCTCCGGTCTCCAGCGCTGCCTGGCGCGCCTCCTCGAGCCGGGTCCTGAACCCGGTCTCATCGAGCCGGAAGGCGGCCAGGCGTCCGGCGAGCGACCGGGCCTGCGGGACGGCTCCGGGGATCGAGATCCCCAGTGGGACCCTCACCTGCCGGGCGGCGGAGTCGGTGAGGACCAGCAGCGGGTCCTGCCAGGAATCGAGGATCGGGGGCTCGCAGTCCAGACGATGGATCTCTCCGTGCGGAGAGGTGGAGACGGCGGTCGGCGAGCCCGCGCTCGCGAGCAGCGCGACCCGGGCGGGGAGCGAGGTGGAGAGGTCCAGGATCCTTCCCCCGGAGGTCTCCACCACCCGGGGAGCGCGGACCGCGAGCGGTCGGACCTCGATCCCCCCGAGGTGGGTCCAGCCTGTGAGTCCCACCAGGGCGACCTCCCGGAGTCCGGGCTCCAGGGGCCCTACCGCCATCTCGTGGCGGGTGGAGAAGCGATCCACGGTCCGTCTCGTCCACCCGGCTTCGGTGGGCATCCGGAAGGCCACCTCCGGAGCGGCAGGGAGGAGCGTGTTCCACCGGACCCGGAACCCCGAGCCGATCGGTTCCAGGACCGGATCGAAGGGGCGGGACAGGAATCTCCCCAGGAGCGCGAGACCGGTGAGGACGAAGATGGTCGCCAGGATCCGCCGGGTCCTCGTTCCCATCCGGTCCTGAAGCGGACCCCGGCGCGCGGGAACCCGCGACGGGAGTTCCTTCGGATCCGATCCGGGCGAGAGCGGGCTCGGCATGCCGGCCGCCCGGGAAGGGATCCGCGACCAGCGTCCCCATTCGCGCTCGGCCTGGATCAGACGATCGGCCAGCTCGGAGGCGGTCGGTCGGTCCTCGGGATCCTTGGCCAGGCAATCGGCGACCAGATCGTCGAGGAGGCCCGGGAGTCCGGGACACTGCTGGGAGGCCGGCGGGATCCGGCCGCGGGTATGGGCCAGCAGCAGCTCGGCATCCGTCTTCGCCTCGATCGGCGGTCGTCCCGCCAGGCATTCCCAGAGCATGATGCCGAATGCGTAGACGTCGGAAGGCGGTCGCGCTTCCTGGGTCCGGACCCGTTCCGGAGCCACGTACCGGGGAGTGCCCAGGATCAGGCCTCGCCGCGTCCGGTAGGGACGGTCGTCGCCTCCGGCCAGGGCGAGTCCGAAATCGGCGAGCCTGGCAACGGTGTCTCTCCCCACCAGGACGTTCTCCGGCTTCAGGTCGCGGTGGACGATCCCGTGGCGATGGACCTCGGCGAGTCCGGCCGCGATGCCCGCGAACAGGGTCACCGCCTCGAGGGGAGGCAAGCCTCCGGGATTTCCGGCCCGGCGACTGTCCCGGATCCGATCGGCGAGCAGGGTCCGGAGGTCCCTGCCCTCCACCAGTTCGAGGGCCAGGTAGGGAGCGCCACCTTCGAGCCCTGTCTCGTACACCGCCACCACGTTGGGGTGGCGAAGCTGGGCCAGGGTCCGGCCCTCGTCGAGGAAGCGCCGGATCGAATGCTCGTCCTCGAGGATGGCGGTCGTGAAGACCTTGATCGCCACGGGGCGGTCGAGTTCCCGGTGGCGGGCGCGGTAGACCTTGGCGCCTCCCCCCTCGCCCAGGAGACCGAGGATCTCGTAGCGGCGCGAGAACTCGACCGAAAACGGCGATCCGGTCACCGTCCGAGCCTACCAGAGGAGGCCGGGAGCCCCAGGTGGCGTCGCCGTCGGGATCAGACCCGGCTGGCGGGCTGGGAGCGCTCGGTCGCCAGGCGCCGCTTGAGCAGGGCCAGGAGCAGCGGGTCCCGGCGCAGCGACGCGGGCGAGGGGTCCCGGAAGGCCCACTCCGTGGCCGCGACGGCCCGGGCGAACTGGCGGTCCCCTCGTCGGAGGAGCATGTCGCGGGTCAGCTCCAGGCTCCGCACCAGGATCCATCGCTGGGGTTCCAGGAACTCCTCGACGAACCGGTCGAGCAGCTCCTCGTGGGAGCGGTCGCCGGTGGCGGCCAGTTCGCCGAGATGGTCGAGCATCGGGTCGGCGACGAACCAGCCCCGGAATTCCGGCCGTTGGAGCAACCGCTCGGCCACCTTGAGATTGGACTTCGCCTCGTCCTCCGCGATCTCCTCCCCGGGGCGATAGGGCCGGGGCGAGAGGGGCTTGCTCCCGAGCAGGCTGGTCCAGGGCCCCAGGCGATTCGGACCGGCTTCGGGAGCGGCCAGGGCATCCTCGAGGAGGACACGCACATAGGCGGGCCCGGAGGTGAGGAAGCCGCCGTCCGAGGCGAGGCGGGCGATGGCCGAGGAGGCGGCGGGGGCCGTGATGCTCGGGCGGGCCTCGATGGAGAGGATCCCGCCCCGGATGCCCACCCGGGCCCTGAGGAGATCCCAGCGGGTGCCTCCGGACCGCGGTGCGGCCATGAGCAGGTCGCGTTCGCCACGGAGGTCGACCGGGCCGGCCACGCACTGGGTGGCCCGGCTCCGGGCCTCCGGGGGATCGGGCCGGAGACCCATGAGGAAGCGGGCCGCCAGGCGCCGGACCGCGGGGCCGTGGGCCCCGGACGCGAGCTCCTCGAGAGCCTCCCGGGCGGCCGGGTCGGGACATCCGGCGAGACCGCGCATGGCCGCCTCCGCGACCCGGGTGTCGCGGTCGGTGGAAGCCGCCTGGTAGACCGGGATGGCGCGAGGGTCCTTCAGGGCCCCCAGACCTTCGAGCGTCGTCACCCGGATATCGGGAGGAGCCGAGGTGAAGGCCTGGAGGAAACTGGAGCGGGTCGAGGGATCGTCTCCCAGGGTGTCGAGAAGTGCCTTGCCGGACTCGGGCCGTTCGACCCGCGGGAGCGGGAACGCCAGGGACGAACGCGGTGCCTTGGGACGCAGCTCGCGGAAGAGGTCGCGGGCGATGGCCCGGTTCTCCTCGGGGAGCTTGGCGTCCTCGGAGAGTTCCTCGAGTTCGGACTCGACCTCCACGGCTTCGAGCTTGCGGAGCACCGCGGCCACCGCGTGACGCAACTGGGTCGAAGGACTGGAGAGTTCGTTCATGCAGACCCCGACGGCGAGGTCCCGGTGCTCCCCGATCGCCTGCAACAGGCCGGTCGCGGCCGGGGCCGGGGGAAGGGCTCCGGCGAGCTTGCGAAGGTGGTCGAGGATCTCGCGGCGCAGGAGCAGGGCGTTGTGGATCGAGCGGGGTCCGTTCATCGGCCCCGAAGGTACTCGACGGGTCCCATCGTGGCAACGGACAAGAATCGCATCCGGGGCCGGAATGCCGCATGGATCCTTGCCGTGGGGCCGTTCCCGAGTGTAGGTTCCCCGCCCCCCATGGAGGGCGCAGATGGAATTCTCCTTCGACGTTCTCGGCCGCGAACTCTTCGAATCCCTGCTGACGATCGACCCGGTCCGGGCCAGCGAGATGGGGTCGAGCCGGCACGACCACACCTTGCCCTCGGGAGGGCCCGACCGCTTCCACCGCAAGGTCGAAGAGCTGGAGCGGGCGGCCCGGGCCGTAGCGGGTCCGGGTCGTCCGGACCTCAGCCCGGAGCAGGCGCTGGATGCCGAACTCCTGGGCCAGACCGCGGCCCTGGAGCGGTTCGCGCTCGACCAGGGGACCTATCTCAGGGCCGGCGGAGACCCGGCTCTCGAGGTGGGCAGCGCCCTGGATCCCCTCTTCTCGCGGGAGTCGAGGCCGGCCGTGCACCGGGTCGAGGCCATGCAGGCCCGCCTCGAACAGGTCCCGCGGTACCTCCGGGAAGCGCGGGAGCGCTTCGTCCGGCCCGTCGAGTACTGGACCCGCGCCGCGCTCCGCTCCTGCCGGGCGACCTCGGACTACCTGGGGGAGATCCGCGAGGCGGTCCCCGGGATCCTGGCCGGTGCGGTCCCGCCCTCCGACGCGGCGGCCAGAGCCCGCGGCTTCGCGACCACGGTCGCCTCGGCCCAGGCTTCCTTGCGCGCCTTCGCGGAGTTCCTGGAGGGCGACGTCCTGCCGTGGAGCACGGCCTCCCTGGCCATGGGCCCCGAGGCCTTCCGCGAGCTGATCCGCCTGCGGCGCCTGGGCGTCTCGGTCGAGGAGCTCGCCGAGATCGGACGCGAGGCCTGGCACCGGCTGGGTCGGGAGTACGAGCAGGAGCTCGCCGCCATGTTCCCGGGAGCGGGACGGGACCGGGCCGAGGAACTCTGGGGCGAGACCGCCCCGTCCGACTTCGAGGCCATCCTCGAGACCTACCGGCGGGCGGTCGAGGAGTCCAGGGTCTTCGTGAAGGAGGCCTTCGGGCTCGAGCCTCCCCGGCCCGACCGACTCGAGGTCCGGCCGACTCCCGGCTACCTCGAGAGCGTGATCCCTTCGGCGGCCTACTTCGAACCGGAACGATTCACCCCCGGCACCGCACTCGGCATCTACATGGTCACTCGCCCGGAAGGCGGGAAGGACCGCACCGAGCACGCCCCGGGGATGATCTACAACACCTCCTGCCATGAGGGGTATCCGGGGCACCACCTCCAGCTCTGCCACGCCAATGCCCATCCCAGCCCGATCCGGGCGCTGGTCACCGGCGACGAGTTCTGCGAGGGCTGGGCGCACTACGCCGAGGAGGCGATGTACGACACCGGGTTCCGCCCGGTTCCCGGGACCCGCGCCGCCCAGATCAAGGACGCCATGTTCCGGGCGCTGCGGATCCAGGTCGACATCGGTCTCCAGACCGGGGAGCTCTCCACCCGGGAGGCCGCGGCGATGCTGGAGGAGAAGGGGCGGATCTCCGCCCACCGGGCGGCCGGGGAAGTGAATTGGTACACCTTCAAGCCGGGGTATCCGCTCGGGTACCTCACCGGGAAGATCCTGATCCGGAAGATGCGGGACGACTGGTGTGCCCGGGGCGGGGACCTGGTCGGTTTCCACCGGAACATCCTGGAGGGGGGCACCATGCCGGTCTGGGCCCACCGGGTGAGCCTCGGGTTGGAGAAGCTCGAGGGTGGAGGTAGGCTTCCGGTAGGAGAGGGTCTCGTGGGACGCTCGGGCGACCCCGACCGGGGCGCGTCCGCATCCTGCGACGCCCGGACCGGGAGGGACGTCGATGGTGCGCGTGCCAACCCTCGTACTCCTGATGTGCCTGGCGACCGCAGTTCCCCTGCGGGCCCAGGGGGATGCTTCTAGGCCGGGACGCATTCGACCGTCCGCGCCCGCCGCGGAGACCCGGGGCGCCTCCGCCTACCGGCACCTCGAAGGTCGGTTCCCGGTCCGCGATTCCCGCCTCGAACGGGTCTTCGACGCGGCCGTCACGGCGGTGGTCTCGCTGCAGGCGACCCGGATCCGGGACGAGGCCAAGGAAGAGGTCGCAGAGACGGCCGGCTACCGGTTCGAGCGGCGCGAGCCTCTCGGGGAGAGGGAGCTCCGGCAGCTGCAGCCGGCCCATATCCCGGCCGTGCAGGTCGTGAGGATCCCCCTGTAGGGACTTCCGGCGGCAGGAACCTCCGGCTCCCGGGGGGGAGCCGCGGTGTCCGTCCCGGGTAGCGAGGACGGTGCGACTCCTCACCCCGGGGAGCGGGAATCCCCCGGGGGCAGGATCCCGGCACCCAGGCCGGTGAACATCTCGTGGAGGATCCTCGGCTCGGGGGGGCCCTGGGTCCCGTCGGGGCGAGTCTCCTCGAGCATGTACACGAGACGAGCCCGCACCAGTCGGGGCCCCTTCCAACGCCGGAGCAACGTCGTCAGGTAGAGCTCGCGCAACGGCTCGGAACCCCGATACCCCAGGTAGCGCATGGTGGCCCACTGGCGGTGGGTCGGGAATCTCGCCCAGGTGTCCCCGGGGCTGTCGCGACGGGCGGGTTCCCCGGTGGTGAGATCGAACCACCGACCGTCGAGGGTGGCGCCCTCGGCCAGGTACCAGCCGTCGGTCTTCCAGGGGGGGGCGAACAGGAACCACTGCTGTTCGAGGCGGAGGAGGTACCCGGGGGCCCGGAGCCCGGGCGGGATCCGCACCAGGGGCTCGGGCAGGACGCTGGCGTTCCAGAGCACCACGTAGCCCAGGATCGCCAGGGCCAGGACGTCGACCGGACGTCGGGGGCCGGGTGCCGACGCCGGGAGGGCGGCCGGGTCCGGGGCGGTCTGCCCGGGATCGCGGTATCCCCACCGATCCCAGACCTCACCCGGGATCAGCGGGACCAGCGAGAGGGTGGAGAGCCAGGGGAAGAGCATCAGCCGGATGCAGAGGCCGAAACCGGCCTGGAGCGCCACGAACGCCAGGATGGTCGCGATCCGGATCGGCACCGTCCGCCAGGGCGAGAACAGGAGCAGGGGTCCCAGGTACTCGAGGACCACCGTGGCGTGGTTGAGGACCCGCATCAGCCCGGGGAAGGCCAGGAGGAAGCGCCCAGGCGCCTGGGAGAGCTGGTCGAGCGCCAGGGCGTAGTAGACCCCGGTGCCCTCCTGCATCCACTCCGGTCCCGACTTGGTCATGGCCGCGAACTCGTAGAGGAGCACCGGTTGCATGGCCAGCGCGAAGGCGGGACCGCCCGAGACCGAGGGTCCCGGCTGCGGGGGGCGGCCCTCGGCATCCCAGGACCACCGGGCACCCAGAGGCAGGAAGCCGCCCCAGAAGAGCAGGTGGCGGAACAGCATGTCGGCTCCGTCGAGCACCATGGGATTCCGGGCTTGGATCGAGAGCATGAGGACCCAGGAAGTCCAGCACGCCACCCGGGTCCGCCACCCCAACGCCAGCGCCAGTCCGGCCAGTCCGGCAAGTGCCAGCAGGAAGCCCTGCCAGGCGGGGGAGCCGCTCCAATGGTGCAGCGAGGTCCACCAGGCAGGATCCGGGATCCGGTCCAGCGCCGAGACCGGGAGGAAGCCGGCGTCGGTGTAGTGGTCGGTGAAATCCTGGAGCCGGATCGCCACGTCGACCACCAGCAACACCCCGAGGCCGATCCGGAAGACGGCCAGGGACCGGAGGTCGAGCGAGAAGACCCTGGTCACGTGGCTTGGACTCCTCCCGGGCTTGGGGGTACGTTTGCCCCCGGGAACCGCCTCGGGAGGAGAGAGTGAACCGCACGTTCGGGGACTACGAGCTCCTGGAGACCCTCCGGGCGCCCGAGCCGCATCTCTCCACCTACCTGGCGACGACGCGGGGAAATTCCCGGGTCCTGGAGCTCCGCATCTTCAATCCCCGCCTGGATCCCGAGGCGATCGACGTCGCCGGGATCCGCAAGCGCCTGGAATCCCTCAGGGCGGTCTCGCATCCCCACCTGCTCCGGATCCTCGACGCGGGGATCGTGGACGATTCCCTCTACTACGCGACCGACTACCGGAACAGCTCCTCGCTGGCAGAGTACCTCTCCCGCCATCGCGGTCGACTCGACCCCACCCTGGCGCTGGACATGCTCCTGCCGGTGGGGGCGGCACTCCGCCAGCTGCACGTGGCGGGGTTCGTCCATGGCGATCTCTCCGAGACCACGGTGCAGGTGGAGGAGGCCTCCGAGCGGGCCTTCCTGGGGACCCTGTCCATGGTCCGCAGTCTCGACCTCGGTTCCCTGCTGCCGAGCTTCCGTTCCGCGGTCTCCCGGGCCGCCTGCACCCCGGAGAGCGCCGAGCGCCGACCGGAGGACGCCCGGACCGACATCTGGCTCTTCGCTTCCGTCCTCTACCAGGCCATGACCGGGCGGCGTCTCCCGACATCCCTGGAGCTGGCGGAACGGGGGACGGGCACCTGGGAGCCCCCGACCCCGCCCTCGAAGGTCATCTCCGGTTTCCCCGAGGCCGTCGAGAAGGTCCTGATGGCCAGCCTGGCTCGCACCCCGGAGAAGCGGCCCGGCTCCCTGGGAGAGACCCTGGACCACCTGACCGCGGTGCGGGAACGGCTCCAGATCCCGGGATCCGCTCCCAGCCAGGCCATCCACCTGGCGTCGGTCGGTCGCAAGCAGGCCCAGCAGCAGGCCAAGGTCGAGGCCCGGAGGGCGGCCCGCAACGAGGTGCCGGAGGCCGCGCCCAACCCGATGGTGGCAGCTGCCGAGTGGTTCCAGGGTCGAGGCACCTTCGCCAAGCTCGCCACCTTCGCCCTGCTGGTGGCGGCCTCGGCCAGCCTCCCGGTCCTGGTCCCGGAAGCGGTTCCTTTCATGGGCTCGAACTACGAATCGACCCGGCTGGCCATCCAGAACAAGCAGTTCGACCGGGAGAGGATCCAGACCGAACTCGAGGACTCGTTCCAGGCGGTGCTCCGCCAGTCCACCTCGCGGGCCGACTTCGAGCCGCGCCTCAGGGCGATCCGGGCCTTCGCCAAGGCGCTGCGTCCCGAGGACCGGGCCCGCCTGGTCTCGGACCAGCACCTCGCCGACATCCGGATCGCCTTCGCCCAGGACCCCGACCAGGGCTGCAAGCTGCTCGACGAGCGGGTGAAGGCCTGCGGACAGTTCCTGCACACCAAGGGAGCGGGCCTGCCGCCCGCTCCGGTCCCGAACGCGACCTCGCCGTGAGCGGGATCCGGTTCGCCGAGCCTCCCCGCTGGAGGGTGGCCTGGACCCGCTCGCCCCCTGCGGTGCTGGCCTCCGTGGCGCTGGAAGCCAACCCTCGCCTGGCCGGATCCCGGGTCGAGGTCGCCGGGACCCTGCGGTTCCGCTCCGGGGACCGGTGGGAAGAGATCCGCGAAGTCCGGCGGGCGCTGCTCCCTCGTCCCGGGGAGGTGGCCCGGAACCTGGCGCTGGCCCTCCCGCTCCCGGAGGAGCCCTGGATCTCGGCGCTCCCCCGTCGCCTCGTCACCCTGCGGCTCGACGTGCTCAAGGGGAGCGGGGTCCAGGCGCGTTGGATGCGGGGCATCTGGTTGCGCCGGGAAGCGACCGGGAACCTCTCCGACGAGCTGGTCATGGGGGAGGGTCTGTGCGGGGTCTGCGGCGAGGACCTGCGGGCCCCGGTGGAGACCTGCCGGGAGTGCGAGGTGGGCCTGCACCGGGAGTGCTGGGCCTATGCCGGAGGCTGCGCCACCTACGGCTGTACCGGGACCCGGCCCTCGGGTGGTGCGGGTGGGCGGCGCTCCGGGCGTCGCGGCTCGCCGTCCCGATCCACGAACCCGAGTTCGTAGGCCCGTTGCCGGACCTGGTCTCCGGTCCATGCATGGAGCACGTGCGGGTCCTCGAGCAGGAGGTCCCGGATGCGCTCGACGCCGATCCCCTCCTCCGCCAGGCGGGTCGGGTCCAGGAGCAGCTGGTAGGCCTCGGCGCCGGCCACCGGATGCCGCCCGTCCCGGTTCCCCAGGGCGTCGATCCGCTCCCCGAGCCAGCGCACCAGGTCGTCGTAGTAGCGGGCGAGACCGTCGTCGGGGACCATGCCGTGGTCGGCGGTCACCACGCCCACCCATCGTCCGGGCCCGGCCTGGCGATCGAGGAGATGTTCCACGGCCCCCAGGAAACGGTCGACCTCCTGGAGGCAGGCCAGGTAGCCGGGGTGGTCATGACCCTCGTGATGGCCCAGGG
Source organism: uncultured bacterium (assembly GCA_964403795.1). GTDB lineage: Bacteria > Muiribacteriota > UBA6191 > CAZXTJ01 > CAYOHP01 > CAYOHP01. The sequence goes on along the minus strand of CAYOHP010000001.1, from coordinate 137,315 downwards.
CGTCGGTCGACTTCAGGTTGACGCTCACCAGGTCGGGGACGTCGTCCTTCCCGACCTTCTCCCGGATCATGGCCTCGAGGACGTTGTCGGCCTCCCAGCGGGCGAACCAGGGCGTCCGGGTCACCTTGTAGAAGAGCTTGGGATCGACGGTCGTGCTCCCCTTGCCCTCGCCGTCCCAGGTCCCGCCGCGGCTCCGGATCAGGCCTTCGGTGGAGCGTCCCCGCAGGGTTCCGGGGAGCGCGAACAGGCCTTCCTCGGTGGTGGGCCGGCCCTGGTAGGTGTCGTACCAGACCACCAGGTCCTTGTCCCCGCCGGGATGGTCGGCACCGTGCCCGGTGACCGCCAGGGCCGCGTAGTCGGCGTAGATCTGGGTCAGGACCACGGACCGGTTGTCGAAGTGCAGGTCGAGGACGTCGGCGAAGGTCGGGAGGCGCAGGTCGCCGGCCGAGAGCTTCCCGGGTGGGGGGCGGAAGGCGGTACGGAACGTCCTGCGACCCGCGTCGGGCAGGACGTTGTGGATCACCCCGTGCAGGTATGGCGGTGCACCGGTGGAGATCCCGGAGTGGCTGACGATGGTGTAGGTCGGCATGGAGTCGATCTTCACGGGGGTGAAGTCGGCGCCCCGGGCGCGCCAGCGGGCCAAGTTGGGGAGACGGTCGGCGAAGCGTTCCAGGTCGAGCGAACCGACCTGGTCGAGCACCACCACGAGCAGGGCCCTGGGGGCGCTCCGGCGGGCGGCCTGGATCCGGAGGTGGGCCTTGCCGGTGCTACCCGGGGGCGGGTCGATCCCGACCATGGCGGCCAGGGTCGCGGGGATGTCGTAGCTCCGGGCCTCCGGGTCGGTATGACGTCCGGGACGGACCTGGCCGGGGCCGTAGAAGAAGAGCGGGATCTCGCTGTCGTAGGCCCAGATCGAGCCGTGGTTCCGGGGATAGGCCCGCATGGTGAAGAACACGCCGGGCCGGCTCACGAAGACCAGGTCCCCGGAGAGGCCCTTCACCCAGGAGCGGGCGAAGCGGTCGAGGAAGTCCCCGGGATCGGCGCGACCGGCCGCGGCCAGGGCCCGGGGCCCCGGCTGGCGATCCCGGTTCTCGGGAACGTAGGACGCGTCGGGGCGGGCCGAGACCGCCAGCAGGAGTGCGAGCCAGGGACCGGGGAACCGACGGGGCGACATGCAGGGGACTCCTCGGGTCGTGAGGGGGCGATCCTAGCGCGGCTCGCGGGAACGGGGCGATGCGGCTCAGGGCGAGGGAAGGATCGGGATCCGCCCCGAGGTCGCGGCCTCCGTGAAGACCTGGGCACCGGCGCGCAGGGTCCTGGTCTGGGTGGCGTAGTCCATGGCGTAGAGACCGAAGCGCGGCTCGTAGCCCTCGGCCCATTCGAAGTTGTCCATCAGCGACCAGTGGAAGTATCCCCGCACGTCCACGCCCTCGCGCAGGGCGCGACCCATGGCCGAGAGGTGGGTCCGCAGGAAGTCGGCGCGGCGGGAGTCGGCGGCGTCGGCGATCCCGTTCTCCGTCACGTAGACCGGTAGGCCGAACTTGCCGGCTCGCCGGAGCAGGCGGTAGAAGCCCTCGGGGTAGATCTCCCACCCCATGTCGTTGACCGGGGCACCCTCCGGGATCTTCCGCTCGAAACCGCCGGGGTGCGACGGGTCGAAGCGGACCATGTCCCGGGAGTAGTAGTTCAGGCCGAAGTAGTCGAGGGTGCCCGCTGCCCGGTCGTCGTCGACGAAGCGGACTTCGTCCTCGTCGGGGAGCGAGAAGCGGACCCTCCCGAGCAGGCTTCCCACCAGGAAGGCCTGGTTGAAGACGGTGTCGAGGGTCCGGGCGATGGCCCGGTCCTTGATCGACCCCGGGTCCCAGGGGTCGAAGATCCGCATGTGCTTGGCGATCCCGACCGAGGCGTCGGTCCCGTCGCCGTCGGCATCGGTCCGGTCGGTCTCATGGAGGGCCCGATAGCCGCGGCGGTGGGCCCTGAGCAGGTTCACGAAGGCCCAGCCGAAGGCCCGGAAGCTCTGCTTCTGGGGTGGGAAGACCGCTCCCAGGTAGGCGGCGGCCAGGTAGACCGCGGGCTCGTTGACGGTGCACCAGAGGTCGACCAGGTCGCCCAGCTCGGATCCCATGCGCCGGGCGTAGCGCTCGAAGCGCTTCACGCTGCGGTGGGTGCCGAAGCCGCCCTTGTCGGCGAACCACTTGGGCAGGGTGAAGTGGAAGAGCGTGACCATGGGGACGAGACCCCGGTCCCGGCAGGCCTGGAGCACGGCCCGGTAGTGGGCGATCTCGACCGGGTCGAAGCGGCCCTCCTCGGGTTCGATCCGGGCCCACTCGAGCGAGAAGCGATAGGAGTTGGCGCCTACCGCCTTCAACCGGTCGAGGTCGCTCTCGTAGCGCTGGTAGTGCTCGCAGGCGGCTCCCGACCGGTCGCCGTGCTTGATCTTGCCGGGGAGCTGCTCCCACTCCCACCAGTCGCTCCGGGTGTTGCCGCCCTCGACCTGATGGGCGGCGGTGGCCGCGCCCCAGAGGAAGCCAGGGGGGACCGTCACCTCCTCGGCGCGGACCGGGCAGGCCGCCAGGACCAGGAAGCAGGCGAGAACCAGGGAGGCCAGGGACGGCATCCGGGACATGATAGTGGATCGACCCGGGATGGGAACCCTCGGGACGGCACTCCGGTACCCTCCAGGGGATGCGGGTCCTCCCGAAGCTGGTCCTGGTCGCGGCGCTCGTCTCCTCCCTGGGGGTGGGCGAGGCCCGTGCCGGGTTCCGGAGCCTGGGGGCCGCGATCCAGGCCGGGGACGAGGTCCCTGCTCCCGGCGAGCTCCTGGAGGCCAGCCCGGCGCTGGCGAGGGAGTACCTGGACGAGAGGTCCGAGCTGGAGGCGCGGCTGGTCGCGGAGGTGCCGACCCGACCGTTCGGGGCCGAGGAGGCGCGGCTCGATCTGGAGGTCGAGGGGCTCGAGGTGCTGGTCTCCGAACTCGCCTGCCTCTCGACCCTGAGGGAGCTGGCCGGCGACTCCCGGGAGGCCCTGCTCCATCGCCTGCGGGCCCTCCATCTGGCGGTCGGGTTCGGGACCGGGGTCGAGTCGACCCGGGACCTGGCCACCGGGCTGGCGATCGGGAGCCGGGCCTACACGGACCTCGCCGGCACCCTCCTCTCGGGCGCCCTGCGTCGCGAGGCCGCGGACCGGATGGTGCGGGTGGTCGAATCGGCGGCCGCCGGGGCCCTGACCGCGTCCCGGCTCCCCGGGGCCCTGGCCCGGATCCGGCGCCGGTTCGAGGCGGTGGTCGCGGATCCGGAGGCCCGCAGGGAATTCGGCGACCACCTGGAGTGGTTCTCGGCCCGGCTGGCGGAGACGCCGGCCTCGCTCCTCGACCACGAGGCCAGGCCCAGGATCGACACCCTGGCGGGTCGTTTCTCGCGACGCCTGGGGGCAGTGGACGACGTGCCCCTGCTCAGAGGGGTCGGGATCCTCGTCGGTCGTCTGGAGGCTTCGATCGCCCTGGCGAGGGCCGCGGCGACGCTGGTCGGGAGGCGCGCCAGGGAAGGCCGGTGGCCCGATCCCGCGGGCGTGGAGGAGGACCTGCCCAACGATCCCCTCTCCCGGGGCAGGATCCGCTACCGGATGGTCGCCGGCGAGCCCCTGCTGGTGAGCGCCGGGGAGGACGGACGGTCGGACGGAGGCCGCCATCCCGAGGACCTGGTGGCGGCACCGCTGCGCCGCCGCCTGGAGGTGGAGGTCGCTCGCACCGTGGCGGTCAGCTTCCCATGGGCCATGGCTCCTCGCTTGGCCAGGGCGGCGCGAGCGGGGGTCGACCCCGGTCCCCGAGGGACCACGCCCTCGCCTTCGGACTTCCTGCCCCAGGAGTGCCTGCGCCGTCGCCGGGAACTGGAGGCGGCCAGGGCGGGGTTCGAGCGCGAGTTCGACGTCCTGCTCCGGGAGGATCCGGAGTCCATGGTCCGCGCCCTGGGGGCCGGGGCGCCGCGGGCAGCCTTCCCCCGCTGTCCGGAGGGCGGCACCTGGACGAGCGAGCGTCGGAAGATCGGGTGCAGCCGGCACGGTCTCTGACCCGCCTCACCAGTGGACGCTGGGCCCCCCGAGCGGGGCGGGGACGCCGGGGAGCAGGAACAGGAAGTGGGAGAACCACTCCCAGCCGGAGTTCCACATGACGAATTGCACGACCATGAGCCCGAAGCCGTAGAGCACGGCCAGGGTCCAGATGGGGACGTTCGAGAGGCGTCGGGTCCAGGGGCCGGCGGTGCGGCCCTCGGCGAGGGCCCGGGAGGCGGCCGCGTAGTGGCGGGCCCAGAGGAGCTTCTGGGCGAGGGCTACCGAGAAGCCCAGCCAGCCCACCACCAGGAAGCCGCCGGCATTCTGGAGGATGGGTTGGCGGAGGAGCTGCATCGGGAGCCAGGTGAAGTAGGTGAGGAGCAGCAGGGGACCGTAGCTGAGCGGGAGGGCCCGCGCCAGGGCCCGGACCTCCTCGACCCGCCAGCAGGCCTGGGTCCGGGGATGGACCGCGGCATGCACGGTGGCCAGCGGCAGGAAGACGAAGCAGGGCGCCAGCAGGAGGAACCCCGTCACCACCGTGAGGAACGCGAAGGCCTTGTAGTCGTGGACCTTCTCGAAGCTGTTGACCCAGGCCAGGATCCAGCCCGAGTGCAGCAGGAAGCTGCCGGGCAGGAGCAGGGGGAAGGCTTCCAGGAAGAACGAGAGGCCGCGTCGGAAGTACCGCCAGGGGTGGCGCCAGGACGGGTAGCGGACGCTCCGGCCGTGGGTGGCGACCCGGCTGCAGAGTTCGAGCATCCAGCCGAGGACCCAGAGGCGCAGGAACCACGCCGGTCCCGACCACGGGAAGCTCGTCAGGGTGCCTCCGGCCAGGATGGCGGTGGCGAGGTTACGCCAGCTGGCAGGCGGGAGGGGCTCGGGCGGCGGGACGGCGTCGCTCATCCCAGCAGGTCCTCGAGCAGCTTCCCCTCGGACCGGGGCGCGGTGAAGCCGAGCAGCTTCCCGATCGTGGGGAGGACATCCACCAGGTCGACGGGTCGGTCGATGCGCCGGCCCGCCGCCACTCCCGGGCCGCGCACGTAGACGAAGACCTCGTGGGCCCCGGGATCGTCGGGGCTGTGGTGCTGGAAGGGCAGTCGCTTGGCGGGACTGGTGTCGCGGCCTGCCTCCGGCACCACCACCAGGTAGGTGTTGTCGCGATAGTAGGGGTCGTGGTCGAGGTACTCGGCGAGTTCCCAAAGGCCCTTGTCCATGTTCTGGATGCCCTTGCGGTAGAGGTAGGGAAGGCCCCAGTGGACGTAGTCGACGTCCCGGTAGATGACCGAGAGGATGCGGGGTCTGAGCTCCCGGAGGGCCCGGAGCGCCATCAGGGTCCAGCCCGGGTCGCCCTGGGGGAGCAGGCGGTCGTAGAGGCTGTAGAGGCTCTCCCAGTACCCCTTGGGGGCGAGGTCTTCGCGGGTGCGCTGGCCGGGCGGTTCGTAGTGGGCCAGGAAACGGTCGCACCAGGCCCGGATCTCGGGGCCGTCGTCGAGGTAGGCCTCGTCGGGGGTGCGGTAGCTCTTGGCGAGGTGCTCGGCGAGGCTCTGCTCGACCTTGGCGAGTTCGTCGGGATGGACCCTCCCGGCCTCGACCTGGGCTCTCGTCTTCTGCACGTCGACCTCGAGGATGCGGCGCCTCAGGCGGTAGATCGAGAGCAGGCCGGGACGGTAGCGGGGACCGTGGTCGGGATCGCGGCTCGCCCACAGGAACTCGGTGTCGAGCTGCTCGTTGTGGACCACCACCACCTCGTGCTCGGCGAGCCCGAGCTGCTTCCTGGCGAGCTCGCCCAGGGTCGGGGCCACCGGGATGAAGTGCTTCTCGGTGAAGAGCCCCTCCGGGTACTCGTGGTAGCGCCCGCTGAAGAGGTAGAGGCTTCCGTGGGCATGGCCGGTGATGAGCCGGTTCTCGGCCCTGGTGTAGAGCGTCCCCTGGGGCAGGAGGTTGTGGAAGAAGAAGTGGGAGAGGGTGGTCCCGGCTTCCTGGATCGTCTCCCGCCGGCGCACGCAGCCGCCGTACTGGACCAGGACCACCTTGGGGTCCCTGGCGCCGGGGAGGTCGGCGCGGTCCTCGGAGAGGGCGAGGCGGGGGAGGCCGGGGAGGGCCAGCAGGGAGAGGCCGCCCCGTACGAAGTTCCGTCGGGAGAGTCGGCGGTGGGGAGTCGGGTCGTCGGTCATCGGGCCACCCAGGTTCCGGCCTGCTGGTGGAGGCCATCGGAGTAGATCCAGGACCTTCGGGCCGGGGAGACCGGGCCGAGGGGCTCGGCGGGCAGGTCGGGATCCGGGGCCGTGGAGGGTTCGGAGCTGGAAGGGCGATTCGAGGGGACGGGGGGACGGGGCTTGGCCGCCAGTCGGACCTCGTCCCCGTAGCCGGCATCGGGGGCCACCCGGGCGATCGTCTCCTGGATCTGGTCCCAGACCGAGTCGACCACCCGGTCCTCCAGGAAGATCTCCCGATGGGCCACCTGGGGGTAGGTCTTGCTCCAGACCGGGGCCGGGGCCTTGGTCCCGGCGGGCTCCGGGTAGGGGATCACCACGCTGTCGGAACGGGCCCAGCTGGGGGACCAGGCCCCCAGCACGGCCCAGCACCGTTGCGAGGAGTCCTTGCCCCCTCCTCCGAAGAGACCTCCGAAGGTGTCCCGGTATTCGGTGAGTTCCCCGTAGTGGTCGTAACGGGGATAGGTCATGGGGGGGAGGCTCTGCACCGGGATGTCGAACTGCTTCCGGTCCTCCGGCGTCAGCACCCCGTCGGTGTTCTCCCAGACCACGCTGCGGGCCGTCTCGTCGGGCACTCCCAGGTTCGTGCGGGTCGCCACCAGGGTCTCGTAGTGGTCGTCGCCGACCTTCGACCGGGCCGCCTCGTTGGCGTACATCAGGCTGGCGCCGGGGGAGCCCCCGTGGGCGGGCGCCATGCCGATCACCGCCGCGACCTTGATCGAGGCTGCGGCGTGACGGGCCAGCAGGGCGCCGGCGCTGTGCACCACGAAGATGTAATGGGGAGCGGGGTAGCGGGTCCTCAGCTCCTCGACCAATTCGTTGGCGAGCACCGGGTAGGCCCGGTCGGGGGCGTAGTTGTAGTAGAGGGGCATCACGGTGCGGAAGGGCTCCTGGCCCCGTTCGTCGAGCTTGGCGAGCTTGCCGTGCAGGGCGCTGAAGGCCAGATCGATGGTCTTCGAGACCGCCAGGTAGTCCTTGGACATCCCGTGGACGAAGAGGACCGGGACCCGCTTGCCGAGGGGACGGGGGTCCTTGTCGTCGCCCACGTCGAACGGGTCGCGGACGAAGATCCGCCGGGGGCGCTCGTCCTCGCCGCGAATCGGGGAAGCGGGTGCCAGGAACAGGGCGAAGAGCGTGGCCAGGAGAAGGGGCGCGATCCGAGGACCTTGCATCGGACCCAGTGTGCCCCGGGTCGACCCTGGCGGGGCCCGGGTCGAGGGGGGACATGCAACCCGGGGCCCCGCCGGGCGGTAGGCAGGAATCGGTGGTCGGGGTCCCGCCGCGCCCACCGGGACGGACGGGTGGATGGTCTCCTCGCTTCGGGTGTCGCGTCGGGCTGGCCGCCTTCCCCTCGCCCTGCTCCTGGCGCTCGCGTTCGCGGTGGCCGTGCCGGCCCAGAACGACGGGGCCCTGGGCACCGGTACGGGGACGGGGGCAGGCAGTGGGCCTCCCCAGATCCCCCGTTCGGCCCCGGTCGCGACCGCGACTCCCGGCCAGGGCTTCGTGGTCTTCGAGGCGCTGCCCCAGGGGTCCGGGGCCGAGGGCCTCTCCACCCTGGCCGAGAACCTGAGGATCCGCCCCGGCGAGATGGTCCTGATCGGGGACGTGGGGGGCCACGTGGTGCGGCCCGACGGGCGGGGCGGAATCGAGGCCCCGACCCTGACCGAGGGGCCCCTGCCCGAGGTGGTCCGCGAGGGGCGGTTGATCGTCTACGACCACCACCACGCCGCCGGCAAGGTTTCGGGAGCCGGGGGGTACGCCAATGCCGGGCACATGATCTACGACCACCGGGACCGGCTGGTGGAGCACGTGAAGTAGGGCATCACCGAGGGGCGGATCACCCGCATCCGGATCGTCAGCCACTCGCCCCCGGACCTCGACTCGCTGACCTCGGACCGGATCCTCGAGGAGATCGTCGAGAAGGCCCGGACCGGCAAGGAGCTCCATCCCCTTTCACGGGACCTGGCCGACACCCATGCCCGGGCGGCCGACCAGGGCAAGCTGGGGCGACCGGTGGATACCGCTCCCCAGACCATGGAGGGGATCATCGAGGGGCTGAACCGGGAGGTCTCGGACCCCGCCTCCCAGGTGAGGGAGGGCAAGCGCTTCCTCGCCGAGCTCACCAACCTCGCCATGGAGAAAGGGTGGATGAACCGGGCGGATCCCCGGATCCCGCTCGATCGGGTGCCCGAGTTGATCCAGGAGTTGCGGGGCCGGAACCTCATGATCGAGAGGGCGGCCCGGCGGACCGAGGCGCTGGTGCGGGAGATCCTCGAGTTGAAGCGCTGGGCCGAGTCCCGGGGCGGCAACGTGGTGCGCCGGCCTGGCGAGCTGGTGCAGTCGATGGCGATCCGCGAGACGGTGGTCCAAAGCGACGCTGGCGGGCTCCGCAAGGTGCGCATGGCCACCGTCGAGATCAACTTCAACAACCCCATCTCGAAGCTGGTCTTCCACACCCTCTACCAGAACGGCGTGGACGTGGTGCTGATCCGCTCCAACAACGCCAGCGGGATCAACTACTTCGCCTGCGTGAACGGTGAGACCAAGGCCAGCCTGAAGGGCCTGATGGATCCGACGACCCGGGACCTCAAGCTCTTCGACGGCACCGGGTACGGCAACCAGATCAACCTCGGCCGGGCCGAGGGACTCGACGTCCACGAGCTCGGGAAGAAGGTGGCCCAGCACGGGACCGTGCTCGAGGCCGTGCATGCCCGGGCCTCCGAGTTCGGACTCCGCCCCGGCGAGAAGGTCTTCGTGAGCCTGGACCCGAATTCGCCCCGCGAGGCGCCGGTCTACCAGGTCGAGGCGCGCCAGGCCTCGGCCCAGGGTCCGGCGGCGTCCCGACCGCTCGGGACCCTGTCGATGGACGGCCAGGGTGCGCTCCGGGTCGCCAGTCGGGCCCAGGGCGGATCCGCGGCCGGCGCCGAATCGCCTCCCCCGGAACGGGCCGACACCCGGGCCCGGATCGCTTCGCTGGCCCGGGCCACCCGTGACCGGCTGCGTCGCTTCGAGGTCCGATTCCGGGCCGAGCTGGGACGGGTGGCCGGCGGACCGGCCCTGGTCCAACACGCCAATTTCTTCGCCACCGTCTACGTCTTCACCTTGGTCCGCCTGATGTCCAACGAGCCGGGTCTCTCCGGGGACGAACTCTTCGCCAAGGCTGCCGAAGAGGCCTTTTCCCCGGAAGCGCTGACCGCCTTCGGGGCCTTCCTGCTCGGCGCCATGCCCCTGCAGGCGGCCAGCGCCAGCCTCTCCAAGGCCGGGGTGGCCGCCGGCAAGCAGGTGTTCCGGTGGGGCGGGAGAGCCTTGGGCGAGGTGGCCGGGATCGTGGGCCTGTTCGTGGCCGACGGCACCTTGAACGTGCTCGTCACCAACGCCGACGAGGACTCGGCCCGCGAGACCCGGGGTCGGCTCCTGGGGGCGCTGGACACCGAGCGCGGCCGGTACCTGAATGGGCTCTCGGAGCGCTACTTCGACCGGGGTGGGGTCCGGGTGCTCCTCGAGGCGCTCGATCCCGATCGGATGGACTATGCGCTCCTGCTGGCCGAGGGAGCCGCCATGGTGGTGGCCGGGGCCGCGGCCGGCGCGGTCAGCCTGAATCCCTTCCTGGTCCCCGCCGCGGTGCTGGGGGCGGCCACCGGGGTCCGGGTCCTGGTGCTCGAGTTCCGGGCCTCCCGGTTCGATCCCGCGGGCCTCCGCCAGGAGTACCTGGGCATGGTCCAGGAACGGCTGGTGCAGCCGGGACTGGTCGGGGGCGCGGTGGATCGGGTGGGCAGGATCTTCTCCTCGTCCTCGGATCCGACCCGGCCCGGCGGGGTGGACGCGGCCAGCCACCAGGCGGCCCTGGAACATGCCCAGGCGGTTTCGCTGCTGGTCAAGAAGGCCTCGGGTGGTCTCGATCTCTTCCTGGGCAAGGCCAAGGAGGACCATGCCCACCTCGAGGCCGGGTACCAGGAGATCCGGGCCGCCCTGATCCGGGCCGCCATCTACGCCCTGGGCGACGACGGGATGATGGACGAGCGGGCCCGTCTGCACCGCAAGGTGATGGCGCGAGACGCACAGTTGGCCGAGAGGCTCTACTACGCCATGCCGCGGATCTTCCGGCCTTCCGTCAACGACAGCGACTTCGGGAAGTACATCCGCCATGGCTATGTGCACCGGGTGGTCTTCCACGGAGCCAACACCGGTGCCTTCCAGTCCAACGTCTCGGGCTGGCGCAACGTCGACATGCTCCCGGACCTGGTGGCCCAGACCTCCTCGGTGGTGCGGGAGATCCCGAACGGCCGGTCGGTGCGGGACACCACGACCCTGCCCGCCATGGTCCGGAGCGGCGAGCTCGACGAGGCGGTGCGGATCCTCTGGATGCAGTACCACCGGTCGGCCGAGGCGGTCCGGGCCCTGGAGGATCTGCGGGTGGGGGAGGACACCAAGGTCGACGAGATGCGGAGGAGTGCCGGACAGCGCTTCCCCGACGGCTTCCTCAGCGTGCTCAACGTGCACCGCACCCGCTCCGACCAGGAGGTCGCCCAACAGGTGGTGGTCCGGGACGAGATGGCCGGGGTCCTGGGACGAGGGTTCGACCTGGCGGAGACCCTGGCCGCGGCCCGGACCATGTGGGCCAAGGCCCTGGAGGGCTACTACCGGGCGGCCGGCGAGACGCCTGCCGATGCCCCGGGGGATCGTGGCCGATCCGAAACCGGGGCGATCGCCCGAGGCCCGCGCCGTGGGCGGGGCGGTCCAGCCCGGGAGTGGGACGAGCGGCGCCTCCCAGGGCGGTGCACTCGGGCAGTAGCCGGGGGCCCCGGTTCCTACCCGATCGCCCGTGCTTGCCAGTAGTCGGGGTCCAGCAGCGTCGAGTGGAGGACCTGCGGGTCCTCCAGAGCCTGGACCTGGGGGATCCCCGAGAGTTCGTGGCGGGCGAACCAGCCTTCGAGACGGACCTCGTCCGCATGGGCCGGGAGGAAGGCCCCGTCGAGATAGACGTACTCGCGGCCGGGCTTCAGGTGTTCGAGCAGGAGTCGCATCCGCTCGACTCAACCGTGGATGGCTTCGGGGGTGGGGCTTGTGCCGGGGGAGAGCCGATCCAGGAGTCCCAGGTTCAAGCGGGCGATCGCTTCCAGATCGACCGGGATCCACTCGGCGCGGGCGAAGGTGAAGGGTTTGCCACAACGGGTGCAGGTGAAGAGCCAGCCGCAGCCGCACCAGGGGCAATCGGCCTGGATCGGGAAACCGGCCAGACCCTGCGCGCACCGGCAGGTCGAATGGAGCCGGTCGTCGGCCTTCACCAGGTAGAGGGTGCGATCCGGTTCCGCCATGGGGATGGACCTGGGCGCGTGTCGGATCAGGAATCGAGACCGAGCCGGGCCAGGATGTGGCGCAGGCCGTCCGCCCCCCGGTACTCGATCTTGAGAGTCCCCTTCTCACCGGCCTGGCGCAGGGAGACCTTGGCGGCGAGGTGCTTCTCGAGCCGGTCCTTCAGCTCCCGCGAGAGCGCGGACCGGAGCTTTGGCGGTTTCTCGGTCTTGCGCTGGTCCCGCTGGCGGACGTAGTCCTGGACGAACCGTTCCACCTGGCGGACGTTCCAGCCCTCGGCCAGGACCCTGCGGGCCACCTCGACCATCTGCTCGGGGAGGTCGAGGGCGAGGAGCGCCCGGGCATGGCCCGCCGTGAGCTTGCCGGCCCGCATCCACTCGAGCACCGGGTCGGGCAGGCGCAGCAGGCGGAGCGTGTTGGTGATGTGGGTGCGGCTCTTCCCGATCCGGCGCGCCAGGTCGTCGTGGGTGAGCTTGGTCTCTTCCACGAGCCGGTGCAGGCTCTTCGCCTCCTCGACCGGGTTCAGGTCCTCACGCTGGAGGTTCTCGATCAGGCCCAGGAACAGGACGTCCTGGTCCGAGAGATCGTGGCGCACCACCACGGGGACCTGGGTCAGGCCCGCCTGGCGAGCGGCTCTTAGCCGACGCTCGCCGGTGACCAACTGGTACTGCTCCCCGATCGGACGCACCACCAGGGGCTGGATCACTCCGTTGGCCTGGATCGAGGCCGCCAGCTCGGCCAGGGACTCGGCCGCGAAGTCGAGCCGGGGCTGGCCCGGGCTCGGCTGCACGGAAGCGATGTCGATCTCGCGGACGCCGCCCTGGGGGCTGGGCTGGAAGTTGAAAAGCGCGTTCAGGCCGCGGCCGACTGCGGGTCGGGACATAGGGACATCACCTCTCGCGAAAGGCTGGCGTAGGATCGGGCCCCGGGGCTCGACGCGTCGTAGATGGTGATCGGCTTCCCGAAGCTCGGCGCCTCGGAGAGACGCACGTTCCGGGGGATCACGGTCTCGAAGACCCGACCCGGGAAGTGGGCCCGGACGTCCTCCATGATCTGGCGGGAGAGGTTGGTCCTGCCGTCATGCATGGTCAGGAGCACGCCCTCGACCTTGAGGCCGGGATTGAGGTCCTGGCGGACCAGATCGATGGTGCGGAGCAGCTGGGCAAGGCCCTCCAGGGCGTAGTACTCGCACTGGAGCGGGATCACCAATCCGGTGGCCGCGGTCAGGGCATTCAGGGTGAGCAGACCCAGGGAGGGCGGGCAGTCGATCAGGATGTAGTCGTAGTCGGTGCCGACCTGGGCCAGGGCTCTCTTGAGCTTCGCTTCGCGGCTCATCAGGCCTACCAGCTCGATCTCGGCTCCAGCCAGGTCGAGGCTGGCAGGGAGCAGCTCGACACCCTTGTGGGACGGGAGGATGACCTGACGGGCGGGTACGCCCGAGAGCAGGACGTCATAGATGCTCTGTTTCAGGGTCCGACGGTCCAGACCCATCCCGCTGGTGGCGTTGCCCTGGGGATCGAGGTCGACCAGCAGGACCGCCTGGCCCGCCTCGGCCAGACAGGTCGCCAGGTTGACCGTGGTCGTCGTCTTCCCGACGCCGCCCTTCTGGTTCACGACCGCCAGAATTCGGGTCATCCGCATCCTTCCCTTGTTCCCCTGGGCCGTAGTTCGAACGGTTGAGATCGTACGAAAAGCGCGTCCGGAAAACCGGTTTTGCCTAGTTTGACACGAGACCCAGCCGCCTGGGAAGGGAAGTGTAGGACCCGCATCGGAAGCTGTTTCACGTGGAACCTCGGGGCGCGTCCGCGGGCGGAGGACGGTCTCGCTGGAGTCCGAGGGGCGATTCGACCTGCGGCATGATCCGGCCGAGCTCCGGGATCCCTCGAGGTACCGGGTACCGGAAGGTCGGGAGGGCCCACAGGTGTCGTTTTCGCGAAGTTTCTCAAAAAAACCTCAGGATCTGGCGCATTTTCCCGACGCGATCCATTAGGATCGTTACGCCCCGGAGACGACTCGTTGGACGGGGAGACCTGGGATCCTTTCGCCAGAGACTCTTGGCGCGAAGCCGGGACTCGCTGAAATCGCAATCCGGCGATCCACCCGCGAAGGGCTCCTCGAGATCGGAGTGATGCAGAGATGGCCCGGACTCGCAAGAAGCGGCGCACCGAAGAAGAAGTCAGGACCCTGGCCCTCGACATGGCGAAAGAGGGGCCTTTCGCTCCCGCGGATCTCGCCGAGAAGGCCGGCTTCAGCGGAAATCGAGCTCGCCAGATCCTGGAGGGGCTCGGGGAGAAGAAGAAGCTGGTGATCCTGGGGCTGCGCAAGTCGCCGCGGGGCAAGCCCGCCAATCTCTGGGGCTTCGCCGGGACCAAGGTTTCGGAAGCCGACAAGCAGCCCCGGCCCCGCAACAAGACGGGAGCCGCGAAGAAGGTCGCACGGCCCGCTCGGTCCGCAGGGGTCGCGCCCGGGCCTCGCAGCGCCAAGGTGGTTTCGGCCGTGGATCCCGGCCTGGTCCTCTCGCTGCGCCGGGTCTTCGACCGGATCTTCGTCCACGGCTTCGAGGTCCAGGGGCCTGCCGGCCTCACCTTCCATGTCCGGCTCGGGGGAGCCGAGCGCCCGCAGGTCGCCAAGGGCCGCAAGACCCGCAAGGCCCGCAAGGCCCGTGGCCGGCCTGCCAAGGCCTCGGGTGCCGAGAGCCCCAAGGCCTCCGCCCCCGAGAAGAAGGCTCCCGCGCGACCCGCTCGCAAGCCCGGGGGTAACCGGAAGCTCCCGGTGGCCGCGGCCGCACCGGAGGCCGCCACCCCGCCGGCTCCCAACTGACGTCGTGGTCCCCGGGGCCCGTCCCGGGGATCCGATTCGACTCCCGTGATCGATCGAGCCCCGACCGATCGCGGGAGTCCTCGCGTTCGTCCCCCGGTCTACTCCCGCACCGCCAGATCCGGTTGCCAGCGGTGGCCCCAGAGCAGGACCCGGACCACGAGGTGGGCGAGCACCACGAAGACCAGGGCATTGAGGAGCGAGAACGACAGGCTGTTCTGCGAGATCAGGAAGGGGAGACGCAGGATCTCGGTCTGGGCCCGGGAATGCACCCAGGCGATCATGGAAGCGCCCATGGGAATCCCCATCAGCATCCCGAGGATCCCGGTCGAGACATGCTCGCAGAGGAGGATGTCCGCGACCTCCCCGCGCGAGAACCCCTGGACCCGGAGCACGGCCAGTTCGGTCCTCCGCTCGGCGATCCCGACCAGGGCCCCGTTGACCGCCATGCCGCAGGCGATGGCCGCGGCCAGGAAGGTCAGCACCCAGGTCGCGACCTCCAGGACTCCTTGGATGGCCTCCTGGAAGCTCTCGATCCGCTCGCTCCGGCGGGTCACCTTCAACACTCCCGGCATGTCCGCCAGATCGGACTCCAGGGTGCCTCGTTCGTCCGGAGCCGCCACGCTGAGCAGGGTGAGGGCTTGGGGATCCTGGACCAGCCCTCCCAGCCAGGCGCGCTCGGCCCAGGCCACCCGCCCCAGGAAACTCGGCACCGTCCCGGCGACCCGGACCCGATGGGTGGTGCGCCGGCCACGGAGTTCCCGGAGCTCCACCTCGTCCCCGGGCGCCACTCCCAGGACTTCCGCTAGGCCGTCCCCGAGGAGCAAGCCGTTCCCGGGCAGTTCGATCGGGATGCCTCCCAGGTCCCGCGGCCGCTGGAGGAAGGCTTCCCCGTCCACGGCCTCGATCATGAGGCGCCGGGTCCGGGGTCCGGAACGGATCTCGAAGGGGTACTGCAGGGTGCCTTCGACCCGGGCTACCCCGGCCAGGCGGCCGATCTCGAACCGGGATCGTTCCGCGCCACCCTCGAGCAGCGTCAGCTCCAGATCATGGCGTTGCTGGACCCGGAACCGGTAGAAGTTCACCAGCGTGATGCTGTCGAGGAAGAACCGCGACGTCATCATGATGCCCACCCCCACCGTGATCCCCAGGGACGAGACCAGGGTGCGGAAGGGGTGCCGGAACATGTTGCGCAGCGCCATCCTCCAGGTCAGCGGCAGGGCGGCCAGGCGCGGGACCAGGACTCCGCCCCGGACTTCCGGCGGTGAGGGGCGCATGGCCACGGCCGGGGTCAGCGCCAGGATCCGGCGGGCCGACCTGGCGATCCCGGCCAGACCCGCGACCGTGGCTGCCAGGAATCCGATCAGGACGATGTCGGGATAGACCTGGGTGGGCTGGAAGGGAAGATGGTAGAAGCGGGCGTAGAGCCGGGCCAGCAGATCGGCGAGCTCGTACCCGAGCCAGGCTCCTCCCAGCGCACCGGTGGTGCTGATCGCCATCGCGAAGCCGACGTAATGGCCTAGGATCGAGAGGGTCGAGACCCCGAGGGCCTTCAAGGTTCCGATCTGGGCCTGCTGGGTGGCGATCAATCGGCTCACGACCAGGTTCAGGACCAGGGCCGAGGCGAGCAGGAAGATGGTCGGGACCGTGGTGGCCCGGATCAGCGTCAGGCGGATCTCGTTGTCCAGCAGGGCGAAAGGCGGCATCTCGGGCCGGTCGTCGGTCGTCTGCACCCCGAAGCGACCGAGGAGACGATCCACCGCGCCCAGCACCGCCGAGACCGGCGTGTCCCGTCCGACCCTGCCGACCAGATCGTCGAAGGCTCCGTGGAGGCTGTAGAGATCCTCGGCCAGGGACCTCCGGACCCAGAGCACCGCGTAGTTCCGGTTGTCGGGGATGAAGCCGCCGTCCTCCGGGATCACGTAGACGAACTCCGGGGCCATGGCGATCCCGGAGACCTCGACCTGCCGGGTGGTGGACTCGGTGATGAGTTCGAACCGGTCCCCGGGCCGGAGCCGTCGGGCCTTGGCGAAGTCCTCGATCAGCACCACCGCATCCCTCGACCCGGGGGGCGGGAGCCCACCTTCCAGGATGCGGATGCGGTTCACGACCGGCTCGCCGTACTCGGGGAGGGAGACCAGGCGAACCGCCAGGCGCCGGTCCACCCCGGGCAGGCGAAGCGAAGCCCGGCGTCGGATCCTGGGTTCCAGGGCTTCGATCCCCGGGATGCCGGCAAGCTCCGACAGGGCCGAGAGCGGCGCCTGCCGGAGGCTCACCTGGAAGTGGGCGTAGGCATAGGTCTCGTAGTAGCGGTCCCGGGATTCGTTGAGGTCGCGATAGAGCCCCAGGAAGCCGGTCAGGCCCCCGATCCCGATCGCGATCACCAGGGCGATGGTGAGGACCGGGCCGGCATTGCGGAGGAGATCGCGGAGGAGCTTCCGGGTCAGGGGCCGCACGGCCCCACGATACCGGACAGCGGTGCCTCCAGGCCCGGCACCGCGAACGCCACGATCCGATGCAGGGTGGCGTCGATATCCCGGGGCTCGGGCATGGGGAGCCCGGGTGGACACGCCGCGGCCCCGGAGTCGGGGTCGGCCGAACACAGGAAGAAGCTGAACACGCCGATCAGGGCGCGCAGGCGCCAGGCCAGCTCGGCGGGCGGGAGGTCGGGCAGGGTCCGGCACAAGGCGGAGTGGAAACGGCGCGCCACCTCGGTGAAGTGTTCGGCCACGATCGCCTGGACCAGCTCATGGGGCTCGGTCTGGCTGCGGCCCAGGAAGCGCATCACCACGCGGCCGTGGCGACCGAGACCGAGGAAGTGGCGCAGCGGCGCCTCGACGAAGACCCTGACCAGCGCCTCGAGCTCGATCGGCCGGCTGCCGGCCTCCCGCTCCAGTTCGTCCAGGCGAGCCAGGCGGGCCTGGTTTACGGGTCCGATGTGGCGCTGGAGCACCGCCCGGAGCAGGCCCTCCTTGGAGCCGAAGTGGTAGTTCACGGCCGCCAGGTTGGCGCTGGCCCGGGTGGTGACGGCCCGGAGCGAGGTGCCATGGAACCCCGACTCCGCGAACAGTTCTTCGGCCACGTCCAGGATCCGGGTGCGGGTCTCGTGACCGGGATCCACCTGGCCGGACAGCCTTGCCGGTCGCTTGCTGCCCGCCGCGCCCCGGATCCGTCCCCCCCGCTTCATGGTGCCTCCGGTCCGTGGAGTCCGGGATCCTCAGGGCACCAAGCTCCTGTGCCGAAGCACCAGAGCAGGTCCTCGAGGGCGAGATAGGCCGCCGGGACCACGATCAGGCTGATGGCGGTGGCGAACAGCACGCCCACGCCGAGACTTACCGCCATCGGGATGAGCCAACGGGCCTGGAGGGATCGCTCGAGAAGCATGGGAGCCAGGCCCAGGAAGGTCGTGAGCGAGGTGAGCAGGATGGGACGGAAGCGCCGGACGGCCCCGGCGTGGACGGCTTCGAAGGGGCTCATCCCCTCTCCCAGGAAGGCGTTCATGGCGCTGATCAGCACGATCGAATCGTTCACCACGACGCCGGAGAGGGCGACCATCCCGAACATGCTCATCAGGCTCACCTCCATCCCCATGAAGAGATGCCCGTGGAGGGCGGAGGCGATCCCGAAGGGGATCGTCAGCATGATGAGCACCGGCTGGAAATAGCTCGAGAAGGCGATCGCCAGGAGCGCGAACATGGCGATCATGGCCAGGGCGAATCCCCGGCGCAGGGCTGCCATGGCCTTGGTCCGGCTCTCCTGGGCTCCCGCGAAGGAGTAGCGCAGGCCCGGGAATCGGGCCATCAGGTCCGGCAGGATCTGGGCTTCGAGTTCCTCCAGGACGCGACCGGCATTGGTGACCTGGTCGTCGACCTCGGCGGTCACGTTCAGGACCCGCCGCCCGTCCCGGCGGGAGATCTCCTTGCGGGCGAATCCCCGGTCCAGGGTGGCGGCGGTCGGCAGGGGGATCTCGGCGCCTCGCGGGCCGAGCACGAGGAGCCCGGAGATGTCCGCTTCGCTGCGGCGCTCGCTCTCGGGGAGCCGGACGTAGGTGCGGACCTCGTGCCTGCCCCTTTGCAGGCGTTGGGCCTCGTGACCGAAGAAGGACCCGCGCACCGCGTTCGCCAGGGAGGCTTCGGTCAACCCCCAGGCCCTCCCTTCGGCGTTGAGTTCGAGATCGAGCTGCTCCTTGCCCCTGGCCACCCCGTCGTCGATGTCGTGGACCCCTGCGAACTCGGCCAGGCTGGCAGCAAGGCGCTCGGCCGCGGCCTCGATCACCTCCCGGTCGGAGTGGGAGAGCTCGACGTCGATGTCGGCGCCACCCGAGGGACCGGTGGTGGACTTGAACTTCAGGGTGTCGATCCCGGGGACCGAACCCATCCGCTCCCGCCAATCGCGTCCGAACTGGGCGGAGCCGAAGTTCCGGCGGTCCTCCGGGACCAGGAAGACCTGGACCTGGCCGAGATGACTGCCGCTGCGGGTGCCGGAGGCGGCTCCGCCCTGGCCGCCGGTGAGGGTGGCACCCACCATGGCGAGGATCCCGCGACCCACCACCCGCTCGCCCCCGCGTTCCTCCAGGACCTCGCGGGCCGAGCGGACCAGGCGGTCGACCACGATCCGGGTCTCGTCCACGCTGGCGCCGAAGGGCAGAGCCAGCTCGGCCGTGACGATCTCGGCATCGATGCGGGGCAGGAACACGAAGCTGATCCGCTTGCCCGCCACCAGTCCGCCGGTGAGGATCAGGGCCACCGCCCCCACGGCCAACGTGACGTACCGCAGGCGCAGCGCGGCATGGAGGAAGGGCGAGAACACCCGACGGACCCAGGCCTCCAGGAGCTGGGCGAACCAGCCCTGGGCGGTGTGGACCCACCCGAGCGGGCCCCGGGGCTGCGAGAGATCGGTGTGGGCCAGGTGGGCCGGGAGGATGAACATCGACTCGAAGAGCGAGATCGAGAGCACCGCGATCACGATGGCCGGCAACACCCGCATGATCTTGCCGAGGACCTCGGGGACGAAGAGCAGGGGGAGGAAGGCGATCACCGTGGTGAGCACCGAGAAGGTCACCGGTCCGGCGACCTCGAGAGCGCCCCCGATGGCGGCGTCCTGGCGGCCGATTCCCCGTTCCCGAAGGGCATAGATCGCCTCGCCCACCACGATGGCGTCGTCCACCACGATGCCCAGGGTCAGGATGAAGGCGAACAGCGAGATCATGTTGATGGTGACGTCCATCCAGGGCATGAGGAGGAAGGCACCGCAGAACGAGACGGGAATTCCCATCGTGATCCAGAAGGCCAGCCGGAGGTCGAGGAACATCCCGAGGATCAGCAGGACCAGGGCCAGGCCCATCCCGGCATTGCGGGAGAGGAGCTCGACACGGCCCCGGTAGGCCTCGGAGGAATCGTTCCAGGGATCGAGCCCGACACCCTGGGGGAGCTCGCTTCGCTTGCGCTCCAGGAACTCGTGGGCCGCGGCCGCCACCGAGAGGGGGGTCTGGCCCCCGATCCGGAAGATCCGGAGCGCCAGGGCGGGCTCGCCGTCGAAGAGCGCATATTCGTCGACTTCGGCGAACCCGTCACGGATCCGCGCCAGGTCGCCGAGGCGCAGCTCGCTGCCTTCCCCGTTGGACCTGAGCACCACCTCGGCCAGCTCGCGACCGGTCTCCCGGCGCTCCGAGGTGCGGACCAGGATCTCGCCCCGCCGGGTCTTGACTCCTCCCGCCGGGAGTTCGATCGAGGCATTGCGGACCGCGGCGGCCACCGAGTCGAGGGTGAGCCCGTAGCGGCGCAGCGTCTCCTGCGGGATCTCGATCGAGACCTGGTAGGGCCGGACCCCGGAGAGGTCGACCTGGGTGATCCGGGGATCCTGGAGGATTTCGTCCCTGAGCCGCTCGCCGAGCTCCCTCAGGGTCGCCTCCTCGAGGTTCCCGTGGAGGACCAGCGAGAGCACTTCGCGGCGATTGGAGAGGATCGAGACCACCGGCCGTTCCACGTCCTTGGCGAAGGAGGTGATCCGGTCGATGGCGCTCTCGATGTCCGCCGCGATCCGCTGCAGGGGCCTTCCCAGCTCGATCTCGGCAGTGACCGAACCCCTCCCCTCCCCGGCCACCGAGACGACCTTCTCGATCCCCTCGACCCCTCGAACGGCTTCCTCGATGGCCAGGACCGCACCCTGCTCGACCTCGGTGGGCGCGGCACCGGGATAGACCACCGTGACGTTCACCTGGTCGAGGGTGAACTCCGGGAAGACCTCCTGCTTGATGGTGGGCAGGGTGAGCAGGCCGCCCACCAGCAGGATGGCCATGAAGACGTTGGCGGCGACCGAGTTCCTCGCCATCGAGGCGATGGCCCCGACATGGGGCGGGACGAGTTCGAGCGGGGCGGACGGAACCTCGGAACCCGAAGCGTCGGGAGTGCTCACGAAGCGGCTCCCGGCCTGGCCGTCCTGAGACGCATGCCCTCGATCGCCACCGGCACGCTGCTCACGATCACCCGTTCGCCGGCTTCGATCCCGGTCTCGACGTAGACCCGCTCCCGGTCGCTCCAGGCGATCGAGACCCGCCGGATCCTGAGCCGGTCCTCGGGGTCGGCCACCAGGATCTTGTCGCCCTCCGAGACTGCCCGGCGCGGGATCGCAACCAGCCCCGTCAGAGGCGTGCCCTCGAGTTCGATCTGTACGTGGCTCCCCACCAGGATGGGGAGATGTCCCGGGGTCGATGCCGTCCGGAGCCCGTAGGGGTCGTCGATCTGGACCAGGACCCGGGGCCGTCGCACCTCGGCGTCGAGGGTCCCGAGGAGCTGCAGGACCCGGGCCGGCCGCCGGATCTCCCGCCCGCCCAGGTCCAGCGAAGCGACCCCGGTCGATGCCGGCGTACCTGCGATCCCGGGGAGCGAGAGCCGGACCAGCTCCTCCTCCCGGAGCGCCAGTTCGACCCAGTGGGCTTCGACGCCTACCAGACCGAGCACCGGGGTCTGGGGTCCGACCAGTTCTCCGACTTCGACGGTGCGGGTCTCGACCACCGCATCGAAGGGGGCGAGGAGGGTGGTCCGCTCCAGGTCGAGGGCGGCGCGTCCCGCCTCGGCCCGGGCCGCTTCGACCGCGGCCCGCGAGGCTTCGAGCTGGGGAATGCGGAGAGCCAGATCGCTCTGGGCCGCACCGGCTGGGGCCGGTGCGATCCCTCCCGACGAGAAGAGCTTCCACTCCTTCTCGGCGATGCGCTGGCGGCCTTCCTCGATCTCGAGGTTCATCCGGGCCTGGCGCAGGCTTGCCTGGGCTCGGGCCAGAGCCAGTTCGGAGTCGCGACGATCGATTTTGACCAGGGTTTGACCGGCTTTGACCAGGCCTCCCGGGACGAGCTCCGGTGCCACCCAGACCACGGTCCCGGAGACCTGGGGCTTCAGGGTCGCCTGACGGGCCGGGCGGGTGGTTCCCCTGGCCTCGATCCGCAGGGGATGGTCGCTACGGACGACCATTTCCACATCGACGACCAGCGCGGATTCCTGGACCGGGACCCGGGCCACCTTGGGGGCGGTCGCCACCAGGTAACGGGCGCCCGCCACCCCTGCCGCCAGGATGCCCAGTGCCAGGACCAGTTGGATCAGGTTCCGGAGTCGGGGACTCATGGGGTTCCCTTCGTGGGGGAGGTCCAGGCGCCGCCCAGGGCGCGGCAGAGTTGGATCCGGATCCGCAGGCGCTGGGCCTTGGCGGAGACGATCGACTGCTGGACCTGGTGGAGCGAACCGAGGTTGGTCTGGACCCGGAGGAAGTCCTCGGCTCCCTCGAGGTAGCGGGCCGAGGCCACCTCGAAGCCGCTCCGGGCACTCGTCTCCTGGCGGGCGAGCTCTTCGAGGAAGCGGGTCTGGGCGGTCTCCGTGCCGAGCGCGGTCTCGACCTCTTCGAGGGCCCTCAGGAAGGCCTGGGTGAAGACCGCCAGGCTCTCCTCGACCCGGGCCCGGGCGATCTCGATCGACTTCCGGCGCCGTCCACCATCGAGGAGCGGTTGGACCAGCTCCCCGGCGAGTCCGAAGAGCAGGTTCCGGAACAGACCCGTCGGCTGGGCGGCTTGGTAGGAGAGGCTGGAGGTGAGCCGCACCACCGGCAGCCGGTCCCGGAGGGCCTGGGCCACCCGGCTGTCGGCGAGCTCGACCCGACGGGCCGAGGCCCGCAGGTCGGGCCGACCCAGCAGCAGGTCGGAAGGGACGCCCAGGGGCGGCAGGGGCGGAGGATCGGGGAGGGCGGAAGTCTCCGGCAGCGTGACGGTGCCCGGGGCCCGGCCGAGGAGCAGGGCGAGCCGGTTCTCGAAGCGGATCCGTTCGCCGTCCACCTGGGCCAGGCGGGCCCTGGTGCCCTCGGCCTGCTGCTGCTGCTGGTAGAAGTCCAGCGTGGTGGACTGGCCCTGGGAGACCCGGGTGCGGATCGAATCGAGGATCCGTTCGTTGGTGGCGAGTTGGGCCTGGAGCAGGGTCTGGAGGACCCGCTGCTCCCGGAGCCCGAGGAAGGCGGTGGCCACCTCGGCCGACAGGCTGAGCCGGACCGCGGCCAGGTCCTCGGCGATTGCCGCGGTCTCGAGGCGAGCCCCCCGGGTGGCCTCGGACAGCCGGTCCCAGAGGTCGAGTTCCCAGGAGGCCGGGAGGCTCAGGGTTGCCCGATCCTGGTCGACCGGACCGCGCCCAGGGAAGAAGAACTGGGTGCGGCCTCCCGAAGCGGAGAGGTCGACCCTGGGCTTCTCGGCTGCCCTGGCGACCCTGATGGCCGGGACCTGGGCCCGCAGGCGGGCTGCCGCCGCGGCCAGGTCGGGACTGTCGGCGAGGGCCTGCTCGATCAGGGCCGCCAGGTCGGGGTCCTGGAAGTCCTGCCACCAGGAAAGCCGGTCCTCGGGGGCAGAGGCGGGGATCCGCCCGCCGGACCCATGGGTATCGCCAGGATCGCCCCCGGAGGTGCCCCCGGGAGCGTGGGCGAACCGCTCGGGCGGGGCGACCGAGGGGGCGGGGACGACGCGTTCATGGCGAGCGCTCCGGCAGCCCGGGAGCAGGAGGAGGAAGAGGGTCAGGAGGGAGAGGCGCCGCATGGATTCTCGAACGAGTATTTCATACGAACGTTTGACCCGTCAAGCGGAGGGGAATCCGGGATCCCGGGGGCGAGGGCGCGGGAATCGCCAGGCATCCTGCCCCGGATCGGGGATCTTTCTAGGGACCGGCGGGGGCGAGTTCCAGGACCAGCCGATCGTCGCTGGCCGAGAGGCCTACGAGCCGCACCGGGAGATCGGAGCCGAAGAGCCGCCGCACGGTGCCGGCCAGGTCGAGGGTCACGGGATCGAGGCGGGCCGAGATCCCCCGGTGGGAGACCGAGGGCGAGGAGAGCTTCACCCGGCTCCCCGGGACCAGGGTGACCCAGGTGCCGAGCTGGGCGGTGACGAAGTCGGCGAGGCCGGCCTCGAAACGGGGGAACACCACCGCGAACAAGGCCCCCAGGACATCGGTCACCAGACGATCCCCGAGGCCCCCCAGGCCGGTCTCGAGATCCAGGGGGCCGGAGAGGCTTCCCGTGAGCCGGAGGCGTCGCTCGCCCGGGAGGGTGCCGACCAGGGTCAGGGTCACCCGCTCGCTCCGGAAACTGACCCCCCGGGTCCGTGTGGCCACCGGGGCGAAACCCGAGAGGTCGGCCCACAATCCGGCGCTCCCGGGCCGGAAGTCGAAGCCCACGTCCCGCACCGTCAGCTCGCCCTCCCGCTCGATCCGGGGTGCCAGCGGCGGGTCGAACCCGTAGGCGAACGTGAACTTGGCTCCCAGCACCGACTGGCTGCGGAGCACCGCCCGGAGCAGCTTGGTGGCGAGCTCCTCGGAGAGTTCGACCCGGTGCCCCTGGAAGGGCTCGGGGAGCGGGGACGGGGGGATACGACCGAGCGTCAGGCGACTGGCGAGCAGGGTCGGGACCGGGGCGTAGGGTCCGAGATTCGGATCGGGGCTCCGGCCCTTCTCCAGGGCGAGCCGCACCGAGAGCGTGGCCTGCTCGCCGGCGAAGGTGGAGGCGAGCTCGCCGACCAGGGTTGCGAGGGCGGGATCGGAGGCCAGCGCCACCGAGTCGCGCAGCGCCGTCACCACCTTCTCGATGGGCTGCGAGTGGTCGATCGTGAGGGTGGTCCGGACCTCGGCCCGGTTGGGATCGGCGGGATCGAAGCGGAGCCGGGAACCGGTCAGGGTCAGGCCCCGGGGCAGCACGTAGGGGACGGCCTCCTGCAGACCGCGGTCCCCGTAGCGGGCCAGGTGGGCGTTCAATGCCTCCACCGAGGCGTCGGACCCGAGCGATGCGGTGCGCCAGGCGGGTCGCCGACCCAACCGGTCCTGGGCGCTCTCGACCCGGTGGACCAGGCGCCGGGTGGAGGCGAAGAGCGAGGCCTCCCCGGGTGCCTTCTGGGTGACCTCGGTCAGGTACTCGCCGGCCAGCATCAGGTAGGCGAGTTCGAGATCCCGCATCTCGACCTTGGCCGCCAGGCTGCGGCGCAGCTCGGGGTCCTCGTCGAGCGACGGGAGCACGTGCAGGCTCATGCGCTGCCGGTCCCAGAAGCGCGATCCCGCCCAGTTCGGCTCGTCGTCGATGAGCCGATCGGAGCCGGGGGCCCGGCGATACGGATGGAAGCTCCCGTCCGGACCGACCCGGAACAGGGTCTCGACGGTCACGTCCCCGTACTGGACGTTGTTGTCGTAGAAGACCAGGTCGACGGTGCCGTCGGGATGGACCTCCGCCTGGTAGGCCAGCACCACGTGGCCGTAGACCTGCCGGGGATTGAAGACCATGAGCAGGGCGAGGTCCTGGCGGGGAAGGCCGGAGATCACGGTCCGGGCCGCCTCCTGGGTGGCCCGCTGATGGGACGAAGCGCCTTGCAGGCGGTCGAGCACCGCGCTCTTCAGGAAGTGCTGGGACTGGAACTGCATGTAGTGCAGGTAGTGGATCACCGAGACCAGCTGGAAGACCTGGGAAGCTCCCCGGGCTTCGGCGGGGACTCCCCCGGGGGTGGTCGGATCGCCGATCCCGAGCTCGGCTCGGATCCTGGAGTCGAGCCAATCGTCGGCGCGGGAGGCGGCCACTCCCGGGACGGTCGAGAAGGCATGCAGCGAGGCTGCGCCCGAGACGCCGAAGCCCACCCGTGCCGGGTCGGGGCTCCGCAGCGCAGCCGCCAGGGCTCGCCAGTCGAGGCCGCGCGTGGCTCCTTCCCCCGGCTCCGGACGGAAGCGCGCCGCCTCGTGGAAGAGTCGGGTCACCGCCGACATGGCGTAGCAGTTGCCGGCCATTCCCTGGATGCGGACTGCTCCCGAGGGGTTCGGGAAGGCGATGTTGTCCCGACCCAGCACGAAGGGCCGGGGCGGTCGGACGATGCGGATCCCCGGGTTCCGGGCCGGCCCCCCGCCGAGGTCGGAGAAGCCGGCGCCGGGATCGTCGGGCTGGGCCCGAAGCGGCAGTGCCAGGAGGGACGCCAGGACCCAGGTCGACCAGGGTCGCCGAGTCCTTGCCATGGATCCTCCCCGGTCCCCCGGAAGCTACTACGGGGGAAGGCGGGAAGCGGTTCCCCCGGGATCCCTCCCAGGGACCCGCAGGGGTGGGCCCGGCTCAGGGCGTGGGGAGCTGGGGGCGGAACTCGGGGAGCTCGTAGGTGCCGAGCCGGAGGTCCCGGGCCATGCGGTCGGCCTCGGCCAGCAGGCGCTGGCGCTCGGGCAGGCGGGCCACCGCGGTCTGGTAGCGGGTCCTGGCGGCGTCCAGGTCCCACCACAGGAACCAGGCGGAGCGCAGCTCCTCGGGCAGGTCGCGGAAGGCGGCGTCGTTCACCAGGGGGTAGGGATCCTGGCCCCGGGAGGTGGTCCCGAAGAAGTCGGACATGCGTCCCAGGTCGAAGCTCGGCGGGGTGGGGTCCGGGTGGCAGTCCCGGCAGTCGACGCCCCGGAGTCGGCGGGGGTCGATGCGGAACGGATCCTGGGCGGCCGGTGCCGGGCGGGGGGCGGCGGGGAGGCGGTAGAAGCCGAGCGGCTGGCGGCGGATGCCGGGGTAGCCGCGGTCGGCCTCCACCAGCACCGGGGGCATCCCCTCGAGGCCGAGGCCGACCACGGTGGAGAGCAGCGGCTGGTAGACCTCGTGGTTGGAGAGCGGTCCGGAGGGGGCGGGGCGGGAAGCGGGCGCGGGGGTCGGGGACTCCTGGCCGAACATCCCCGGGTCGGAGGCGGGGCGGGGAGTCGAAGGCGTCTGGGCGAGCCACTGGCGGAGCGCCTCGAAGTCGGCGTCCCGGTTCTGCGTTCCGCCCGAGGAGCCGAGTCGCGGGCTCCCCGAGAGGCCCGGGAAGACGTCGCCGGGGTGGTTGGCCGGGACCCGGGTGCCGGTGGCGGCGGCGCCGTAGATCTGGAGGAGGCGGGCGATCGCCCGGTCCAGGGCGTCCTGGTAGGCCTGCTGGCCCTGGCTGATCGCCAGCGCGATCTGGAAGGCCTCGCCCGAGATGCGATCGTGCTCCCGGCGGCGCTGGTCGAAATTCTCGACATAGGTGACCGGGTCACCCGGGGGCGGGTAGCCGGAACCGAGGTCGGTTCGCAGCCGGTCGGCGAGGTCGATGGCGTCCCGGGCCTCCGGGTGCATCTGGCCGCGGCGGGCGCCCGGCAATCCGGTCGCCGCGTACTGGAGGTCCCGCGCCACCTCCAGGGTCGAGCGGCGGGGGAGCTTCTCCCGCCAGACGTATTCCTGCACGTAGTCGACGATGGCGTGGTAGTCGTCCTGGACCTGGCTGCGCTCGGCCGAGGAGCGGGGCATGACCCGATCGCGGGCGTCGTAGCCGTAGTCGAAGAGGGTTTCGAGCCGGTCCCCGTAGGGCTGCGAATATTGGCGGAATAGGGCCTCGGGGTGGAGCCCCTCGATCTCGATCTCGAGGCGGGCGGCCTCGTCGCGGTTGCCGGCCTGGCGGGCCTGCTTCCACTGCCGGATCAGGGGGCCCAGACGGCGTACGTCCCGGGAAAGAGCCCGCTGGTCGCGGTGGGGCGGAGCGCCGATCCCGAGCTCCCGTTCCACGTACTGGCGGACCGCGTGGTAGGACTCGATGGCTCCCAGCGAGGCGAGGTCCTCGAGGCGGACCCTGAGCGACTCCTGGTAGACCGCCAGGATCCGGTCCCGCGACCAGGGCTGGGCGAGTTCCTGCTGGCGGTGCTGGCCGACCCGGGCGAGGAAGGTGCGGGCCTGGCGCAGGGCCTCGGGGACCTTGGTGCGGGCCAGCTCGACCTCGAGCTGCTCGCGTCGGAGGACCAGGTACTGGTTCAGGGCGAAGACCGCCAGGTCCCCGGCCCGCTGGCGGCGGATCCGGTGGCCGGCGTAGGCGGAGTTGCCCTCGACCAGGCGGGCCTCGGCCAGGCGGCGGACCTCGGTGTCCATCTCGAAGAGCACGTCGAGCGGGTCCTCGCCGCTGCCCCCGGGCGCGGCAGCTTCGTGCTGGCGGGCGAGCTCTCCCCGGGTGGCGGCCTCGTAGCGGCGGTACCGGCCGGCCAGCGAGCCCCGGACCTCGGCGAGGATCGGCACCGACTCGGCCAGGGCCTGCATCTGGGTGGAGAGGAGGGTCTCGTAGGTGCGCCCGGTGGAGAGCACGTCGTCGGCGGCCATCTTCAGCACGTCGTCGAGGCGGGTCCAGCGGTCGCCGCCCAGGAAGCTCACCCGAAAGCCGCGCCAGCCCCGGCCGGCGGCGATGTTGGTCAGGTCCTGGGTGAGCTTGCCCTTGCTGGCGAGGGCCAGGGCCTCGAAGGCGTCCTTGTGGGCCTTCACTTCCTCGGCCCGTTCCTTGGCCATCGCCTCCTGGGCGTCCCAGATGGGACCGACGAAGGGGTCCTGGGGCTGGGTGCGCTCGAGGCAGGGATTGGCCACGGTCTCGGCTCGCCGGTCCTGCTCCCGGCGCTGTTCCCGGCTGGTCTGGGCGGGGGGTGCCGGCAGGTCGGAGCGGGCGGTGCGCTCCACCGTGGCGTTGAAGCGGGCCACCTCCTCGCCGCCCAGCCAGCTCCGGTCGCGCCGGCCGTGGATCAGCATCCACTGGTGGGCCAGGCGCCCCAGCGCCGAGCTGCGGTCGCTGGCCTGGCGCCAGGTGCGGTAGATCGGGATCAAGAGCCGGTCGGCCAGCTCGGCGCAGAGGAAGCCCACGAACAGGTTGAAGATCCCGCTCTGGCCCAGGTAGGGGATGAAGCTCGCCAGGGTGGCCCCGGCGATGAAGGCACCGCCGGTGATGAAGGTCTCGATCAGGTCGACCTTGCGGACCCCGTTGGCGATCGCGGTCCAGGCGTGGCCCAGGGTCTCGAAGGGCCGGGCCGCCAGGGACTCCATGAAGGAGCCCACCAGCCCGGAGCCGCTGGGGCAGCCCGAGGGATGGGCATTGGCGTTGCCGGTGGCGATGGCGGTCTCGAGCTCGCCGAGGCGGCGCTCCAGGTCGAGCAGTTCCCGATAGTCGAGCTCGTCCTCGACCCCGGGGATGCCCTCGAACTCCCGGGCGGTGACCCGGGCGTCGGAGAAGGTGCGATCGGCGGGGACCCGGCCGGCGGTGCGCAGGGTGGTGAGCAGGCGGTCCCGGACCTCGCGCATCCGGGTCTCGAGTTCGCGGGCCCGGGTCTCCCGGTCGCCGGCCTGCACCTGGCGCTCCCAGGGGCACTGGAACAGGCACTCGGCCGCCCCCATGGTCATCTCGGTGGCGACCATCGCCACCATCGTGATCATGTTCCGGTTGGCCGCCACCTTGATGCGGGCCAGCGCCCCGGCCCGACCGCCGGCGAGCTGGATGGCCCGCTCCGACTGGGCCACTCCCCGGCCCCAGGCGGTCCGTCCCACGCCCATCCGGGCCGCCTCGTGGAACCCCAGGAACGAGAGATAGCCGACGTACATGTGCTCGCTGGTGAGCATCTGGAGGAGAGCCTGGTTCATCTCGGCCCGGGTCATCCGGCCGGCGGCCACCTCGGCGGAGAGCCGGACGTACATGTACGAGGTGATCGCCACCCCGAACTCGAGGAAGCCGTAGGCGTGGGCGCCGGCGAGGCGAGCCGCCTGGCGGGTCCGGGACTGGGGCGCGGCCCCTTCGCCCTGGGCGCCTCCGGGCACGGTGCCCTCCGGGACGCCGCCAGGACCCTCGGGGAGGCCCGAGCCGCCCATCCCGAGCATGTCCCCGCCGCCGCCCACCCGGGGTCCGCCGGGCCCCTGGCCGGCACCGGCGCCCCCGGTGGCGGTCCGGGCGCTGGCGCCCTCGGCGGGAGCGGCTCCCTGCGAGCCGCGGGGGGCCTCGCTCTCGGGGAGGAAGGCTCCGATGGCGGCCTGGCCCTCGGGACCGGTGACCCAGGAGAGGTGCTCCCGGAAGGCGTTGACCTCCGGGAAGGCGCTGGCGCCTTCCTGGGCGAGGGCCGGGGAGGCTGCCCCCAGGGCCGCGGCCGAGGCCAGCACGGCTGCCAGGAGCTTCCGGGGGAACTGCTTCGAGTCCACGAGACCTCCATCCGCCATCCGCCTCGGACCCACTCGGGGGCCGGCGCCAGGGCGCAGGCAGGGTGGAAGCAACCCCGGTGCCAGATCGTGTGCGGTGGTCTCGATCCGCTCGGGGAGCGGGGGATCGCGCTGGCGGAGGGAGGCGGCGAGAGGGTCCGGTGGCGCGCCGAGGGCAAGCGTGGCTAGGCGGCTATCCACCTTCTGGGTGGCGTCCCGGATCGGGGACCGTGGGCCCACCGGGTGGGACCGGGGTCGCTGGACGCGAAGACCCCCGGGGCCTCGGGGGCTCCCGGGGGTCTCGGTCGGATCCTCGGGGATCCGATCGGGGTCAGCGGCTCAGAAGCCCTTCACCTGTCCAGCCCGGGTGTAGAGGTGGTAGACCGTCCCCCAGCCGAGCACCACGATCAGGGGGAAGGCGAGGTCGCCGGTGTAGGCCCAGGTGGCGTGCTGGTTCACCATGGTGAAGAGCAGCGGCACCGACATGTAGGTGTTGTGCCGGGACCGGAGACCGGCCAGGCCCACCAGGGCGGCGTCGGGCGCCTCCCCGTTCTTGATGGCGGTGATGATCTTCTGCTGGGACGGCCAGATCCGGAACCACACGTTGAAGGCCATCATGGTGCCGAACATGGCGCCGAGGTGGATGGCATAGCCCCGGGGACCGAACTTGCCCACGTACTTGAAGAGCAGCACCGAGATGGTGGCGAGCACCACGCTCACCACGAACCCGGTGGCGTCGTTCTTGATCGGGCCCTTGTAGAGGGCGTCGTAGACGAAGACCGCCAGGAAGGTGAAGGCGATCATGGCCAGCACGTTGGGGTCGCCCACGCTCTGGGTGGAGGGGTTCGAGAGCACCGCCTGGTTGTGGTAGTAGACGATCGTCAGCAGCAGCACGCCGGTCACCCAGGTGAAGGCCGCGCCCCACCGGAAGAAGTAGAGGGCCCGGGGCAGGAGTTCCGGGATGACCTTCTTCTTGGTCTCGCCGTCCATGGTCGCGGCGAACGGTCCGTTGACCCAGTTGAAGAAGTAGAGGAGGCCGATCCAGAGGACGCCGGCCACCACGTGGATCCACCGGATCAGGGATTCCACGGTGTTCATGTTCAGTTCGAGGCTGAGGCTGGAACCCATCGTGACCGCTCCGCTCCTTGTCGATCGGGTGATCGGGCTTCCGCCCGAGGGACCCGAGAAGCGCACACGTCCCCCGGGTCGTAGGTCGGGTCGAGTCTAACACGACCGGATTGATCCACTTTGGGGCGGAGCTTCCCGGAGACCGGGATCCTCGAGAGGTCCCTGGTCCCTCAGCTGCCCCCGGACTCGAGGCGGGCCAGGGCCGCCCGCGCCAGCTCGGAGCGGCCCGGGATGCCCGAGGTGGCGATCCGCTGGAGGGCCGAGGAGGCTTCGGCCGAGCCCTGTCGCTGGAGGGCCTTGATGGCGGTCTCCGCCACCGTCGCGTCGGGGTGCGCGACGCCCCGGGTGATGACCTCGACCGCTTCGGGGCGGGGAGATCCGGAGAGCAGGGTGAGCGCCATCCGGGCCCGCACCGGGCTGCCGGAGGCGACCAGGGAGGAGAGGGACTGGGGACGATCCCGGGCGATCCCGAGGCCCCGGTCGCGGGCCAGGGCCCAGAGTCGGAGCTGGAGATCGCGGCCGGTGCCCGGGGGCTGGGCCTCGAGTTCGTTCCTTTTCAGGGACCCGAGCACCGAGCAGACCAGCACCGGCTCGAAGTGGCGTCCGAGCAGGAAGATCCCGGCGAGGACCGCCAGCGTCGCCAGGATCCGCCCCCGCGCCCGGGAGGGTGGCGGCGCTTCCGGCTCCGAGCCGTGGACCCGGGTAGGCGGAGAGCGCAGGGTGACCGGCCCGTCGCGCGCTTCCTTCTCGCGGGCGCGCTCCAGGATCCGGACGATGTCCTCGGAGGCGATGTTGGGGTTGCCGGCGGCCGGTGGAGCGGGGGGGGTGCCAGGGGGAGGCAGGACGACGCCCCCGAGCCGGGGTGGGGTCGGTGCCGCCGCCTGTGGACCCGGGGGCGGCCCGGAGGGAGGTGGCGGAGGGGCCGGGGAGGGAGGCCGGGGCGAGGCGGCGGCCGGCCCGCCGGCAGGGGCACGGGGGGCTGGCCGCGGGACCGGTCCCGGCACCTTGGTCTTCGCCGGTTCTTCGTCGATGTCGGGATCGAGATCGAGGGCGTCGATGGCGTCCCGGTCCGCCAGCACCTGGGCCGCGATCGGATGGGCGAGGATCTCGGAGAGGGCGGCCTTCACCGGGGCCATGTCGGGGTAGCGCCCCTCCCGGTCCGCCTGGAGGCAGGTGAGGACGACCTTGTCGAGGCGCGGGTCGAGGCGGCCGTCGACCTGGTGGGGAGGGAGCCACCGGCCCACGGGCAGGGCACCCACCAGGACCTCGTAGAGGGTCACCCCGAAGGAGTAGACATCGGCCCGCAGATCGGCGGAACGGGCGTCGGAGGTCTGCTCCGGTGCCATGTAGTGGACGGTTCCCATCGCCACGTTGGAACGGGTGAGGCCCAGGCTCTTCGAGTCCATGACCGCCGCCAGGCCGAAGTCGGTGACCTTCACCAGGTCGTCGGCGGTG
Source organism: uncultured bacterium (assembly GCA_964403795.1). Lineage (GTDB taxonomy): Bacteria > Muiribacteriota > UBA6191 > CAZXTJ01 > CAYOHP01 > CAYOHP01. The sequence continues at coordinate 104,883 of CAYOHP010000001.1, read as the reverse complement.
ACCAGGATGTTCTCGGGCTTGATGTCGCGGTGGATGGTGCCGCGGGCATGCACGTAGGCCAGGGCCTCGACCACCTGCAGGAGGATCCGCATGGCCCGGGCCTGGGGCAACTTGCCGCCGGACTCATGCAGGATGGTCCGGAGCGGTCGGCCGTCGACGAGCTCCATGGCGAAGTAGGGCCGTCCGTCCTGGCTGCCTCGATCGAAGACGGCGGTGATGTTCGGGTGGTTGAAGCTGGCCATGGCCTTGGCCTCGCGCTCGAACCGGAGTACGTAGTCCGGATCGGAGGCGAAGGGGTCGGAGAGCAGTTTCACCGCGACCACCCGGTCGAGGGCCAGTTGACGGGCCTGATAGACGGTGCCCATCCCGCCGCGACCGAGCAGGGCCAGGAACACGTATCCGGGGATCGAGGGGGTCGGGGACCCCGCTGCCGAACCGGATGATGGTGGAGCCGCGGCCGCGGCTGCGGTCGGAGACGCCGGGCCCACCATGGTGTCGCCGGAGGCGAAGGCTCCATGGATCCGGACCGCACCGTCGTCCCCGACCCGGGTCTCGCACCCGCAACTCGGGCAACGGACCTTGCCCTGCGAGACGACGGCGTCCCGCGGGATCGGATGGTCACAGAGCGCGCAGTTGCCGACCATCGGCCTCCCCGCTTGGGCTCGGGGACTGTAGCAGAGCAGGGACTGCCGCTACGATGGCGGGCAGGAGGAGGACGGGATTGGCCGGGAAGGCGCCTCGACGTGTCCGATGGATCGGTCCGCCTGCGGGTCCGGAGCTCCGCGGAGCCCTGACCCGTGCGGGCCTCGCCCTCGACGCGGATCCCGACGCGGATCCCGAGCTCCTGGTCGTGAACCTCTCGGGTTCCCGGGAAGCGCTCGCCGCCGACCTGGCTCCCTGGCTCGAGGCCCGGTCCGGCCGATCCCCGGGGGACGGGGACCGGGCCGCGCCCGAGGCCCGGGATCCGGTTCCCGACCTGGTCGGCGTCTCGACCTGCATCGTGAACGTCAAGGAACTGGTCCGGGCGGCGGCCCGCACCGAGAGCCCGGCCTTCATCACCGGCCCCTCGGGCACCGGGAAGGAGCTGGTCGCCCGCTCCATCCACCGTCTCTCGCCGCGGGTCAAGGGTCCCTTCGTTCCCGTGAACTGCGGGGCCCTCCCCGAGAGCCTGGCGGAGGCCGAACTCTTCGGGGCAGAGAAGGGGGCGTTCACGGGGGCCCTGACCGAGCGGGTGGGTCTGGTGCAGGCGGCCGCCGGCGGCACCCTGTTCCTCGACGAGATTGGCGAGATGCCGGTGGAGCTCCAGGTCAAGCTCCTCCGGGTACTCCAGGAGAAGGCCGTGCGCCGGGTGGGCGGGCTCCGGGAGATCCCGGTCGACGTGCGGATCCTGGCCGCCACCAACCGCGATCCGCTCGAGGCGGTGCGGGCCGGGACCCTGCGCGAGGATCTCTACTATCGTCTGGCGGTGCTCCGGATCCGGCTCGATCCTCTGGGTGCCCGTCCCGAGGACGTGGGTCCGCTGGTCCGGAGCTTCCTCGACCGGCTCTCGGAACGCTATGGATCCGGGCCCACCCAGATCGCCGAACCGGCGCTGGAGAGGCTCAGGTCCTATCCATGGCCCGGGAACGTGCGGGAGCTCTGGAACGTACTCGATCTGATCTTCGCGCTGGGGCGGGCCCGGGACCGGATCGAGGTCGAGCACCTGCCCGAGGAGATCCGGAACCACGTGCGGTCGGAACCGGCCGACAGCGAGCCGTCCCGGGACGAGCCCGGGGGAGATCCGGCGATGCGGGCCGGTCCGACCCTCAGGGACGCGGAGCTGGCCCTGATCCGCCGCGCCCTGGCGCGCTCCGGGGGCAACAAGGCGAAGGCGGCCAGGACCCTGGGGATCAGCCGCCCCGCGCTCTACCGGCGCCTGGAGGAGCTGGGCCTGGCCTGAGACCGTGAACCCTTCCCCACCGGGCTTCGAGCGCCCCATCATCCCCGACTGCGGCAGCGCTCTCCTCGCAGGCAGGGTCCGCTGCCCGCTTCGTCGATCGCCTTGCAGGCGGGGCGCTGGGTCGCTCTCGGGCCTACGCCGGGGAAGGGTTCACGGTCTCTTGGGCCCTCGTCTTCCCGGGGACTGGGCTCCACCGGTGCCGGGTCCGGGTCGCGGAGGCGGGTCCTCGTCGCTCCCGGCACGGATCTTCTCCAGGAGCTCCGAGAGACGCTTCTCGAGGTCGTCTCGCTCGCTCGGGCGCGGCATGGTCCTCGCGAGCTGGCGTGCCAGTCCGGGATCGGCGCGCTCTTCCACCGAACGCTCCACCCCGTCGACGACGTCCTGGCCCCGGACCAGGCTGGAGGTGATCTGCACCACCACCCGGTCGACCCGGATCCGGAGCCGTTCAGGGTCCTCCCGACGCTCCCGGAGCCGGAGGGCGAGTTCCGCGATCTGGTCCCGGGTGACCCGATGGGCGTGGGCTAGGGGAGCCAGGGCGCTCTCGGAGGCCGGGACCTCGGCCAGGCGCTCCCATCGGTCCACGAAGGCTTCCTCGTGGGGGAAGAAGTCCTCCAGGACGCATCCATGGAGCAGTTCGACGAAGGCTTCCAGGATCGCCGGCTCCGGGGACCGCGCCCGGGCGAGTCGATCGTGCATGGCCCGGAGCGCGCAGAGGATCCGGTATCGCTCCCTCTCGTGCCGTTCGATGCACCGCATCGGGCGACCTCCTCGGGCCCTGCCCAGGCCCGCATCGTAGCCCGCGCTCTGCGTGGCGCGGGCGCGGACCCGGGGCGTCGCAGGCCCGTTCCCACCGCGCCTCTGCCCTAGCAAGGCCGGCGCCAGCCGGGGTACCGGCCCGAGGAACCGGGTCGAGCGGGAGGGGAGGTTCCTGGTGTCCGGTTCCGGACGGACGCTCTGTCCGACAGCGGACGGCGGGGTGTCCAGGACCGGACGCCCGGGTCCCGCCCTGCCCGGAATCGACATCGGGAGGCGCAGCTCCCGTGGGCTCGGGCCCGAGCTGGCACGCCCCCTGCTCTCCCGGATCCCGTACGCCCGGCGAGGGGGGAGAGGCCCCTCCTCCGGGAAGGATCAGGAGGTCTGGAACATGCGTTTCTCGACGCGACTGCTCTCGCCGGAGTTCTTCCGGGATCCGTTCCGTGAGATGGAGAGGATCCGCAGGGAGATGGACCGGCTGTTCGACGGGTATCTCGGGGAAGGTCCGGAACGGGCCCTGGGATACGGCACCGGGTTTCCCGACGTCCGCATGGTCGCCGGCGACGACGAGGTGCGGATCCTGGCGGAGGTCCCCGGAGTGGGTTCGGAGGATCTGGAGATCTCGGTCCACGGCCAGACGCTGACCCTGAAGGGCAAGCGGTCCGGTCCCGAGACCGGCGAAGGGGTGCACCTGCACCGGAGGGAGCGCCTGGTCGGGGAGTTCGTCCGGACCCTCCAGCTCCCCTTCCGGGTGGATTCGGACAAGGTGGAAGCCTCCCTGAAGAACGGGATCCTGACCCTCCGACTGCCGCGTCCCGCCGAGGACCAGCCCCGGAGGATCGCGGTACGGAGCGCCTGAGGCGCCCAGCGAGGAGAGGAGTACGACCATGACCGACAAGGCATTGGTGAAGAGCGACAGCAACGGTGGTCTGCAGCGGATCGATGCGCCCGAGGCGCGCCCCATGGCTTCGCCCCGGACCGACGTCCTCGAGACCCGGGACGCCTTCGTCCTGGTGGTCGACGTCCCGGGGGTCGACGAGAAGGGAGTGGAACTGAGCCTGCACGACGGGCTCCTCACGGTCCACGCCGCGCCGCCTCCCGGGGAGATGGACGCGGGCCTGGGTCCGGCAGCGTTCGCCGGCTACCACCGCGACTTCCACCTGGCCGCCGAGGTGCAGTCGGAGAAGGTGGAGGCGACGGTCCGGGACGGAGTCCTGAAGATCGTCCTCCCCAAGGCCGAGACCTTCCGGAAGATCGAGGTCCGCAACGCCTGAGCTGGCGGGCTCGCCGTGTTCCCCGGGGAGCGGCGGGCCCGCCCGCGAGCGCGACTACGGGGCGGGCGGGGAGACCAAGGCTTCGAACGGGGCCGGACACCCAGGGGGGGTAGGGTAGGAGGCTCGGAGGAAAGAGGAGAGGGATTGCCATGGCTCGAGGATCGGTAGCGACGCAGGGAGTGCTGGTGGCGGTGGGGTGCCTGGCGCTGGCGCTGGCGCCGGTGGCGGAAGCCCGGCCGGTCCCGAACATGGACCAGGGGGTCGAGACCCTCCGTTCGATCGGGAAGACCTTCACCGCGGTGGCCAGGGAGGCATCCAAGGCGGTCGTCTTCCTGAGCGTCTCCAAGGGACCCGAGCGGGGCGAGAACCCGCAGGGCGAAGGGGTTCCCGAGGAGTTCTTCGAACACCCGTTCTTCCGGCGGTTCTTCGGTCCGGGCGGCCCCGGTGTCCCGGGCGGACCCGGCGGTCAGGGACGGGGCGGACCCAGGGTCCAGGGCCAGGGGAGCGGCTTCCTGGTCAGCGCCGAAGGGCACATCCTCACCAACAACCACGTGGTCGAGGGGGCCGACAAGGTCAGCGTGAAACTGCTCGATGGCCGGACCCTCGAGGCCGGGATCGTCGGCACCGATCCCCACTCCGACGTGGCGGTGCTCCGCCTCCAGGGCAAGGTCCCGACCGATCTCCCGATCGTCGAACTCGGGGACTCGGACCACCTCGAAGTCGGCGAGTGGGTGCTGGCGGTGGGCAATCCCTTCGGTCTCAGCCACACCGTGACCGCCGGGATCGTCAGCGCCCTGGGGCGCAACCGGGTCGGGATCACCGACTACGAGGACTTCATCCAGACCGACGCGGCCATCAACCCGGGCAACTCCGGAGGACCGTTGCTGGACCTCGACGGACGGGTGGTGGGCATCAACACCGCGATCTTCAGTCGCAGCGGCGGCTACATGGGGATCGGGTTCTCGATCCCGATCAACATGGCGAAGGCGGTCTACCGCCAGATCCTGGAGACCGGATCGGTGCGTCGAGGTTTCCTGGGCCTGGCGATCCAGGACCTCACCCCCGGTCTCGCCAAGGCCTTCGAGCTCCCGAACGATCGCAAGGGCATCCTGGTGGGGAGTGTCGAGGAGGGTTCGGCTGCCCACAAGGCGGGGATCGAGGCCGGCGATGTGCTGCTGGAGCTCGATGGCACTCCCATCACCGACACCGGGGACTTCCGGAACCGGGTGGCCTTGAAGCCGCCCGGGACCAAGGTCTCCCTGGTCGTGCTCCGCGACGGGGCTCGCCGCGACCTGGTGGCGATCCTCGGTGAGCGCACCCATGAAGCCAGGGGAGGCCGCGGCCCGGCCCAGACCGATGCGTTGCGCAGGCTGGGCCTGGCCCTGGAGGACGGGAGCCCGGACCTGCGGCGACGCTTCGGCTTGGGGGAGACCTCGGGCGTGGTGGTCAGCGAAGTCACCCCCGGGAGTGTCGCGGCCGAGGCCGGCATCGAACCGGGAAACCTGGTGCGGGAGGTCGACCGCCGGCCGGTGCGGAGCGCAGCCGAGGCGGCCCAGAGGGTGAGCGCGTCCCTCGAGGACGGTCGGGTCCTGCTGCTGGTCCAGGAGGGGCGCATGGCCCGCTACGTGGTGCTGGAGGCCCCACCCGAGCGCTGATCGCAGGCCCGGAGCCACGCCTCCGCGAGAGCCGGGATCCGGCCCTCGCCGGGGAGGTGGGCCCTGACGTTGTCGGGGTCCACGAGCTCGTCGGCATGGCGTTCCAGGAGCGGGAGGAGCAGGCGGTCCGAACTCTGCGGGTCGGGCGAGAACCGGGTCTCCCCGGCCTCCCGCAGGTACTCGCCGAGGCGGGCGAGGCCGGTGTCGATCCGCTCCGGAGGCTCGTCCTCGAGCAGGCCGGCCTGGATCCGGTCCAGGGAGTCGTAGCCCAGGCGGCGCAGTTCCGGGAGCAGGGCCGGGGCGTGGAGGTGGAAGGCGCCGGCCTGGGGGAACAGAGGGCGGGTCCTGACCACGAAATCGAAGTCGTCGGTGAAGACGCCGCTCACCTGGGCGATGCGCCGATGGTTGGCCTCCAGCAGCAGGTTGATCAGCACGTCGCCGGCGACCAGCATCTGGCCGATGGCCCGGAGGATGTCCGCCTCGTCCTCGGAGGGAGCCCCGGAGAGCGGCTTGTAGGCGAGGTCGTGTTCGATCTCGTTCCATACATGGGCGAGCATGCTGCAGACCTGGATCTCGCAGCCGATGCCGGCGAGGTCGGCCTGGTCCGGGGCCAGGTCGGACGGGGAGAGCGAGATCTGGCAGTGGGTGGCCCGGTAGAACTTCACTCCCCCGTCGCGGTCCTTGACCTCGACCACGACCTCCTTGGCCCCGGGGGGAGCGGAGAAGCGTCGCTGCACCAGTCCGACCACTTCCTCCCGCTGCTTCTCGACGTAGGTGTTGATCCGGACGCCGGCGAGATCGCCGACGCAGGCCAGGGTCTCGGCCGGCCCCATGTCCGGGGAGCAGCGAGCCGGCTCCAGGCCACGCTGCAGCAGCTTCCGGCGCAGCTGTTCGGGGTTCTTGGCCCGGAACTGGACCGTGCCCCGGATCACGTTCTGGCGCAGCAGGTCCCGGCAGCGGCGGGCCACTTCGAGCGCCAGGCGCTCGTAGCGATCGCGCTCGTTCGAGAAGAGAGCGATCACGGCATCGATGCGGTCGTGCCCGATCACCATGGACCGGGGACACTAACACGCAGCCGGAGCTACTCTCGGGGCCGATGGCGACCTCGAGGGATCCGAACCACGCCGGCTACCCGGAGGGGCTTCGCAGGCGGTTCGCGCCGGTCCGGCGGCTGGGACGGGGCGCCATGGGCACCGTGTTCGAGGCCGAGGACCGGGAACTACGTCGCCGGGTGGCGGTGAAGCTGGTCGATCTGGTGCCGTCCCGACCGGTGCTGGAGCGGTTCCAGAGGGAGGCCCTGGCGTTGGCCGCGGTCCGGCATCCCAACGTGCTCACGATCTTCGATTCGGGGGTGGAGGACGGTCGTCCCTATCTTGTGACCCGCCTCCTGGAGGGCGTCTCGCTCGAGGAGGCCGCACCCGGGGATCCCCTCCCTCTCCTCCTGGAGGTTGCCGAGGGGCTCTCGGCGCTGCACCGGGCGGGTCTCGTCCACCGGGACGTGAAGCCGGCCAACATCGTGGTCGACCGGGGCCGAATCCCGGTGCTGGTCGACCTGGGCCTGGTGCTCGACACCCACCGGGATCGCCTGAGCCGCACCGGGCAGCGGATCGGGAGCCTGGGCTTCCTGCCCCCCGAGTGCCTGAGGGGAGGACGGCAGGAGCCTGCCGGGGACTGGTACGCCTGGGGTGCTTCGCTCTATTGGCTGCTGGAGCGGGGGTTCCCCTACGGGACCGAGGAGCTGGCGCAGGTGGGTGCGGGATCGCCCCTGCCCGCCCCGAAGTTCGCCCGCCTGGGGCCGGATCGGGCCGAGCGGATCCTGATCGAGTCGCTGCTGGTGGACGACCCGGCGGAGCGACCCCAGGGGCGACGGGCCCTGGAGGAGAGGCTCGAGCGGGCCAGGTTCCCTCCCGGTCCGCGAACCCCGGCCCGCCGACTGGGGAACCTGGCGCTCCGGGCAGGGGTCGAGGGGTCCGACAGTCGCGGCCGGATCCTCCCCAGGATCCTGGCCACCCTGGTGCTGGCGACCGGTCTCGGGGTCCTGGCCTGGCGGGACCGGAGTCGGGCCCTCTCCGAGCGGGCCGGCCTCCGGGAAGGGGCGGGGGCACCCACCATCGCCCGGCAGCCCGATCCCGGCGAGGCACCTCGGGAACCCGCTGACGATCTCCGGAGCGAACTCGATCGCATGGTGCGCCTGGCGTCCCGATCCGACCTCCGGAACGATCCCTGGGAACTGGTGCGGAGGGTCGCCTCCGGTCCGCAGCTCCAGGAGGTGGGACTCGCCCGGTCCCGGACCGGCGAGCTGCCGGGTTCCACGCAGGCTTCGCTCCGGGACGCGGAGAGGGCGCTCGCCAAGGCGGTCCCGGGCGGGGCGCTGGGACCGCTGGCGGTCGGGGTCGACGAGCCGCCCGGGACCGACGGGCCGGAGGCGGGTCGGGTGGGCGCCGGAGCGATCTTCACCCGGGAGGTGGAGCGGGAACTCGAGGCGACTCCGGCGGGGGCCCGTCTGGTACGCCTGGCCAGGGCCGTGGCCGGGGACCTCGAGATCGCCCGGGAGCGATTCGAGTCGGCCCTCGAAGCCGGCGGGACGGTCCCGGGCCCGGCTCCCGCCATGGCCGCGGCCCGGCTCAACTTCTCCCGGAGGTTCGCGGTCTGGTGCGAGTCGGTGTCGGTGATCCCGACGGAGCGACGCGGCCTCGCCGAGTGGCTGGGGCCGGTCGAGAGGAGCCTCAGGGCCCTGGTCTTCGAGGTCGGCGACGAGCTCCGGCGGCGACCTTCCGCCCCGGTCGCCGAGCTCGGGGTCTCGGTGGTCCGACGGTCCGGGCCGATCTGGTATCTGCCGCTCTCGCTCCTCCCGACCGAATGGTTGGTCCCGGTGCAGCCGACGACGCCCGAGGCGGCCTACCTGGTGGGACACGTCCTCGATGCCCAGGTGCGGGCCCGGCGCCATCTGGGTCATCCGGTCGGCGACCTGGCGGAGCGGCGCTGGGATTGCCTGGTGAGGGCGGTGGAGGAGACCGTGCCCGGGGCCGAGCTGCTCCAGGTGCGCGCCTCCTCGGCCTTCGAGCTCCTCATGGATTCCGGCGTCGAGGCAGGCAAGGCCCGGGAGGCCCTGGCGTTCCTCGGGAAGCACCAGGAGCGGGTCCTCGGGATCGCCATGCCGGCCACCGGACGTGGCCTGCTCGCCCTCCTCCGGGGACTCGATCGCCTTCCGGCACCTCCGGACGGGGCCGGGGACGCGGCGGGCCGCCTTCCCCTGCTGCAGACGGCCTTCGCCTGGTTGGAGGCGAACTCCGGACTGGTGGGAGGCGATCGCAATGGCGTCGAGGTCGAGTGGCTCAGGGTTCGGCTGCTGGGGAGAGGCGCGGCCCGGTAGCGAGCGGTTCGGATCCTCCCGGGGCTCGTGTACGGTAGAGGCATGCAGACCTCGGAACTGGCCCGGGTCCCGCTCTTCTCGGGGTTGTCCTCCGATGCCCTCGGCAAGGTGGCGGGCGCGGTGCGGAGGGTGTTCCGCCCGGCCGGGAGCCGACTCTTCGCCTGCGGGGATCCCTCCGACAGCTTCTTCCTGGTGGAGTCGGGAACGGTGAGGATCCGGGTGCCGCCTTCGAGCGTCCAGGAGGCGCGGGAGGTGGACCTCGGTCCCGGGAGCTTCTTCGGGGAGATGGGCCTGCTCCGGGACCAGCGGCGCATGGCGGATGCCGACGTGGTCGAGGAGGCCCGGCTGCTCCGGGTCGAACGGGCCGACTTCGAGGAGCTGATGGCGGTCGATCCCCGGATCGCGGAGCGGATCGCGGGGGCCTACAAGCAGCGCCTGGAGGAGTTCCGTCCCAGCCAGGAGGCGGCCTCCAAGGCCCGCCAGGACCCGCGTCGGCTGGTGTTCTTCTCGACCGGGGGCCACGAGGGCGCCTCGTTCCTGGTCGCCATGCTCACGGTCAAGCTCCGGGAGCTGACCGGGATCGACACGGTGGGGGTGGACCTGAACCTGGCGCGGCCGGCCCTGCCACGGTTCCTGGGGGCGCTCACCAACTTCGGGAGCTTTTCCCGGATCTTCGAGTCCGGGGACGTCACACCCCAGGGGATCCGACGGAACGCCGCCGACCTCGGTTCCGGGATCTTCCTGCTGGCCGGCACCGGAGCCCAGAGCATCGTGCTGGGTCCGGGCCACGTGAGCGAGATCCTTCCCCGGATCCAGGAGGCGTTCGGGTACGTGGTGGTCGATGCCGGCGACGGCCAGGGGAGGCTCGACGAGGCGGTGGTCCGGTTCGCCGAGGGGGCCCAGGTGGTGGTCGAGCCGCCCCGGGACTCGCTGGAACGGGCCCGGCCGCTGGTGGAGGCCCTCCGATCGCTGGGGTTGGACGGTCGGATCCGGCTGATCGCCAACAAGGTGCCGGCGAAGCCCGAGGTCGACCCGGGTGGCATGGCGACCGAACTCGGGATCGAACTGCTCGGCCAGGTCGGCTTCTCCCAGCTCCAGGCCGAGCGGGAGGGCAAGGTCGTGTCGCCGGTGATCATGACCCATCCCCGATCGGCGGTCTCGGTCGAGATCACGGGTCTGGCCCGCAACGTCTACGCCCAGCCCAAGGGGGCCCTGGCCCGGTTCAAGGACCTGGTGGTCTGGACCCTTTTCGGGAAGGACTGAGCAACAACCATGCCCGGTTGGACGTAGTTTTTCGGGGGAAGGCCGGAAAGCGCGCCCTCGGAGTTCGCAGTCGAGGACCGACTCTCTATCCTTCCTTCATGCAGAGTCGTCTCACTCTACGGCGGATCAGAGGTCGGGCCGCGATGCCCGACCCGGGGACAGGGGTAGGCGGATGGTTCGAACCAGGTTCGGGGCTGCCCTGGCATGGGCGGCCGTGCTGCTCCTCGAGACCGGGCTCCTGATCCCGGGGGCTTCGGCCCAGACACCTTCGCCTTCGGCGACACCCACGGCCTCGGTCTCGCCGGCGAGTTCTCCCTCGCCTTCCCCCTCCGCGTCCGCCACCCCGACGCCCACTCCGACCCCGGTGGCGAGCCCGACCCCGACACCCACTCCGACCCCCACCCCTTCTCCCACCCCGCCGACCCCGACCCCCACCTTCAAGGCCAGGACCGAGGACGAGATCCGGGCCGACATCGAGAAGGACTTCGGGAAGACCCCGGCCTGGGTGGCGGTTCCGATCTTCGACCAGAACGCCGATCCCTGGCCGCCCATCCTGCTGACCCTGGCCGAGGGCTACAACTCGTGCTTCGGCAAGCTCTACCCGGAGTCCATCAACGAGTTCGGGCACAACGCCGCCGAGACCGGGACCCAGATCAAGGGCACCCGCCGCTTCGACCGGCCGGAGACCCAGCTGGTGGCCTGCATCGAGGAGTACTACCGGACCAAAGACGTGGCCGGGGCCGACGGTCGCCCCATCCGGGTGGCCTTCGATTCGGGAACCGCGGTCACCCTCACCCAGCAGGCCCAGAAGGAACGCGACGACCTCATCAAGGCCATCGCCGAGGCCGAGAAACAGCAGGAGCAGGGCGGAGGTCCCGGCGCGCCCGGCGGCTCGACCCCCCCCGGGACTCCGCCTCCGGGTGGCAGCGGGCCGGGTGGCAGCGGCCCTGGGGGAACCGGCCCGGGAGGGACCGGTCCGGGGGGAACCGGCCCGGGTGGGACCACGCCCCAGCCCCCCGGGGGCAGCGATGGCCCCCTTCCCCCCACCACGGATGCTCCCGATCCCGAGGACGTCCCCGAACTCCCGGGTGGCGAACAGGGTCCCGTGGTGATCACCGACCTCGACACCAAGGATCCGCCGCGAGCCAAGGACCAGCTCCACTTCGACACGGTGGGGCACGAGATCCGGATCCTGGGGAGCGGGATCGACGTCGACCCCGACCTGATGGTGGTCCGCATCGCCGGGAGCACGGGCGCCACAGTCGAGATGCGGGCGAGCGACGGCAACCTGCAGGTGATCACGGTCGGTGGCGACGCGGTCGGCGTGCTGGCCAACATCCCCGACGAGCTGGCCGGCGGCAAGGACTTGAGGGTCACCCTGGTCAACGAGAGCGACGAAGTGAACGGGACGCCGGGACCGGTGGTCTCGCCCGCCAAGAAGATCACCGTCACGCCGACCGTGGACCACATCCACAGCGACCCGACCACCGGGCTGTTCCCGGCGGGCGGCGACGGGACCCTGGTGCCCGGCCAGGAGTTCGAGATCTGGGGCCAGGGCTTCCCGATCGAGATCGAGCAGATCGGGATCAAGGTCAACGGCCAGGAAGTGGCGCCTACCTTCCTGCAGGCGGATCCCGACGGCGGGCTGGATCTCGTGACCGCGGACGCCCCGGCCACTGTCGGGGGCGCGGTGGGCTCGCAGGTGCAGATCCAGCTCACGGTGCGCAAGGGGACGCCCGAGGAACTCACCATCGACGCGGCCGTGACCCTGAGCGATCCCGACACCCCGCCGAGCGACCCGATCATCCAGGAGATCCAGAACGCGGCCGGGTCGCAGGTGCTCACCGCGCTCGACTTCAACGGCTCGACCGGGGACATCGCGGTGCGGTTGCGGGGTTTCCGGTTCGCGGCCCAGGCGGCCGACATGCGGCTCTTCTGGAACGGCGTGCAGCTCACTTCCGGGGCCCAGTACACCTCGAACGGGGATCCCACCCAGCCCTCGGATCCTGCCACTCCCCAGGAGTGGTCGGTGACCTTCCACGGAGCCAACAACGTGGACCCGATCCTCCGGGCCGGGAACACCAAGATCCGGATCGAGTACACCGATGGGACCGGGGCGATCCGGAAGACCCCGGACTTCGACACGGTGGTGAACGTGAAGCTGGCTGCGTTCACTTCGGCGACCCAGGCGAACGGCGCGGTCGAGGAGGCCCAGGAGTTCTACCTCGAGGGCTACGGGTTCGGGAACGGGCCCGGCGACGTGGTGGTGAACATCACGGGGTATCCCAACGTGGCGATCACCAACTACAACAAGCCGGGGAGCCGCCATCGCCTGACCCTCATGATGGGCAACGACGCCTCGCTGGCCGCGGGGGACACCCGCACCAACGTGCGGGGATCGATCGTGATCGGCGGGAAGACCTGGTCGATGGGGAACTCGACCCTCTCTCCCCAGCCCGACATCTTCAACATCACGGGCGTGGCGGGCTCCTGGATCGTGATCCACGGGGCGGACTAGACCTCCCGAGAGGCGGGGACGCGACATGCGCACCTCCGGTCGATGTGGTGTCGGGGCGGTCCTGGCCCTCGTTCTGGGGCTGATCGGGGCTTCACCCGGGTTCACCCAGACCCCCGATTCGGGAGACCTGCCCAATCCGGGGTCGCCGAGCGCCACGCCGACCCCTACCGCCTCGCCGGGTTCGTCGCTCCCTCCGACGCCGTCGCCGTCTCCAGCCTCTTCCCCGACTCCGAGCCCGAGTCCGACGCCTACCCCGACGCCGGCCAGCTCGCCGACCCCCACGCCGACCCCGAGTCCCACCGTGGCTCCCCGGTCGCGGGACGAGATCGCGGCCGACATCGAGAGCCAGGCCGGGAAGCCGCCTCGCTGGGTGGCGATCCCGCTGTTCGGGTCCGCCTCCGACCCCTGGGGTCCGATCCTCGGCGAGCTGCGGGAGGGGCATGACGCCTGCTTCTCGAAGCTCTACGCGGGTTCCGCCACCGAGTTCGGGCACCGCCAGGTCGAAGGCGGCTCCCAGATGGTGCAGGCCCGTCGCTTCGACAAGCCGGAAACCCAGCTGGTGAGCTGCATCTCCGAGTACTACCAGGGGAAGACGGTGCTCGGCCCCGACGGTCGGCCGGTGCTGGTGGCCTTCGATCCGGGGACCGCGGCCACCCTGACCCAGCAGGCGACCTTGGACCGGGAGCGGCTCATCGACTCCATCGCCCGGGGCGAGGAAGCCGGGGCCGGGGGTGGGCCGGGTGGTCCGGGCGGCTCGGGCGGTAGCGGGGGCAGCGGTCCGGGCGGCTCGGGCCCCGGAGGCAGCGGTCCGGGCGGCTCCGGGCCGGGAGGTTCGGGTCCCGGTGGCTCCGGTCCCGGGGGCAGCGGTCCGGGGGGAACCGGCGATCCTCCGCCCGGTGGACCACCCTCGGACGGTCCCGAGGACCCTCCGCCCCTGGATCCGGGGGATCCGGTGCGGGTCTCGCTCGACACCCAGGACCCGCCGAATCCCGTCGACCAGCTCGACTTCAAGCAGGCCGGCAAGAAGATCCTCCTGAAGGGCAGCGGGATCAATCCCGACATGACCCTAAACGAGGTGAAGATCGGGACCCAGGTCTTCACCGGCGGCACCCAGCTGGCGATCACCGGAACCGACCTGGCAGTGACGCTCGGTGACGGCTTCATCGCCGGGAAGTACCCGGTGACGCTCACCAACAAGGCGGCCGACGTGAACGGCACGGTGGGGCCTGCCACGTCGCAGCCGATGACCCTGACGGCCCGGCCGGGAGTGGTGAAGGTGCGCACCGAGCCGGAGCCCAACGGCAACGGCGGGGACGGCAAGCTGATCCCGGGACGGGACTTCAAGATCGTGGGCCAGGGCTTCCCGTCGAGCCCCGATGGGATCGAGGTGGTGCTCAAGGGCACCTCGCTGACGCCGACGTCGGTCGCCACCGATCCCACCGATCCCGCTGCCGACGACACCCTGACCCTGAAGGTGCCCCGGGACTTCGACCTGGGAGCGGCCGGGACCGAGATTCCGCTGGAGATCGTACTCCACAAGGGGAAGCCCGAGGAGGTGCGGGTCCTGGTGACGCCGGCACCCCGGAGCGAGGCTCCCGACATGACCCCGGCGATCACCGCGGTCCATGCAGTGGGAACCTCCACCCCTCTCCCGGAAGGCTTCGGGTTCGGGCCGTCGGGCGAGCTCCCGATGCGCCTGGTCGGGCGGAACTTCGGACCGCAGGCGTCTGCCATCAAGATCTACTGGAACGGGGAGGCGTTGACCGACGGACAGCAGTACAGCGCCCAGAACCCCTCCGGGATCGACGCCGAGAACATGCAAACGATGGACGTCCAGTTCCGGGGCGCTTCGATCGGGCCTCCCATCCTCAGGGCCGGGAACGTGAAGCTGAAGATCGAGGTGGGGGCCACCCAGCAGGCCGCCGGGCAGAGTTCCCCGGAGTTCGATGTCGTGGTCTTCCCCGGACTGACCGAGCTGCGGACCGGAGGCGCCCAGGACATCGGGGAGGTCCGGGAGGGGGCACCGTTCCAGCTGTATGGCTTCGGCTTCGGCCGGGGGACCGGGGACGTCACCATCTCGATCGACACCGCCACCAATCTCCAGATCGCCAACTACGACCCGCTCGGCGGGATCTTCAAGCTGAACGTGAACCTCGGCGACACCAGCGTCCCCTGTCCGACCCCGCCCTGCCAGCCGGTCCCCAACAAGACCGGGGCGCTCACCATCGGCGGGCGGACCTTCAAGTTCGGGGATCCCTCGATCACGCCGACCCCGGAGATCACCAAGACGGCGTTCGGCTCGCCCATGACCGGCTGGGTCAAGATCACGCCGACCCAGTGAGCGGGGCCCTGGACGCCCCCGGGGAGTCTCAGCCCCCGCCGGCTCCGTTGGTCGTGAACTCCAGGCGGACCCCGAACTCCCAACCATCGGCGCCCTGCCCGTTGGTGCTGGAGACGGTGGCTACATAGGTCCGGCCCGGGAGCAGGCGGTCGAGGCGGATCCGGTGGGTGGTCACGAAGGGCGAGCGGAGCACGGTGTTCGAGACCGAGACGAAGTCGGGGTCGCGGACCGTGACCCCCCCGTCCCGCAGCAACGGGATGTACTGGCGGTCGCTCACGCTCTCGAGGTCGGCGTCCCCGGTGCTGGCGGTGCCGACCAGGGCGTAGTCGACCCGGCTGTCCCCCGGGAGGGAGGTCTCCCAGCCCAGGACCGCGAAGTCGGCGCCCACCTCCTCGACGTTGGCCCGGTAGATCTGCATCGGGACCTCGAAGAGGCGCGCCTCATGGCCGCAGCCGACCATGCTCCCCAGGGCGAGGAGAAGGGACGACACCAGGAGCGCGAGGAATCGCATGCCCATGGTGGATATCGGCAGGCGGACGAGACGGGGACAGAAGTCATGGTCTCGCTGGGGCGTAGGGGATCGGGTTCCACCAGGGGAAGGCGGTGCGCACCGCCTCGCGCTCCCGGAGGACGGCCCCGAAGAGGGTGGTCCGGTCCTGTTCCTCGCGGGCTTCGAGCGGCTTCTGGAGCGTCTCGCGGGGAGTGCTGGTGGCCGAGAAGATGACCGCCGCCGAGGGGACCGCAGGTGGGCCCGGGGCCTGGGCCTGGAAATTCCGGAATCGGATGTTCATGCGTTCGAAGAGTCCGTAGAGCCGGTCCTCCCGACCGTTGCCGACCCTGCGGAAGATCCTCTTCTTGGAGGCATCGAACCGGTAGGTGACCCGTTCCACCGGGAGCGGGTCCCAACGGTCCCCGGGGCTCTCCTCCCCGTAGCGCCAGAACGAGAAGCGGAGTTCGCCGGGGCCGCGCACGATATCCATGGCGTGCTCGGGATCCTCGTAGAGGGCCTCCAGGTCCCGCTCCAGCGACCGGGCGAAGAGCAGGTCGGCCTGCAGGCTCTCGACCTTCACGTCGGTAGCCTTTCCCTTGCGGATCGAGGACTGGAAGAACGACCAGGCGCCGGCCATGACCAGCACCCCCACCGCCATGAAGACCGTGACTTCGACCAGGGAGAACCCGAGGCGGCGCCGGAGGATCGGGGACGCTCTCCTCATGGCCGGCTCCTCGCCACCAGGGGATCGGAGACGTAGCGGAGCGCCACGTAGTACCGGGGCTTGCGGTTGGTCGGATCCTCCCAGCGGGAGACAGCTGCCAGCCGACCCAGGCCGGGCTGGAGCTCGTGGAAGAACACCTTGAGACGCAGAGAGTCCACCCGCCGCACGTAGGAATCGAGGATCGTGCCGGGCGCGGCCTCGAACTCGCGCTCCGATTCCCCGGTAGGGAGAGGGACTTCGATCTCGCTGCCTTCGGTGGGCAGGAAGGGGATGTCGCCGGGAGGCGGCCCGCCCACGGCCAGGGTGCGGAGCATGGGGTAGGGATGACCGCCGAGGTAGGCCAGGGCCCTGAAGGCCCGCCGGCGGGCCAGGACCTGCAGCTCGTTCAGGTAGGCGCTGCGCTGCCCGCCTTGGATCAGGGTGTAGATGGGGACGAAGGCGGCCGCCAGGATGGCGCTCGCCAGCAGCAGTTCGACGGCGGAGACCCCAGGGCGACGTCCGGGGAGCCTCCGGGTCATCGCTCGGCCCTCCGGTATTCGGGCCCCGGGGAGAGGGTGATGGTGAGCCGGGTCTTCTCGGGATCGGGGCGGACCGGAAAGCCCTCGGGGCCCGAGACCAGTCCGGGCATGCGCTGGATCTTCCCGGTGAAGGTGCGCTCCAGGGCGGCGGTCTCGGGAGTGTCCATGACCAGGCTCCCGGCGAAGGATTCCCCGGGTCCCCGGAAGTCCTGGCTGCGGGCGAACAAGCCAGCCTGGATGCCACCCCGCGCCACGCTCAGGCGCCCGTGAGCCAACAGGGCGACCGAGTCCCGGGTGGGGTCCTGGACCGTCACGTTCTGGACGCTCATGGCCCCGGCCGTGACCACCAGCAGGTTGCCGGCGAATCCCGGGAGATCGATCTCGAGGGGGGCATCGGGGTCGTCGACGAAGACCACCCCCGAGGGCGGATTGGCCCCGGTCGGGGCCAGGAATTGCCGGGCCCGGTCGGCGGCGCCTTGGCCCCGGAACACGTAGGGGGCCCGGCGCGCCTGCTCCTCGACCCCCAGGCGGCGGAAGCGCTTGGCGAGTTCCTCGGCCTGGGGGCCCCAGATCTCGATCAGGTCGTCCTGGAACTCCTTCATGGCGACGAGCCCGGCGTGCTGGTCGGCGGCGTTCTGGACCAGGAGTTCGAGGTACTCCTCGGCGGCCCGGACCGATCCCCCAAGATCCTCGGCCCTGAGGCGGGACTCGAGGCGGTTGCGGGTCTCCTCGATGCGGGGCCGGCGGGTCTCGACCTCCTGCACCAGAGGGCGGATCCGTCGGGGGAGGTTCAGGCGGTCGAGGTCGACCTCGTCGGCCAGGCTGTAGACCACCACCGGCCAGGCGAAGCGGTGCAGCTTGCCAGGGAGTCCGGTGGTAGCGCCGTCGGGTCCGGTGAGCTCCCAGTCGGGATCGGCCGGCCACTTGGGGGGGCGGGTGGCGGCCCGGTACTCGGTGGCCAGGCGGCGCATCTCGTCCCGGGCCCGCTTGGCGTCGTCGGCCCCGATCGAGAGCGGACCCAGGCTGTCGAGCTTCTCGTCGATCTTGCGGGCCGCCTCCTCGAGTTCGTCGGCCACTTTGGCGAGGCCCTGGCGGGTCCGCGAGAGGGACTCGACGAAGGCTTCCAGGGTCAGGTTGGCGCTGGCCTGGAAGTGGCCCTCGGTGAGCAGGGGGAGCGGATTGAGTACGAAGAGGGTGAACAGGTCGAAGGGTCGGGGGGGGCTCGCCAGCACGCAGCGGAAGCCGTACTCGGCCACCTGGCGGGAGGCGACCTTCTGGGGTCCCCAGGCCTCGACGGTCAGGCGCAGGACCCCGAAGGCGTCATAGGCCACCAGTTCGTCGGCGAGGAGCGACATGGGGGCCCGGCGCAGGATCTCGAGGCGGACCGGTCCGATCGCATAGCCGGAGTACGGGGCCAGGTCGGCCGAGACATGGGGGAGGTCTGCCGGTGCCAGGTCGAGCGACCCTCCCTGCGCCGGGGCACGGAAGAGCTCGAAGACCGGGTCGCCGTCCTGCCAGGAGCGCCGTCGGATCTGGTGGACCGCCTCCTCGATCGCCATCCGGGCGAAGGCCTCGCAGAGCTCGTTGCCCTGGGCCTTGCGGCTCTGGATGGCGGCTCCCTGGCTGCGGACGTCCATGGCGATGGCCCACAGCGAGAGCAGCACGCAGACCGACATGACCACCACGAAGGGGGCGCCGAAGCCGGCCCGGGGCCGGGGGACGTGGAGGCGTCCGGGGGTCATGTCGGCCGTCAGAGTAGCCGCTCGGCGACCCCGGACCGCCCGCGGGGATGCGGGGGCCGACGGGTGCAGGCGCCCCTACCCGACGGGCTCCCAGGCGTCAGGAACCGCCGGCGACGTTGGCCGCGGCCGTGCCGGCCGGGTCGTTGTTCGTGGTCGAACCGTTGGTGCCGCCCCCGGTGCCCTGGACGGTGGTCAGGCCCCCGTCGGTACGGGCGGTGCCCTGGTCGGGTCGACCGGTGCCCTGGGTGGGCCGGTCGGCGGTGCCGTTGGGGTTGGTCTGGCGCTGCTGGGCCGCTTGCTGGGCGGCCTGCTGGGCCGCGATCTGGGTCAAGGCCGTGCCGCCCTGCGAGAGGCCGACCTGGGCGCCCCGGGCGATGGCGTCGGCCTGGGCATTGGGGTCGTCGGTGCTCATCGCCTGCATGATGTAGGGCAGGATCTGCATCAGGACCTGGGCCAGGGCGGCGTACTCGCAGCCCGTGTTCATCGGCATCGCCACCGTGACCAGGTAGGCGAGCCCGACGGCCTTGGCGTGGTATCGAAGGTTCTTCACGAACGTCCATCCTCTCCCGTACGTTCCCAATCGAGGCGACGAGCCCGGGGCCGGATGGGGTAGAACCCGGCGGGGCACGCCGGACCCGGGCGGGTCACCCCCGGAACCAGTCCTTCTGCTGCCAGAGGTAGCCGAGCACCGCGGCCTCGACCCCGATGGCCCCGAGCTCCCGCAGTCCGGGACCCTGGCCGAGCAGGATCACCCAACCGGCCACCTTGAGACCGGTATAGACGAGGAGACCCACCCGCAGGCCCTTGTGGAAACTCCAGGCGAAGCCCAGGAAGGTGACAGCCATGAGGAGGTTCCAGGCGGCATAGGTCTGGGGTCCGACCGGTGCCCCGAAGAGGCTCCAGACACGGCCCGAAAGGGCGACCGGGACCCCCGCGAAGGCCACCAGGACTGCCGCCACCACGTAGAAGACGGTCAGGATCCGGATCCCGGCAGGGCGTTGCATGTGTGCCTCTCCCCGAGGGCGAGAGTAGCATCCGTGCCGGGCGGGCGAAAAAGGTGTCCCGGACAGCTATCCCGGGGATCCGGACCGTCGTCGTACCAGGTGGAGCCGATCCCAGGACCGGCCCAGGAGGATGTCGCGATGGGTGCCGCCGGGGAAAGGGACGAGGGGCTCGACGAGCGCCTCGCCGCGTACCTCGAAGGGGAACTCGAGGGCGACGACCGCGACCAGGTCGAGCGCCATCTGGAGTCCCACCCCGAGGACCGCTACGAGCTCGGGTTCCACCGCGCCCTGGGTCGTCGCTTGGCCCGGGTACCGGGCGAGTCGGCTCCGGTCGACTTCGCGGCCAAGGTCATGGAGGCCGCGCCCGGCACGCCCGGCTCCCTC
Organism: uncultured bacterium; assembly: GCA_964403795.1. Taxonomy (GTDB): domain Bacteria; phylum Muiribacteriota; class UBA6191; order CAZXTJ01; family CAYOHP01; genus CAYOHP01. The sequence goes on along the minus strand of CAYOHP010000001.1, from coordinate 84,905 downwards.
TCCCACCGCATCGAGCTGGTGCTCCGTCGCTTCCTGCAGCCGGCCTTGGTGCTGGCGGGCGGCCTGGCGGCCTGGGTGGTCCTCGGACCCCTCCTCCCCGGGCATGCCCCCGAGGTGGCAGGAGGCTTCGGACCCGGGGCGCCCCGGACTTCGCTCGCCCTGCTGGAGACCGGCAGCGGCGGGGCGGTCCTCACCTCGGGCAGCATCCCGGCCCATGAGCGCAAGGCCCTGGGAGCCGGCCAGGTGGTCCAGCTCGGCTTCGGGACGCCCGGACTGGTGCGCTTTCCCGGGGGCGTGGGAGCCCTGGTGCATCCCGGGACCCGATTCTCGATCCGGGAGCGGGCCCTGTACCTGACCCAGGGCAAGGTCCGGGTCAAGGTCACGCCCGGGATCGGCGACTTCGCGGTCCACGGTCCGGAGGCCTCGGCCCATGTGGTCGGGACCGAGTTCGAGGTCGAGGCCCTCGATGGCACCACCCGGGTGGGGGTCCAGGAAGGCGTGGTCGAGGTCCGGCGCGAGGGGCGGCCGCCGGTGCGGCTCAAGGCCGGCGAGTCGGTCGCCGCCAGCGACAGCGAGTCCGACTGGATCCGCCCGCAGGCTCGCTTGCCGGAGATCCCGCCCCCGACCACCGTGCCCTCGGACTCGGCCGAAGGCGTCCCCACCCTCGATACTCCGTAGGGGGCCATCCGCCGGCCTGTGCTACGGTGACCCGGAATTCGGGCGGCACATGGCCGAGGAAGACATCGATCTCGTCGAGCGGGCCCTCGACGGGGACCGCGAGGCATTCCAGGACCTGGTCGTCATGTACCAGAACCGGGTCCTGACCCTGCTCGCCCGCATGCTCCGGGATCGCGAGCTGGCCCTGGATCTCTCCCAGGAGGTCTTCCTGAAGGCCTTCCGCAACCTCGACCAGCTGAAGAGTTCGCGGAAGTTCGGCTCCTGGATCATGCAGATGGCCCACAACCGGGCGCTCGACTACCTGAAGAAGCGCAGGCCCGATGCCATCCTCACCGACTTCACCGACCAGCGCACCGAGCAGACCCTGGCCGGCCAGGGGGTCGCCACCAGTCCGGAGGAGGATCCGGAGGCGATCCTCGAACGCCTGGGCGACACCGAGATCCTCGAGCTGCTCGAGGAGATCGATCTGAAGCACCGCACCATCCTGATCCTGCGTTTCCTCGAGGACCTGCCCTTCCAGCAGATCGCCGAGATCATGGACCTTCCCCTCTCGACCGTGAAGTTCCGGAAGTTCTGGGCCGTCAAGCAGTTGAAGCAGAAGATCCTGGAACGCCGCAAGGTGCAGAAGGGCGAGCGGGCCCAGCGGGCCTGAGCGGACCATGTTCGGTCCCGAGACCCGGATCATGACCCGAGACGGGCCGGTGCCCGTGGTCTCGCTCAAGACCGGGATCCCGCTCCGGGTCCTGGGGCGCATGGGATTCGTGACCAGCGAACGCTGGGAGCTGCGCTACCGCAAGGCGCCCCGGAGCCTGATGCGGGTGCGCACCGCCTCGGGCCGCTCGCTGGTGGCCGCTCCCGAACAGACCATGTTCCTCAGGTTCCTCCCCGGGCAGCGCCCCTGGGACTTGCTGCTGGTCCGGGAGGTCGGCCTGGGCGCAGCGCTGGTCCGGGTGCGGGGGGGACTCCGTACCGTGGCCCCCCGGCGTTTCGTGCATGTGCCCGCCAACGAGGACCAGGACCGTACCGAGGAGATCCACCTCGTGGGGTGCTTCGCGGGCGAGGAGGCGGCGGCCCTCCAGCAGAAGGTCCTCTCGGCCCGGTTCGGGATCCCCGAGTCGAGCGGCGACTCCCGGGACCTCTCGCGGGAGGCTTGGAAGTCGCTCTTCCACCAGGTCGACACCCTGGGCCGGGCCTTCGAACTCCTCGAACATCTCGGGCTCGACCCTCGGGATCCCCATTGGACCCGGCGCAGCCTGACCCCCGCGGGGATGAAGAAGCACCTGCTGGTGGAGGCGGTCTACCGCAGCGGCCTGTGGGGGCTCACCATCACCCGGCCAGAAGCCACGGCGCGGCGGGGAGCGCGGGTCCGAGCCACCACCCAGGAGCTGCAGGTCCCGGATCTCTCCTCCTACGAGGGGCTCGAGCATGTGGACGTGGACCGCCGGCTCGACCTGGGCCTGGGGTCGGTCCATGCCCAGTACCGCATGGCCGCGGTGGCCGCCGGCACCGGGGTCCCCCAGTGGGTCGGCGAGGCCCTGGGCGAGGACCGGATCGACCTCGTCGAGCGGGTCCCGGGCGATGGCCTGCTCTACGAGATCCACTGCCAGGACGCCATCGGCCTGCTTGCGGAGGGTCTGCTGATCGGCCATAGTGGCGCGGGGAAGGAGTAGATCCCGATGGGCGCCGTGACCAAGGCCATCTTCCCGGCGGCGGGACTGGGGACCCGTTTCCTCCCCGCTACCAAGGCCCAACCCAAGGAGATGCTGCCGCTCGTCGACAAGCCTCTCATCCAGTACGCCATCGAGGAGGCGGCGGCCTCGGGGATCCTCGACGCGGTGATCGTCACCGGTCGCGGCAAGGAGGCGATGGAGGATCACTTCGACCAGGCCTACGAGCTGGAGGACACGCTCCGCAAGCGGGGCAAGCGCAGCGAGCTCGAGCTGGTCACCTCCATCAGCCGACTCTGCCGGATCGCCTACGTCCGTCAGAAGGAGGCCCTCGGCCTGGGGCACGCGGTCAGCACGGCTCGCCCCTGGGTCCAGAAGGGCGAAGCCGTGGCGGTGCTGCTCGCCGACGACATCCTCGACTGCGAGGTGCCCTGCATCCGCCAGCTGGTGGATGCCCACCACCGCACCCTGGCTCCGGTGATCGCCGCCATGGAGGTCCCGCCCGACCAGACCCACCGCTACGGCGTCTTCCAGGTCGAACCGGTGGAGACCGATCCCCGGCTGCTCCTGGTCCGCGACATGGTCGAGAAGCCGGCCCCCGGGACCTCCCCCTCGAACCTGGTGGCGATCGGGCGCTACATCCTCACCGACGAGGTCTTCCAGGCGCTCGAGGACATCGAGCCCGGGGCGGGCGGCGAGATCCAGCTCACCGACGGCCTCCGCCAGGTGCTCCGATCCCGGCCGGTCTACGCCTACCGCTTCGAGGGGCGGCGCTACGACGGTGGCGACAAGCTCGGCTTCCTGGAGGCGACCCTGCGTTACGCCCTGAAGAACCCCGAGCTCTCCGAGGGTCTCCGGGAGATCCTCCGGCAGATCGAGGCTTGACCGAGCCCCTGCAGGCGGGGGAAGGCCGGGAGCGGCGCCCCGGGCCGGATCGCACCGACCGGCTCTCCGGCCTGCTCCTGGGGACCCTGCTCGGCGACGCCCTGGGACTCCCCCGGGAGGGTCTCTCCCCTCGCCGGGCCGAGCGCCTCTTCGGCCCCGGGGACCTGGTTCCTTGCCTGGTCCCGGGCTGGAGCACGATCTCGGACGACACCGAACACGCGGCCCTGACCGGAGTGGCGCTGCTCTGGGCAGGGAGCGATCCCGAGGCATTCGCGGCGGCCCTGGGCCGGGAACTCCGTCTCTGGTTCCTGGCGCTTCCGCCCGGGATCGGGTTCGCCACGGTGCGGGCGATCGGGAAGCTGTGGCTGGGGTTCCCGCCGGGGTCGGCGGGGGTTCGCTCCCAGGGGAACGGTCCCTTGATGCGGAGCCCGCTCCTGGGAGCGGTGCTCTCCGGGGATCCCGACCTGCGGGACCGCATGGTCCTGGCGTCGACCCGGGTGACCCACCGGGGACCCGAGGTCGAGGAGGCTGCCCTGGTGGCGGCCAGGGCTGCCGGGGACGCGGCTTCGGGTTGGTCGGGCGGGTTCGACCCTGGGCGCTGGTCGGGGGCCGGAGGAGCGGATCGCCTGGGGCCCATCCTGCGGGAGCGACTGGACCTGGTCGGCGCCTCGCTGACGCGGGGCGAGGAACCGGCGGAATTCGTGGCTCGCCTCGGCCTTTCCGGGGGAGTCACCGGCTGGGCCCTCGATACCCTGCCGGCGGCCCTCTACTGCTGGCTCCGCTACCCGGGAGACTTCCGTCGGTCGGTCGGTGCCTGTATCCGGCTGGGAGGGGACGCGGATTCGACCGGAGCCCTGGTGGGAGCGCTGGCCGGCGCCTCGGTCGGCGTCTCGGGCCTGCCCGAGGACTGGCTCTCCGGGGTGTGGTCGTGGCCCTGGACGCGGGAGCGACTGGTGGCGCTGGCCGGGGACCTGACGCGTTCCCGGGGGACCGCCGGGAGGGGAAGCGGGCTGGGGCCGGTGCGGCGCGTCGGGATGCTGGCCCGCAACCTCGGGGTGCTGGCGGTGGTGCTCGGGCACGGCCTGCGTCGGCTGCTGCCGCCCTGGTAGGGCTCGGGCCTCAGAGGTAGAGCTCGGCGAGGGTCCCCAGGTACAGGCGCAGGAACCGGCGGAAGACCGAGATCCGCTCCCGGAGGCTGGTAGCCCCCGGGACCCGGAACGAGGTCACGAACTTCGCCATCACCCAGGGCTTCTCGACCTCGAAGCGGAGCCGTCCCGCGCCCACGGCGGGACCGTCCGGGCCGCCCCGGTGGAGGGTGCAGAAGAGCGTGGTGGTGTCCTTCACGGCGTCGAAGCCGGATTCGTCGCGGAGGAACTTCCGGCCCACGAAACCGAAGCGGCGGCCGGCAGCGTCGTGGAAGGCGAAGCGGTACTCCATGATCCGGGCGTCGGGCGAGGTACCGGGAGCCAGGAACAGGAAGCGGCCTTCTTCGATCGGGTAGCTCAGGCGTTCCCCGTCCGGCGAGCGGATCTCGAGTTCGCCCTGGAGCCGCATGGGATGGCTCGGATCGGCGAAGAAGGCGTCGGCGTCCTCGGTCTGGATCTTGAGCTTGAGCGCCGCCTTCTGGGCGCCGGGTCCGCGGGAGGTGCGGTCGGTGCCGGGGGTGAGCCAGCCCGGCATGGTCTCGAGGAAGGAGAGTCCGGGGGCGGCAGGAAGGGAGGGTGCGACGAGCAGGAGCGCGAGGGCCCCCAGCACGGACACGAGTCGCTGCATCCTCGGCTCCTCCCGACTCGGCGAGCGGGCCATGATCGGTTTCACCAGGGTCCGGCGTCAAGCTGCTGCTACGATTCGGCGCATGGGGAACCTGCCGGGGGATGGCGCGGGCTGGCGTGCCGCCTTGCTGGTGGTCCTGTTCGCCGCAGCCCCGGTCGCGGCCAGGGCCCAACTCGCGGTCCGCCTGCTCGATACCGTCCCGCCGGGGATCCGTCTCACCAACCTCGGGCAGGTGACGCTCCTCTACCAGGTCACGGGAACCGGGAACGGCGTGCGGGTCGATCTCTTCCGGGACGGTGCGGCGGTGGCCAGCGCCACCCTGCCCGATCCGACCAACCCGCCTCCGCCCTTCCGCCTGACCGCGCCCATGGAGATCGGCGTCGATCGGATGCCCAACGTGTTCCGGATGGTGGCCACCGACCTCGTCACCAATCAGGTGGTCCTGGGCAACACCCTGACGATCCTGGCCGACGACGTGGGGCCCGAGGCGCCTGCGATCGCCTCCCCGGTGTTCCCGGCCGAGGTCCCGGGGACCCTCCTCCAGGTGACCGGCACGGTGCGGAACTCGGCTCCCGGGGGTCCCACCCAACCCGAGACGGGGGGCCGCATGGTGATCCGGCGTCCGGGTCCCCCGCCGGTCGACCTCGGGGGAGGTGCGATCGCTGCCGACGCCCGCTTCACGGCCGTCGCCGATGTGTCGGGACTCCCGATCGGAGTGCGGACCGATCTCGAGATCCTGGCCGTGGACCTCGCCGGCAATCCCGGGCGCCCGGTCACGGTGCAGGTGACCCGGGTGACCCCGACTCCGCCCACCGTGACCGCAACCCTGGTCCCGCCTCCCGGGACGGTGACCGCCAACCCCGGGATCCTGGTGCGGGGCACCGTCATCGGGGGCTTGCGACCTCTGGCGGTGCACTTCTTCGTGAACGGCTTGCTCCAGAGTCAGCTGGCGGGACTGGCCCCGGGTACCCCGTTCGGCCACACCATGAACCTCCCCGGCCCGGGAGTGCACACGATCTCGATCCAGGCCACCTCGGCAGGTGGGCTCCCGAACGCATCCGCTGCCACCCGGCTCGGGACGGTCACGCTGTCGCGTTGAGAGCCGGAGGCGAGCGTCGAATCCTCTCCTCGGCTCGCCCGGTCGGCATTTCTCCCGGGTCTCCCAGCTCTCCCCGGTTGGCCTGGAGAGACCGGGGAACCCGGGATCTCGGGCCCTTGTCCCAGTCTTCGAGGCGATGTCCCGAGCCCGGCTCGTCTCTTGCGGGGGGACCCTCCGACCTCCGGTGATGTCCTCCCTCCGGAAAGGACCCAAGATGGTGCACCTCTACTCCCGGCCTCCGGGCCGAGCCGCGATCCCGGCCCTCGTCCTGGCCCTGGGGTTCGGACTCGGCTGCTTGCATCTCCTCGCCGAACGTCGCGGGGATCCGGCGCCGGGAGGTGAGGCTAGCGCCTTCGAGGGAGAGTGCGAGGGGGATGCCCGGGAGGCGGCCCAGGCTCCGTCGGGATGGACCGACCTGTCGAGCGGGACGACCGTCGAGCTGCCCGTGGTGGTCCGTCGGGAGGCCGGAGAGCTCGGAGGACTCTCGGTCCGGGTAGGTGTTCCGGAGGTGTATCGCTGGAGCGACGGGGACTGGATCGTGGAGGTCGTCTGCCGGATCGAGAACACCTCGGACGGGCCGCGCTGGGTCGACCGCTCGCTGCTCGCCCTGGAGGACGGGTACATCCCCTGGGCCCCGGTGACGTCCCTCCCGGGGATGGTCCTCGAGGCCGGGGCGAGCGTGGAAGGGACCGTGGGCTGGTACCGGAACCGGAACACGCCGCGACCCGAGGCGGTGCGGGTCCGACTGGTGCCGCCGGTGGCCACCCGGTCGGCCGACCCTGGGTACTTCCCTCCCTTCCCGGTCGAGCCGCTCCCGGTGGCGTCCCCCGAGACCGCGGCGGCGCCTCCGGTCGATCCCCCTGCCGGCTTCCGGTCGGCGGTGCCCTCGGAGGTCCACGCCCGGCATGAGGCCGGTGTGAAGGATCTCGCAGTCGGGAACCGGATCGAGGTCGAGTGGAACGGCTCCTGGTGGAACGCCGAGGTCCTCGCGATCCAAGAGGATGGTCTGGTGAAGGTCCACTACCTCGGCTGGGACGTTTCCCATGACGAGTCGGTGCCCGTGGGCCGGATCTGCCAGGGTCGGCCTGCACCCTCGGCGCCGACGGCTTCGACCGTGCCCGGTGGCCTCGACCTGTCGGACGCGGACTACGGGTTCTAGTCGGACGGAAGCTCCTAGAGCTTCTCGAGGAGCTTCTCGACGCAGCGCTCGGCGACGGCAGCGATGGTGAGCGAGGGATTGACCACGGTAGGCGTGGGCACGATCCCGCCGTCCATCACGTAGAGCCCGGGATAATTCCAGACCTGGCCGTCGGGATCGACCGCCCCGTGCTCGGGGCCTTCCTCCGCCATGCGGCAGGCGCCGACCGGGTGGACGGTCTCGATCATGTCCATCCACTCGGGGATGGTGGGGGCCAGCACGCCGCCGAGGCCTTCCTCGACGATCTGCTTGGCGGCCTTGATCACCCGCTGGAAGTAGGCCCGGGTCGGGGCGCTGGCGTTGTAGGTGAGCAGCGGTCCGGTGGGACCGGCGTGGATGCGGCCGTCCGAGTTGTCGACGCCGAAGGCCGCGAAGCCCATGTAGGAACGGCCCCACTGGCGGGTCCACTGCTTGAGGCCGCGCCCGAAGGGGCGGCGGGTGGCGGGATCGATCGAGGTGAGCAGCGAGAGCAGCGGCGGGGCGTAGAGACCCTCGAACACGAAGCCCTGGTCGAGGTAGTCGTAGGTCACCGATCCGATGACCTTGCCCTTCCAGCGCTCGACCTGGCGGCCCGGGATCATGGCGTTGAACACGATGTCGCCGTTGACCGAGAGGTGGCGGCCCACATGCTTCGAGAGCCGCCACAGGAAGGGTCGCGAGCGCATCAGCAGGTAGGGGCTGCGGAAGGTCCCGGCGGCCAGCACGACCTTCTTGGCCAGCAGCTCGCCCCCCTCGCCCCCGTCGTGGCGCTTGTAGCGCACCCGGTAGCGTCCGCCCTTGGTGCGGGAGATCCAGGTGGCCTCGTGCAGCGGCCGGATGTCGGCCCCGTGCTGCTCGGCCACCGGGATATAGTTCAGGGTCATGCTGTTCTTCTTCGAGAACCGGCACCCGGCGCTGCACCAGCCGCAGTCGGTGCAATTGTCGAGGGCCACCCGGGCCGGGTCGCAGGTCTTCCCGAGCTTGGCGAGCCCCTCGGCGAGCACCCGGTCGGAGCGGGGCACGCCTCGCCACTCCTGACCGGCCGGCGGGTCCCAGGCCAGCTGGACCACGTTCAGCATGGACTCGACCTTGGCGTAGTAGGGATCGAGCTGGGGTCGCGAGTAGGCCGCGGGCCAGAGCCGGCGCCCCTGCTTGGCGAGGTCGAAGAAGCGGCTCGGCATGCGCAGCGACACGTTGGAGTAGATGAGCGAGCCGCCGCCCACGCCCTTGCCCTGGATCGCCAGGATCCCCTTGCCGGGGTAGAAGTCGTAGATCTGGTCCCAGTAGCCGACGTCGAGGGTCTGGCGGAACTCCTCCGGCTGCCAGCGCTTGCCGCGCTCGAGCACCACGACCTTGGCGTGCGGGGCGATGCGGGCTGCGGCCACCGAGCCGCCGAACCCGGAACCGACCACCACCACGTCGACCTTCTCGGCGGCGGAGCTCATGGAGGGTTCCCGTCCGGGGTCGAAGGCGGTGCCGGGGCGGGACCGGCCGGGGAGGCGTCGGGGTGGGCGTCGGCGGGTCCGGGGTACCCGATGTCGTCCCAACCGATGGTGCTGCGCTGGGCCCCGAACCAGACCACCTTCACCAGGGCGATCATGCCCTCGTAGATCAGGCGCATGGGGCCGGAGAGCGCCTTTTCGAGCACCTCTTCCCGGCAGGCCTCATCGGCGGCAGCGAAGCGGTGGCGGCAGGCGGCGAGGGCGCGGCGGTCGAGGTCGAGGGCCAGCACCCGCATGGCTGGGCCGATCGGGACCTCGAAGCCGACGAAGACCTGGTAGAACGAGGGGTCGAAGAGCACATCGACGAAGCCGGCGGCCGAGGCGCCCGGGGAGTGCTCGTCGGGGGGGATCACGGTGTCGGCGAAGGCGGCCCAGGTGTTGCGGGCATCCCGGGTGTCCTGGGGGCGGGGGTCCTCGGCGCGGGCCTCGTCGGCGTCGACGAAGGCCGCGGCAGCCGCGAACGCCGGCACCAGCCGGGTGGCGACCCCTCCTTCGAGGAGCGAGCGGACGAGCGCGCGACGGGACAGCTCCAGCGAACCCACGGGGGGATCCTAGTCGGGAACACGCGACATGGGCAGCCTCTGTTTTCGCTGGCAGCTCGGCCGCAAGGGCCTCGCTCGCGGCGGGTTCCGCCTCGCTCTTCCCCCTGGGTGAACCCGGGGCGCTCCGGCTGCACCCGTCCTGATCTGCAGTGGAGCGGGCTCAGACCAGCGGATCGCGCCAGGAGAGGCCTGGGAAGCGGGCGAAGTCCCGGTCGGTGCTGCACAGCGTCAGCCCATGCTCCATGGCAAGGGCAGCCAGGTGGGCATCGGGGACGAGTTCCGCCCGGAGACCGGAGTCGGCCCGGATCAGGTCACCCAGGAGGGAGGCGTGGCGATCGCCGGGGCCAGGGATCCACACGTTCTCCAGGGCCAGCCAGCGCGAGATGCGCTCCCAGACGACGTCGGCAGGCGCAGGGCGGGCGAAGATGCGGGGATTGGTGAGGATCCGCAGAGTGGCGAGCAGGGACGGCCAGGGAAGGCCGACCTTGGGTCCGCGGGCCAGCTCGCCGTCGAGCCACTCCCTGGCGGGCGGGTGCTGGGGGGTGTCGGCGGCCAGGGCGTAGACCAGTAGGTTGGCGTCGACCAGGATCAGGGACGGCCTCCAGTCTCGCTCTCGGCGAGCACGGAGGCGATGTCGTCGAGGCGACCGACGAGGCTCGGGCCGGTCGAGAGCGGCTCGGTGCGGAAGCGCTCGCCGGGCGGGTGGCGCACCTGGCGCTCGAGGTCGCGGAGTCCGTGGCGGAGTGCCAGGTTCACGGCTTCCTTGAGCCCCAGTCGACGCGCCTGGCGCAAGCGTTCGAGTTCGGCGACGACGTCGTCGTCGAGGGTCAGGGTGGTCCTCACGCATCGAAGCATAGATCCCGTGATGATCGGATGCCTAACGGGGCCAGATCAGGCTCGCCGGCCCCGGCGGGGGCGCCGGCGTCGCTCCTGCCACCCCTGATAGGAACCCCAGGCAAGTCGCCACAAGGCACGAAGGAGGATCTCCACGTCGGTTTCCCGGTTCTCCCCGCTCCGTGGTGCGGGGAGAGGAAGGGTAACGACGGGCCTGCCGGCGCCTCACCCCACACGCGCTGTCACGTCGATCTCAGCGACTGGCAGAAGAGGGGGGCGACGTCGCGGGAGGAAGGGGAAGTGCGGCCGGGCCGGACAGGGGTGTGGTCCCGGGCGAAGGCGCGGCGACGACTTCGAGGGGCAGCGCCAGTTCGAGGCTCGCCGGCTCCAGGCAGCGCCGGTCGTCGCAGGCCTGGTAGGCCAGGGAGAGGACGAGGGTGCGGGGACCTGGCGTGGTGTCGGGAGACGCGGACACCGAGAGCGGGATCTCCATGCGCCCCTGGTAGAGGGTGAGCGGGGAAGGCGACCAGGAGACCTTCTCCGGGGTCCCGGAGGGCAGGGCTCCCAGCCGGGCCGAGAGGCCGGGGTCTGGCGGCGCGGCTGTCGAGAGGCGGGTGGCGATCATGGGCGGGAGCGCGTCGCCAGACTGCAGATGCCAGCCCGGGTCGATCTCCAGGGTCACCACCCCGGGGATCGCCGGGCCGCCGGCTACGGGTCGGGAACGGAGGCTCGCACCCAGGGCGACCGGGGCTTGGCGCGCCGAGGCGCGCGATTCGGCCTTCCCCTGCGACGGCGCGAGATCGAGGAAGACGAGCAGGGCGTGGAGCATGCCTTGCATCCCGATGCCGGCCTTCTCGATCAGGGGGGCCGATGCCTCCAGGGTCCGCTCGGCCAGCGTGCGGAGGGGCTCCTGGCCAGGGTTCGAGCCCAGCCGTGCCAGGGCGCGCACCGCCACCGATTGGGCCGAGGGGGTCGCCTCGTCGGAAGGGTCCTTGGTGCGGGCCAGGACCGCGGCCTCGGCCCGGGGCGTGTCGAAGAAGCCGCCGCCCTCGGGGTCGAGGAAGCGCTCGACCATCGAGGTCGCCAGCTCCGAGGCAGCTTCCCGCCACTCGGGCTCGGCGGTGGCGTCGGCGAGGTCGAGCAGCCCGTCGGCCAGGTAGGCATGGTCCTCGAGGAAGCCGGTGCCCACCGGTGTCCCGGCCCGGAGGTAGCGGGCGAGACCGCTCGGGGTGCGGGCCCGAGCCAGGAGCGAGCGGGCCGCCTCCCGGGCGAGGTCGAGCAACTCGGGCTCGGCGAGGAACCGGCCGGCCGCCGCCAACGCCCCGATCGTCAGGCCGTTCCAGCCCACCAGCACCTTGTCGTCGAGGGCGGGTCGGGGCCGTCGGGCGCGCGCGTCCCGGAGCCGGGTGAGGAGCTCCGGGAGCCGGGGCGCCAGGGCTTCGGCGACCGGACCGCGGCGGGCGAGCAGGTTCCGACCGGTGGGCTTCCCGCTCGCCTCGTCGCGGTGGTTGCCCCCGGGAACCGCACCGTAGGCGGTGGCCAGCGCCGCCCCGTCGTCGGGTCCGAGCACCGCGAGCAGTTCGGCGTGCGGCCAGAGGTAGAAGCGTCCCTCTTCTCCCTCGCTGTCGGCGTCGAGGCCGGCGAAGAAGCCGCCCTCGGGCGCCTGCATCTCGCGCCGGAGCCAGGCGACGATCCCGAGCGCCGCGTCGCGGTACTCGGGATCTCCGGTGAGGGCGAACCCCTCGGCGAAGGCGCGGAGCAGGAGGGCGTTGTCATAGAGCATCTTCTCGAAGTGGGGGAGGAACCATTCGGCATCGACCGAGTAGCGGTGGAAGCCGCCGCCTACGTGGTCATGCAGCCCGCCCCGGGCCATGGCGGTGAGCGTGCCCGTGGCCATGGCCAGGTAGCGGGTCCGCCGCTCGGGATCCTCGGGGGGGCGCTCCCGGAGTTCATGGAGGAGGAGGCGCAGGGTCTGGTGGGGCGGGAACTTGGGGGCCCGGCCGAAGCCGCCGTGTTCGGCGTCGAAGTCCTGGGCGAGCCGATCGAGGGTGGACTCGACCAGCGACCGGCGTAGACCCGAGCCCGGGGGGCGGTAGCTGGCCCGGGCCATGCCCCCGGCTCCCAGGGGATCGGCCATGCGGCGGACCGCGTCGGTGATCCGGTCGGCCTGGGCCTCGACCCGGTCCCGCTGGGTACGCCAGACCGTGAGCGACTCCCGAAGCATGGAGAGGAAGCGGTCCCTGGGGAAATAGGTCCCGGTCAGCCAGGGGCGCCCGTCGGGGGTGAGCCAGACCGAGTTCGGCCAGCCGCCGCGCCCGGTGGTGATCTGGGTGGCGAGGAGGTAGACCTGGTCGAGATCGGGCCGCTCCTCGCGATCGACCTTGATGGCGACGAAGCCCTCGTTCAGGACCTTGGCGACCTCGGGGTCCTCGAAGGACTCGTGCTCCATCACGTGGCACCAGTGGCACGTGGAGTAGCCCACCGAGAGGAAGATGGGCCGGTCCAGGCGCCGGGCCTCGGAGAGCGCGGTCTCGTCCCAGGGCTGCCAGGCCACCGGGTTCCCGGCGTGTTGCAGCAGGTAGGGGCTCGACGAGCCGGCGAGGCGATTCTCGAGGGAGGCTGTCGGGGTGGGCGCCAAGGCCGGCCCGGGGGGAGACGGCGCACCGGGGCCGGGGGGGCGCGGCCCGGAGGGGGAGGGCGCGCCGGGATCCGGTGGGGTCGGCTCGGCGGGGCGGATGCAAGCCAGGTCGAGGGCGGACGCCAGGGCCAGCAACAGGGCGGTGGCCGCGGGTCTCGTGCGGGGTCGGTCGGGAGGGGGCATGGGAGAGCGGTTTCCTCCGTTTCCAAGATAGGCCATGGGCCGATGAGCTAACCTCTTTGGCGATGGGTTCCCGATTGCGGACGTTCCTGGTGGTGGTGGCGGCGCTCGGTGCCGGGCTCGCCTTCACGCTCGCGACTCCCAGCCGGGCGAAGCTCGAAGCGGCCTTCGCCGACGGGATCCGTCCCCGGGTAGCCCCGGGTCGCCCGGTGCTGGTGGTCTTCGGCGACCCCAAGACATGAGGGGGCTGCGCGGTCTACGACCCGGTGGTCCACCGGGTGGCGAAGGCGAAGGGCTCGTTCGAGGTCGCGGAGGTCCTGACCAGCGATCCGGCCAATGCCGAGATGGTGCGTCGCTTCAACGTGCTGCCCATCCCCCGGAGCTTCCTCTTCGACGGCCGCGGCCGGCTGCTCGACCACTGGATGGGTCCTCGGGACGAGCCGACGCTCTCCGCCATGCTGACGCGCCACGGCCTGTGATCGGGATCGGAGCCTGACGTGGCGGCGCTGCGCGATCTCCGGCTCTCGGCCCGCACCGTGCTCCCGGCCGCGCTCCTCTCGGTTCGGTTCGCCCGCTCGGGAGGCCCGGGTGGCCAGAACGTGAACAAGGTGGCCTCCAAGGTCGACCTGCGCCTCGACCTGGAGGGCGCCCGGGAGTTCCTCGGCGACGAGCGCCTGGAGCGGGTCCGCCGGGTACTCGAGTCGCGGCTCGACGGAGATGGAAACCTGCAGGTCGTCTCCAGCGAACATCGGGAACAGGCCCGCAACGTCGACGCCGCCCTCGATCGCATGGAGGCGATGCTCATCGAGGCCCTGCGCCCGCCCAAGCCCCGCCACGCCACCCGCCCCACCCGCGCCAGCAAGGTGCGCCGCCTCGACGCCAAGCGCCAGCGGGGCGAAGTGAAGCGAGGCCGGGGCCGCACCCCGGAGGGGTGAGGGGTCCCGCGCGTCGCTCCCGGACCTCCAGATGCGAGGGCTGCTACGCCTGAGCGAGGACGCGGTCGAGTGCCGCTCCGAGGTCCCGGTCGCGGTGGAAGCCGCGCTCCCGGATGAGAAGGATCGCCTCCCGGGCCAGGGCGAGGTCGGCGTCCGAGGCGCGCTCGACCAGGGCGAGGATGTCCATACGGTCCTGGGGGCGCCGATCAGGATCCTCCGAGAGGCGTTTCAGAGCGAGCAGGTGTCCGGCCCTCGCCACCGGGACCACGGTTCCCGGGAAGAGGACCAGCGGCTCGGCAGAGGCCACGATTTCAGGCTCGATGCCGGACGAGCAGAAGAGCAGGTCCACGGGAGCCCTTCTCTGCTCTCCTGGCTGGAGGAGGCGGGCGGTGGCGAGTCGAACCGTGGGCTGGTGCTCGATCAGGTCGTAGAGTTCGTAGCCGCGACGCCGCAGCTTGTGGACCAGGGACTCGGCTTCGGGGTCCCCGGCGACCCGGATTGCGACGTCGAGATCCCGAGTCGTGCGGAGCACGGTCCGGACGCTGACCGCGATACCGCCGATCAGGGCGCCTTGGACCCGCTCGGCTTCCAGATCCAGGAAGGCCTGGGCGGCGGCCTCCTCAAGTCTCGTCACGGAGGAGCCGGGCCAGACGGTCCGGGGCGCGTTTCAGGTGGCCTTCGACCTCTTCGGATCGGGGGGAACCCGCCCGCCACTGCCGGAGCCGGTCCTGGATCTCGTGTTCCGAGGCGGCCGGGAAGTCGCGACGCAGCTTCTGTTCCATGAGCGCACAGCCGGCGTCACAGAGGTCGAACTCTTCCCGCAACCGTTGCCCCTCTGCGTGGAGGACGGAGGGGCTTCCGCTGCGCAGGCGCTCGCGTCGGGCCTCCAGATCGAGATCGCGCTCGGCCATGAGACGCAGGGCTTCCCGGACGACCTCTCTGGCGGTGCCGTGGAGACCGGAACGAACCTTCTCCCGCACATACCGTTCGAGGGCCGGGGTCAGGCTCACATGCAGCGTCATCGAGAGAAGGGTACCCGTGAAATCCAAGGATTATCAAAGTTTGGACAAGGCTGCGGATCCTGGAGGCGCCTGGTCCTGGGGCCGTCAGGACCCGGATCGGCCCTCCAGGCACTCGATGTCGAGCAGGTCCTTGGGGCGTCCCGTCGCCTTCTTGTTGCGGATCAGATCCTCGAGGCCGAGCACGGGAACGCTTCGCCCCAGCATCTCGATCTCGATGCGCCGGTCCCAGGCGGTGTCGAACTCGAGGCCGGTGACCTCGGTGAGGAGGTCGATCCGATTGGGTTCCCGCCCCATCATGAAGATCAGGCCAGGCTGCTCCAGGTCTTCGCGGGCGAGGCCATCAAGAGGCGCACGGAAGCGGGTCAGGGCCTGCCAGGTGCGGGCCGCGTTCTCGGGATCGGGCCGGATCCAGAGGTCGAGGTCACCCGTCGCCCTCGGATACCCGTGGACCGCCACCGCATACGCGTCCACCACCAGGTAGCGGACGCCCTCGGCGGACAACGCATCCAACATCTCGAGGAAGTCGCGGTTCAACGGGCCTCCCGGCGAAGGCCCAGGCGGTCAGGGCGAGATACCACATCATCTCGACGCGTTCCCCCGGGGTCGTCCGGTCACGGAGGGGTGCGGGGGGCGGGTCCCCCGACCGACGCACGTAGGCCTCTCGGTACCTGGGTTCCATTCCACTCCATTTTGCCAGGGACCGCAGCGTCGGCAGGCAGATGGCGAGGCGGCCACACTCCGTCCCGGACCCCGGGGGACCCCGGGCTTGAGCTGGGGTCGAACCTGGCCCACTTCAAGGGTGACGACCGCCGCCCGGTCGAGCAAGTGAGCTGGAACGATGCCCAGGAGTTTCTGGAGAGGCTCACGGAGCGGGAGAGGGCCGCCGGCAAGCTTCCCGCAGGTCGGGTCTATCGGCTGCCGAGCGAGGCGGAGTGGGAGTACGTGGCCCGGGCCGGCACGATGGGCCTACGCTACGGCAAGCTAGGTACGATCGCTTGGTACGACGCGAACAGCAGATCGACCACCCACCAGGTCGGGAAGAAGCCAGGCAACACCTGGGGCCTGCGCGACATGCTGGGCAACGTCTGGGAGTGGTGTGAGGACCCCTGGCATGGCAACTACCAGGGAGCCCCCGGCGATGGCTCGGTCTGGAGCACGGAAGGCAGGGCCTCCCGTGTCCTGCGGGGTGGTTCCTGGGGCTACCAAGCTGGGGGCGAGCGTGCCGCCCGCCGGAGCCGCCGCGGCGCCACGCTCAGGATCAAGCACTGCGGGTTCCGAGTCGTTGTCCTCTCCGGGGACACGGTCCCAGGCGAGCCCTCGGCACTTTGACGGTGCCAGCCTCCCGTCGCGGCGAGGGGTTCACGACGATCCTTCGCGAGGCTCGAGCGTCGGGTCGCGATCGGGAAGCAGGCCGGCCCGCTCCCGGAACTCCGCGATCAGGCGCTCCCGGAGTCGCCAGGTGTCGGCCCGGGCCAGGTGGGCGAACCAGCTCCGGGCGCTGTCCTGGACCTGTCGTGCGGTCGCAGGAGGGACCGCGGAGGCTTGGTACGACGGAACTGTGTCGATGGGCATCTTGACTTGTGGTAGATCGATCGATAATCCTTTGGTAGGTCTCTCCCAGGAGCGGGACAGGAGCGAGCCATGAGCGCCGTGACGGTGTCACCGAAGTTCCAGGTCGTGATTCCCAGGGACGTGCGGGAGCAGTTGAACCTGAGGCCGGGGCAGAAGCTCCGGGCCATCGCCTACGACGGGCGGATCGAGCTGGTGCTGATCCGTCCCCTGAAGGAGCTGCGGGGGATGGTGGCGGGGATCGACACGGATCCGCTCCGGCAGAAGAAGGATCGCGAGTGAACCTGGTCGATTCCTCGGCCTGGCTCGAGTACTTCGCCGACGGGCCCAACGCCAAGCACTTCGCCAGGCCCATCGAGGATACGGGCAAGCTCCTGGTCTCCTCCATCAACCTCTTCGAGGTCTTCCGGCGGATCCACCAGCAACGCGGAGAGGCCCAGGCCCTCCTGGCGGTTTCGGCCATGCAGCAGGGGACGGTGGTGGACGTCACGGGAGCGGTCGCACTTTCGGCCGCCAGGCTCAGCCTGGAGGAACGGCTGGCGATGGCCGATGCCCTCCTCTATGCGACGGCCAGGGGCTACGGCGCCACCCTGTGGACCCAGGACGCCGACTTCGAAGGCAGGTCGGGAGTCCGCTACTTCGCCAAGGGGTGAGAGTCCAGGCCCCTGCTCTCGCGACCCCCCGCGACCGGGTCGTCGTCGCACCCCTCCGGATCCCGGCATCGACGCCGGGAGCGCGGAGACGACGATGAAACCGTCCAGTCCGCGATCGAGAGCCTGCTTGTCGGTGGGAGCGGAGGAGAGGAGTCCCGGGAGGTGAGGAACAGGGATCGGCCAGGCTACCAGGCCGAGGAGGTCGGGGGCGTTGCCGCGATTCGGCCACGACGCCGAGGGTCGCATTCCTTCCGATGGTAGGATAAGAGGTATGACCACTGTGAAGACCGCGATCACGGTTCCGGAAGAAATCCTGCAGAGAGCTCGAGGGGAGGTCCGGCGAGGCCGGGCCAGGAGCCTCAGTGCCTACATGAGCGAGGCACTGGCGCAGAAGCTGATGCTGGAGGACCTCGACGCCCTGCTCCAGGAGATGCTGGCGGAAACCGGAGGTCCGTTGACGAAACGGGAGAAGGCCGCAGCGGACCGGGCCCTGGGCACGGCGCGGAAGCGTCGGACCGGGCGGTGAGTGGACTGACGCTGGACGCCGGAGCGCTGATCGCCTTCGAACGCTCGGATCGTCGGATGCTCGCCATCGTGGTGCGGGCGCGTGCCCAGGGGATCCCTCTCGCGGTCCCCGCGGGCGTGGTGGGGCAGGTCTGGAGGGACGGGCGGCGTCAGGCTCGCCTGGCCGCATTCCTCGCCTCCTCCACCGTCGAGGTCGAGCCTCTCGACGACCAGACAGCCCGGACCGCGGGCCAGCTCTGCGGCGTGGCCGGGTCTTCCGACCTGATCGATGCCTCGGTCGTCGTCTGTGCCACCCGTCGCGGGCACGGCGTGGCCACCTCGGATCCCGAGGACATGCTCGCACTGGCACCCGCACTTCGCATCGTCACGATCTGAGGACTCCGGCCTGGGCGGGCACCGCGACCGCGTCCCCTCCCCGATCGACTCCGGCCTGCTCGCCCTCGCCCGGCTTCGGCGTCCCGAGGGTCTTGCCTGGGCCTACCCGTCCTGGAGCAGCTCGTCCAGGGCGTCCCTGAGGTCCTTGCGGTAGCCGAGGCCCATGGCGACCTCGGCGGCGAGGAAGAGCGGGGCCACGAAGATCTGGACCGCGTTGTCGAGGAGCGCCGGGCGCTTGCCCTCGAACCCATGGCCCAGGAGCTGGAAGATCCAGCCGCCCACGAAGAGGGTCCAGAACCAGCTCCAGCCGGCAGCGTCGGCGACCGGGGCGAGCCGGATCGCGAGCCCGAGCATGAGGCAGAAGACGAGCACCAGCGCCGACCCGAGCGCCGCGTCGAGCGCCATGTACCAGCCGCAGACCACCAGGATCCCGAGCTGGGCGGCGGTGGGGGCGCCCGACCAGGGCAGCGGCAGCCAGTGGAGCAGGAACATGAGCGAGAGGGTGATCGCCGGCACTCCCACGAAATGGCAGGCGCGGTTCACCGGGTGGCGGTGGTAGCGGGTGTAGCCGGCCAAGTAGGTGGCGAGGGGGCGCATCCGGGGAATACCCTACTCGCAGGGTGCCCCTCGTGACCACGACCACCGGGCCGGAGCCCGATCCCGAGCCGAGTTCCGAAGCGCGGGTGCTCGCGCTCCTCGCCGAGCTGGTCGCCGAGCTCTACCCCGGCTCGAAGCCCCGGATCGGCCTCTCGACCCGGCTCGACGCCGACCTCGGTCTCGACAGCCTGGCCCGCTCCGAGCTCGTGGTGCGGGCCTCGCGCCGGTTCGGGGTGGACCTGCCGGAGTCGGCGCTGGCTCGCCTGGAGACCCCGGCCGACCTGGTGGCGATGCTCGCGGGCTCAGCCGGGACCCGGCCCGGGGGTTCCGGGAGTGCCCCGGGCGCGAGCCAGGTGCAGGGCGGCGCGATCGGCCTTCCCACCGACGCGCAGACGCTCGTCGAAGTCCTCGAGCACCACGCCGAGCACACCCCGGACCGGGTCTGGATGCTGCTCCGCGACGAGGACGGCAACGAGCAGCCGGTCACCTACGGAGCGCTGCACCGGGAGGCGGGCAGGGTGGCGGCCGCGCTCCAGGCCAAGGGAGTCGGCCCCGGGAGCACCGTGGCGGTGATGCTGCCGACCGGGCTCGGGTACTTCGCGGCCTTCTTCGGGGCGCTGCGGGCCGGGGGCGTGCCGGTGCCGCTCTACCCGCCGGCCCGCCCCAGCCAGCTCGAGGACCACCTGGGGCGACAGGCCCGGATCCTGGCGAACTGCCGGGCCCGGATCCTGGTCACCGTGCCCGAGGCCCGCACCCTGGGACGGGTGCTCCGCAGCCGGGTCGAGGGCCTCGAAGAGGTGGTCGGGGTCGAGGACCTCGACGTCGGCAGCGTGGAGCCGGCCCGGCCCCGCACCCGGGGCGAGGACCTGGCCTTCCTCCAGTACACCTCGGGGAGCACCGGCAACCCCAAGGGCGTCGAACTCACCCACGCCCAGCTGCTCGCCAACCTGCGGGCCTTCGGCTACGGGATCGAGCCGCGGGCCGAGCGCGACGTGTTCGTGAGCTGGCTGCCGCTCTACCACGACCTCGGATTGATCGGGGCGGCGCTCGGCACGCTCTACTACGGGGTGCCGTTCGTGCTCATGTCGCCGCTCGCCTTCCTGGGGCGGCCGTCGCGCTGGCTCGAGGCCATGAGCCGGCACCGGGCCACGCTCACCGCGGCCCCGAACTTCGCCTACGAACTCTGCGCCTCCCGGGTGCCCGACGAGGAGATCGCCGGGCTCGACCTCTCGGCCTGGCGCATGGGGATCTGCGGGGCCGAGCCGGTGAGTCCGGGGACGATGCGGCGCTTCGCGGCCCGCTTCGCTCCCCATGGGTTCAAGGCCGAGGCCCTGGCTCCCTGCTACGGCATGGCGGAGCTGGCGCTCGGACTCTCGATCACTCCCTTGGCCCGGGGTGCCCGGGTCGACCGGGTGCGGCGCGAGGAGTTCGCGGCGCGGGGCCAGGCGGTGCCGGCGGGGCCCGAGGAGGCCGACGCCCTCGAGTTCATCGCCTGCGGTCCGCCGCTCCCCGGGTACCGGGTGCGGATCGTGGACCCGAGCGGCGAGGAGGTCCCCGAGCGGGTCGTGGGGCGCCTCCTCTACCAGGGGCCGTCGGCGACCGACGGTTACCACCGCAATCCCGAGGCGACCGCGGCTCTGCGACGCTGGGCGAAGCGGAGCGCCCCGGGCTTCGCCAGGGGAAGCAGCGAAGCGCAGCCCGGCACCCGCGAGCCCCTTGCGGGCGAGCGGTGGGGGACAAGCGACTGGCTCGACTCCGGCGACCTCGCCTACCTGGCCGAGGGCGAGATCGTGATCAGCGGGCGGGCCAAGGACCTGATCCTGAAGGGCGGGCGCAACCTGGTGCCCCAGGAGATCGAGGAGGCGGCGGGCGCGGTGGCGGGGATCCGCACCGGCTGCGTGGCGGCCTTCGGGGTGGCGGATGCCGACAGCGGCACCGAGAACGTGGTGGTGGTGGCCGAGACCCGGGCCCGCGACCGGGCCGCCCGGGAGGCGCTGGTGACCGCGGTGCGGGAAGCGGTGTCGGCGGTGATCGGCATGCCGCCCGACGAGGTGGTACTGGTCCCGCCGGGCTCGGTCCTGAAGACCTCGAGCGGCAAGATCCGTCGCGACGGCACCCGCGAGCTCTATCTCGGGGGAAGGCTGGGAGCCGGCGCCACGCTCGATCTGGGGACCCGGGTGCGTCTCGGGTGCGAGGCGGCCTGGGGCCTGGCGCTCGGGGTGGTCGAGGGCGCGGCGCGGCTCGTCTACGCGGCCTGGTGGTGGGCGTGGTTCCTCTCGATGGGGGCGATCGGGTGGCTGGTCTCGGCCTTCGCCCCCTGGCCGGCGCTGCGCTGGAGGGTGCTCAAGGCGGTGTGCCGGGCCTTCCTCGTGATGACCCGGACCCGGGTCGAGTGCCGCGGCTTCGAGCACCTGCCAGCCAGCGGGAACGTGGTGGTGGTGGCCAACCACCAGAGCTACCTCGATGCCCCGGTGCTGCTGGCGGTGGCGCCTCGTCGCCTGCGCCCGGTGGTGAAGAGCGAGCTCCGGGAGAGCTTCGTGGGGCGCAGGTTCTTCGGCGGGCTCGACGCCCTGTTCGTGGAGCGCTTCGACGCCGTGAAGGCGGTCGAGGACCAGCGCGAGGTCGAGGCCGCGGCGGCCCGCGGAGACGGGGTGGTGGTGTTCCCCGAAGGGACCTTCCAGCGGGTGCCGGGCCTGCTCCCGTTCAAGATGGGGGCGTTCCAGCTGGCGGCCCGGCTCGGGCTCCCGATCGTGCCGGTGGCGATCGCCGGGACCCGGTGGTGCCTGGAGCCCGACCAGGGATGGCCGAGACCCGGTACCGTGGTGCTCACGGCGGGCCCGCCGGTGGTCCCCTCGGGGGCTGACCTGGAGGCAGCAGTGGCGCTCCGGGACCGGACCCGGGCGTTTCTGCTCGAGCACTGCGGCGAACCGGATCGGGAGCGGCGATGAAGGACGGGAGTCGAGGCGGGCCGGGTGCGGGGCCGGCGGCTGCGGGCGGTGTTGGTGCGGACGCCGGAACCGGGGCCGCATCGGGCGCCGGGCGCGAACCGGGCGGGGGAGCGGAACCGTCACGGCTCCTGCCGAGGCTGGCCCAGACGCTCTTCGGGGCCTTCCTCATCGGGCTCTACGCGGTCGAGGTCTGTCCCCTGCTCGCCGGCCAGGGATCGGTGGAGATCGCGGGCGAACTCGGGCTGCTCCTGGTGCTGGTGCAGGTGGCCGCCACGCCGGGGTTCGGGTTCCTCGACCGGCGAGTGGAAGCGGCGCTGATGGCGGGACGTTCGGGTATCCCGACGGCCCACTTCCTGCTCGCATGGACGATCTGGAGCGGGTCGGGGATGGCGATCGCGCTCCGCAACCTCTGGGGCTACGGGTTCCCCTTCGCCAAGAGCGGGGCCAAGCTGGCGATCGGGTGCGCCACCCTGGGGTTCTTCGCCGGGGCCTTCGAGCTGCTGGAGCGGCAGCGGCGCTCGGCCCGGCTGGTGCTGGAGCAGAAGCTGGACCCGCCCCGGATCGACGCCGGCTACGTGCCGGTGGCGGTGCAGTTCCTGGTCTTCTTCACCGTGACCCTGCTGGTCTTCTCCACAGTCATGGTGCTCCTGATCGAGAAGGACTTCCTCGAGCTGCGCTTCGCGGTGAGCCGGGGGCGGAACATCCCCTTCGCCGAGGTGGCCTGGGAAATCGTCTTCGTGATGGTGGTGCTCTTCGGGTGCTCCTACCTGGTAGTGCGCCGCTACGCCGCCAACCTCGCCGACATGTTCGCCCTCGAACTCTCGGCTCTGGACGCCGTGAAGCGGGGCGACTACCAGGTCCGGGTCCCCGCCTTCACCCAGGACGAGTTCGCCCGGATCGCCTCCGGGACCAACGAGATGATCGCCGGTCTCGCCGAGCGGGAGCGGATCCGCAAGGCCTTCGGGAAGTACGTGAGCCCGCAGGTGGCGAAGAGCATCCTGGCCAGCGAGCAGGGGACCGACCTGGGCGGACGGCTGGTCGATGTGGCGGTCCTGTTCAGCGATCTTCGGAACTTCACGCCGCTCTCCGAGTCGATGTCGCCCACCGAGCTGGTGGCGTTCCTGAACGAGTACTTCACGGGCACGGTGGCGGCCATCCACGGGCGGGGCGGGGTGCTCGACAAGTTCATCGGGGATGCCGCCATGGCGGTGTTCGGGCTGGCCGGCGAGAGCGATGCCTGCGATGCCGCGATCGACGCCGCGCTCGCCATGCGGGAACACCTCGCGGAGGTGAACCGGCGGCTCGCCGAGCGGGGCAAGCCGGCCGTCGACAACGGGATCGGGGTCCACTTCGGGACCGTGGTGGCGGGGAACATCGGGAGTCCGGACCGGCTCGAGTACACGGTGATCGGCGACGCCGTGAACGTGGCTTCCCGTTTGGAGAGCGCCACCAAGGAGCAGGGGGTGGCCTTGCTGGTGTCGGAGGCGGTGCTGGGGAAGCTCTCGCCCGAGCGGCGGGGGCTGTTCCGGGACCTCGGGGCCCATAAGTTGAAGGGCAAGGCCGAGCCGCTCCCGATGTTCGGGTGGCGCGAGGGGTAGCGGGCCGTGGCGTCGGGCCGGGCGCAGCGGGCTGGGGTCCGGGCGGGGCCGGCGCCGGGCTTGCCGCGATAGTGGACAGATGCGTAGCATGGTGGGGTTGGAACCCGCCGATCCCTTCGAGGGCCTGAACCCGGAGCAGCGGGCCGCGGTCGAGAGCGACCCGGCGCGTCCCCTGCTCATCCTGGCGGGGGCCGGGACCGGCAAGACCCACACCCTGGCCCATCGCCTGGCGTGGCTGGTGGTCCAGGGCCTCGATCCCCGCCGGATCCTGCTGCTCACCTTCACCCGGAGGGCGGCGGCCGAGTTGGACCGTCGGGCCCAGCGGATCGTGGCCCGGGTCTCGGGTGGGCCCCGGGCGGCCGAGATCGCCTGGGCCGGGACCTTCCATGCGGTGGGCAATCGCATCCTGCGTCGCTTCGCCGAGTCGGTGGGCCTCGACCCCTCGTTCACGGTGCTCGACCGGGGCGACGCTGCCGACCTGCTCGATGTGCTGCGTACCCGTCTGGGTTTCACCAAGCTGGGCAAACGCTTTCCCCAGAAGTCGACCTGCCTGGCGATCTACTCCCGGTGCGTGAACACCCGCCGCAGCCTGGAGGCCGAGTTGGCCGCGGTCTTCCCCTGGTGTCGCGAGTGGGAAGGCCGGTTGCGCGAGCTCTTCGCTGCCTACGTGGAAGCCAAGCAGGCGCGCCACGTCCTCGACTACGACGACCTGCTGCTCTACTGGTCCCACCTGATGGCGGAGCCGGCGCTGGCCCGCGAGGTGGCTGCCGGGTTCGACCATGTGCTGGTCGACGAGTACCAGGACACCAATGCCCTGCAGGAAGCGATCCTCATGGGGCTCCGGCCCGAGGGCTCGGGGCTCACCGTGGTCGGCGACGATGCCCAGGCCATCTTCGGGTTCCGGGCCGCCACGGTGGAGAACATCCTGGGATTCCCGGACCGCTTCCCGCGGGCGGCGACGGTGGTGAAGCTGGAGGCGAACTACCGTTCCACCCAGCCGATCCTGGAGGCGGCCAACGCGGTGATCGGGCTCTCGACGCGGGCCTTCGAGAAGCGGCTGCGCTCGGTCGTCGAGGGAGGCACGAAGCCCTCGCTGGTGACCGCCGAGGACGAGACCGCCCAGGTCGAGTGCGTGGTGGAGCGGATCCTCGAGGCCCGGGAGCAGGGCATCGCTTTGAAGCAGCAGGCGGTCCTGTTCCGGACCGCCCACCATAGCGCCGAGCTCGAGATCGAGCTGGGACGCCGGGGGATCCCGTTCGTGAAGTTCGGGGGACTCAAGTTCCTGGAAGCCGCCCACGTGAAGGACCTTCTCTCGGTGCTGCGCTTCGCCGAGAACCCGCGGGACGGCATCGCCGGCTACCGGGTGGCGAAGCTCCTGCCGGGGATCGGGCCGGCGGCGGCGGAGCGGATCGTGGGAGCGGTCGAGGCCGCCGGGGGCGATCTGGGAGCGCTGGCCGGGTGCGGGGTGCCGCCGGGGGCGCGTCCGTGGTGGCCGGGCCTGGTCGAGCTGTTGGTGGGACTACGCGGCAGTCCCGAGTGGCAGGGCCAGGTGGGGCGGGTGCGGTCCTGGTACCAGCCGCACCTGGAGCGGATCCATGACGACCACGGGGTGCGGGCCGGCGACCTCGAACAGCTGGAGACGATCGCGGCCCGCTTTCCCTCCCGGGAACGCTTCCTGGTCGAACTGACGTTGGATCCGCCCGAGGCCACCGGAGCCGAGTCCGGGGTGCCCTACCGGGACGAGGACTACCTGATCCTCTCGACCATCCATTCCGCCAAGGGCCAGGAGTGGGAGGCGGTCTACCTGCTGAACCTCGCCGATGGGGCCATCCCCTCGGACCTGGCCACCGGTACGCCGGAAGAGGTCGAGGAAGAGCGGCGGCTCCTCTACGTAGCCATGACCCGGGCCCGGCGGAACCTCACCCTGGTGCATCCGCACCGCTTCCAGATCCGGGGCCAGGCGCGCCTCGGTGATCGGCACGTCTACGCGCCGGTGTCGCGTTTCGTACCGCCTGCGATCCGGGACCGCTTCGAGGCGGTGGGGTTCGGGAGGACCGTGGCGGCGGACGGGAACCGGGCTGCGACGAGCCTTCCGAGGATCGACGTGGCCTCCCGGCTGCGTGCCATGTGGGAGCGCGATTCCGGTTGACGCATGGAACGCGTCGGTGCTAGGTTTCCGCCCGAGTAGAGACGGCGAGTAGCGAACGAGTCTCCGAGAAGTCGAGGCGAGGTTCGCGACCGAAGAGTCGGCCGGCGAATCGAAGCCCCACTCCGTTCCTTACGCGGTCCCCGAGGACCGTGAGTACCCAAGCAGCCGAGCAGCGTCCCTCCGAACCTCTGGTCGGGATGCCACTTATCGGCGTACCGACCCTGACTGCTCCCGCGAGGGGGCGTGAAGGGTCCATCGTGAACCCCATCAACGTCTGCAACATGCTGGGCATCCGTGCCCTCTTCCTCTCCGCCCTGTTCGTGGCCTCCCAGGCCGTGGCCGCTCCCCGTGAGATCACCCTCGCCCGGACCGAGGTCCGCGGCAAGGACGTCTCGATGCGGCTCGACCTCCGGCTCGGCTTCGGAGACCAGCCCCAGGCACTGATCGAGATCGAGCTCGAGAACCACGGCACCGAGCCGATGGCCCTCCCGCCCACCGGCGAGAGCATGGGCTTCTCGTTCCGCCTGGTCGATCGCCACGGCGACGTGATCCTCGACGAGACCCCGGGGAACTTCCTCGAGGGCGCTCCCGAGCTCCCCGGCCAGAACCTGCTCCCCGGCAAGGTGCTCCGGGGCGACGTCGACCTCGCCGCCAGGAAGCTGGTCCGGGTCCGGGCCTGCCCCTGGGAGATCGTGGCCCGCTACCAGGGCATCTTCGACGAGAAGCTCGCCGAGGAGCCCTACCTCGACTTCTACGCCGTCCAGAAGGTGGGCGACCAGGAGCTGGTGGCCGACCGGATCCGGATCCTGCTCCACCCGGTCGCCTTCCGCCAGGCCGCCGCCTTCGACGCCCTGCACGCCGGCATCCAGGTCTGGGACCCGGTCAACCCGATCCAGCCCGGCCAGGACTTCGTGCCCGGCACCATCCTGGTGACCTTCGCCTCCCACGTCTCCGCCGAGGAGGCCACCCGGGTCGTCGAGTCCGCCGGCTACGCCATCGACCTCGACGTCAAGGTGTTCGAGACCATCGGGATCGCCTCGATCAAGGTGGCCGAGGGCTCCGAGGACGAGGCCATTGCCTGGTTCAAGCGGCTCCGCTGCGTGAAGGACGCCACCAAGAACTTCCTCGCCCGGATCATGTGATCGGGTCGCCGGTCCTCGGATCGGCAGGAGGAACGAGCCCCGGGCCGATCGGCCTGGGGCTCGTCGCGATCCGGGGAGTCCGGAGGATGCAGGCTCACCCTCGCCGGGGGCCTCGTCGCGTCGGCGGGATCGGCGGCCCGGGTCGGGGGCGAGGCAGGGTGCGGAGACGGGTGGAGTCGGGCGCTGTCCGGGTGTCCGGAGCCGGACGCGGGCGGGGGATGGGGAGATGTCCGGGAGCGGACGCCCCGGGAGGGCCTGGGGCGAAGAGCCGCATCGAGAGCTGGATCCAGGGTTGGCATCGAGGTTGCTTTGGGTTCCTCGAGACCCGAAAGGATGCTCTGGTCATGGCCAACCAACTGAAGACCGTGGGACTCCTGGGAGTGCTGGCGGCGCTGGTGGTCGGTGCCGGGAGCCTGCTCGCCCCCGGCCGGATCGAGTTCTTCGTGGCCCTCGCGTTGCTGATGAACCTCGGCGCCTACTTCTTCTCGGATCGCCTGGTCCTCTCGATGCACGGAGCCCGGGAACTCTCGCCCCGGGAAGCCCCGGAGCTCTTCCGGATCGTCGACGAGCTCTCGGCCCGGGCCGGCATCCCGGCTCCCCGCCTCTACCTGATCGCGGGTCGGGCCCCCAACGCCTTCGCCACCGGGCGCGGCCCCGGTCACGCGGCTCTGGCCGTGACCGAAGGCCTGCTCCGGGTCCTGGACCTCCGGGAGATCCGGGGCGTCTTGGCCCACGAGATCGCCCACGTCGTGAACCGGGACGTGCTCATCGCCTCGGTGGCCGCCGGCCTGGTCACCGCCCTCGCCTACCTGGCCGACGCCTTCCGGTGGGGCCTGATCTTCGGGCAGGCCCCCCGCGACGAGGAGGGACGGTCGAACCTGGGAGGCGGCCTGGTGGTGGCGCTGGTGGCTCCGCTCGTCGCCACCCTGGTGCAGTTCGCCATCTCCCGGTCGCGGGAGTTCCTGGCCGACGAGACCGGGGCCCGGCTCTCGGGCGATCCCGGGGCCCTGGCCGATGCCCTGGCCGCCCTCGAGGGCAGCGTGGTGCGCTTCCCCGAGGTGGCGGGCCCGGCCACCGCCAGCCTCTTCATCGTCAATCCCCTGCACGGGGGTGGGATCACCGAACTCTTCTCGACCCATCCCTCGACCGCGGAGCGGGTGGCCCGGCTCCGGCGCATGGAGGCCGAGGCCCGAGGCTTCGGTGCGGGACCGCCCCGACTGCGTCGGGTTCTGGCATTCTGAGCCGGTGCAGGCCGAGCGCGACGGCGAGCCGTTCCACGTCTCCGGGCTGCCCCGGATCCTGGCGGAGGCCGGGGTCCGGGGCAGTCTGGCGTGGGACGATGCCGGCCGGCTGCTCCTGGTGCGGGATCGGGTCACCCAGGCCGAGACCCGGATCCGCCTCCCCCTGGCCCTCGGGGAGCTCGCCGGGACGGTTCCGATCGAGGAGCTGGCCGCCAGGGCGGCGGCCCCCCTGGGGACGCAGTGCCTGGTCCTCATCCAGGCCGGGGCCACTGGCCTCGGCCTCTGGCAGGAGTGCGAGCTCCTCGCCCACAAGGTCATCAAGAAGTACGTGGTGCGGGGGCATGGGAAGGCCCAGGGGGCCCACCTGCGCACCCGGGGGAAGTCCCGGTACGGATCCCGCCTCCGGCTCCAGAACGCCGAGCGCCAGTTCGAGGAGACGGTGGCGAAGCTCCGGGAGTGGCACGACGAGTACGGGTGTCCGGAGCGTCTGTTCGTGGCCGCCGGCGTCCGCACCTGGAGCCAGTACCGCGAGCCCGTCGAGGCGGCCGTAGAAGCCCGGGAGCCGGCGATCCGGATCCCGATCCACGTCCACGTCCCGGGCTTCGACGAGCTGAAGCGGGTCCGGTGGTGGCTGGAGCACGGGGCGGTCCTGGGGGTTCTGGGTCCCGAGCCGGACCTTGGGTACCCTTCGGCGTGATCATGGAGCGAACCCCCGATCTCGCCCGCCCCCCCGGCCCTGCATCCGACCGTCGCGCCCTCTCGCTGGTCGAGGTCCTGCTCGCAGTGGCCGTCCTCGGTGTGATGACGGTGCCCCTGGTCGGGCTCTTCACGCTCGGCAGCCGCGCCAGCACCAGCGGGGACCGGGAGGTGGTGGCCGCCTTCCTCGCTCACGAGGTGCTCGAGAAGCTCCGGGTCGAATCGGAAGCCTGGGCGGCCAAGAGCGACCGGGAGGTGCCGCCGCTCCGGGCCAGCGCCAAGGCGCCCGAGGGCTACACCTACCAGATCGAGACCAAGCCCCTGGGCGATGGGCTGCTGGAGCTGGCGGTGGCGGTGCGCTGGACCGAGGGCAAGACCCCGAGGGAAGTGAAACTGGCCACCGCGCTCAGCCGCAGGCCGGGCCTGAAGAGCTGGCCGGTGGCGGGGCGGGGCGGGAGTCCCGGGTTCCCGATGCCGGGCGGGGGCGGCGGATGG
The DNA here is from genome assembly GCA_964403795.1 of uncultured bacterium. Lineage (GTDB taxonomy): Bacteria > Muiribacteriota > UBA6191 > CAZXTJ01 > CAYOHP01 > CAYOHP01. Next base: position 55,985 of record CAYOHP010000001.1, on the reverse strand, counting down.
ACCCGGCGATGACCCGACCGGGCCGGGAGCGAAGGGGCCGCGGCCGGCGACCCGGCTACACCTTGGTCGAGGTGCTGGTCGCCATGGCCGCCTCGAGCGTGGTGATGTACGCCGCCTACCAGCTCGTCCACCTGGGCTCGAGCAGCACCCGGCGCGGCACCGCCCGGGCCGACTCCGCCGAGGCTGCGGGCAGCGTGCTGGTCCAGCTCGGGGAGCGGATCCGCTACGCCGCCGACATCCTGGAGCCGGGAGGCGGCGGGGTGGGCGGGACGCTGGAACTCTCCCGGATCGACACCGGTGCCTGGACCGTCTCGGTCGACAAGCAGGGCGACCTGGTGCTCGCCGAGAAGTTCGGGAAGGGCCGCAAGGTGCTCGCCCGCGGCATGCGGCGCATCGAGTTCCGCAGGAACGGGAGCGAGACCGACTACCTCGAGGTGGAGGTCTGGCCCGAAGGCGTCGACGACTCGAAGGGCTACCGCACCGGGTTCTTCACCCGCGGCACGCTGCGGCCCCCCAAGGGCGGTGACCCGTGACCGCAGCCCCGGTGCGAGGTCGCCGGCGCGGCGGCGCCCTGGTGGCGGTGATGATCATGCTCCTGGTGATGGGAGCCCTGGGGGCGACCCTGCTCACCCGCTCCCAGGGAACCCGGATCAAGAACCGCTCGGTGCTCCGCCACGTGCAGAAGGAGCTGGCCCTGGATGCCGGGCTGGTCCACGGCTTCCATGTGCTGAAGAACCTGAAGGTCGAGCCCGACAAGGAGCTGCCCTCCGACCTGGCCCCGGCCGGCAGCGGCGAGGTGGCGGGGGTCCGCTACGAGTACCGCTTCACGCCCGAGGCCCGGACCAAGACCGTGCGCATCGACGTGAAGGCCGGCGAGGACCCTCCCCTCGAAGGCAACGCGGTCGCCTACCTCTCGCACGAGACGCGGGATACCCACGTCACCCAGTGCTGGGCGATCCGCTACTTCGGGCCGGAACCTCGGGAGTCCGAGACCCGGTAGCGGCGTCGCACGGGGACAGGACGCCCCGAGGCGACCCGGCCGCGGGATCTGTGGGACCCCCTCCAGGCCCTCAGTGCTGGTAGAGGAAGAGCGAGTAGAGGATGGCCAGCACCAGGCCCACCCCGAAGAACAGCGCCACGGTCCCGAACACGCCCGCCCACCAGCGGAACTCCTTGGAGACGGGCTTGACCAGGCGCCTTTCCAGCTCGCCGCTCTCGAGCAGCTTCTGGTAGTAGGCGGGGCGCTCGTGCTTCAGCTCCTCCACCGAGATCTGCCCGGTGAAGATGACCATGTCCATGGGGAACTTCTCCGGACGGAAGTGGGTGTTGAAGAAGTGGATGGTGAAGATGAAGCCGACCGCCAGGAGCGCCTCGTCGCCGTGGATGATGGTGGCCACGTTGAGGAACCAGCCAGGTAGCACCAGGGTGCAGGCCTCGGGGAACCAGAGCACGACTCCGGTCGCACCGATGATGCCGACGCCCCAGAAGACCGCCAGGTAGTCGAACTTCTCCCAGTAGGTGAAGCGGCCGTACTCGGGCTTGGGTCCCTTGCCCACGAACCACCGGACCGTCTGGAAGAACTGGCGGACGTCGTCGGGCTTGGGCACCAGCGAGTCCGGCCCCGTCATGAAGTCCCACCAGCCGAGACCGGAGCGGCGCTTGCGTCGCACCACCACCATCAGGTGCCCGGCGAAGAGCGTCACCATCACGATGGCGCAGATCCGGTGGATGAGACCCATGGAGGCGTACCCGCCCAGGCTCTTGGAGAGCAGCTTCGCCCACGGGGCGAAGGAGAACTTGAGGGCCATCCCGGTCAGCGCCAGGCCGAAGAAGCTGAGGATCAGGACCAGGTGGAGCGAGCGGACGATGGGATCGAAGCGCTGGAAGACGAGCGCCTCCGGGTCCTCCTTGGGGATCTCGCCCCGGTGGACCTTCTCCTCGTAGTCCCGCTTCTCCCGGAACGACCTGGGGATCCAGAGCAGGGTGTGCAGCCCGAAGAAGGCGAAGGTGCCCACCAGCAGGCTCGTCATGATCCAGAAGGCCCAGTAGAGCTGGGGGTAGCGCTCCGGGTCGTTGTGGGTGCCGTGGGGCAGGTACCCGGCGAAGCCGGCGTGCGAGTTCTCGTGGCACTTGCCGCAGGTGCCGACGATGTTCTCCTGGCTGAGGTGGGAGGCCGGCATGGTCCTCGGGAGCACGTCGTGGGCACCGTGGCAGTCGGCGCACTTGGCGGTGGCCGCCTCGCCCAGCCGGGAGACCTTGCCGTGGTAGGTGTCGAAGTAGCTCTCGGTGAGCTTCTGGTGGCAGCGGCCGCAGGTCCCCTCGATGTTGGTCTTGAAGGAGGTCCCGTCGGTCCGGGAGATGGTGTGGGCGGTGTGGCAGTCGCTGCACACGGGGAGCGGTCGGTCGGTCTTGGTCACCAGGCGGGAGTGGACGCTCTTGTCGAACTTGGCCTGGATGCCCACGTGGCAGGAGCCGCAGGTCTCCGGGACGTTGGTGGGATGGACCGAGGACTTCGGGTCCTTGCCGGGCCGGACGTTGTGGGCGGTGTGGCAGCTGACGCAGGTGGCGGTCCCGACCAGGCCGCTCTTGATGAGGCCCTTGCCGTGGATGCTCATCGAGTAGTTGGCGACCACGTCGGTCTGGGAGGCGTGGTGGCGCTCGGCCGCCGCCTTGCCCCCGTCGTGGCACTGGCCGCAGAGGGCCGGCACGTTGGCGGGATGGGTGGGGGACGCCGGGTCGGAGCTCTTCAGGTTGTGGTGCCCGCTGTGGCAGCTGGTGCAGGAGGGAGCCGCGGTGTCGCCTTTGGCCAACAGCTGCCCGTGGATGCTGGCGGCGAACTCCTCGGACTTGGCGAGGTGGCAGGTGGCGCAGTCCACCTTCTTCTCGACGGTCTCGCAGGGACGGGCCTTCTGGGGGTCGACCCCGGCGTGGCACTGGGCGCAGCGGACGTTGCCATGGGTCGAGGAGGCGAGGTCGGGGAGCTTCACCGGGGCGAGCTCGCGTCCCTGGCCCTGCACGGTCTTGTCATGGCAGGTCATGCAGTCGTTCTGGCTGGCGCCCCGGCCGTAGAAGACGGTGCGATTCTCGTGGGGCTGGTGGCAGTCGATGCAGAGCGGAACCCGGGAAGGCTCCTTCTGCCAGACCTCGGCCTTCATGACGTTGGCATGCACCTTCTCGAGGCCGCCGTGGCACTGCAGGCAGGTCTCCACGAGCTTGTCCGGATGGAGGTTCGATTTCGGGTTCGACGGGGGGAACATGGCGTGCGCCGGGTGGCAGCTGCTGCAGGTGGCGGTGACCTTCAGCCCCTTGTTCCGGTGGAGGGTGTCGGTCCTGGAGCGGAGGACGGGATGGAGCCGGACGTTGCGCTCCTTGGCCACGTGGGCGTCCTCGGCGTGGCAGCTCTGGCAGACCTCCGCCACCCGTAGCGGCTGCACCGGGGACTCGGGGTCCTTCTTGGCCCGGATGGAGTGGTTCCCGTGGCAGGAAGCACAGGTCGGCGCCATGGGGTCCTTGCGGGCCAGGGCCATGCCGTGGACGGTCTTCTCCATCTTGGTGCCCTGGTCATGGCACATGGAGCAGTCGACCTTGTCGATCTTGTCGGGATGCGGGTACTCGTCGAGGTCGGCGTGGCAGGAGGTGCAGCCGTTCCCCTCGTGGACCGACTTCTTCCATTCGGTCTCGGTGACCTCGGCGTGGCACTCCAGGCAGTCGCCGTCGCCCTTGGCGAGGACCCCTCCCCCGAGCAGCAGCAACAGCAGCAGGGAGAGGCAGGTGCGGATCCAGGGGGGTCGGTTCGGAGGCCTCGTCATGACGTCCTTCCAAGTCGGCCGTCTCGGCTCTGCCCGGCGTTCTGCGGAGGATCCTTCCTTCCGCTCCCCCAAACCACGACCCTAGCGCGCGGCATTTTACCGGACCACGGGCCGGCTCAGGCCCCGGCGTCGCCGGTCGACAAGGAAGCTCACACTCGGCCTCCCGTCCCGACCGCCGGACGCGAGAAGGAGCCCGGAGCACGAGGCTCCACAGGCTCCTTCTTCGCCGTCGTTCCCGGAGCCGTCGAGACGGATCCCGGGACGACGCCCCCTCACGGGAGTGTCAGTTGACGAGGTCCTTCAGCGCCTTGCCGGCGGTGAACTTGGGGCTCTTGCGAGCGGCGATCTTGATCTTCTCGCCGTTTTGCGGGTTGACCCCGGTGCGGGCCTTCCGCTTCTTGACCTCGAAGCTGCCGAAGCCCACCAGCTGGACCTTGCTGCCCTTCTTGAGGGCCTTCTTGATGTTGTCGATGATGCTCTCGACCGCCTTGCCGGCGTCCTTCTGGGACAGCCCGGTGTCCTTGGCGATCATCTCGGTGAGCTCTGCTTTGTTCATCGCACTCCCTGTTCCCTCCCGACGGACGTCGCCGGGCGGAACCTTCATATCATCCCGTCCCGCCCGAAGGGAAGGGTCATGAACGCAGATTTCAAGGGGACCTCCAGGGTGGCCACCTTGCCCGGAGGCTCTGCATGCTGCATGCGACGATCCGAATCGTGCGGGGGAAGGCCGGAAGCGGCTCCCCGGACCCCAGGGTCTCCGGGCGCCTGAGGCTCGCCCCGGCCTATCCCGCGGCCGGGATTCCCTCCAGGATCCGCTCCGGGGGCGGAGCCCCTTCCAGGTTCCCGGCAAGGAAGCCCGCGACCCGCTCCAGCCACTTCCGGAGCTGCTTTCCGCGGGTCTCGCAGTGGCGGGCGCCGGGCACGAACCAGCTCTGCTTGGGTCCCGGGTAGGCGGCGTACAGGCTCTTCCCCTCGCTGGTGGGGATGACCTGGTCCTCCTCCCCGTGCATCACCAGGATGGGCCGGGGCGCCAGGGCGGCCAGGTTCCGTTCCGGCGACACCGAGGACATCGATCGGCCGATCACCAACCAGGAGAGCGGATCGAGGAGCAGCCGGGGCCCGATCCCGAAGGGCCCCAGGATCGCCATCCGGTGACCGGCCATCCGGGAGAGATCCCCGAAGGGACTGTCGAGGACGAAGGTCCGCACCCGCTCCGGCAGATGGGGTGCGGTCATCGAGGCGCAGGCCGCGCCCAGGCTCTGGGCCACGATCCCGATGGGACGACCCCGGGTGTCGGGGCGCGACTCCAGGAAGTCGAGCGCACCGAGCAGGTCCTGGTGCTCGAAGGCCCCGAGCCCGGTGAGGTTCCCCTCGGATTCGCCGTGGGCCCGCCAGTCGAAGGCCAGCACGCCGTAGCCGCCTCGGGAGAAGAGACCTCCCCACTCGACCCACTCGTCCCGGTTGGCCCCGATCCCGTGGAGCATCACCAGCATCGGGGCGCCTTCGGGAGGGGGTGAGAGGACCCCTCGCAGGACCAGTCCGTCACGACTCGGGAAGGCCACCGGGAAGGCGCCGGGTCCGAGCTGGGCCGGGCGGGTCTCGGGGGTTCTCCGGTAGGGCCGCACGTTCACTAGGACCGCGCCCAGGGCCACCACCACCGAATAGATGGCGTAGCCCAGCGCCAGGCTCCCCAGGCTCGCTTTGGCCAGGAATCCTCCGGGGCGACGGCCGGTCGAGGGCGCAGACTCCATCGGCGATCCTCCTCGGCGGGAAGATAGTCCGCCCCGGCGTCGCCAACCACCTCGGTTCCCCTCAGGCCCTCACCGTGGCCTGGCTGGAACCAGCGGCAGGACCTTGAGGAGCACGAGGTCCTCTCCACCGCCCGCGGGCCGGGCCCGGATCTCGACCCGGAGTCCCGGGGGGATGCCCTGGGCATCCGGCCGGAACCGGACCCGGGTCCTCCAGGCGAAGGAGGCTCCGGCCTCCAGCCGATCCGGGGCTCCCGGTTCCGTGGCCTCGAGGCGGGCGGGGCCGAAGGCCTCGGCCCGGACCGACACTTCGACCAGCGCCTGGTTCGCCTCGAGCGAGAGCTCGATCTCGGCGCGGCCCTCGGCGTCGGGCAGGCGGGAGAAGACCAGGGCCGCGTCGAGGGGGGAGGGCTGCCGGTCGTGGGCCAGGGGCGGCGTGGCCGAGGCCGCTCCCCTCGTCAGCAACCCGACCAGGGCTCCCAGCACGAAGTTCCTCCGGCTCATCGTGAGACTCCTTCCGAGGTCGAGAACCTCATCGCAGGACCCGTGCCAGCCGATGGGTCACTGGCCCAGCATCCCGCCCCCGAAGTGCTCGCTCATCCCCGGGCCCTCCAGGCGGCCGGCCTGATGGGCGGCGGCCAGTTCGATCTTCGTCCCCCGATCGAAGTTGTCCCGGGCGAACCGGCACTGGGTGTCGGTGGGGAGGAAGACCTGGCCGTCCAGCGGGCGACGGGGCGAGACGTTGCCCTGCTGGCAGTGGGGGAGGATGCCCTCGACGACCAAAGTGCGGGCCTGCTCGTCGGTGACCGAGAACTGTCCCGAGACCCTGGTCTTGGCCTTCACGATCCACATCAGGTTGTTCACCTGGTCGGGATGGCGGGAGGCGTAGGCGGCCATGAAGTCCCCGATGTGGCGGCAGGCAAGGGCCTCGGAGGCGACGAAGGCGGCATCCACGGCGGCTCGCCCCGGAGGCAGGGCCTCGACGGCCGAGAGCATCGAGGCCACCCAGGACTCGTTGGAGAGGAAGTCGTTGGCGATCTCGGTGCCCGTTGGGAGGTACTCGTACCGCCCTGCGGTCCCCTTCTCGATCGCCAGCCTCGCCGGCGGGTGCGAGACCAAGGGGTCGCCGCCCATGTGCGAGCCCTGGTAGTTGCCCCAGCCTTCCACGAAGGCGGCCGAGGGGGAGAGCACCTCCCGGGGGTCGTGGTTGAAGTCCGGGCCGTAGAAGTAATCGGGATCGCAGCTCGGGGCTGCGTCCCCGGCGTGGGCGGCTTCATGGACCAGGACCCGCTTGCGCTCGGCCAGCGGGATCCGGCGGAACTCGGTCTCGCCGATCCGGAGGATGCGGTGGTTCCTGGTCCCGTGGTCCTCGTGGGGCCAGACCAGGAACTGGGTCGGATTGCTGGCCCGGACCGCCTGCATCGGGACGCCCCAGCTCCGGGCGAGACTGCCCAGGGTGTCCCCCGCCTGGACCCGGTAGCTGCCGGCCTCGACCCGGCCACCTTCGGGGATCTCGATCTCCTGGCCGGGATAGATCTGGTCGAGCGAGTCGGCGGGGCGAAGCTCGACCCGGACCGAGCGGCCCTTGGCCATCCGGGTGGCGTGGTCGATCTCGGCCGCGAACCGGGGGTCCTCGGCCAGGCCGGCCAGCACGCCCCAGATGGCCCCTTCCCGGAAGGAGGCGCCCTGGATCCGCTCGAGGACCGAGGCGGCCATCCGCATCCCGGCGGTGTCGGTGGCGACCGGCACGTCCCAGCCGCCCCACACGATCCGGAAGTCGAGGGCCTCGGCGGCCTCGATCCGGGCGGAGAGACTCGCGCCCACCAGCACCGCCACGGCACCCGAGATCCGCTGTGCCCGTCCCATCAGAGCCTCCGTTCGTTCCGCCAGGGATCCCGGACGCACGGCCCGTGCCAAGGCTGGGAGTGGCTTCTGGTGCGGACCAGCTCGGGCCCAAGTCCCGGGATGAGACTCCTTTCCGTGGGCCAGGGACCCGGGGTGAGACCGGCGGGCTAGACTCCGGCCGTGCGGTCGGTCCGGGTGTCCCGTCGTCGTGCCCTCTCGCTGGTCGAGGTCCTGATCGCGTTGGCGATCGCCTCGGCGATGCTCCTCCCCTTCACCGCCCTGCTCCAGCTCGGGGGCAAGAGCGCCCGCTCCGGCCAGCGCCGCGCCGCCGCCCTGCTCTTCGCCCACGAGGCCCTGGAGATCCTCCGGGCCGAGATGGACACTTGGACTGCCGATGCGATGGGAAGCCTGGCCCTGCCCCGTTTCGAGCTCACGGCGCCTCGGGGCTACAGCTACCGGATCGAGGTCCAGGGTCGGGCCCAGGATCTCGACGAGGTGGGCGTGGTGGTGGAGTGGAGCGAAGAGGGTCGGCCCCGGTACGTGCGCCTGGCCTGCCTGATCAGCCGGCGTGGCAGCCTGGCGGGACCGGGGGGAAGGCCGTGAGCCGCGGCGGCTTCACCCTGGTCGAGCTCCTGGTCGCGACCGGGATCTCGGGGCTGGTCCTGGGGCTCGTCTACGCCATGTTCTCGGCCGCCCTGGGGGGCGCGGCGGCTGCCGGGAGGGCCGCCGACGAGGCGGAGACGGTGCTCTCGGCCACCGCCGCGCTCGCTGCCCGGCTTCGCTACGCCGAGAGGATCGACGAGCCGCGCTCCGGGGGCGAGGCCTCCGGCATCCGCCTCGCCAACCTCGACGAAGGCGAGGTGCGCCTCGCCCTCGAGGCCGGCGAGCTGGTCGAGACCCGCACCCTCGGGCTGGGTCGGAAGGTCCTGGCGACCGGACTGGCGGACCTGCGGATCGGGCGCAAGGACCGGAATCCCCACCTGGTGCAGATCGACCTGGCGATCCCGAGGGGACGACGCCAGGTCTGGTACCGGACCTTCGTGTATGCCCGGGGGACGCGACGGCTCGCCGAGGGGGAGACCCCGTGAGGCGGAACCGGAAAGGCAGCCTGCTGGTTGTGGTCTCGCTGGTCCTGATCGTGACCGGCACTATCGCCATGGCGGGGCTGCTGCGCGGCCAGGGGGGGCGGGAGCACGCCGAGCGGGTGGCCCGGCACCTGGAGCTGCAGCTCGCCCTGGACGCGGCGCTGGTCCACGGGTTCCACGAGGTCAAGGCGATCGATCCCTCGGGCTCGTCGGCCTCCGCGCTCTCGCCCGGGGGCGAGGGCGAGCTCGGGGGGATCCCCTACCGCTATCTGCTGCGGCCCCTGTCCGGGGGAGGCGGCGTGCGGATCGAAGGCGAAGCCGGGCCTGCCGGTCCGGGACTCCCGACCTCCACCGGGGTGGCGCTGGCGCGGGCGGTCCCGGTGGGGTCGGTTCCGGGACGCGGTTGGCGCTGGAGCCTGCGCTACTTGGGGGCCGAGGCCTCCGAGGCCCGCGACCACTGAGGAGAGGGCTCGCGGGGTCGGCGATCAGGTCCGGTCAGCGGGAATAGCGCTGACGGGCCGGGACCCAGTCCCGGAGCAGGCTGGCTCCCTGCTCGTCGGTCAGGATCCGGGAGAGGACGAACTCAGGGTCGAGGTTGGGGTTGCGGTTCACACGGGAGACCTCGCGGACCGGAGGCGCGAAGTCGTACGGCGCCCACAGGAAGTCGGGATGGTTCGTGACCGAGGTCCCGGTCCACCGCGAGTCGACCACCCGGTTGGTCGTCGGGTCGAGGACCAGTTCGAAGTCGAAGGATGCCTTGTCCTCAGTGGTACCGAGGGCGTTGCGGTCCCCGTACGAGGTGCGGAAAATCGTTGCCTGCATCCGGTAGAAGGGCCGCGGGTCGTTACCCTCTCCCCGGGGATGATGGGACTTGATGGACCAAGTGTAGCCCCAGACCGGGTAGTTCCATACCGCTGCGCCGGTGCTGAAGTCGCCGACCAGGGGGCGCTTCCGCTCCGAGATGTACTCGACCAGGATGCGGTGCAGGTGGTGGGGGTGGATGTCCCTCCAGGCCGGTGCCTCGGCGGTCACGTCTCGTTCGTCCGCCCGGGTTCCGAAGTCGCTCTGCTCCTGGGTACCTCCGGTCTCGAAGGTGACCCGGACGCTCATGCCGAGTTCGCTGGCCAGGCCCTTCAGATCGCCCCGGTCGAGTTCGATCCGGTTGGAGCCGGCCGGTACCGCCTGGTAGGCGAGGTTGTCCCGGTACGCCTGGGTTGCGGCGGAGGCCCGGAGACGCAACAGCGTGGAGTGCCGGAGGTCGTAGCTACGACGTGCCGGCGGTTCCTTGAAGAGGACCGAACCCGCCGACCAGCCGTTGCAGTGTCCGTCCCATGCCGCCGCGCCCGTTCCTCGGTTGGCCACCTCGTAGCGCATGTGGAACCAGATAGGGCCTCCGGGGGGTTCGGGCGTGCGGCCCCGAGGCGGGAGCCGGGTGAGGCAGGACCACTTGTCGGCCAGGAATCCCTCCTGGCCGGGGAGCTCGGGAAGGCCGGTGGGGCGGTACCAGAACATCTCGAAGGGATAGGCCACACCGTCGAGGTTGTGGGTCTCGTTGGGGATCTCCACGGAGGCGATGGCGTAGGTCTTGTCGCCGATCCTGATCTGGACCGATCCGCTCCCGGCATTCCCGGTATCGGCGGCGAGCCGCTCCACTCCGGTGATCCGCTTCTCGGTCTCCACCCATGCCTGGGCACCGGTCCCCGGGACCAGGGTGACCAGGTACCACTGCGCCCGCGATGCGTCCGGCTCGACGGCTTCGGCGGGCACCCGGCAGAACCGGTTGTACAGGTCACCCGAGGCACTGGTTCCGGCCGGGGGCCGGAACGGGAAGTAGTAGGCGTCGATCCGGGTTCCAGCGGTGTTGGCGACCAGGTAGCGCTGGGTCTCGAACACCTCCCCCTGGTAAAGGATCCGCGCACGACGGTCATTGGCCGGCACGGGAGCCGGAGTCGCCTGGCCTCCCGAGACCTCCACCCGCGTCCCGGCCGGGAGCCGCTCGTCGACCTTGCGGTAGTAGCGGGAGGCGTTCCCATCCGCTCCGACCACCGCCGCGGTGTTGTGCTGGTTGTCGGGATCCGCCTCCCAGGCGGCGGCTCCGGCACGGGTCGCGGCCCCGTCGGCCGAGCGTCCCCGGAACAGAGAGTTCACCATCGCTGCCGGGCTCGACGCTGTCTGGTCGGCATAGAGCGTGTCGTATTTCTCGAGCGGGGACTGCGAGGCGGAACCTCGCAGGGCCAGGGCTGCATCCGCGGAAGGCCAGTAGGTCCCGGTCCAGGGCCGATCATTGGCATCCAGCTTCATCTCGATCGGGCCGGTCGGACCGAGGACCGGGAGGCGGTCGTTGCCACCCCGGCCGGCCGGTCGCCAGAAGGCCGGACTGCGGACGTCGTCGGCGCGGACGGTGGCCCCGGTCCGGACCTGGCCCGGCGGTCGGGGAAGATCGCTGCCGTTGTCGAGCCCGAGCTGCGCCAGGACTCCGGAGGGTGCCAGGAGGACGAGGACCGAGACCAGGCCAGGTCGCGACATCTTCATGGAGAGACCCCTCCGGGAGCGACTACCGGCGGCGGGTCGAAAAGGTTGCTCCATGGCCGGTTTCCGGCGGGGGGTGGCGTCCTCTGCGCTCTGCACATGGTCCTCCCGACATGCAAGGGCTTTTGGCGGGGATTGTGGATAACGTGGAAAACTTTGTGGACAGCGATGGATGGTGGTCCGGGCGTTGTGGATGAATGAGGAGGGGTTGAAGATCGGCTTGGGGAGCGGATTTCCGCGACCACTCCGGTGATGACCCTACGGAAGTCGGCTCCCGGAGCCAGGATTTGCGGCTTCCCGCGACGGATGCCTAGGAAAACCCAGGAGCCGAGGGGTCCCGGCCCCCGAAGCGACGGGCCTGGTGGGCGTTGAGCAGGGCCGCCGACCGGAACCGTCCCGGGATCTGGTGGAGCACCACGAGCGCGGTCAGGCGGTTGACGGGACGGAGCACCTCCGGGTCCGGGGGCCATCCGGCCACCCTGGGTCCCTGCTCCAAGGGGAAGGTGTGCTGGCAGAGGACCTCCATGGCCTCCCAGGCCGGGAGGTCGATCCGGGCGCGTCCGGGCCCGGGACCGCCCCCGTGCCGAAGGCAGATCCAGCTGCCGGTGGAGGCATCGAACCAGAGGGCGGCGTCCCCCGAGCCGATCCCGGCCCCGCAGTCGTGGCACCCGGGATGGGTCGGCAACAGACCCAGCTCGCCGAGCAGGTGAGCCTCGAAGACGGCCCGGGCCAGGTGGTCGTCGAGCGAGGGAGCCGTCGCCAGGTCCCGGAAGAGTTCCGAGACCAGGGAATAGGTCTCGGGGGCCGGTACCTCGACCACCAGGGCGGCGCCCACCACCTCGGCGGCGTAGCAGGCCAGGTAGAAGCGCCCGAGGTCGCCCGGGATCCGCCCCGGGGAGGAGAGCGGCTCCACTCCCTGGAGGTACTCGGTCCGCCGGTAGCGGACCAGCTCCATCCGGCCCTCTCCGAAGGGCTCCAGCCGACCCGGGAACCGGCGCTTGCTGACCCGGGCGTTCTTGGCGGTGACCCAGACCAGGCCGCGCTCGGAGGTCAGGAGCAGGATCCGGCGGTCGGCCTCCCCCTCGTCCTCGCTGCGGAGGATCAGGCCGAGGACGGTGGTGCCGCGCCCTGCGCTCACACCGCCAGCCACTCCAGGCACAGGCTCGCCAGCCCGAAGTAGATCATCAGCCCGGTCCAGTCGGAGACCATCGTGACGAACGGACCGGAGGCGAGGGCGGGATCCGCACCTCCCCGCCTGAGTACCCAAGGCACGAACGTCCCGTTGGTGGCTGCCACCGTGAACTGGCCGAGCATGGAGATCGTCACCACCAGGCCGAGGTAGGGGTTGCCGAGCCACAGGTAGCCGAGCGCCCCGGCCGCGCTCCCGAGCAGGACCCCGAGCAGGATCCCCACCCGGATCTCCTTGAAGAGCAGCGGCAGCACCCGCTCCTCGTCCAGGTCCCCGGTGGCGAAGCCGCGCACCACCAGGGTCGAGGACTGGACCGCGATGTTCCCGCCCAGGCCCATGATCGAGGGGATGAAGACAGCGAGTGCCACGGCCTTGTGGAGCGCCCCCTGGAACCAGGAGAGCACGAACCCCGAGAAGAACCCGCCGACCAGGGTGAAGAGGAGCCAGGGGAGCCGGCGGATCGCGCTCTTCAGGGCCGACTCCTCCTCGGCTTCGTCGCGGGACAGGCCCGCCATCCCGAACATGTCCTCGGTGGCCTCGTCCTCGAGCACGTCCAGGATGTCGTCGACGGTGACGATCCCCTTCAGGCACCCCGTGTCGTCCACCACCGGCACCGCCAGCAGGTCGTACTTGGAGACCAGACTGGCGACCGTCTCCTGGTCGTCGGCCACGTGGACCCGGATCACGTCGCGTTCCATGTACTCGCCGATGGGGCGGTCCGGCGGCGCCAGCAGGAGCTCCCGGAGGCTGAGGACCCCCACCAGCGGGCCCTCCTCGGCGGTGATGTAGAGATAGTTCACCGTCTCGAGCTGGTCCTTGTAGCGACGGATCCGCTCGACGACCTCGCTGCCGGTCATCCCGGGGCGGAAGGAGATGAGCTCGACCGCCATCAGGCCGCCGGCGGTTTCCTCGGCGAAGCCCAGGAGCTGCTTCACCTCGGCGGCGTCCTCGGCATCCATCTCGTCGAGCACCCGGTCGAGTTCCTCGGGGTCGAACCGGGCCAGCAGGTCGACCACCTCGTCCGAGGGCATCGCCTCGAGGATCTCGGTCAGGCGTTCCTTGCCCACGGCCCGGGCGAGGTGGAGCTGGAACCCCTCCTCGTCGGCGCACTTCAGGACCCCGGCCACCTTGGCGTCGTCGGCCATCCCCAGGAGGGTGCGGACCTCGGAGGCGGAGAGATCCCGGAGGTACTCGGCCAGGTCCGCCGGGTGCATGGCCGCGATCCGCTCCCGGAGGATGCCCTTGGCCTTCTTGTCGAGGAGCTCCCGGATCTCGGTCCGCTCCTTGCGGATCCGGGCGGGTCGATTGGGGCGTCCGACCAGGGGGCTCAGCCGGGCGAGGGCGAGCCTCTCCCTGGTGGAGAGCGGTTCTTCGGGGGGTCGGCTCATGGGGCACTGCCTCTCGCCCGGGCAGGGTCGCGGAGACCCCGCCGCCGCGGGGGAATGAGGTTACACCGGGTGCGGGTCGGGAAGGGGGATGTCTACACTCGACCGCGATCCGATCCGGGAGAACCCCGGATCCGAAGGTGGGACCCATGGTTCGGACGATCTCCCGGTTCCTCGGGGCGGCGCTGGCAGCCTTCCTCTCGATGGCCACTGTGGAAGCGGCCGGCAAGGCCCTGCCCTTCACGCTTCCGCTCCCGGAGGGGTGGCGTGCCGAGACCATCCCCTTCCCCCTCGACTTCGCCCCCGGGCTCCCGTACCGGGGCCTCGAGGAGCTGCGGTTCGCACCGGGGATGTTCAAGGCCGGGGCTCCCGACGCCTGGACCTACGGGTTCCTCTGGTGGCTGGACGAGCCGGCCTCGACCGAGCCCCGGGAGGTCGCCCGGCACCTGGAGGCCTACTACCGGGGACTCTGGGAGGCGGTGGCACCGGCCAAGGGTTTCGCCGGGAGGGTCACCGACCACCGGGTCACCCTGGTGCCGGCCCCGCCCGGACGCGGCGAGGAGGTCCGCTTCTCGGGGGTGGCGCGGACCGGGGATGCCTTCGTCACCGGCGAGGCGCTCCGGCTCCACCTCCGGGCCATGGTCTGGCGCTGCCCCGAGGACCTGCGCCAGGTCTGGTGGTTCGAGGTCTCGCCCCGGCCCCCGTCGGATCCGGTCTGGCGGACGTTCGAGGCGATCCGGGACGGGCTGCGCTGCCGGGGCCCGGAGCCGAAGCCCCCGATGGGGCGATAGCGACGGTCGTCGGCCCCTGGGACCGGGGACGTCAGCCCGGCAGCAGCAGCGAGACGTCGTAGAGGGCGTGGGTCCAGGCGGCCACCCCCACCCCCCGGAAGACGTAGATCACCGCCAGCACCAGTCCGGCCGCGAAGCGGTAGACGAAGGTGGTCCACAGGAACAGATCGCCGTGTTCCCCCAGGTAGTGGAAGCCGGAGAAGAGCAGGGCCGCGATCCCGGCGGCGAGCAGGGCGCCCCGGCGGCTGACCAGCCAGGCCAGCGGACGGAACCCGGACAGCAGCTCGAAGAGGTAGAGGAGCACGCTGATCAAGAGGACCCGGAACACGATCTCCTCGTAGACCCCGGCCCCCAGGGCGATCATCAACTGGCTCACGTCCAGCGACCCGGTCCAGAGCGGGCCGTCGCCCCCCCCGGCCGAGAGGACGGGGCGGGCCAGGGTCCCCGCGGCGCCAGCCACCAGGGGGGCCGCACCCCGGGCGCCCAGCACGATGTCGGTGAAGCGCCCGGCGATGGTGCCGAGCAGGGTGGCGTAGACGCAGCTCTCCAGGAACATCCCCGCGAAGTAGCGGGGGCGGATCGGTCCCCGGGAGTCGCGCAGCGCCACCAGGGCGCAGACGATGGCCACCAGCACCACCGCCAGCACGAACCCGAGCATGCTGCGGATCCCCAGCGACAGGAGCACGTTCTTGACCATGATGTCGGCGGCGTTGCGGATCTGCAGGGTGCGGTCGAAGTTCACGAAGACCGCCAGCAGCTCGTAGGCGCCCAGCAGGGGGATCAGGAAGAGCAGGCTGTAGATCGGCTGCGAGGTCTCGCGCAGGTAGGACCCGAGCACCGTGTGGGTGGCGATCTCGGTCCAGGCGCCCGGAGACCCTTCGCGGGTCGGCTCCCACCAGGCGCGGGCCGCGGTCAAGGCAGCAGGCCCTTCAGACGGACCAGCTCGTTCATCGCCTGGAGCGGGGTCAGGTTCATCGGGTCCAGTTTCCTCAGTTCTTCCACCACCGGGTCCTCGCCGACCCGGAAGAGGGTGAGCTGCGTGACCTCCTCCTTCTTCTTCTCGCTCCGGGCTGGGGGTTCCCGGGCCGCGGCCCTTTGGGGCGAACCCCGCTCGAGGTCCTCGAGCAGGACCCGCGCCCTCCGGACCACCGCTTCGGGGAAGCCCGCCAGCCTGGCCACGTGGATCCCGTACGACTTGTCGGCGGGTCCCCGCTGGACGCGATGGAGGAAGAGGATGTCCTCTCCTTCTTCTTCGACCTGGACCGAGAAGTTGGTGATACCCGGGTGGGTCGATTCGAGGGCCGTCAGCTCGTGGTAGTGGGTGGCGAAGAGGACCTTGGCGCCCCGGCCGGCCTCCCCGGACAGGAACTCCACGATGGCCCAGGCGATCGAGAGGCCGTCGTAGGTGGCGGTGCCCCGGCCGATCTCGTCCAGGATCACCAGCGACCGGGGCGTGACGTGGTTCAGGATGAAGGCCGCCTCCCGCATCTCGACCATGAAGGTCGACTCCCCCCGGGAGAGGTCGTCGGAGGCCCCCACCCGGGTGAAGAGCCGGTCGACCAGGCCGAGCTCGGCCCGGGCCGCGGGCACGTAGCTCCCCATCTGGGCCATCAGCTGGATCAGGGCGGCCTGGCGGAGGTAGGTGGACTTGCCCGACATGTTGGGGCCGGTGAGGAGCACCAGGCTGGTGCCCGAGCCCGGCTCCAGGGCCACCGAGTTGGGGACGAAGGCTCCCCCCGGGCCCGAGGCCTCGACCACCGGGTGGCGCCCGTCCTCGATCCGGAGCACCGGCTCCTCGACCAGGACCGGCCGCACGTAGCCGCGCTCCTCGGCCACCTCGGCGAGTGTCGAGAGGGCATCGAGCTCGGCGGCTGCCGCGCCCGCGGCTTGCAGGTCCCGGAAGCGGGCCGCGATCCGCTCCCGGAGGTAGGCGAAGAGTTCGGCCTCCAGGGCCCGGGCCCTCTCCTCCGCCCCCAGGATCTCGCCTTCCTTGGACTTCAGCTCCGGGGTCACGAAGCGCTCGCCGTTCACCAGGGTCTGCTTGCGGTGGTAGTCGGGCGGCACCTGGGAGAGGTTCGCCTTGGTGATCTCGATGTAGTACCCGAACACCTTGTTGGATCGGACCTTCAGGCTCTTGATCCCGGTGCGCTCCCGCTCCCGGACCTCGAATTCCTCGAGCCAGCCCATGGCATTGCGGGCCAGGCCGCGCAGCCGGTCGAGTTCGGCGTCGTAGCCGTCCCGGATCACCCCGCCCTCGGCGAGCGAGAGCGGGGGCGAGTCGGAGATCCCCGCCGCCAAGAGGTCGGTCAGGTCGTCGAACCCGAGCAGGGCCCCGGCTTGCGTCTCGAGGCCCGAGGCCGCCGCCACCCGGTGCAGCGCCGGGAAGGCCAGGAGCGAGGCCCGGAGCAGGGCCACGTCCCGGGGGCTCGGGGCGCGCGAGGCCAGCCTTCCCAGGCAACGCGGGATGTCGTAGACGCCCTTCAGGCAGGTGCGGAGCTCGCGACGGGCGTCGAGCGAGCGGACCAGGGCGCCCACCGCGTCGTAGCGGGCCTCGAGCGCGGCCCGTTCGCAGAGCGGGTTCAGGAGCCAGCTGCGGACCAGCCGGCTGCCCATGCTGGTGGCGGCCCGGTCGAGGACCCAGAGCAGCGAGCCCTCGAAGGCCCGGTCGATCTGGGTCTCGGTGAGTTCGAGATTCCGGACCGTGGCCGAGTCGAGCTGCATCCGGCTGGCGACATCCTGGATGCGCAGGCCCGCGAAGTGGGCGAAGAAGTCGCCGTGGGTGCGGGCGAGGTAGGCGTGGAGGATCCCGAGCGCCTTTTCCAGCGAGGGATCGAGGCCGATGGCCGGGGCGGGCTTGCCCCCGAAGAAGCCGGCGAGGGCGGTGGCCGAGGGCCGGGAGGTGCGTTCCACCCAGTTGACCGCGCCCTCGGGGAGGTGCAGGGCGGCGAGCAGGGCGAGGATCTCGGGCTGGGCCTCGAGGTCCCGGGGGAGCAGCACCTCGGCCGGGCGGCAGCGGATCAACTCCTCGCAGAGCCGGGGCAGGGCCTCGCCCCCGAAGGCCTGGCTCGCCAGGGCCTCGCCGGTCGAGACGTCGACGTGCACCAGGGCCCAGGATTCCTTGTCGCGGGCCAGGCACGAGAGGAAGTTGTGGCGGCCCTGGTCGAGCAGGTCCTCCTCGAGCAGGGTGCCGGGGGTGAGCACCCTTACGACCTCGCGGTCGACGATGCCCTTCGACTCCTTGGGGTCGCTGGTCTGCTCGCAAATGGCGACCTTGTAGCCCTTCTTCAGCAGCTTGGCGGCGTAGCTCCGGTAGGAATGGTGGGGGACGCCGGCCATCGGGGTCGGGTTCGCCGAATCCTTGTCCCGGGCGGTGAGCACGATGTTCAGCTCCTCGGCGGCGAGCTTGGCGTCGTCGTGGAACATCTCGAAGAAGTCGCCCATGCGGAAGAAGAGGATGGCGTCGCGGTGGCGGCTCTTGATCGCCTGGTACTGGGTCATCAAGGGCGTTTCCTTGGCGACGGCCATGGGGAAGGACCTCCGGGGGAACCCTAGTATCCCTCGGCGAAGGCCCGCCAGGCATCGGGGTCGGTCCCGAGGTCGCGGCCGGCGACCCGGCGCAGGGCTTCCAGGGCGGCTTCCCGGAAGTGGCTCCAGGCGGGGTCGGCGAGCCGGTCCACGGTGGCGAGGAGCACCGGCCGCGAGGGGTAGCGGGGCACCATCTCCAGGGCCGCGTCCAGCCTGCGGCCGTCGCTGGCCGTCAGCACCTGGACCAGGTAGTGGCCGGCGTCGTGGCCCATGGCGGCGAGCGCCGAATCGACCGCCGCCAGCGGCACCTTGCCGTCGCCGGCGGCCTTGAACAGCCCGTCGAGCTCGCCCAGCCGGAGCGGGCCCAGGCGCCGGTCGCCCGCGTGGTGGAGGATCCCCCGGGCCAGCCAGCGCTGGAGCGGTTCGAGCGGGTTGTCGGGCCGTTCGCTGGCCCAGTCGTGGACCAGGGTCTGGACCGGGGTCGGCAGGGTGTCGCCCTGTTCCACGACCCGTTCGCGGAGCCGGGCCAGCACCGCGTCCCGGGCCCAGGGGTCGGAGGTCCGGGCGGCGGCTTCGGCGACCAGATCCCAGGACCGGTCGAGGACCTCTCCCGGGAGCAGGGCGAGGCCGAACTCGAGGGCTCCGGGGTCGCCTTCCTGGAGCAGGCCGAGCACGGCCCGGGGGGCGGCGTCGAAACCCTCCGGCACGGCCAGGGACCAGGGCGGATCCCGGGGGACGTCCCGGCTGCCGTAGACGGTCGAGCGCATGCCTTCGGGGCCGTCGGAGCGGTAGGTGCCCTTGCCGGTCGGGGGTCCCCCCGGTCGCTCGAGATACCCATGGAGCGCGAGGTCGGCGACCAGGGCGTCCGTGTTCGTCCCGTCGAGGAGGATCGAGGTCCCCTTGCGGGTGTTGAAGTCCGCCAGCGCCCGCCGGAGTTCCTCCTGGCGGCGGAAGTCCCTCAGGTACGCCAGGGTCCGCCGGAGTTCGTCGACGTCCGCGACCATGGGCTTCCGCCGGACCAGGCCCGGGGCGTGACGGTCGAGCAGGCCGCGGGCCTCGCCTCGAGGGTCGACCTCCAGGGCCCGCACCCAGCGCTCGAGAGCGGCTTCGGGACGGCGGTCCAGCCAGTCGAGCTTGCCGAGCGCCACCTGGGTCTCGGCATGGTCGGGGCGGAGGCGGTCGGCGGTCTCGAACTCTCGGCGGGCCTCGTCGAAGCGGCGGGCCCGGGCCGCGGCGGAGGCGCGGGCAAAGGCCCGGTCGGCCTCGTCGTGGCTGGTCCCGGGACGTCCCTCGGTGTCCCGGGAAGTTCCTCTTCGTTCCTCGGGGGGCCGTGGCGGGGCGGGCGGCGCGGCCGTCGCCTGCCGGGAGAGCAGGGTCGCGGCCAGCACGAGGGCGAGCCCGGGGAGTCTCACGGGATCAACCGTACCAGCCTGGCGGGAAGGGACGGTCAGGCACTTCCGGGGACTTCGGCGGACCTGGGTGGATGCTCCCGTCGGGGGAAGGCGGCCAGGCGCGTCCTCGGCCAGGGTCGCGAGGGACCCGGATCAGAAGGCGGCCGGAGCCGGGGCGGTGAGCAGTTCTCCCTGGGGGAAGAGGACGCCCGGACGCTCGGCGCCCTCGGCGATCGGGAGCCACTGGGTGATCCCGGTGCGTGCCGAGAGGTTCCCCGGCATCCCTTCGGAGATGTGCTGGGTGAAGAACCCCTGGGGGGTCAGCACGTGGATCAGGGTCCCGCGGCCTTCCCACAGCGAGATGACCGAGTCGGTGCCGACGTGCAGGTCCTTCAGGCCTTCGAGGGGCAGCAGCACCTGGTAGACCCGACCCTGGATCGAGCCGTGGACCGCCACCCCGTCCCGCCAGTGGGTGGCGGCGATGGAGCCGAACACCATGGCGCCCTGGGGATAGCCGTCGGAGATCCGGAAGCCCACCAGCCGGTCCACCCCGGGGTGGTAGAGGGCAGTCCCGGTCTCGGCGGTGACGAGCGAGATGGCGGCGCCGAGCTGCACCTGGCGGATCTTGCCCATGTCGAGGTGGATCTGGCGCCCGGCGAGTCCGTAGGGGACGGCGGCGACGAGGTTCACGCCCTCCTCGACGTCGACCCGGGCCAGCTTGCCGTTGGCCTCGCTCGCCAGGATCCGGCCCCCGGGGATCGGCACCCGGTGCAGGCGCTGGTCGGTGGCGGCGAAGGCGAACACGCCTTCCGGGAAGTCGAGCACCGAGACGTCGTGGGCGGCGACCGGCGTGCCGGCCCCTGCGAGGAGCAGCAGGCCGAGCCCGGCGGCCAGCGGCGCCAAGGGGCGGCAGCTGGGGCGCGTCCCCCCGTTGCGGCGGCCGGGTCGGGTGAGGTCCGGCGAAGGGGCCGGAGCGGCGCGGTGGAAGGGACCAAGATCAGCGGCCGAGGCCGGCCTGCATGCAAAGCGGTTCGTCATCGGAGACCCCCGGGGTCGGTGCCTCCGTGGACCTCGCCGGCACCGGTCGGGGACCGGACGCCGCCGGGATCGGCGGGAAGCCGGGGAGGATACGCCGGGGGTGATCGGGGGCGCAAGTCGCAGGGTGTGTCCGTGTGTCCGGGTGGCCGCACATGCCTTGGTAGGTGGACGCGGGGGTGTTCGGGGTGCAGGACAGGGGGCAGTGGATCGCATCCTCCGGTGCGGGTGGCGGTCCTGGTCGGGGTGGCGTGGCGCTTGCGGTGCAGGTCCTCCGGTCGGAGGAAGGAAAGCAGCGAATGGTCTCCCGACGGCGGCGCGTGGTTTCGCGTCTCGGAGTGTCCGTGGGGCTCCTGGCGGCAGGGCTCCTGGAAGGCTGCATGATGATGCCCCCGATGGGGGGGGCAGCCATGGGGGCGGGGTCCCCCGGCTCGGGAGGATCGGGTATGAAGTGCCCGCTGATGGGCGACAACTGCCCGCTGCTGGGCAAGAATGGATTGATGGGCAAGTACACGGGGGGTGCGACCCAGACGGCCAACGCTCCCTACGGGGGGGGCACCTCGCCGGGATCCATGGTGGCGGTTGGACAGGGGTCTCCCCAGGTGTCGGCGGCCTCCGCCCTGGGGGTTTCGGGGGGCGGCGGCTACTGCAACGGCAAGGAAGGCATGCCCTCGGGGGACACCTGCCCGGTCCACAAGGGGTACTGAATCATGGCGCCAGGCCGAGGGCGGCCAGGCGAGCGGCACGACCCTCTCCGGCCCTGGGGATCCAAGAGTCGGGCACCGCCAGGCCGGGACGCAGTCGGGTCTCGAGCTGGCAGTGGGGGGAGGCCGGATCCGAGCCGCCCTCGGCCCTGGCCAGCCATCCAGCCAGACGCTCCCGCTCGGGCCCGGGCCCTGGGCGCGCCGCCGGGATGGCCTCGAGCCAGGCCAGCGTGAGCCGGCGCGCCTCGGCCTGGATTCGCGGACAGGTCCCGGCTCGGGGGATCTCGTCGGCAGCCAGGCGCCAGATGCGGGCGGCTCCTTCGAGCTCGCCGGTCGAGTAGGGACCTTGGCGATCCGCCAGGGTCTCGAGGTAGCGCTGGAGGATGGAGACGGCCCGGTCCGGCTGCCCGGCCCGGAGCTCCTCCCGGGCTGCCTCCAGGCGGACCTCGAGCCAGGTTCCGCGCAATCCGTCCCGGTCCAGATCGATCCGCGGCGAGTCGGAGCGCACCGTCTCCTCGCCGCGTCGCAGCAGGTCCAGGGCCCGTACCGGGTCTCCCGAGGACCGGGCCGCGGCCGTCCGTGCCAGGACCACCTGGGGCCAGGTCGAGGCCAGCGCCTCCAGGTCCGCCTTGGCGTCCTCGGGCGCGCCCTCCAGGGCTGCCAGGATCCGCGGGTGGGCCGGGACGTCCCTGCCCTCGGTCCGGGCCCTTCCCCCCAGCGAGACGAGATCCTCGACACCCGGAGGGCGGGACGGGTCCGGGACCTCGATGTCCCCTGGGCGGGCCGGATCCGGGACCACGCGTACCCGCGGGTCGGTCCGGGCCGAGCCCGGCCAGTCGGGGGGGAGCGGAAGGGCCCAGGTCTCGGTCGACATCGGCCGGAATCCCACCCGGATCGTCGCCATCACCGAGGCCTGCCCCAGTTCCCGGCCCCGCTCGTAGGGCTTCCGGAGCCTGGCTCGCCAGTGCTGTTCGAGGGCTGGCGTAGAGGCGAGCCGGTCGAGGGCGGGCTCGGCATGCTCGGACCAGGCGAAGTCGAGGCAGGCCGGATCCCCGAGGAAGCCGAGGCCCTCGATGAGGGTGTGGACCGCCCAGACCCGCTCCCGGATCGGGAGGGTCGCGACCTCCGACAGGCGGGGGCGCAGCAGGGACAGGAAGAACTCGTAGGCCGGCAGCGAACCGGCGGTGCCTGCGTGGAGAAGCTCGAACAGGCTCCTCCAGTGCCGGAGCCGGGCCACCCAGGCGAAGGGCTCCCGGTGTCCCGCCAGGGTCTGTTCCAGGTTCCCGGCGGCTTGGAGGAGCGCCTCGGCGAGACGAGAGGGCGGGAAGGGATCGGCCGTCATGTAGGCGTGGCGGAACCGGGCATGGAGGGCCAGGATCCGTCGCGAGGCCTCCCAGGTGTCCTCGACCGGGCCCTGGTCCGGGGTCTCTCTCGCCAGTGCCAGGAACTCGTCGAACCGATCCCCGACCCGGCTGACCTCGAGGCGCGCATAGCCCAGGACCGGGGCCAGCTCGGCGTCCCCCTGGTAGCGGGCCAGGATCGCCAAGGCCCGGGCGGCCAGCGCCGGGTCGTCGAGGCAGCGATCGAGTTCGAGGCCCGGGTCTCCCTCGCTCCCCGGGTCGATCTCGGGGAGGATGGTTGCCAGGCGGCGGGTGATCCGGGTGTCGCGAGGCTCCTCCACCGCGAAGGCATCGGGCGCGGGAGGTCGCGGACCGTCCGTCCGGTCGTCGCCATGCGATCCGAGCTGCCAGGCCCCGCCCACGAACAGGGCGACGCCCAGGAATCCCAGGGCGATCCGGGTGGTCCGGGCGGCACGGTTCGAGGGACGCGGCGGTACGGCCGCCGCCCTCCCGGTGGCCAGGACGTGCTCCGAGATCGACTTGGCGAGGATCCCGAGCTCCTCGGTGCGTACCTTCCGGCGTCGCGCCCGCCGGGCGTTGGGATCGGGGTCCATGAGGCCCATGGCGAAGTCGACCAACGCCTGGAACCTCGGTTCGGTCGGGGGCGCGGGCACCGCCTCCCACACGCCCCGCCCCGCCATGGCGATCGCCTCGGCCGGGGACCAGGGAGGCTTGCCGACGAGGCACTCGTAGAGGGTCACACCGAGCGCGTACCAGTCGGCCTCGGGAGTCACGGGTCCGCCCATCAGGACCTCGGGCGAGATGTACGACAGGGTGCCGAACAGCATGCCCACGGCCGTGTCCCGGGTGCGCCGCAGGTCGACCGCCACCCCGAGGTCGATCAGCACGGTCCGGCCCTGGCGATCGATGCAGAGGTTGGTCGGCTTCACGTCCCGGTGGATGATCCGGGCGGCGTGCAGGGCATCCAGCGCGCCGGCCACGTCGGCAGCCAGGAGACAGACCCGTTCGGGCTCCATGGGCCCGGACTCGGCGATCAGGGCCTTGGCGGTGGAACCCTCGACGAGCTCCATGGCGAGCCAGGGGATCCCCTCCACCTCGCCGGAGTCGTAGATCTCGACCAGATTGGGGTGGCGCACGGTGGCCAGCATCGAGGCCTCGCGGAGGAAGCGCTTGCGTACCTCCGGGGCGAGACCCCGGTCGAGCAGCTTCACGGCACAGGCACGCCCCGTGGAGGCGACGGTTCCCGGGTACACCACCCCCATCCCGCCCCGGGCGATCGGCTTTCCGAGACCGAAGCGGTCCTTGAGGGCATCGGGGGCCGCGACGATCGCGTCGCCGCCGGGTGCCTCCCCGGGGGAGCCCGGCAACGAGGTGGGATCGTCCTCCACGTCCATGACCATGCCGCTCCCCGTCCGCAGTGTACTGGCGAGGTGGGCGACGTGGATCCCGCAGGGCTACGGATCCTCCTTCGGTGCGGGTCCTGTCGATCCCGAGGAACCCGAGGTCCCACCCTGCCTACCCGTCCCCCTGTCCGTGGCCTGCAACCCAGTCCCACAGCGAACGCGAGGGCCTGTGGTCGACGATCTCGGCCCAGCTCTCGGTGGGGTCGTCCCACTGGATGATGCGGACCACCAGGCGTCCCACCCGGTGCCATCCGCCCCGCTCGTAGCGCTCGATGTCGACCCGGTACTTGGCCCGCTCCTCGACCGTAAGCTGCTTGGCGGGGCCGACCCGGTGGTGGCCCTCGATCGCGGCACCGTCGAGGTTCGGGTAGTGGATGCGGACGTAGCGGGCCGCGTAGGCCTGGGCCCGGCCCTCCCGGTTGGTGAAGAAGCGCTTCCCGGACTCCTTGCCCCACTCCTCGACGAGGGCCTCCTGACGCGACTTGCGGCGGGCCGCAGCGGCCTGGACACGCGCCAGGTCCGGCTCCGGAACGCCGCGCTGCTTCCAGCGGGTGAGCAGTCCGGGGAGGTCGAGGCGCTCCAGGTGCACCACCACGTCGAGGTAGGGCATCAGGTCCTCGGCCAGGAGGGCCAGCGAGCCGGCCGGGATCCCCACCGTCATGTCGTGGAGCTCCGAGATCGTGAGCTGCGAGGTCCCGTCGATCAGGCTGGTGTTCCAGAGCGGTCGACCGTCCTCCTGGCGGGTCAGGGAGTCGAGGCGTCCCGTCTCGGGCGGGGCCTTGGCCCCGTGCAGCCTCCAGACCTCATGGTCGCGGCAGAGGTAGCCGAGCTTCCGCAGCATGCGCCCGGCCGCGGCCTCCGCCCTCGCCCTGGGTTCGACCGCGAACAGCTTGGCGAGGATCCCTGCCACCTTGGGGGCGTAGCTGTCCTGGTCGCCATGGCGGGCCAGCTGGATCCAGACGTCGTTGCGGCCGAGGAAGTCGACCCAGGTCGAGACCTCGAGCTCGGCCAGGACCTCGGAGAGGGAGTGGATGCCCATGATCCCGCTCCCGCCCCAGCTGTGGGCCTCGGCGAGGTAGTCGGCGACGAAGCCCAGGAGCGAAGGATGGGCTCCCCTCGCCTTGAGGCCCCGGAGCAGCTCGGCACCGGAGTGGACTTCGACGTGGCGCTGGTAGTCGCGCGCCGACTCATGGAAGGCCGTGCCCAGGGAGCGCAGCTCGCGCAGCACCTTCACGACCTCCTGGTCGGGGACGTGTTCGAGCAGCAGCTTGACGTTGTCGATCTGGAGGACCGGCATCCGTGGCATGTTCCCGCCGGCCCCGTAGGTCCGCCGCATGCCCGGGACCGCCAGGTAGAGCGCCTTCAAGTGGGGCCAGACCGCGTCCATGGCGATGCCGTGGCGCTTGGCCACCGCCAGGAAGAGCTGCATGACGAGGTCGTAGGCGGTGGGTCCCGGGTCATGGGCCATGCGTTCGAAGATCCGCCAGTCGATGTGCTCGAGCTCCGAGGGCAGGGTCTCGAGGTACCGGAGCGCCTCCTCCCTGGTCCCGAGCAGCTGGGAGCGGAGCAGCAGGTCCCCGAAGCTGCCCTTGGACTGGACCTCGGCGGCCGGGCCGAGGCGGGGTGCGGGAGCAGCCGGGTCGAGCAGGTGGGTCACGGTGAGCTGCAACTGCTCGAGCAGCGGCACGGCCGGGCAGGAGCCTGCGAGGACCAGGGCGAGGACCAGGCTTCGCGACGACCCGCCGGGACCGCCGGAAATCCGGTGGCCTCGGGTCAGGGGAGAGGGCAGCATCGGGAATATCCTTCCGCGACCTCCGACGGGGAGCCGGGGTCGGACTGGGTACTCGGGAATCGGCCGGGGGCTGGAAGTCCTCCGACCGTGACCGGAGGACCTACCGCACTCGTCGTGCCAGATCAGTGGGGATCGGGTCGCTCCGTCGGCGAATCTCGCCGGCCAGACGGTACGGGTCCAGGCGGCGAGACTCCCGAGAGCCGAGGGACCCTCCGCCTACCCGTCCTCTTCGTCGCACCAGGCGGGCGGCTCCGTCGACGGCCCCACCGAGCCGCGGGATCTCAGGCGTTCGGCCAGTTTCCGCTCCCTGGCCGTGATGTGGAGGCGGTACTTGCGCTTCACCGCGAACCATTTCCGGAAGTACTCGGGGTGGTAGTCCGCCATGCATGGCACCCACTCGAGGATCCCCAGCCGCCCCTTGGAGCGGTTGCTCCTCGCCGAGACCGCCTCCAGGTTGGCGAGATCGTTGGCGAAGGCCTCCCGGCGAGCCGCCGACCACCGGAAGCCGCCGTGCTGCCAGGCGTGTTCGAGCGGCACCACGTGATCGACATCGAGCTGCTCCGGGGAGCGGAATTCCTCTCCGGTGTGGGGGCAGATCCAGGTGCCCGCGGTCACCTGGCAGGGATCGCCGTCGGCGTTCCTGGCGTAGCGCAGCCGGCCCGTGTTGTCCCGGATCAGGACCTCGGTGCGGGTGTCCTGGCAGTCGCCGTCGGCGTCGATCCAGTGCTTCCACTCGCTCCGGTCGAATTTCGAGGGCGGGGGCGGCGGATCGTCCCAGATCTCCTTGCGGAGCCGGACCAGGCCGGACTCCCGGTCCCGAGACTCCCTCCGGGAGGACTTGTAGCGCTGCCAGGCGCCGAGCACCTTGCGGGTGCGGGGCGAGGCCTCCTCGTCGGCCCGGGCCGTTGCCGGGGATGCCGCCAGCCAAGCCGCCAGGGCGAGGCGGGCGATCTTCGCCGCGACGGCCATCGGGTCGGGACCTCCTCGGGAACGCCAGCGGAGGCCGCTCTACCGAGGCGCGGGGGACGGCCTCGGACTCCGCTCCGGAACGAGATTGTAGCGAATGGTCTCCAGGAGGGTGTCCCGGCTCCGGCTGGCGGGAGGCCCCGGGGCGCGGCTCCCGGCCTTCCCCCGCCCCTCGTGTACGATCGGGGGGATCGAAAGGGATCGCATGCACCGGTTCCCACGCCGCTCCCCTGCCCTGTTCCTGCTGGTCGGACTGGCTCTCTCGGTCGTCACCGCGTTCGCCGAGGCGCCGAGCTACCGGGTGTTCCGGGGCTTCAAGCTCGGGAAGATCCCGGCCGACACGTTCCCGGCCGACTTCTCGCGGCGCTTCGTGCCCGAGACCCCCCGGGTCATGGCGAAGCACAGCCTGGTCTCCTACGTGCCCGCGCTGCTCCCCCGGGAACGGCCCGCCGGGCTGCCCGACGAGATCGCGATCGTGGTCTACGGCTCCGCCGAGGCCTATGCCCGGGGGCGCAACGATCCCGAACGGATCGCCTACGGGGCGCTGCACTGGGAGTACTTCGAGGATCCCTCCAAGGGAGGCCGCTCCAAGAGCGACACCGCCAGGCCCTTCGCCCGCACCCTGGAGGCCGAGGTCCCGGTCGACGTCACCGGCGGGTGGGTCGACTGGCAGCGGGGCGCGAGCTACGTCTTCGTGGGGGCGAGGAAGGCCGGGAGCCCGGCCCCCGAGTTCCTGGACAAGCTCTCGGCGCATGTGGCCGCCACCCGCGAGGCCTTCGCTCCCCATGGGCTCGACGGCTACGTGGTGGTGGCGAACGCCGACAGCGAGATCGCCTGGCTCCACTGGCCGAGCCGGGAGGCGGCCGAGCGGGCCTTCGCTTCGCCGGCCGGGAAGCGGGCCGCCATCGAGGCCGGCGACCTGATGGAGACCGTGATGTGGGCCCCGGCCGAGGTCTTCGCCGGGAGCCTCGACTACGGTTCGGCGGTCACGGTGCGGTTCCGGCCGAGCTGGACCAGATAGGCGGCCTGCCCGGGATGCCGTGACAGCGCGTGTGGGTGGAGGTGGGCTCGCCGTGCGGGCCAACCTCCCGGCCCCATGCACGACACCTTCCCG
This sequence comes from uncultured bacterium, assembly GCA_964403795.1. Classification (GTDB taxonomy): domain Bacteria; phylum Muiribacteriota; class UBA6191; order CAZXTJ01; family CAYOHP01; genus CAYOHP01. The sequence continues at coordinate 28,313 of CAYOHP010000001.1, read as the reverse complement.
CTGGCCCCTGCCATCCTCTGTTTCCCCGGTTCCTTCGATCTCTCGCAGCTCGAGGTCCCGCTCCTCGCCTCCGGTGTGCTCCTGTCGCGTCGCTCGGGGACGACGCCCGGTCTGGTGCTCGACCTGGCCCATCCCGGGTGGGGAAGCGCCTCGCTGGTGGCACTCCCGGACGCGCCCGCGTCCCCTCCCCCCTTCGCCGAGGTCGAGCCGGAGCTGACCGTCGCCGAGCGCGCCCGGCTGGCGACGACCAGGACCGCGGCGACCCTCTTCGTGCGCTCCCGCGCCCGCAGCCGCGAGGAGGCCGCCAAGGACCAGCTGCGCTACGCCCGGGCGGCCCTCGGGCAGGCGGGGGTCGGGGTCCTCGACTCCGGTTCGGGGAGGATCTGGTCGCCCGAGGCCCTGGCCGAGGAGCTCGCCCACGACGCTCCCTTGGACGTCTCCTCCCTCTTCTCCCGCCATCTGGTCGAGCGACCCGGGGGCGGAGGACGGCTCTGGCTCCACACCCACGGGCTCGCCGAGGCGGGGGGCTTCGACCTCGACGTGCTCGATCCCTCCGAGGATCTCTGTCGGGCCGACGATCCTGGCCTGGCGGTGCTGGCGGCTTCGATCCTCGAGGGTCGGGTGGCGGAGCTGACCGAGCACTACGAACTGGGCCGGCCGGGTGGCGCCATCGGCCTGGTGCCTGTGATCGAGTTCAGCCGGAGCGCCACCTGGGACTGGGCGCTCGAGGTCCGCGACGCCGAGGACCCGCACCACAACCAGGACCGGGCCGTGGTCTGCGAGCCGCTTGCAGGCCGGGCGCGCCCCCGGCCGGCCCGGCTCTTCCGGCGGCCCTGGTCGCGCCGTTTCGGGTTCGCACTCCCTCCCCGCTTCGCCGAGGTCCGGAGGCAGCGGGCACAGGCCACCCTGGAGCCCATGCTGCTCGCAGGCTGGAAGGGACCCGGGTCCGGGTGTCGGGCCCTGGTCGAGGTGGCGACCGGCAGGGAGGCGGCCACCGCCAGTGGGCGCGGCAGTACCTGGGGAGAACTGGTGGCGGTGGCGGGCCGGGTGCTCCGGGTGAGATCCCTGGGCGGTGCGGGCGGCCCCCGGAAGGGCACGGGCCTGGCCGTGGATGCCGACCAGGTGATCGGCTGGGAGGTGCTGACGCCCCGGGGGCGCCTGGATCCCACCCGGCGGGCTCCGGCTCGGGAGGCCGGGGGCGAGGAGCGCCCGGGCCGATAGACTGCAAGGTGGCGACGATCGCGGGTTCCGGTCGACTGGTAGGATCCCGCCGGGAGGCGAGGTTGGAGGTCGAACGGTCCCGGGACCCTGGCGGCCTGCGGGTTCCCGGCACGGTGCTCCTGGTCGCGCTCCTGGTCTGGGTGGTCCTGGCGGCGGCTGCCCTCGCTTGCCACCGGGCGGGACGCACCGGGTTCTTCGACCTCGGCTACGAGTACAACGTGGCGTGGAACGCGGTCCATCGGGAGCCGACCCGCCTCTCGTTCCCGGACTACGGGAGCCGTCGCTACATCCACCTCCCGATCCTGGGCTTCGCGGTGGCCCAGCTCCTCCGGCTCCACGACTCGCCCGAGACCCTGCTGGTGGTCCAGGCGCTGGCGCTGGCCCTGTCGGTCCCGCTCTGCTTCCTCCTGGGCGAGCGCATCCTGGGGCCGCCCCGCGGAGGGTGGCTGCTGGTCGGGGTCTTCCTCGCCACACCCAGCGTCTTCTACTGGAACCAGTGGGATTACCACCCGGTGGTGCTGGCGGTCCCGATCCTGTTGTCCGGATGCCTGGGCCTGCTCGTCGGGTCGACGCCGCTCGCCCTGGCGGGATTCGGGATGGCGCTCGCGGTGCGGGAAGACGTCTCCATGACGGTCGCCTGGGTCGGGCTCCTGGTCGCCCTGTCCTGGCCCGCCCGGCGTAGGGTCGGCTGGGTGATCGCCGTCGCAGGCCTCGGGTGGTTCCTGGCGGTCAACGGCTTCGTGATCCCGGCCCTGGCCGGGGCGAACCACCACCCCCAGTGGGGGAACCGCTACGGCCATCTGGGACAGGGTCCGGGGGCGATCCTGGCGACCCTCCTGCTGCGACCCCACGTGGCCGTGGTCGCCAGCTTCTCGTTCTCCAAGCTGGCCCATGCGGTGCTCTTCCTGGTGCCGACCCTGGGGATCCCCTTGCTGGCCCCCGAGGTGCTGGCCGGCGGCCTCGCCTTCCTGGGCTACGCCTACCTCTGCAACGACAAGCACATGCTGAACGTGCGCTACCACTACGGGGCGGTGTTCGTGCCGTTCCTGCTGGTGGCGTTCGCGGTGGGCTTCCGGCGGCTGGAAGCATGGCTCGCCCGGGGAACCGAGGGAGCAGACGGGACTGCCGCCGGGGCCGGCCGGTCCGGGGTCCGGCGCCCGCGCCTGGCGACCGCGGTCCTGGTGGCCTCGGTCGGCTCCTGGCTCGTCCTCCACACCTGGATGCCTGCCAAGCCCGACATGTTCCGGCCCCGTGCCTTCGTTCCCCATCTGGAGACGATCCGGGAGCTGGTGCCCCCGGAGGCCGCTCTCTGGGTCCAGGGGAGTCTGGCACCCCACTTCATGGGGAGGCCCACCGTGAGTCTCTACGATCGTCCCGATCCCGAGGTCGGGAGCTTCCCGTGGATCGTGCTCAGCCTCCGCGAGACCGACTGGCCCCCGTTCTGGATGCCCTGGAACCGGGATCCGGCCCCGGTGGGACCGCCCGAGATCGATGTCGAGGCGCTCGTCTCCGCGGGCTGGGTGGAGGAATACGGGATCGAGTTCGCGGCGGACGGGGTCGTGGTGCTGCGGAGGGACGAGTCCGGCCGGCTCCATCCCGACGTTCCGGCGCGCCTGCGGGCCATGGCTCTCCCGCCTGCCCCGGGGGTCCCCGGCATGTGAACGGAGTCCCGGTCCGGAGCCGCGGATTTCGGCCGGTCCTCGTGCGGTTTGTCCCCCGGCGGGTTCCGTGGCTACCTTTCTGGGGTGACTCAGGCCGCTAGCCTGGCGCGACTCGACAAGCAGTCGGCGCTCCGTACCCTGGACACCCTCGGGAAGCAGGGTGACGGCGCCGCCCTCTTCGCGGCCTGCCTCTCGGCCTTCGACCACCCGGTGTGGACGGTCCGCAAGCAGGCGGCCGCCCTGATGGCCCGGATCGGCAAGAACCCGCAGGTCGTGGAGGCGCTGAAGAACGCCTACAACAGCGGCACCATCGACCAGCGCTACTGGATCATGCGGGTACTGGCCCAGCTGGTGGGGGCCGAGTGCCTGCCCTGGATCCGCAAGATCTACGCGGCCAGCAAGGACTCGTCGGTCCGCACCCATGCCCTGTCGGCGGCCAGCGAGATCCCGGGGGCCGACTCGTCCGAGTTCCTGGTGGCCAGCCTCATGGACGACTCCTGGCTGAACCGCCAGACCGCGGCCGGCTACCTGGAGGCCCGGGGCAAGGACGTGCTCCCGCTCCTGCAGCGCGGCTTCACCGAGGGCTCCGGCGACCTCAAGTACTGGTGTCTCCGGCTGCTGGTGCGGATCCTCGGGTCGGAGAGCCGGGCCACCATCAAGAAGGGGATGAAGAACGACGACCCCAACATCCGCCACTACGTGCTGCGGTCGCTGGAGGACGCCGAGGGCAACTGGGTCATCCCCTTCCTGGTCGAGTTCCTGGGGGACGCCAACTGGTCGAACCGCCGGGTGGCCGCCAACATCCTGAAGTCGCGGGGGCGGCCCTCGCTCAAGTACCTGGCGGAGGCCTGCCAGGCCGGGACCTCGGACGTCCGGTTCTGGGCGCTCCACACCCTGGGCGAGACCGGGGATGAGCGGGCGGTCGGGCCGCTCGAGAACTTCCTCTACAACTGCGACGATCCCGAGGAGGGCCTGTGGGCCCTGGAGGCGCTCGGGAAACTCCCCGCGGCGGCCGCTTGCCGGTCGATCCTCGAGGCCTCCTACGAGTACCCCGAGCACACCGAGAAGATCCGGGAGATCCTGGTGCGGATGGGCGTGATCGCGGTCCGCCCCCTGATCGAATACCTCGACAGCCCCAACGACACCATCCGGGGCCTGTGCCGTCGGGTGATGGAGACCCTGGAACTCCCGGGGATGAAGCCCCTGCTCGTCTCCCTCGAGAGCCTGGGGCCCCAGGACCGGGAACAGCTCCTCCACGACCTGAAGCAGATCCAGCGGGAGGAACTCGAGGGGCTCTTCCAGAAGGCCACCCTGGGCATCGAGGATGTTCGTCGGGCGGCCGCCCAGGCGCCTCCCCGGGCCTTCCCGACCATGAGCACCGTCTCGGTGACGATCGCCGGCAACGACCCCGCACTGCTGCGGGCCCGCTCCGGGCCGGGGGGACCGCGGGAGGTGGCCGAGGACGACGAGCCGGCGGCTCCCGTCGGACGCGAGTCGGTGGACGTGCCCGACCTGGATCGGGCTCCGGCGCCCAGGGGGCGCGCCCCGGGGGGAGCCGTCCAGGCCGTGTCCGCCGGATCCGACTACCCTCTGGCGTTGACCGAGGTGCTGGCTCGGGCGGTCCGCTTGCAGGCGTCCGACGTGCACCTGAAGCCCGGGCTCGCTCCCATTTTCCGGATCCACGGGAACCTGCGCCAGACCGACCTGGCGGTGATGTCCCGGGAGGCGACCCACGCCTTCGCCCTGGAGGTCCTCCCGCCCTTGCAGCGGGACCTCTGGGCCAAAGGCGCCTTCGAGATGGACGCCGCCTACGACGCCGGCACGGTCGGGAGGTTCCGGGTGAACTGCTACCAGGAGCTGCAGGGGACCTGCATCGCCATGCGCCACGTCCCGGGCAAGGTCTCGACCCTGGCGGACCTGAAGCTGCCCCGGGTGTTCCGCGACCTCTGCATGCTGGAACAGGGCCTGGTGCTGGTGACCGGTCCCACCGGCAGCGGCAAGTCGACGACCCTGGCCGCCATGGTGGACTTCATCAACACCCACCAGGAGTCCCACATCATCACCATCGAGGACCCCGTCGAGTTCGTGCACCAGAACCGGATGTCGGTGATCACCAACCGGGAGCTGGGGACCAACACCCGGAGCTTCGCCGACGCCCTGCGTTCGGCGCTGCGGGAGGATCCCGACGTGATCCTGGTGGGCGAGATGCGGGACCGGGAGACGATGCAGCTCGCCATCACCGCGGCGGAGACCGGTCACCTGGTGCTCTCGACCCTGCACACCTCGAATGCCGGGGAGACGGTGGACCGGATCGTGAACTGCTTCCCGGCCGACCACCACGAGCTGATCCGGACCTCGCTGGCCGAGACCCTGCGGGCCATCGTCACCCAGCAGCTGATCCCGACGGTGGACGGCAAGCGGGTGGCGATCCGGGACGTGCTGCTCAAGAATTCGGCGGTCGCCAACTTCATCCGGGAGGGGAAGCTGCACCAGGTGGACCAGGCGATCATCTCGGGCCGCAAGGAGGGGATGCAGTCCAAGGATGACGACCTGACCCGCCTCCTCAAGGAAGGTCTGATCAGTCGTGAGGTGGCGTTCGGCTACTGCTCCGACAAGAAGGTGTTCCTCTCCTCCACGGCTTGAGGGGTCCGGCCGGTCGGCTTCCCTCGCGGCCGGGTGTGGTCTATCGTTCAAGAGCCGGCAATGCCGGTTCGGCTGCGAGTCCGGGATGGCGACCCATGTCCGATGAGCCCAAGCACGTGCACGTGATCCCTGGGGGGACCGGAGATCCGGCCCCGGGGTCCGACGACGGCGGTGGTCCGGGCAGCGGGGCGATCACCTTCCTGCCCGGGAGCGAGGAGCCCCGGAGGTCGGCGAGTCCCTCGCAGCGCGAGATCGTGGTCTTCCCCCCGAGCGACATGCGCAAGGGCGAGGGCATCGTCCTCAAGTTCGAGTCGGGCGAAGAGGTGAAACTGGTCCCGGGGTTGGGCGGCAGTTTCCGGGGGAGCCTGGTGCGGGCCCGTATCGAGGACCCGTTCTCGATCCACCGCACTCCCGGGAACGTCCCCGAGGTCGGCTTCCATGGCCAGCACGTGCCGCGACGCAGCGCCGCCATGATCGACGAGCCGATGTGGGTCTATCCGGTCGCCTGGCGGGATCGGCTTCCCCGGGGGACCTTCCCGACCCGTTCCGGCCTCCACCAGGACCTGGTGATCCGCACCTCGGATCGGGTGCCGGGGGCCAGGGTGCTCCGGGTCCACCTGCCCGACGCCTACCTGCGGGAGCCGACCCGCCGCTTCCCCGTGGTCTACGTGCTCGACGGCCAGAACGCCTTCGACGCCTCGACCTCCTACGGGGGCATCGAGTGGGGCCTCGACGACATCGCCACCCAGATCGAGATCGAGGGCGGGACGCCCTGCATCCTGGTCGGGATCGACAACGGGGCCGAGCGGCGGATGTTCGAGTACAGCTTCTGTCCGGCGCCCAAGGCACCCAAGAAGCCGGCGAGTACCGGTTCCGAAGCCACCGCGCCCTCGGGCGACTGGACCAAGCTGGCCGATGCGGCTGCTCCCTCCGGGGGCGGGACGGCGGCGGCGCCCGAGCCCACCGGTGGGGCGGCCGTGGCGGCCGCGGCCGCGGTCGAGCAGGCCGACGCCTCCCGGTCCGAGGAGGACGGGGGCGGCGCCCTCCAGCACCTCGAGTTCCTGCTCTACGAGGTGGCTCCGCTGATCCGGTCGCGCTTCCGGGCCCAGGACGGACCCGGCAGCCTGATCGGGTCGAGCATGGGCGGGCTCTTCGGCCTGTGGGCGGCGATCGCCCATCCCGGGGCCTTCCGCTCCGTGGCCGTGGTCTCGCCCAGCGTCTGGTGGGCCCGCCAGGCCGTGCTCCGGATCCCGCCCGGCGATGGGCCCCGGCCCCGGGTCTGGATCGACATGGGCACGCGCGAGTCGAAGACCATGGTGAACCAGTTCCAGTCCGCCTGCGAACGGCTCCAGGCCCTCGGCTGGCGGGAGGGACGCGATCTCCGCTCGCTCCTGATCAAGGGTGCCACCCACCACGAGTCGTCGTGGGCCGATCGGAGCTCGAGCATCCTCCGGTTCCTGCTGGCCGAGGGGTAGGGCCGCTGGCTCGGGGCTGGGTAGGTAGTTTCCGGCTCAGCCGTACCCCGAGACCTCGTCGTACCAGCGCGCGCAGAGTCGCTGGTACTCGGCATCGAGGGCGATGGAGGCGGGGTGGCGGAGCGGCCACTCGAGGCCCGAGACCGGGCGGTTCCCGAACCGCGAGGCAGGGTCGCTGGCATGGGTGCCCCTCGCCCCGAACCCCACGTTGGTGACCAGGTTGGTGAGCGGCGAGGCCACCAGCCCGTCGAGACGCACGATCCGGTAGGCAAGTGCCAGGTCCCAGCTCGACATGCGATGGGTGACGGCCACCTTCATCCCGTGGGTGAAGAACCGGCCGCACGCCTCCACCCGGGCGCGGAGAGCCGGATCCTCGTCCAGGCCGCCCCATCCATGCCTTCCCAGGAGGAGCTGCGAGAGCTTGCCGGGGATGCCGGTCGCCTGGCTGACCCAGTGGCGGAGCCGGGGACGGAGATCGAGCCAGCGGGTGAAGGGGGTGCCGACGTCGTCGGGGCCGAAGCCCGCCATGGCCCGTCGCCAGCTCGCCCAGCCCCAGGCCGTGCTCATCTGGGTGAAGAGGTAGGAGTGCGGGCTCGGATAGGGGGCGTCGGAGAGCCGGGTGCCCACGATCTGCATGACCCGGGGTTCGTCCCGGTAGCGGGCCAGGAGCTGGCGGCAGAAGGGGAAGAAGTCGGGGTGCGGGACGGTGTCGTCCTCCAGCACGATGGCCTCGGGGAAGCGCTCGAACGCCGCCACCAGGCCGGAGGCGATGCGGAGGTGGCAGCCGAGATTGGCGGGCGCGAAGTCGCGGACCACCCGACAGGGCCAGTCCACCTCGTCGTAGACCCGACGGGTCGCTTCGACCAGCGGGACGTCGCCGGCGTGGCGGGGACCGTCGGAAACCAGGAAGAGCTCCGTGGGACGCACCGTGCGCACGGCATCGAGGACCCTGCGGGCGAAGTCGGGACGGTTGAACGAGACCAGCACGACCGGGGTGTCGAAGGGTCCGTCGGCTTCGGTCACGGTGGTCCTGCCCCCCGGGGTCTCAGAACAGCGAGCTCGGTCCCCTCGGGGCCTTGCGGCGGTCGATGTTGCGCATCTCGACCAGGCTGGAGAGGAGCCCGATCACCACCGGGTTCAGGCCCCCGTTGGGGACGACCAGGTCGGCGTGCTGGCGGGAAGGCTCGATGAAGCGCTGGTGCATGGGGCGGACGTTCTCGAGGTACTGGCGCATCACCGAGTCGAAGGTCCGGCCCCGCTCCTCGACGTCGCGCCGCAGCCGGCGCAGCAATCGGAGGTCGTGGTCGGCGTCGACGAAGATCTTCAGGTCCATGAGCTCCCTGAGCGGGGCGTGCTCCAGCACCAGGATGCCCTCGACCAGCACCACCTTGCGGGGCTCGACCCTCACGGTCAGCGGACTGCGGGTGTGGTGGCGGAAGTCGTAGCTGGGGACCTCGACGGCATTGCCGGCCACCAGCTGGCGGATGTGCTCGACCAGCAGGGCGTTGTCGAGGGCATCGGGGTGGTCGTAGTTGGTGCGGGTCCGCTCCTCGATGGAGAGGTGGTCCTGGCACTTGTAGTAGCTGTCCTGGCGCAGGATCGCCACCCGGGCCTCGCCGGAGAAGTGGGCGATCTGGTCGACCAGGGTGGTCTTGCCGGAGGCCGTGCCCCCCGCGACCCCGATGACCACCACCCGACCCTGGAAGCGATCCTCGGGGCTGCTCATCCGGGGCGATGGTACCAGTCCGGCGGGATGCCACGCGTCACGGTTTCGCGACGAGCGCGGGCAGGCGTCCGGGGCTCGGGCCGGGACCGGGTGGGATGGGCCCGGGCGGTCAGAAGCGCTTCACGACCTGGGCCCGGAGCGTGTTCATGTCCTGGCGGCGCAGGGCGGGCTGGGCGTCGACCGTGGCCGCCCCGTTCTCGTTGTCGAAGGAGAGGGCCTGGTAGCGGACCTGGAAGTCGAGCCCCTCGCCCATCTCCCGCTCCAGGAACAAGGTGAAGACGTCGAACTCGTCGTCGGCGTGGTTCAGGGAGCTGGTGTGGCTGCGGAGCATGTCGAGATCCATGCGCATCTTCCAGGGCGAGTCGGCGAAGGCCAGATCGACCCCGAGCTTCAGGTCACGGAACCCGGCGAGCTCGTCGGGGTCGATCCCTGCCGGGGTGGCGTCGCGCAGGGCCTGGAGCACGTCGTGGTGGGGCGAGAGCCTCATGTCGGGGAACTGCCAGCGGAGGTCGGAGTCGACCGCCATGGCCCGGTAGTCCTCGCCCTGGATGAGCCAGCCCAGCCGGAGCTTGGTGGCCTTCTCGGCGTTGGGCTTGAAGCCGACGCCCAGGTAGAACGAGTTGGTCTCCACGTCCCGGTTGCCGGGGGTGGGTCCGTCGTTGTCGTACTGGGTGAATTCCATGGCGTAGTCGAGGCTGTCGGAGACCTTGCCCAGGGTGTAGACACCCAGGTGCTCGGGGCGGCGGTTGCCGGTGCGGTCCTGCTTGATCCAGTAGAACCCGAGCCGTCCGTCGTCGAGGACCTCGGTGGAGACGTGGGCCATCAGGGCGTCGAAGTACGAGAGCTCGAAGTCCACGTCGTTGCGCGAGGACTTGAGCTGCAGGCCTTCCCGGAGGTCGTAGAGGGCCAGGCCGGCCCCCAGGAACTGGTTGAACTTGCCGAACTTGACCTCGTCGACCGGACCCACCGGCTTCTTGCTCCGCAGATAGGCCTCGTAGGTCCCGAAGCGTTCGTTGTCGATCTGGTCGAAGATGTTCCGGTAGCGCAGGCCGATGCGGGCGTCGACGTCCTTGTTCACGTCGAACCCGACGTTCACGATCGCGTCCAGCGAGCCGTCGAGCGCCGCCTTGTTGTAGGCCAGGGCCCGGACCCGGCCGTCGAGGAAGCGGACCCTGTCCTGCTTCCCGCCCTCGCCGGTCTCGAGCTCGACCACCCGGCGGTCCAGGTCCTCGATCGAGCGAGCCTGGGCCTTGATCTGCTCCTCGATGGCGGCGGTCTTGACCCCGACCAGGGCCAGCTCGTCGCCGAACTCCTTGATCAGGCGTTCGAGGGTGTCGAGATCCTGCATCGAGAGCGGGGTCTTCTGGCCGTCGCGATCCTTGCCGGCGAGCGCCCCGCCCTCCATGGCCTTGGCCAGGGAGACGGCCAGGGCATAGCGGGTCACCAGGTTGTTGCCCCGGAACGAACCGTCGGGATACCCGGAGAGGATCCCCTTGGAGACGAGGCCCTGGACCGCGGGGTAGGCCCAGTGGTCGGCGGGAAGGTCCACGAACGGCGAGCCTTCCGCGCGAGCCGGCGAGGGCGCGAGGAGCCCCGCACCCAGGAGAGCGGTCGCGGCGGCGACCAGGCGGGCCAGCTTGGGACGGGAATGCATCGCGGACTTCCTCCGTTCCACGGATTCCATCGTCCAGAGTCGCCGGCGGGATTAGGCCAATTGGCCGGGACCTCGTCGCGATCCGGGCGGGGCGAGCCGTGCCCGGGGGGCTGCGGCCGGGTTTGACCACCTCCGCGAAACCGGGCTACGGTCGGCCCGGATGGGCGATCCCGAGCTCGAGAGCGTCACCCGCTGCGATCTCTGCGGCGGCGAGCGGATCGACCCCCTCTTCCCCCGATCGCGGATCGTCCGCTGCTCCGGCTGCGGCCATGTCTTCGATTCCCCCCGCCCCACCCAGGCGGCCATCCGGGCCTTCTACTCCAAGGCCGGCAAGTACGACTCCTGGGTCCGCCAGGAGGAAGCCCGCAGGGGTCTCTGGAGACACCGGACGGCGATCGTGCGGGGCCTCCGGTCGGGTGGCCGACTGCTCGACGTGGGGGCCGGGATCGGGGAGTTCCTGGCCGAGGCCCGGACCTGGTTCCAGGTGGAGGGCACCGAGGTCTCCTCGGAGGCGGTGCGGGAAGCCCGGGAACGCTTCGGACTCGAACTTCGCCATGGGGCGCTGGAGGAAGTGGGGTTCGAGGGACCAGGCTTCGACGTGGTGACGCTGTTCCACGTCCTCGAGCACGTCACCTCGCCGTCGGCCACCCTGGAGCGGTGCCGGGACCTGTTGGCTCCGGGCGGGCTGCTGGTGGTGGCGGTGCCCAACGAGGGTGCCCCGGGCTGGTACAAGGCCACCCGGGGAGGCGCACGCACCCTGGCAGCGATGGCGCGGGGGGGACGATTCTTCCGGGGGCTGGACCTGGCCGGGATGCCCCCGATGCCCGGGATCGACCTGGCCGGGAGCCCGACCGAGACCGAGGTCCACCTGCACCACTTCTCGCCCGAGGTGCTCTGCCCCGCGCTCGAGTCCCGGGGCTGGGAGGTGCTCTCGCTCGGGATCGATCCCTATCGGCCGGCTGCGGGCTGGCGGCGGATCGCCTACCGGATGATGCTCGCCCCCTTCCAGCTCTTCCACCGGCTGGCCGGGGTGCTGGCCTACGAGACCATGCTGGTGGTCGCGAGGAAGCCCGGCTGCTAGAGCCGGGCTTCCAGGGCGTCTCGACGGTCCCGGTCGTCCCGGTCGGACCGGGAGCGCGGGAGGGGCCTTCCGCCGCTAGAAAGGCGGGGTCAGGTTCTGCCGGCGGTACAGCTCCCGGACCGCGTTGCGCTGGACCTCCTGCTCCCGCTTCAGATCATCGATCTGCTTGGCGAAGTGGAGGTTCAGGCGCTCGAGGTTCCGGATCAGGCTGTCGGGAACTCCCCGCACGCTGATGCGGTTCTCGACCTCGGCGAGCACCTTGGCCATGCCCATGGCGAGCTCGTAGCGACTGGGGGGCTTCTCGCCTTCGTACTTCCCGTCCCCATGGCCGACCACCAGGCCGAGACGGGCCGACTTCTCGACCGCGTCGAAGGCCCAATGGCCCCGTGGGACGTCCGAGAAGGTCTGGGCCTGGATCGACCGCCCCAGCGGCACCAGGGACGCCAAGGCCAGGAGTCCGACCAATCCGGCGATGCGCTTGCCGATCAAGGCGATCCGTTCCTTTCGAGCGGGGACCGAGGGCGCGTCCTTGGCGATACTCGATCCGTCCCTCCTGGTATCGGCGGGGGGCGGAGGGTTCCGAACCCCCGCGGGGCGATCCCGTCGGAGCCGGGAGGCCGGGAGCGGGGAAGGCCGGAAGACGACGAAATCCGGTCGATCCGGGCGTATAATGGGCGCCATGGGCCAGTACACCATCCAGGACGTGGCGCGACTGACCGGCATCACGGTCCGCTCCCTGCGCAACTACCTGCGCCTCTACGAGGACCACTTGAACCCCGAGCGCGGAGCCTGCAACTCGCTCCTCTTCGGGGAGGAGGATCTCGAGGCCTTCGTCCGGATCCGGACCTACCTCCGGGAAGGGCGCGATCGGGCGGAGATCCAGGACCTCCTTGCGGGCGACCAGCCGGAGGTCGGGATCGTGATCCGGCGGCAGGGCGAGAACGGGGACGCCTCGGGAGCGGGCGGGGAGACGGTCTTGGGGTCGTCGGCCGTGGCGGTGCCGTCGGTAGCGGCCGGAGGAGGCGCGGTGGCGACGACGGTCGCGCCCCACGCGATCGTCGACCTCTCCGGGGTGCAGAGCTGTCTGGAACTCCAGAATCGGCTGCTCGAGGAGCTGGTGGCCGAGAACCGCAAGCTCCGGGAGCGGGTCGAGGTCCTGGAGGTCCGGTTGGAACTCCGCCGGGAGCAGGAGCGGCCGATGCTCCCGGCTCCGCCCCGGACCCGTCCGGCGCGCTCCGGATCGCTGCGCCTGCCGGTTCCCTGGTTCGTGCTCCGGTTGAAGGACGGGGCCAGGGCGATGATGACCGCGGTGTATTCCACCTTGTTCGCGGCCCGGACCGTCCCCCGGTCGCGATCCCTGGAACATCGGTTCGAGCGGAGACCCAGGGGACCTCGAACTCCCGTGACCGGATGAACGACGGGTCGTCGGGGACTCCGGGGGGGGAGGCCGGTGCTGGTGCCGATCCCGATGCCCGGAAGGCGGAAGCCCTGCGGCTCCGGGCGCTGGGGCGGACGGTCCAGAGCCGCCAGGTCCTGGAAGCGGCCTTCGCCGAGGCCCCCGGTCGGGCCGATCTGGCCTATCGGCTTGGACTCGCCCGGCTGGAAGCCGGCGATCCGGCCGGGGCGAACGCCTGCTATGCCGCGGCCCTGGCGCTCGATCCCGATCGGATCCTGATGGAGAGGGAAGCCATCGTCCCCATCGACGACCTGCTGTCCCGCCGGGGGACCTTCCACAATGCCCGCAAGGTGAAGAAGGCCCTGCTCGCCGGCCGGGCCCCCAAGCTCAAGGCGCCTCAGGTTCTCAGGGAGCGCTCCCGCGATTGAGGCCGGCCTCGGTCGACCGGCTGCGGGACAGCCAGCGTCTTCCCAGGACCTCGGCTGCGAACCCGTCGAGCGGCATGTCGGGATCGGGCCACAGGCCCCTCGGCAGGAACCGGAGCAGGCCCTGGGGCGGGAACTCCCGGTAGAAGAGCTGCTTGGCCTCGGTGGTGCTGTCGGACTCGTCCACCGTCTCGAACCGGGGACCCTGTCCGATCAACTCCCTCACCCGTGCAGCCACCCGCTCCGCCCCGGTGCCGTCCCCGATCACGACGGTGGCGAGCTGGCTCCGTTCCGCCCCCAGGAAGCTCTGGAGATCCTGGGTGAGGGAGAGGGGAGAGACCACGCTGCGCCGGAGGAGTTCCCCGGTGGCGGAAAGGATGGCGAGACCGATCTTGTGGCGACCGGGATCCACCGCGAGCAGCAGGCTGCCCATGATCAGTCGCTTCCCTTCCGCTCGGGGATTCCCCTGTCCGGCGATCCGGGCGTGCCGCCCTGGATCGAGAGGCGGATCTCCTCGAGCGGACGGCCCGGTGGGCCGGGGCGCTCCATGCCTCCCGTGAGCCGCGAGGGAACCAGGGTCGGCTCCGGGAGGGCCAGTGCCAGGTCCTCGTCGCTCGAGCCCTCGGGAGCATGGGCCTCCGGGCCGGGCCCGGTGGAGGTCGTGCTCCCGGCCTCCGGGTCCTCGCCGGGCGCGGGTGAGGGGATGGGCTCGGCCTCGAATCCGAGGACCGGCTCCCCGAAGGCGTAGAGGTCGCTGCGTGCCAGGCATCGCACCGTCCGGGAGGTCCCGGCTCCGTGGATCCGGTCGGCCAGGTGGACCAGCTCGAGCAGACGATCCGAGTCCGCGGCCACCGAGCCCCGGCGGAGCACGCTGATCGAGACGCCCCGGTCCCGCAGCGCCGATTGCACCTGGCGATCGAAGAAGAGCAGCTGGTCGAGGAGCTTGTCCGGGGGGACCTCGGCGTCCACCACCGTACGGGCCACCTCGGCTCCCAGCGGGAAGACGATCTCGTTGGGCCGCACCTCGAAGGCGATGCGGTTCAGAGCCTCACCCACCGAGACATTGCGGGTCGACACCGGGAAGACATGGCACTCCCTGGGAATGGCTTCGGGGGAGATCTTGCCGGTGTCGAGGCTCGCCTGGTAGGCGCGACGGATCTCCTGGAGGCGCTTCATCACGAGCTCCACGCCCCGCTCCGCCAGGTGCTTCTCTCCCGGATCGTCGACCCGCACGTCCAGGAGCTCCACCGTGGAGCGGATCCGGCGGGCCAGGTCGGCGAGGCGCGGCTGGAGCGCCGCAGTGGTCGCCTCCATGGGGACCGCCAGGGTCTCGTCGAGCAGGATCTGGCCCCGGGAGATGACCACGGGCGCGGTCTCCTTCTTCTCCAGTGCCAGGTTCAGGCGCTCGATCTCGGCGAGCTTCTCCCGGATGCTCTGGTCCAGGGCTTCTCGTCGTTGCCGCAGCTCGGCGAGGCTGGTCTCGAGTCCCTGGTTCTGATCCTCCAGGGTCTGGCTGGCGCGATCGAGTTCTGCGTACCGGGCCGCCAGGGCCTCATTGGTGGTCTCCAGCGCCTGCCGCTCCTCCTCCAGGCCCTTCTTGGCCCGTGCCAGGGTGGCATTGGCATCCTGGGTCGCCCCCAGGTCGGTCCGGACCTTCTCGATGTCCCCGAGCAGCCGATTGCGCTCGGCCTCGAGCGACACGGCCTGGCTGCGGATCTCCCGCACCCGGAAGAGGGCGATCCGGACGTTCTCGCTCATGGTGCCGGCGCCGAACAGGGTCATGGCGGTGATCAAGAGGCCGGTCGCGAGGTTCACGAGGTTGGCGGTGTGCTTGGGACGGAGGCCCAGGATCGAGAGCTTGTTCTTGCCGCAATAGGTCCCGAGCTGGTCGCCGAGGTAGCTCAGCGCCGCGCCCATCAACATGAGGAAGAGCAGGAAGCCCGACTCGTCCCCGAGGTGGATCAGGGCGATCCCGGTGATCAGGAGCAGCAGGTAGTTCCGGAACGGCGACCGGTTGCGCGGCTCGGGCGGGGGCCCGGGCCGGACCTCGGGGCCGGGCGAGGCGGGAGCGCTCATCACCGGCCCCCGTTCCGACCGGGCGTCGGGGGCCAGGCCAGGGGGGCGGTAGGAGTCCCCCGCCCGGCCGAGGCGGTCCGGCCGCCCTTGGTCCTGGGCGGGTCGAAGATGCGGGCTCCGCCGGCGAGCTCGTCGAGTGCCTCGTCGGGATCGGGTTCCGACAGCAAGGGGCGACCGGGCTGGGGAGGCCAGGCCGGAACCGAGGGCGGCTCGGAGCCGTTCGAGGGGATCGGGGCAGCGACGGGAGCTGCCTCCGGGAGATCCGGAACGGGTGTCGACGAGGGAGAGGGAGGAACGGGAGCGGTGGGCCAGGCGGGGGCCGGGGAGACGGCCGCGGCCGGGATCCGGAGGGTGGGCGACGCCTTGGCCGCGGCCTCTCCGGGGTCGGCCTCGACGGGATGGGTCGGAACCGGGACCGCAACCGTGGTCGCCGGCGCGGTCTGCGCCGGGGACGGGGTCGGGGTTGGGATCCCGGTCCGATCGTCACCGTGCGAGGCGGTCCGGGTGGAGAGCCCGCCCATGTCGAAGTTCTCGCCCAGGTAGATCTTGCGGGCCTCGGGATTCGAGATGATCTCGTGGGCCCCGCCCTCGACCAGGATGCGGCCCGCATTCATCACGTAGGTGTGGTCGCAGATCGAGAGCGTCTCCCGCACGTTGTGGTCCGTGATCAGGATACCGAGACCCTTCTCCCGGAGATAGGCCACGATCTTCTGGATCTCGCCGACCGCGATCGGGTCGACACCGGCGAAAGGTTCGTCGAGGAGGATGAAGGAAGGCGAGGCCGCCAGGGTGCGGGCGATCTCGGCCCGTCGCCGCTCCCCGCCGGAGAGCGCCCGGCCCAGGGAGTCCTTCACGTGCATCAGCGAGAGCTCCTCGAGCAGCTCCTGGCACCGGGCATGGCGTTCGCCCCGGCGCAGCGGGAGGAACTCGAGGATCGCCATGACGTTGTCCCAGACCGTCAGGTCGCGGAAGATCGAGGCCTCCTGGGCCAGGTAGCCGATCCCGCGTCGGGCCCTCACATGCATCGGGGAGCGGGTGATGTCCTCGCCGTCGAGGAGGATGGAGCCGGCGTCGGGGCGTACCGCTCCGACCACCATGTAGAAGGTGGTGGTCTTGCCCGCACCGTTGGGACCGAGCAGGCCGGTCACCCTCCCCTGGTGGACGGTGACGGACACGCCGTGGACCACCACGCGACCGGCGTAGACCTTGCGGACGTTCTCTGCCACCAGGACGGACACGTACGGACTCCGAGCTCGGGAGAGGCCCGGGAGGTTCCCCGTGCCCGGGTGGGTGTCCCGGCCGAGTCGGATCGTCCCCTTAGCGGGTGCCGGCCTCTCCTGGGGTACCTAGGAACCGGGTTCCCGTGCTGGCCTCGGGATGCACCTGGGCCCGCACTCCACCCAGTGCGATGGTCCGCCCCTCGTCGAGGAAGTGGATGATCTTGTCTCCGGAGAGTTCGTCGAGCCTCTCTCCTTGCGAATCATAGTTCCAGACACGGGCTCCGTCCAACAGGTATGCCCGTCGCGACTCCTGTTCGTAGAGCATCCGACCCGAGGTCGCACCCACCTCGGGAGTGTCGAGCCGCACGTCCCCCTTGAAGACATTGCGTTTCCCCCGGGCCAGGATCTCGGCCACCCGGCACCTCACCCGCATCTCGAGACGGCGGTCCAGGCCTTCCCCCCTGGACTGCTCCACCCGGACGTCCTCGATCGCCTCGACCCGCCCTTCCTTGGGGAACAGGCGCAGTTGCACCGCCTCCAAGGCGACCTGCTCCGACTCGCTGCCTCCCGTGCCCTGGACCAGGCGGGGCGAGCCCCAGGCGGTGGCCGCGTCCTCCCCGAGGTCGTAGAGCAGGTAGTCGGCCCTGAGCCGGGAGTCGCGGTCGAGGATCGCCACCTCGCCCCGCATCTCCAGGATGCGGGCCTTGCGGCGGTAGACGAGGTGCTCCCCGGACAGGGTCGCGGTGCCCCGGGCCACCCGGACATGACCCTCCAGGACGAGTTCCTCCTGGCCCCGGTCGACCGGGGCGCGGTCGGCGTGCAGGATCCGGAGGGGCTCCTCGGGGGCCGGGGTGGCTGCCGGGGGGGCGGCCAGGAGGCTCCCGGCCAGGAGACTCCCGGCCAGGAGGCCGAGCCGCATCGGCCGGAAGGGCCTGGCCACGGGGGGCATGGGCGATCTCATCGGCCTCCTCCGGAGGTGGCGGGCCGATCCTCCCGGAGGGTGCCCTGGACCCCGCCCAGGACCACCGCCGATCCGGTCTCGGCATGGTACTGGATCCGCTCCCCGGTCACGTGGCGCTTCTTGGTGTTGCCGGGTCCGGGTTCCCAGGCCTCGGCCCGACCGGTGAGGTAGGCGCGACGGGTTTCCCGGTAGTACACGGCCTGGTCGCCGGTGGCACGGCCGTTGGCCGACTCGATCATCACATCGCCCTGGAAGTGGGTCCGCCCGTCGGAATGGAAGGCGGTGGCCTCCCGGCTCCGGATCGTGGTTCCGTCCCCGCTGGCGAAGACCACCCCTCCGGTGGCGACCACGTGGCGGTTGCCTTGGGCTCCCAGGATCCCCTTGAGCCGAGCGGCCGTGATGGTCTGGTCGGCTGCCCCCGGGCGGCGTTGCACGGCCGAAGGGCGTCGCGGTCCGCTGGCCTCGGCCACCCGGGCCTTGGCGTCGTAGGCCAGGATCTCGGCCCGGATCTCCAGGTCGCCGTCCACGGCCATGGCCTCCCCGGTCGCCTTCACCCGTTGGGTCTCCTCCTCGAGGAGGATCTGCTGGGCCGTCAGCTCCATCTTCTGTTGCCGGGCCTGGGCACCTCCCAGGAGGAGGTGACTTCGTCGGCCGAAATCGAAGCGGGCCTCCTGGGACTGGGCTTCCAGACGGGTCGGGGGACCTCCCGGGGTCTCTGGCTCTCCCCGACGGACGATCCGCACGTCCTCCAGGGCCGTTCCCCGGTCGAACCCCGGTTCCATCTCGAGGATCAGGGCCGAGAGCTCGGTGTCGGTGGTGCGCAGGGTCGCGGGCCGGGGGCAGACGATCTTCTCCTCCTTCAGCAGGTAGTGGACCAGGGATCCCGTGAGGCGCTTGCCGTCGACCGTTTCGCCTTCCACCTCGTGCTCGAGTTCGTAGCGGGTCGCGCCTCCCTCGAGGCGGGTCTTCCTCCCCTCGCGGGCGGTGATCCGGGCATCCACGGACCCGCCTTCGAGGATCTCGAGCACCGGCAGGTCGACCTCGGCGTTCTCGAACTTGAGGTCGATGCGGGCCCGCTTGCCATGGAGTCGCTGGGCGGGCGCCCCGTCCCGCCGGTAGCTCGTCATGACGATGTCCTCCATGCGGATCCGCTGGGGTGCGACCGGGTTCGCCATCAGCGGCTGCTGCAGGATGTCCTGCACCTCCGGGAGGGCCCACCAGGCCACCAGGGTCACCAGGAGCAGGACGGCGAGGCGGGCCACGGAGCGCTACTTGATCTTGGCCTTGACGATGTCGTGGAGGCGGATCAGGCCGAGGGCGCGACGGTTCTCCTCCACCACCGGCAGGACGGTGATCTGGCCCCCGGGACGTTCCTCCATGGTGCGGAGGGCCGCCTCGGCAAGGATGTCGGGCTCGCAGACCGTGGGCGACCGGGTCATGTGCCTCTCGATGGTCTCCAGGTAGAGGGTGGAGAGTTCGGGTCGATCGCGGAGCATGCGCTTCAGGTCCCCGTCGGTCAGGATCCCGGCCAGGAGTCCCTGCCCGTCCACCACCAGGAGGGCACCCAGGTTGCTCGAGATCATCTGGTCCAGGACCTGGCGCATGGGTGTCCCGGGCGCCACCGGGCTGCACTCCGCCAGCGGGACCATGAGGTCGCGTACCCTGGTCAGCAGCCGCCGACCCAGCGAGCCGCGGGGATGGAAGACCGCGAAGTCCGAAGGCTTGAAACCTCGCCGTTCCATCAGCGCGGACGCCAAGGCGTCGCCCAGGGCCAGGCTGGCGGTGGTGGAGGCCATCGGAGCCAGACCGATGGGACAGCCCTCGTCCTCCACCGGGAGGTGGAGGTAGCAGGAGGCGGCCCGGGCCAGGGTGCTGCCGGGGCGGCTGGCCATGGCCACGAAGGGGACCTTCATCAGTTCGAGCACCGGGAGGAGCGCCAGCACCTCCTCGGTCTCCCCGCTGTTGGAGATGGCGAGGACCACATCCTTGGGGGTGATCATGCCGAGGTCGCCGTGCACCGCCTCGGCGGGGTGGAGGAAGAGCGAGGGGGTCCCCGTGCTCGCCAGCGTGGCGGCGATCTTGTGCGCCACGATCCCGGACTTGCCCATGCCGGTGACGATGATCCGCCCCGGGCAGGCGAGCAGGAGGTCGACGGCCGACGTGAACGATTCCGAAAGCTGGTCCCGGAGGCGCTCCAGGACCCGGGCCTCGACCTCGAGGGTCCGTCTCCCGACCTCCAGCGCCCGCTGCCGGGAATCGGTCCGGGTACCGGTCGCGGTCATGCGGAGACGACCTGGATCTGGGGTGCGTCGCTGCGGGTGGAGCGGCGCTCGAGCATGGCTCCCACCAGGCCCCTGAACAGGGGGTGGGCGCGCATCGGCCGGGACAGGAACTCGGGGTGGTACTGGACTCCCACGAACCAGGGGTGTCCTGCCAGTTCGACGGCTTCGACCAGCCGGCCGTCGGGACTCATGGCGCTCGGGACCAGGCCACGCTCCCGGAACCGTTCGAGGTAGGTACCGTTGAACTCGAAGCGGTGGCGGTGGCGCTCCTGGATCCGGTCGACCCCGTAGAGGTCCCGCAGCCGGGAGCCGGCCGCCAGCTCGGCCGGGTAGAGACCGAGTCGCATGGTGGCGCCCTTGGTCGAGACCTCGCGCTGGGCCTCCATCAGGTGGATCACGGGATGGGGGGTCTGCTCCGCGAACTCGCTGGAGTGGGCGCCGGCCAGTCCCAGGACGTTGCGGGCGAACTCGATCACCGCGCATTGCATCCCCAGGCAGATCCCCAGGAAGGGGATCCCCCGTTCCCGTACCCTGCGGATGATGTCGATCTTCCCCTCGATGCCGCGGTCCCCGAAGCCGCCGGGGACCAGCACCCCGTCGAAGGTCTCCAGTTCGGCGTCGGGGAAGATCTCCTCCGAGTCCCGGTACTCGATGCGGATGGAACTCGAGTGGGCCAGGGCCCCGTGGTTTAGGGCCTCGTGGATGCTCATGTAGGCGTCGTTGTGGCCCGTGTACTTGCCGACGATGGCGATCCGGACCGCTCCCCTCCGGGGGCGTTGGATGTGCTCGAGGAGCTCGGCGAAGGGCTTCTCGGTCGAGGGGCGCAGCAGCAGGTCGAGCCGCCGGGCCACCAGCTCGGCGCAGCCCTCCTGGCGGAGGGCCTCGGGGACCTCGTAGATCGAGCGGCAGGTGGGGCTCTCGATGACCATCTCGGCCGGCACGTTGCAGAACAGGCCGATCTTCTTCTTCACCTCGGTGGTGAGCCGCCGTTCGGCGCGGCACACGATCATGTCGGGGACGATCCCGACCGAGAGGAGCTCCTTGACCGAGTGCTGGGTCGGCTTGGTCTTCAGCTCCCCGGAGGTGGACATGTAGGGGACCAGGGTGACGTGGCAGAACATGCAGTTCTCGCGTCCCCGCTCCCAGGAGAACTGGCGGATCGCCTCCAGGAAGGGCTGTCCTTCGATGTCACCGACCGTCCCGCCCACCTCGCAGATCACCACCTGGGCGCCCGAGGCCTTGGCGGCCCGGTCGATGCAGGCCTTGATCTGGTCGGTGACGTGGGGGACGACCTGCACGGTGCGACCCAGGAAGTCGCCCCGACGCTCCCGGGTGATGACCTCCATGTAGATCTGGCCCGAGGAGACGCTGTTCAAGCGGGCCAGCTTCTGGTCCAGGAAGCGCTCGTAGTGCCCGATGTCGAGGTCGGTCTCGGCGCCGTCGTCGGTGACGAAGACCTCGCCGTGCTGGTAGGGGCTCATGGTCCCGGGATCGACGTTCAGGTAGGGGTCGAGCTTCTGGACCGTGACCGTGAGGCCCCGGTGCTTGAGCAGGTGGGCCAGGGACGCCGCGAAGATGCCCTTGCCCAGCGAGGAGATCACGCCTCCGGTGACGAAGACGAACTTGGTCGACATGCCGGCCTCCCGGGGCCCGGGATGCCCATCGGGAGCCGGACCCGGAGGCTCAGGATACCACGCTGGGGAGGCCCGGGAGGGGGCAGCCCGGGAAGGACCCCTGGGCGTCGGCCTCTCGGGCTCTCAGCGCCAGCCCGGCGGGACCACCCCGACGATGCGGGGGTACTCGACCTCCCACTTGTCGGAGGTCCGGACGCCCACCCGATCGGCCTCGGTGTGCAGGTGGAGGGCTTCGTACTGGGCGTCCCTCCAGCTCTCCGGCGCGCCCGGGGTCAGCTGTCCGGAGCAGGTCCGGGCGAAGAGCAGGCAGCGCTCCAGGGCCCCGGCCTCGACCGGACCCGAATAGGTGGCCCTGCAGGCGGTCTCGAGGTCCCGGAGGAGCTCTCCGTCGCACTCGGAGCGGGACCCGTCGAGACGGGCATAGCAGCGATGTGCCCGCAGCGAGATCGGGCGGAGGTCCACGGTCCTCCAGGTACGGACGGGGCTCCGGCCGTCGAAACGGTCCGGCATCCGTAACTCCCCCGGGTGGGCGGGAGGCCGGTGGCAGGGAAGGGTCCCGTCGACCGCCCGGGCGAGGGCCGGGAGCGCGAGCAGCGCGGCGGCCAAGACGGCCCGGAGCCTGGAGCGGGGATCCATGCCCTACCCATCGGCGGGCCGCCGGATCGGGTTCAGACGCCCAGGGCCACCGCGAGCACGGACCGGACAATGCCGGCGGCGACCACGACCACCATGGTCGATCCGAAACCGTCGATCTCGTAGCCGTCCACGAACTTGTCGGCCAGGAAGAGACTGATGCTCCCGATCACCAGGAACGTGACGAAGACGCCGAGACCCGCGGCCAGGAACCCGAGGGGCGGGAAGACCGCGGTGAGCATGATGGTCATCATGACCGCCGGTACGAACCCCACGGCCAGGAAGATCCGACTGAGGACGAAGGAGCAGAGGGCGTACACCGCCGCCACCTTCACGGCGTCGAGGTAGCTGCGGCACTTCACGCCGGGTACCGCGCGGGAGAGCCCGAAGAGGATGGCGCCGGCGACGAGGAAATCCCAGATCATGCCCATGTCGACCTCCGGTTCAGGGTCGTTCCCAGTCTAGCGCGGGTTGCCGGACGGGTTCCGGGAGATCAGCGGTACAGGGCCGCGTCGAGATCGGTCTCGGGCGGCGGGGGCGTCCCCGGGGGGCGCGGCGAGGCCGGGGCGGGGGCCGGGCCCGCGACTCCCGGAGGCGGCGGGGGAGTGGGCGCCGGCCGTGGACCCGGTCGGGCTCCCGGAGTCGGCAGGGGCGTGGGCGAAGGACCGGGGGGCTGAGGGGAAGGCTGGGTCTGGGCCCGCGGTGCCGGAGAGCTGGTGCCGCGGCTCTGGGCCACGGCCTGGTTGGGCTCGGGCGGGTCGACATAGAGGAGTTCGTCGTCGGGATCCGAGGGGGTCGAGCCGGTGGGAGCCGCCGCGAAGATCTCCAGCATCTCGACCGGTCCGGCAGGGATCCCGGCGACCTCGCTGGAGGCGGGCCGGGTGGCGGGGCGGGAGACCGGGACGGGAGCGCTGTCCCTGAGCGCCCGGGGAGAGGGCAGGGCCGGACCTCCTCCCCAGCCCGAGGCCACCACGGCCTCCAGCGCTTCCCGGGCCACGGGGGCGGCCTCGGCGCCCCCGGCACCGGCGTTCTCGAGACAGACCGCGATGGCGGCCGAGCCCCGGGCGGCTTTCAGGACGCCGACGAACCAGGCGTGGGTACGTCCCGCAGGGTTCTGGGCCGAGCCGGTCTTCCCGTAGACCTCGTGGTCTTCGACCCGGGCCCGCGCTCCGGTCCCTCGGAGTACCGCCCGGGTCATGCCTGCGAGCACCGTGGTGAGGCTCCCGGAGGAGACCCCGAGCCGACTCGCCTCTTCCGGTGCGATCTCCTCCCTGGTCCCGTCGGGGCCCAGGATGGCCCGCACCAGGCGGGGCTTCATCAAGACGCCCTGGTTCTCGATGGCACCCAGGAGGCGCACCATCTGGAAGGGGGTGGTGAGCACCTCCCCCTGGCCGATCGCCACGTTGATGGTGTCGCCCCGGGTCCAGCCCCCTCCCCCCTTCATGGCACGTCGGGAAGGCGAGGGCATCATCCCTGGCGACTCCCCGCCCACCCCGATCCCGCTGGCCCGGCCGAGACCTGCCCGGTCGGCCAGCGCCACCATCCCGTCGATCCCGGCCCGGAGTCCGGCCTGGTAGAAGAACACGTTGCATGAGTGGGCCAACGCCGGGACCATCGTCATGGGTCCGTGCCCGCCCTTCTTCCAGCAGCGGGCGATCCGGGTCCCCAGCTCGAACTTCCCGGTGCAGACGATCGTCTCCTCGGGAGACATCCCGGCTTCCAGGGCGGCCAGGGCCACCAGGACCTTGAAGGTCGAGCCGGGCTGGTAGGCGGCTTCCAGGGCACGGTCGAGCAGGGGGGCGGCTTCCGAGCCGGCCAGCCGGCGCCATTCGTCGGCGTTCACCTTGCGGTGGAAGGTGTTGGGGTCGAAACGGGGCGAGGAGGCCAGGCCCAGGACGTCGCCGGTGGCCGGGTCGATGGCCACCACCGAGCCGCGGCGGGCACCCAGGGCACGCTCCAGACCGAGCTGGATGTCGAGGTCGAGGCTGAGCACCAGATCATGGCCGGGAGTGGGATCGGAGACCCTCGCCTGGCCGACCGGCCAGCCCAGGGCGTCGACCCTGACCTTGCGGATCCCGTCCCTGCCCCGCAGGCGGTCCTCGTACTTCCGCTCCAGTCCGGCGATCCCGACGAAGGCGTCGGGCGGGTAGTCGCGGACCAGGTAGCTCGCCAGGTCCTCGGGTGGGATCCTCCCCACCCGGCCCAGCACGTGGCAGGCGAAGGTCTCATAGAGGTAGTGGCGGACCAGCATCTCCCGGGGGACGATCGAAGGCAGGTGGATCCGGTCCTCGAGAAGGCGCACCAGGGAGCGGGTCCCGACCTCCTCCTTCAGGACCACCGGGAGGTAGTAGCCGGCGGTCCGGCGACGGGGCAGCTTCCGGTCCAGTTCCGCCACCGGGAGTCCGAGGACCCGAGCCAGCCTTCCCAGGGCCTCGCCCATGGGGCGATGCCGGGGATCGCGGAGCAGCACGTCGATCGAGACCCGATTCTCGACCAGGACCCGCTCGGAACGGTCGAGGAAGCGTCCTCGCGGGGCGGTGATCGGGTCGACCCTGGTCTGGTTGGCCAGGGCCCGGCTCTCCAGCGACTCGCCCCGGTAGACCTGGAGGAACCAGGCCCGGTAGCCCAGTCCGAAGAGGGCCAGGGTGACGAGCCCGGCCAGGAGGGAGATCCGGAAGCTCACGGTCGCGACCGGACAGCCAGCAGCCGGGAGACCAGCACAAAGGCGACGAGTCCGGTGGCGACGTCCCAGACCAGGGCCGGCAACACGCCGCCCGGGACCAGCGTCTCTCCCAGGGTGAGCCCGCCCAGGCCGGCCAGCAGGCGGACCGCGAGACGGTAGGGGAGGAAGCCCAGACCCTGCATCACCAGCGGGGCGAGGAGCGAGTCGGGACTGATGGCCAGGGAACCCCACCCCACCACCGCCCCCAGGCAGGCGGCCGGGATGGCCTGGACCCCGATCGCCAGGTCGGAGGCCAGGTCGGCGGCCAGGCCCAGGGTAAGACCGGTCCAGAAGCCGGTCTCGCTTCCCAGCCGGATCCCGGCGACCACCGCCAGGCAGAACGGGATGTTGGGGGCGCCTCCGGGGCCGAACACGTCCCCGGTCACCAACAGGACCCAGCCGAGCAGGAAGAGCACCGGCACCGCCCGGGCAGGGCCCGGCAAGGCGTCCGAGCTGGAGAGCATCTGGCTACGGAGACCGGTCGGCACGCCGCGATCCTAGTGTCGGAGGCGGGCTACCGCAAGGCGTCGCCGGACCCCCGGCTAGCGCCGGCCGTGGGGATGAGGGACGCGCTTCACTCCAGCGAGGAAGGGGCCGGGGCGGGGGCCAGCTTGTCGGCGAGCAGCCGTACCGCCTCGGTCGGGTCGTCTCCCTGGCTGGCCGGATCCTCGAGTTCATGGCCGAAGACCCGCTCGTAGCGGTCGTTGGGGTCCTGGGGGGGGACCTCCATCCCCAAGGCGACCATGCTCCGGTAGGCGTTCATCCGGACCTTCCAGTCGCCGTCCCGGAGCATGCGCTCGAGCACCACCTCGAGGCGGTCCCGACCGGGCAGTCGCTTGAGCGCGGTGCTCGACTCCTTCTCCTGGGAGATCTCCAGGATCTCCTCGACACCCTGGCGCCTCTCGTCCGGGTACTGGCTGCGGAGCCGCTCGATGGAGGCCTCGACCCGCTCCTTGAGGTCGGCCATGCGCTTCTGGCGCTGGGCCCGTTCGTGGCGGCGGTGCATCCCCCGGATCCTGGTCGCCATCCCGATCAGGAATCCCGGGGCGAGGCCGGCCTCGACCGGGGCGAGTCCGCCCGAGAGAGCGAGGACCAGGGCGAGGGTCCGGAGGTATCGGGGTTTCGACATGGGGAGTCCCTTCGGAGTGGTTCGGAGGAACCATCGGCGCGACGACACGGGGGCCGAAGGGCGCAGTCGGGCTCGAGGCTCCGGGAGGCGGATCCCGGTCGGGGAGCGACCGGCGGGAGGCGGCCGGCGCGGCGACCAGGGAAGCAACCGAGCCGGTCGTGCCCTCGTAGTGGAGGGAGGAAGGCGCCCGAAGGGGATCCGGAGAAGTCCCCGCGGGCCGGTCGTCAGGGAGGCAATCCGTGTCGGTGCGTGCCGGGGTTCGTCGCGCCCTTTGGGTCGCGGGTCTGGTGGCGGGGAGCCTGGCCTGGGGCGAAGAGCCCGTGTACGACCCGGCGGAGATCCGGCCCCACCTGGTGAGCCTCACCAACAACGGCTTCCTCATGCCGTCCGGGGCCTGGTCCATGACCCCCGAGGAGGTGCGCTCGGTGATCGTGGACCGGGCTCCGGTCGTCGCCTCCGGGGAGGGTCCCCTGAGGCTCTTCCTCTATGCCCACGGCGGTATGGTGCCCGAGGCCAGCGGGTTGCGCAGGGTCCCCATGCTGAAGGACCTGATGCTGCCCCACGGCATCTACCCGATCGCCTTCGTGTGGCGGACCGACGCCATGACGACCCTGCGGAACCTCTTCGACGACACCTTCGGGAGGGCGAAGAACGAGGCCGAGGGTGAGGCCTGGTCGGCCCTGGACCCCCTGGTCGAGAACCTGGTGCATCGCCTGGGCGGGACCCTGGTCTGGGGGGAGATGCGGGAGAACGGCCTGCGCGCCACCGAACGGCCGGACGGCGGGGCGCGTCTGGTCGGCAAGGCGCTCGCCGAGCTCGTCAGGCTGCGTCCCGACACCGAGATCCACCTGGCCGGGCACAGCGCCGGGTCGATCCTCCTGGGAGGGCTGGTCCGCTACCTGACCTCGCCCGACGTCGACGGGACGGGGCGGACCGGCTTGGGTCTCGAGGTCGCCTCCTGCACCCTGATGGCCCCGGCGTGCACCGTCGAGTTGTTCCGGTCCATGTATGCCCCCGCGATCCACTCGGGGAAGATCGCCCGCTTCCGGGTCTTCACCATGGACGATGCCCACGAACGGGTCGACGGCCTCGGCGTCTACAGCAAGTCGATCCTCTACCTGATCGAGCGCGGCCTCGAGCCGGTGCGCCCGACGCCGGTCTTCGGGATGGCCCGGAACTTCGAGCTCGAGCCCGATCTTGCGGCCCTGGCGGCCTCGGGGAAGATCGACCTGGTGCTCTCTCCGAACCAGGAGCCGGTGGGATCGCCCAGGGCTTCCCGGGCTACCAACCACAACGAGTTCGAGTGGGAGATCCCCACCCAGCAGGCCCTGGTGGCGACCGTGCTCGGCCGTTCCGTCCCGGTGGGTCCGTCCGGCGCCAGCGATTGAAGGTCCGGGCCGGGCACCCCGGGTTCCCGGGAGGGAGGCGGTGATCCCGGGCTATCGGGGGTCCCGCGACGGGCCCTCCGCCGGACAGCGGTCGGCTCCCGTGAACCGGTAACGGCCCAGGGCGAAGTCGCTCGGCGCGTAGCTCCCCAGCGCCGCCAGCTGGTCGGCCACCTCGTCGCGCAGGGCACGCCGCTCGGGCAGGCGGGCGATGGCCGAGAACCCCGGGTAGCCGGCGCCTCCCGAGTAGAGGAAGTCGTTGGCGGCCAGGGACACCGGCTCCGGATCGAGGACGGGTTGGCCGCCTTCCCATCGATAGAGGACGCGACCGGACTCGGTCTCGACCCGGTGGATGCGGGCCTCGGCGTCGTCCCCGCGGGAGGTCGCTTCCGGACAGTCGCAGTCCCGGGAGAGTTCGATCCGGAGCCCCGAGATCTGGAGTGCGCCGCGTCGGCCGCAGGTCGAGGCGGAGCGGGCCAGGTTCCTCATGAGATCCGCCACCGGGACCTCGGGTACCACCACCAGCTCGCCGTTCTTGGGGAGCGCCTGGAAGAGCGCCTGGTAGCGGAGCGCCCCGGCCGGGAGGCCCTCCCGGAGGTCGCCTGAGTTGAACAGCGCGACCTCGGTGCGGGCGGCCCGGCGCATCATGTCGGTGATCAGGTTGCCGGCCGGGGAGTCCTGGAGCCGGGCGGTGTCCCGGTCGAAGGGAGCGACGGCCGTCCCCAGCGGGCGGTCGGCGATCGGAGCGACCGTGGCCCGGGCCTCGCGGACCAGAGCCAGGATCGAGGCCTCCGGCCGCACCGGTTCGCCCTGGAGATCGCGGGGGAAGGTCTCGACCGGGATGGCCGCTTGGACCATGGTCCGGTGGCGCTGGACCACCAGGCGACCGTTCGAGGAGTTCCGCGCCAGGACCAGGCGGATCAGGCCGAGGTGGGCGCCTAGCGCGTAGGACTGCACGTAGGGGATCCCGGCCGCGGTGGCCTCGTTCT